>NZ_JBPJZL010000003.1:0-688423 GCF_051216835.1 Variovorax multivorans
TGCGGCGCGCCGGGCTACTCGCCTCTGAAAGAGGCTTGGGCTGCTCGGGCAGTTCCCAGTGTTCGGCGACTCGTCAGATCAGGCAACCCTGTTGACACTCTCCAATGCAACCTAACACCCGAGCGGCAACATCGAGCCCTCGCGTGCCGACGAGTCGCTCACGCAAACGCTGCGAGCCGCCCTGGCGCTGGTGGACGTGCGGGTGCTCGACCACATCATCGTGAGCCCCGGGCAGAGTTTCTCGATGGCCGAGAGGGGACTGCTCTGATGGCCTCGCGCGCGCCCTCACTCAAGAACCTCGCAGACCTCAAGCAGGTGCAGCGCGTGCTCGCCGAAACCCGCGAGCGCGAAGCCGCCGAGGCCGCCGCCAAGGCAGCGGCCGAACGCAAGCGCGCTGCCGAGAAAGACCTGTTCGCCCGAGCCATCGGCGCCACCGAACCATTGCGCCGCAAGGCCGCCGTGCCGCTCGCGCCGGAGCCGCCCGCGCCCATCCCCGTGCAGCATCAGCTCGACGAGCAGCGCGTGCTGCGCGAGTCGCTCTCCGACGAGTTCGACGTGACCACGCTGCTCGACGTGGACGACGCCATGAGCTTCCGCCGCCCCGGCATCGGCACCGACGTGACGGCGCGGCTGCGCAAGGGCGACTGGGCGATCCAGGCGCAGGTCGACCTGCACGGGCTGCGCAGCGACGAGGCGCGCGAAGCGCTCGGCGGCTTCATCCGCACTGCTTACAAGCAGGGGCTGCGCTGCGTGCGCGTGGTGCACGGCAAGGGCCTAGGCTCGCCGGGCAAGCAGCCTGTGCTGAAGACCAAGACCCAGCGCTGGCTGATCCAGAAGAACGAAGTGATCGCCTTCGTACAGGCCAAGCCTGCTGAAGGCGGGGCCGGCGCACTCGTCGTGCTGCTGGCGCCCGCGCGGCGCTGAGCCGCTTCTCCTCAGGCCAGCAGGTTCTTCAGCGGCACCGCCGCATCCGCCACTGCCGCCGCATCAGGGCTGCGCCCCGCTTCGAGCAGCTTGCGGCTCATCATGTGATCGACCGGCGCATTCACCGACTCGACGCACACGAGCTGCCCGTCGACGTAATGGAACAGCGAGAACGCATCGGGCTTCGGCCCCGCGCGGCGCACGCTGCTCAGGCCCGGCGTGCCTTCGGCCGGCATCAGGCCCACCATCTGCAGCCGCATGCCGCCCTGGTCGGACCAGAACCACGCGACCGCGTCATGCGTGCGCGCAGCGCCGGTCAGCGTGGCCACTGCCGTTCGTGCCTGGTCGTTGGCGTTCTGCACCGATTCGAGCCGCAGCGCGCGGCCCGCGCGGCGATCAGGGAAGCGCGTGCAGTCGCCCACCGCGAGCACGTCGGCCGCGCTGGTCTGCATGTGGCCGTCGACCACGATGCCGTCCGCGCATTCGATGCCGGCTGCTTGCGCGAGCGCGGTCTCAGGAACGGCGCCGATACCGAGCAGCAGCAGATCGACAGGCTGCTTCACGCCGTTGACCTGCACCGACACCAGCCGGTCGCCTTCGACTTCGAATGCGCCGGTCTGCGCGCCGAGCACGATGTCGATGCCGGCCGCGCGGTGCGTAGCAAGCACGTGCGCCGACAGCTCGGGCGAGACGGCGCGCCCCAGCAGGCGCGGCGCGCTCTCGATCACCTGCACCGACTTGCCCAGCGCCTTGGCGGTGGCCGCCACTTCGAGCCCGATGAAACCGCCGCCGAGAACCGTCACATGTTCGGCCGCCGCGAGCCGCGTGCGCAGGCGATGCGCTTCGTCGGCCGCGCGCAGGCTCGCGACGTTTTCCAGGCCCGGCTTCAGGTCGGGCATCTGGCGCGCGCGTGTGCCGGTGGCCAGCACCAGCTGCTGCCACGGCAAGATCGCGCCCGAACGCAGCGTGACGGTGTGCGCCACGCGGTCGATGGCCACGGCGGCATCGCCCAGGTGCAGCGTGATGCCCGCTTCGCGATACCAGTCAGCGGCCTTGTGCGGCTGCGTGGTTTCTTCCGCGCTCTTGAGAAAGGCCTTGGACAGCGGCGGGCGGTGATACGGCTCGCAGGCCTCTTCGCAGACCAGGTGCACGCGCGCGCCCTGCCCGGCTTCAGCAAGGCCCGCGCAGAGCTGGGCCGCGGCGTGGCCGCCGCCGATGATGACGATGGAATTCATGGAGAAGCGTCTTTCGAAATCGTTGTGTGGTCGGTCAGTCACTCGCCGCGGTTGCGCATCCAGTCGGCTGTCTTGAAGAAGGAGTCGCGCAGACGTTCGCGCAAGTCTTCCGGCACGCCCGTCTCGCCCATCGCCTGGTCCATGCAGGCCAGCCACTGGTCGCGCTCCTTGATGCCGATGGTGTGGCCGCCGATGCTCTGCGGCAGGTGGCGCGCGCGCAGCATCGGATGGCCGAAGCGGTCGGTGTAGTGCTGCGGCCCGCCGAGCCAGCCGCACAAAAACCAGAACAGGCGCTGGCGCGCGTTGTCGAGGCTGGTGCCGTGCACTGCGCGCAGCTGCGCATAGGCGGGCTCGAGGTCCATCAGGTCGTAGAAGCGCTCGACCAGCGCCTCTACCTTCGGTTCGCCGCCGATCCAGTCGAACGGCGTGCCGGCGGGCGGCTTTTCTTGAATCTGCATGGGCGGGAGTATCCCTCCGGGCGCTTGCTAGACCTGCACGAGGTCTGGAATGGCCACGTCAGGGTTCACGTCGGCCTCGTAGTCCACGCCCTCCACCGCGAAGCCGAAGAGGCGCAGAAACTCGGTCTTGTAGCCCGCGAAATCGGTGAGCTCGTCGAGGTTGTCGCCGGTCACTTGCGGCCAGAGCTCCAGCACGCGAGCCTGTACCTGCGGCGCCAGTTCCTTGTAGTCCGCGCGCAGGCGGCCTTCCTCGTCGATGTGCGGCGTGCTGCCGTAGACGCTTTCCGCAAAGAGCCCGTGCACCTGCTCGATGCAGCCCTCGTGCGTGCCCTGCGCCTTCATCACCTTGAACAGCAGCGACAGGTACAGCGGCATCATCGGAATGGCCGAGCTGGCCTGCGTGACGACCGCCTTCAGCACCGACACGCGTGCATCGCCGCCCTTGGCCGCCAGTTGCGCGCGAATGCCCAGCACCTTCTGGTCCAGGTCCTTCTTGGCGGCGCCAATGGAGCCGTTCCAGTAGATGTCGTGCGTGATCTGCTCGCCCAGGTAGGTGAAGGCCGTGGTCTTCGCGCCGTCGGCCAGCACGCCGGCCTGCTGCAGCGCGTCGATCCACATCTGCCAGTCTTCGCCGCCCATCACGGCCACGGTGTTGTCGATTTCTTCTTGTGTCGCGGGTTCGAGCACCGTTTCCTTCACGGTCCCGCTGTCGGTGTCGAGGCCACGCAGGCTCACAGACTTGCCGATGGGCTTGAGCACCGAGTTGAAGACCTGGCCGGTCTTCGGATGCGTGCGGCGCGGCGCGGCCAGGCTGTAGACGACGAGGTCGACCTGGCCGAGGTCGGCGCGGATGGTGTCGATGACCTGCTGCTTCACCGCATCGGAGAAGCCGTCGCCGTTGATGCTCTTCGCGTAGTGGCCTTCGGCTGTCGCGGCGCGATGGAAGGCGGCGGTGTTGTACCAGCCGGGCGAGCCGGGTTTGGTCTCGCTGCCCGGGCGCTCGAAGAACACGCCTAGCGTGTCGGCGCCGCAACCAAAGGCAGCTGTGATGCGCGCAGCCAGGCCGTAGCCGGTCGATGCGCCGATCACCAGCACCTTCTTCGGTCCGCCCGCGATGGGCCCCTGGGCCTTGACGTAGTCGATCTGCTGCCTGACGTTGGCTTCACAGCCGGTGGGATGGGTCGTGACGCAGATGAAGCCGCGCACGCGGGGTTTGATGATCATGAGGATCTCGCTGGATGAGATGCAGGAAGAAAACGGCGGGAGCACGTTTTTGGCGCCGCGAATTTAACCCAGCCCGTAATAACCGCCTTCAGCTTGTCCATATGCATATGTCGATTGACGATTTAATAATCAGGGGTTTTATTGATATGGTTCGACCCTGAATTTCCTTTAGGAGAGAGACAACCCATGCGCCACACCCTGCTCACCGCGGCCGTCGCCGCTTCCACCTTCCTGCTCGGCACCGTCGCCCACGCCGACCAGTTGGCCGACATCAAGAAAAAGGGCGAACTGGTCGTCGGCGTGCTCGGCACCGACGAGCCCGCGACCTTCGTCGATCCGAAGACGCGCCAGATCGTCGGCTACGAAGTCGACCTGGTAAACGCCATCGCCAAGAAGATCGGCGTGAAGCCTGTGCTCAAGCAGATCGCGGTGGCCGCGCGCATTCCGGAACTGCAGCAAGGTCACGTGGACCTGGTGGCAGCCGGCCTCACGCACAACAAGGAGCGCGAGGCGCAGATCGACTTCTCTCTCACCACCTTCGTCACCGGCCAGAAGGCCATCGTGAAGAAGGACAGCGGCATCAACGAGGTGCCGCAGCTCGCGGGCAAGAAGGTGCTGACCATCCGCGGCGGCACGCAGGAGCCCAACATCCGCAAGGCCGTGCCCAACGTCGAGGTCGTGACCTTCGACACCAGCCAGCAGGCCTTCCAGGCACTGCAGCAGGGCAAGGGCGTGGGCTATGTGGACGACGAGGCCGCGCTGCTGCGCAGCTACGCCAAGCTGGGTCCGCAGAAGGCGCAGTACGTGGTGCTCAAGCAGAACCTGAGCACCGAAGCGCTGGCCATCGGCATCAAGAAGGGCGAGACCGGCCTGAAGGCCGTGGTGGACGACACGCTGCGCGAACTCGAGAAGTCGGGCGAAGCGCAGAAGATCTTCATCAAGTGGTATGGCCCGACGACGGCTTCGGGCTTCCAGACGCGCGACTTCAAGCTCGACTCCGACAAGATCGACTGAGCCCGCGTTTCTCCTTCCCCCGCTGGGGGAAGGCCGGGATGGGGGCTCGCGGCCCCGGCCCTTCGCGGCGGTGATACTGTCGCCCCCCATGCCCCTGTTCGACTATTCCTTGCTGCTGACCGGCAAGTACCACGACATGCTCATCGCGGGCCTGCTGCTGTCGCTGCAGTTGCTCGCGGCCGCGCTGGTGCTGGCGCTGCCCATCGCGCTGATGGTGGCGCTGCTGCGGCTGTCGCCCTTCGCGCCGCTGCGCTGGCTGGGCTTTGCGTACGTGGAGTCGATCCGCAACATCCCGCTGCTCGCCCACATGTTGTTCTGGTACTTCGGCGCACCCGAGCTGCTGCCCGAAGGCATCAAGCAATGGCTCTACGCGGGGCACATCGAGGCCTACAGCGCGGTGATTGCGCTGGCGCTGTACACGGCGGCCTTCATGGCGGAAGACATCCGCAGCGGCATCCGCGCGATTCCTTCCGTGCAGTTCGAGGCCGGACGCGCGATGGGCTTCAGCTATCTGGCCACCATGCGCCGCGTGGTGCTGCCGCAGGCGCTGCGCGTGACCATTCCGCCGCTCATCTCACAGACGCTGAGCCTCTGGAAGAACACATCCATCGCCACCGTGATAGGCGTGGCCGAGCTGATGTACCAGGCGGGCCAGGTCGAGAGCGCAACCTTCCGCAGCTTCGAGTCTTTTGCGTTCGCGAGCGCGGCGTATCTGACGGTGTCGCTCGCAATCACTGGGCTTGCCACCTGGTACCACCACCGGTATCCGGTGCGAACGATCTGAAGGCGTTGATGCGATGCTAGAAATCATCAACGACTACTGGGTCTACTTCCTCATCGGGCAGTACCCCAACGGCCCGCTCGGCGGGCTGGTGCTCACGCTGCTGCTGGCCTCCTGCGGGCTCGTGCTGGCATTGCCGCTGGGCATCCTTCTCGGGCTGGCGCGCGTGAGCCCGTGGCGCTGGCTGCGCTGGCCAGTCACGGGCTTCGTGTTCGTGGTGCGCGGACTGCCGCTGCTGATGGTGATCTTCTGGGCTTACTTCTTCCTGCCCAGCGTCACCGGCGTGAAGACCGACCAGTTCACCACCATGCTGATCGCGCTCGTGGTGTTCGACGCCGCCTACCTCGCCGAGATCGTGCGCGCCGGCATCCAAGGCCTGCCGCGCGGGCAGATGGAAACCGCCCGCGCGCTGGGCCTGGGCTACGGCCGCGCAATGCGGCTCGTGGTGCTGCCGCAGGCGCTGCGCAGCATGCTGCCCTCGCTGGTGAACCAGTTCGTCTCGACCATCAAGGAGACCTCGCTGGGCTACATCATCGGGCTGGCCGAGGTGTCGTTCATCGCGACGCAGATCAACACGCAGGTGTTCACCAAGCCCGCGCAGATCTACCTGATTCTTGGCGGGACGTACTTCATTCTCTGCTTCGGCCTGTCGCGCTTTGCCTACTGGCTGGAACGCCGGCTCGCGCGCCGCGGCATCTCTACAGCCACCGCCAAGGTGTCCGCATGATCGAACTCGAAAAAGTCAACAAGTGGTACGGCAGCTACCACGCGCTGGTCGACATCAGCGAGACCATCCACAAGGGCGAAGTCGTCGTGGTGTGCGGGCCATCGGGGTCGGGCAAGTCGACGCTGATCCGCACCTTCAACCGGCTGGAGCCGATCCAGTCGGGCCGCATCGTCGTCGACGATCAGGACATCCATGCGCCGGGCCTCGACGTGAACGCCTTCCGCTCGCGCATCGGCTTTGTGTTTCAGCAGTTCAACCTGTTCCCGCACCTCACGGTGCTGCAGAACTGCACGATGGCGCCGATGCAGCTGCGCGGCCTCACGCGCAAGGAGGCCGACGAGCGCGCGATGGCGCTGCTGCACCGCGTGGGCCTGTCGAACAAGGCCAACGCATGGCCCAGCGAGCTGTCGGGCGGCCAGCAGCAGCGCGTGGCGATTGCACGCGCACTGGCAATGCAACCGCCGCTGATGCTGTTCGATGAACCCACCAGCGCGCTCGACCCCGAGATGGTCGGCGAGGTGCTGCTGGTGATGCGCGACCTCACGCGCGACGGCATGACGATGGTGTGCGTGACGCACGAGATGGGCTTCGCGCGCGAGGTGGCCGACCGCGTGCTGTTCATGGACGAAGGCAAGGTGCTGGAGCGCGCCACGCCCGACGACTTCTTCAACCGGCCGCAGCATCCGCGCGCGCAGCAGTTCCTGTCCGACATCCGATCGCCTTTTGCGAGAGACGCATGACCGACACCACCCTCCCCCTCATCGACGTCGCGCCGCTCGTGGCCGGCACGGCCGAGCGCGACGCCGTCGCCGCGCAGATCGGCGCCGCCTGCCGCGCGCACGGCTTTTTCTACGTGACCGGCCACGGCGTCGATGCGACGCTGGTGAAGCGGCTCGAAGACCTGAGCCACCGCTTCTTCGAGCTGCCCGAAGAAACCAAGATGCAGTGGCGCATGGCCCTCGGCGGGCGCGCCTGGCGCGGCTTCTTCCCGCTCGGCGGCGAGCTGACCTCGGGCCGGCCCGACTGGAAGGAAGGCCTCTACCTCGGCACCGAGCTGCCCGCCACGCACCCGCTGGTGCAGGCGAAGACGCCTGTGCACGGGCCGAACCTGTTTCCCGACGTGCCGGGCTTTCGCGAGACCATCCTCGAGTACATGGCGGCCGTCACGCAGTTGGGCCACCGGCTGATGGAAGGCATCGCGCTGAGCCTCGGCCTGGGCGCGGACTATTTCTCCCAACGCTACACGGCCGACCCGCTGATCCTGTTCCGCCTCTTCAACTACCCGACACAGGCTGTGCCCGAAGGCCTCGACGTGCAGTGGGGCGTGGGCGAGCACACCGACTACGGGCTCCTCACGATGCTGCATCAGGACAACATCGGCGGCCTCGCGGTGCACACGCCCGCCGGCTGGATCGACGCGCCGCCGGTGGCTGGTTCGTTCGTCTGCAACATCGGCGACATGCTCGACCGCATGACCGGCGGGCTCTACAAGTCGACGCCGCACCGCGTGAAGCGCAACACCTCGGGGCGCGACCGGCTGTCGTTTCCGCTGTTCTTCGACCCGAACTTCGAGGCGCGCGTGCAGCGCATCGAAGGCCTCGCAGGTGCCGATGCGCGTGACGACAGCGCCGAACGCTGGGACCGCGCCAACGTGCACGCCTTCAGCGGGCGCTACGGCGACTACCTGCTCGCGAAGGTGTCGAAGGTGTTCCCGCAGTTGCGCGACGAAGTGCTCTGAGCGGCCGGCGCCGGCGCCGGCACGGGCTCGTTGAGGAAGGCGTCTTCCCAGCGTTCGATTTCGGCATCGGGGTCGGAAATGGGTACGAGCTTGTCGCGCGGCAATAGCTCTAGAACCTGGGAACAGTTAGGAATAGAGCTATTCCCTGCAAGACGAGTAGCGATGGAGGTCCGGGGGAGGGGCGGGATGGGTCGAAAGGTTGTGGATAACTTGACGCTGGCGCGAGCTAGAGGCGGCCGACGTACTGTATGCCATAGCTGAGCACGCCAAGCAGGACGCCGACTTCAGGCCTTAGAAGAGTTCGAGCACTACTCGTTGGCACGCGAGTGTCGGTGAGCTCAACTACCAGATCGCGTGCACAGGTCCGTGCTTCATGTATACGTGCTCAAACCGGGGGGGCGGCGGCGGAGCTGTGAATATGGCCATGCACCTCCTGCGACTCAATTTCAATGGCGCTGTTGCAGTGATCAAGGCCAAGCAGCTCTGATGCGCCTTCTGTCGTCCACCAAGGAACTGATCATCAGCGGACGTTCCTATCCCGGCTTTCCCATCTTGTTGTGGGACAGCATGGAAAGCTGTACTGAGACCAACGAGTTTTTCCGCTACTACCTTTTTTGCGGCGCCATCGCACATGCGAAAAGATGCTTATTCATCGCCGCAGATTTTGCAGTTTCTATAGCGGACCAAATTTTCTTCCTCTAGCCCTCCAAACAAATCAAATCTGAATCTGCGATGTTGTTTACCGTCGAAAATTGACCCAGCTAGCGCAGTAATTTCCGTCTAAGACTGACCCACGTAAAACCCTACCCTGCTGTTTTTTAAAGCAGGGGATCCTAGGAGTGATAGACGTGGCGACATTGAGTGTCATCAGACGTTGGGCCCTGCGCGAGCAGATGTCCATCCGCGAGATAGCCAGGCGTACAGGCCTGTCTCGCAACACCGTAAAGAAGTACCTGCGAGGCGGCGAAGAAATGCCGCGCTACGCCAAGCGGACGGGCTCGAGCAAGCTCGATCCCTATGCCGAGAAGCTCGCGACCTGGCTCGCGATCGAGGCCACCAAATCGCGGAAACAGCGGCGCAATCTGCGGCAGATCCACACAGACTCGCCTGTTGGTGAACTTTTCGGTCGGTTTTTGTTGGCTATTTACGCCAATTATTTAACGGGACTCAACGCAGCACATGCCTCGGCATCCCGGGCCTGTGACCGTCGTTTGGCTTTTTTCATGCGCTTCGTATTCTGAAAGAATTGCTTCAATCAGTTCGTTCGATTCAACCAAGGTGGCGTCTTCCTTCATACATATCTCCATGTGTAGGAAAGTTTTAAAGAGAATGGAAATCATTCTCAAATGTGAGGTTAGCTTTCTTTGATGGCAATTCGTACAGAATTCCTGCCCGCAATGAGGAAAAGGCGTAATTAATTCACGAAACTGATGATGAAATGGAGATTTAACAATGCGGACAAAATACTCAACAATAGAGATTGAATGTCAATAATACTGACAACAACTGTTGCAAAGGCCTGCTTAGGGCGTACTAACTGAAGGTCAATAAAGTCCGTTTTCATAAGAAGAACGGACATGAAGAAAAGCAAATTCACCGATGAGCAGATCATCGGATTTCTCAGGCAGGCAGAAGGCGGTACGTCGGTCAAGGAACTGTGCCGGCTGGGTGGCTACAGCGACGCGACCTCCTACAAGTAGCGGCGCGCCAAATTCGGCGGCATGCATACCAGCGAGGCCGCGCGGCTGTGCGAGATCGAGAGCGAGAATGCCAAGCTCAAGAAGCTGGTGGCCGCAGCCCAACTGCACATCGAAGCGCTGAAGGTGGGCTTCGGGGTTAAGCGCTGCCCCCGCCGGCCAGGCGCGAGGTGACTGCCAGGATGGTCCAGGAACTGTCCATCAGCGAGCGCCGAATCGATGCGCAAACGCTGCAAGGTCAAACGTCCCGCTGGTGAGCGCCAGCCGCTTGCTAAGCGGTCGCCATGTCAACGACATCTGGAGCGTGGACTTCGTGATGGACGCACTGGCTAACGGCCGGCGCATCAAGTGCTTGACGATGGTGGATGACTTCCGCCACAAGTGCCTAGACATCGCGCAGCGGACCACGGCATGGGCGACGAGTACATCGTCCGTTTGCTGGATCAGGCAGCGCAGTTCCGCGGCTACCCGCTGGCCATCCGCACCGACCAGGGCCGGAGTTCACCAGTCGGGCCTTCATGCCCTGGGCGGCGGCACGCGGCGTGCGGCGCCTGCTCAACGATGCTGGGTGCCCGACGCAGAACGCCTACATCGAGAGCTTCAACGGCAAGTTCCGCGACGAATGCCTGAACGAACAGTGGTTCGAGACGCTTGTGCAGGCCAGGCAGAAAATAGCCCGCTGGCGGCGCGACTACGACGAGGTGCAGCCCCACAGCTCACTGAGGCGCATCCCACCAGCCAGATTCGCCGCCTTGCATCGCCAGCGCGCTGGCGATGCAAGGCAGTCACCGGAGATCAAGCAATCGCCCAAACCTTGGACTCGCTAACTCAACGTTGGCACACCTGAAGGGGGCAGGCCAGCTCGACTGCGTAGTCAAGCCAGCGTGGAAAACATTACCTGAGCTAATTCATTGATAGAAAACGAATTCTGTCGACCTAATGATTAGCTACGCTCCAAAAGCGTTGAAGGTCCAGCCCTCGAACAGCACGTCGTAGTACGTGCCGGGCAGGTAGCGCTCGCTTGGCGCCTCGTAGGGTGGCGAAACCACTTCCACGATCCGGCCCACCGCACACTCCGTGAAGGGCGACGCCAGGCAGCTGTCGACCACATGGCAGAGCGTGCCGATCTTGATCATGAGAGCCTTGTTGCGGCCTCGGCGGGAAACCAGCGCGGCAGGTGCGGCACCGCTTCGTGCAGCGACTCGAGCACATGGAAGGCTCGCTCGATGATGGATGCGGGCGGGTGCTTGAGGTCGGGCACGACCACGACCCGCATGCCCGCAGCCAGCGCCGCCTTGGCGCCGTTCTCGCTGTCCTCGAAGGCGATGCATTCCGCCGGGTCCACGCCCAGCCGTTCGGCTGCGAGCAGGTAGAGCGCCGGATCGGGCTTGGCGCGCGCAACCTCGTCTCCGCCCGCAAAAGCTGAAAAATGGTGCAGCACGCCGAGGCTGCCAAGGCAAGCCTGGATCTGCCCGCTGGTCGACGACGAAGCAACAGCGCAGCGCGTGCCGCGTTCGCGCAGCGCGCTCAGGAATTCAGCCGCGCCTGGCTTGATGGGAAACAGCGGTGCACCGTCCGAACGCTCCAGCTGCAGGCGCTGGCGGACATGGGCCACGGCGTGGTTGTAGGCGTCCGAACCGCCCAGCAGCGACGCGAGGATGTGTTCGGACTCGGTCATGGCCAGCCCGACGACCTGCAGGTACTGGCTGTGCGAAAGCTCGATGTCGAGCGTGCGGGCGGCCTCGATCCAGGCGGCCATGATGGGGCGTTCCGAATCGATCAGCAGCCCGTCCATGTCGAAAATTGCGGCGGCGAACATCGGGGCATCCTAATGAAAAAGGGGCCGAAGCGGCCCCTTTTGAAAGAAACAGTGGCAGCTGCTGCCTTGCCGGTCAGTCCCGCGCCAGTGCCCGGTTCAGCGCCAGCGCGGCCAGCGTGGCGATGGCGCCCGACAGCAGGTAGATGCTGACGTAGGCCAGACCGAAGTGGGCCGACAGGCCGAGGGCAACCAGCGGCGCGAACGCCGCGCCGATCAGCCAGGCCAGGTCGGCCGTGAGCGCCGCGCCAACGTAGCGGTACTTGGGCGCGAAGTTCGAGGTCACGGCGCCAGCCGCCTGGCCGTACGACAGGCCCAGGATCACGAAGCCCAACAGAATGAAGATGTCCTGCCCGACCCGGCCGCCATCGAGCAGCGTGGGGGCGAAGCCGCTGAATGCCGCGATCACGGCAGCCAGGCCGCCCAGCGTGAAGCGTCGGCCGATGCGGTCGGCCAGCAGGCCCGAAGCCACGATGCCGGCGGCGCCGAGCACCGCGCCGATCATCTGCACGATCAGGAATTCGGTGACCGACTGGTCGGAATACAGCGTGATCCACGACAGCGGGAACACCGTGATCAGGTGGAACAGCGCATAGCTGGCCAGCGCGGCGAAGGCGCCGATCAGCAGGTTGGCGCCCTGCGAGCGAACCAGTTCGCTCACGCTGGTGGGCTCCAGTTCACGCTCTTCGAGCAGGCGCGAGTATTCGTCGGTGGCCACCAGGCGCAGGCGGGCGAACAGCGCCACCACGTTGATCGCGAAGGCCACGTAGAAACTGTAGCGCCAGCCCCAGTCGAGGAAGTCTTCGGACGGAAGGCTCGAATACAGGTAAGCGAACAGCGCGCTGGCAATGAAGAAGCCGATGGGCGCGCCCAGCTGGCCCAGCATGGCGTACCAGCCGCGGCGGTTGGCCGGGGCGTTCAGCGCGAGCAGCGAAGGCAGGCCGTCC
The DNA here is from genome assembly GCF_051216835.1 of Variovorax multivorans. Taxonomy (NCBI): domain Bacteria; kingdom Pseudomonadati; phylum Pseudomonadota; class Betaproteobacteria; order Burkholderiales; family Comamonadaceae; genus Variovorax; species Variovorax multivorans. The sequence goes on from NZ_JBPJZL010000003.1 coordinate 12,562, forward strand.
CAGGAAGCACCCAGCGCCAGGCCCTGGCCGAAGCGGAACACCGACAGCAACACGATTGCCGTGAAGCCCAGGCTCGCATAGCCCGGCAGGAAGGCGATGCCGGCGGTGGAGGTGCCCAGCACGAAAAGTGCCGACGTGAGCTTGGCCTCCCGCCCGAATCGTCGCTGGATGACCATCGAGATGACAGTTCCGAACGGACGCGCGATGAAGGCGAAGGAGAAGATCAGGAACGAATAGAGGACGCCCTCGAGGTGCTGCTCGAACGGAAAGAAGACCGCCGGGAACACCAGTACCGAGGCGATACCGTAGACGAAGAAGTCGAAATATTCGGAGGCGCGGCCGATGATCACGCCGACCGCGATCTCGCCGGGGGCGATGTGCGAGTGGTCGTCGCCCTGCCGGGCGCCGCCGTGCTCGGGCGAGTTCGGCAGCGGCTGTGCGCCTTGCGGACTGATGCTGGACGTCGTCATTGCTTGCTGTAATTCAGGTGTCACGCCGGGGCGCGACACCATAAGACCATGGAGATCCCAGAGCGTCGCACCGAATCACATTTACCGCCATAGGACAAAACGTCCAATAGGCGAAACCCGTCTTCAGGCGTAGATTGTGGGGTCTTTTTGCGTCGCCCCTGCACCTCTTTTCCTTCGGCATGCACATCCTCAAGAACCTTCGCCGATCACTCCTGCTGCTTTCCGCCATGCTCCTGGCGGGCTGCAACACGGTGCTGATGAACCCATCCGGCGACATCGCCAATCAGCAGGGACGCCTCATCGTCGTCTCCACCGTGCTGATGCTGATCATCATCATCCCGGTGATCGCCCTGACCATCTTCTTTGCCTGGCGCTATCGCCAGTCGAACAAAGAGGCCACCTACAGCCCCGACTGGGACCACTCGACCCAGCTCGAACTGGCGATCTGGGCGGCGCCGCTGCTCATCATCATCGCGCTGGGCGCCATCACCTGGATCAGCACCCACACGCTCGACCCCTACCAGCCGCTGCGCCGCCTCGACGCCCAGCGCGCGATTCCGGCCGAAACCAAGCCGCTGGTGGTCGAAGTGGTGGCACTCGACTGGAAGTGGCTCTTCATCTACCCCGAGCAGGGCATCGCCACGGTGAACGAACTAGCCGCCCCGGTGGACCGCCCGATCAGCTTCAAGATCACGGCCTCTTCGGTGATGAACTCCTTCTTCATCCCCGCGCTGGCCGGCCAGATCTACGCCATGCCGGGCATGGAAACCAAGCTGCACGCGGTGATCAACAAGCCGGGCGAGTTCGAAGGCTTCTCCGCCAACTACAGCGGCGCCGGCTTCTCGGGCATGCGCTTCAAGTTCCATGGCCTGAGCAACGGCGACTTCGACCAGTGGGTCCAGAAGGTCAAGGCCGGCAAGGACGGCGAACTCACGCGCGATCTCTACAAGAAGCTCGAAGTGCCGAGCGAGCGCGAACCCGTGCGCCACTACGCCGCCGTGGACCCCGCCCTGTACGACGCCATCCTCAACCTGTGCGTGGACCGCAACAAGATGTGCATGAAGGAAATGATGGCCATCGACGCCGACGGCGGCATGGGCAAGCCCGGCGCCTTCAACGTTGCCACCAAGCAAGCCTGGCAGGTCGATTCACTCGATACACCCAAGCGCAAGTACGTCACCGCGATGTGCACCACCGAAGAATAAGATGTTGCAGAACCTAGACCTGACGAAGCTCGTCTTCGGCCGCCTCACCTGGGAGGCGATTCCCTTCCACGAACCGATCCTGCTCGCGACCTTCGCGGGCGTGGTGCTGGGCGGCATCGCCGTTCTCGGCGCACTGACCTACTTCAAGCTGTGGGGCATGCTGTGGCGCGACTGGATCACCAGCATCGACCACAAGAAGATCGGCATCATGTACATCATCCTGGGCCTGGTGATGCTGCTGCGCGGCTTCGCTGACGCGCTGATGATGCGGGCCCAGCAGGCAATGGCCTTCGGCGACAACGCCGGCTTCCTTCCGCCGCACCACTACGACCAGGTCTTCACCGCCCACGGCGTGATCATGATCTTCTTCGTGGCGATGCCGCTGGTCACGGGCCTCATGAACTTCGTGGTGCCGCTGCAGATCGGTGCGCGCGACGTGGCCTTCCCTTTCCTGAACAACTTCAGCTTCTGGATGACCACCTTCGGCGCCGGCCTCGTGATGGCGTCGCTGTTCGTGGGCGAGTTCGCCAAGACCGGATGGCTGGCCTACCCGCCGCTGTCGGGCATTCTCTTCAGCCCCGACGTGGGGGTCGACTACTACATATGGTCATTGCAGATAGCGGGGGTCGGAACCTTGCTCTCTGGCGTGAACCTGCTGGCAACCATCGTGAAGATGCGCGCGCCCGGCATGACGATGATGAAGATGCCCGTGTTCACCTGGACCGCGCTGTGCACCAACGTTCTGATCGTTGCAGCCTTCCCGGTGCTGACCGCCGTGCTGGCCCTGCTGTCGCTCGACCGCTACGTCGGCACCAACTTCTTCACGAACGACCTCGGCGGCAACGCCATGATGTACGTGAACCTGATCTGGATCTGGGGCCACCCCGAGGTGTACATCCTGATCCTGCCGGCCTTCGGCATCTTCTCGGAAGTGGTCTCCACCTTCTCCGGCAAGCGCCTCTTCGGCTACGCCTCGATGGTGTACGCCACGGTCGTGATCACCATCCTGTCGTACCTCGTCTGGCTGCACCACTTCTTCACCATGGGCTCCGGCGCCAGCGTGAACTCGTTCTTCGGCATCACGACGATGATCATCTCGATCCCGACGGGCGCGAAGATCTTCAACTGGCTCTTCACCATGTACCGCGGCCGAATCCGTTTCGAGCTGCCCATGATGTGGACCATCGGCTTCATGATCACCTTCGTGATCGGCGGCATGACCGGCGTGCTGCTGGCCGTTCCCCCGGCCGACTTCGTGCTGCACAACAGCCTGTTCCTGATCGCCCACTTCCACAACGTGATCATCGGCGGCGTGCTGTTCGGCATGCTGGCGGGCATCACCTACTGGTTCCCGAAGGCATTCGGCTACAAGCTCGACCCGTTCTGGGGCAAGTGCTCGTTCTGGTTCTGGATCGTCGGCTTCTGGTTCGCCTTCATGCCGCTGTACATCCTGGGCCTGATGGGCGTCACCCGCCGCATGAACCACTTCCAGGACATGTCGCTGCAGATCTGGTTCCAGGTTGCCGCCTTCGGCGCCGTGCTGATCGCGCTGGGCATCGCCTCGTTCATCATCCAGCTGGTGGTGAGCTTCATTCGCCGCGAATCGCTGCGCGACACCACGGGCGACCCGTGGAACGGCCGCACGCTCGAATGGTCGACTTCGTCGCCCCCGCCGGCCTACAACTTCGCGTTCACGCCGCGCGTGCATGACAACGACGCCTGGTCCGACATGAAGGCCCGCGGCTACCAGCGTCCGCTGGAAGGCTTCAGCCCGATCCACATGCCCAAGAACACGGCCGCCGGCTTCATCATCGCGGCGCTGGCCGCAGTGGGTGGCTTCGCAATGATCTGGCAGATGTGGCTGGTGGCCGGCATCGGCTTCGTCGTCATGCTCGCCGCAGTGATCATCCACACGTTCAACTACAAGCGCGACTATCACATCCCCACGGAAGAAGTCGTCAGCACCGAAGACGCGCGCACGCGCCTGCTAGCTGCCCATGTCTAACACCACCGCTCTTTCCGCCGGCAGCGCCGGCCATGCGTCGAACGCGCCCGCGTTCGAGGTCTTCAACGTCCGCAACGAAGACCACCATCCCGAGAACGGCACGCTGCTGGGCTTCTGGCTCTACCTGATGAGCGACTGCCTCATCTTCGCGTGCCTGTTCGCGGTGTACGGCGTGCTGGGCCGCAGCTACGCGGCCGGCCCCTCGGGCGCCGACCTGTTCGACCTTCCGCTGGTGGCAATCAACACCTCGCTGCTGCTGCTGTCGTCCATCACGTACGGCTTTGCCGTACTCGAGATGCAGAAGCGCCGCATGGGCGCCGTGCTGGTCTGGCTGGCCATCACCGGCCTGCTGGGCGCGGGCTTCATCGGCCTGGAGCTGTACGAGTTTGCGCACCTGATCCACGAAGGCGCGGGCCCGCAGCGCAGCGCCTTCCTCTCGTCGTTCTTCGCGCTGGTGGGCACCCACGGCCTGCACGTGACCTTCGGCATCGTCTGGCTCATCGTGCTGATGATCCAGCTGCCCAAGCACGGCTTCACCGCCGCCAACCGCCGCCGCCTGATGTGCCTGTCGATGTTCTGGCACTTTCTGGACGTGGTCTGGATCGGCGTCTTCACCTTCGTGTATCTGATGGGATCGCTGCAATGAGCGCGCACACCGAAACCGCCGGCCACGGCGCACATGGCCATGACAGCCACGACGATGGCCCGGTGAGCCACAGCACCTTCAAGGGCTACATGACCGGCTTCGTGCTGGCCGTGATCCTCACCGCCATTCCGTTCTGGCTCGTGATGGCCAAGGTCTTCGACAAGCCCAACACCACCGCCCTCGTCATCCTGGCCTTCGCCGTGGTGCAGATCGTGGTGCACATGGTGTACTTCCTGCACATGGACGCCAAGTCCGAAGGCGGCTGGAACATGCTGGCGCTGATCTTCACGCTCGTGCTCGTGGTCATCACGCTGGCCGGTTCGCTGTGGGTCATGTACCACATGAACACCAACATGATGCCGCACTCGATGCACGACATGAAGAACATGCCCTGATGGCGGCAGCGGTCCGCCAGCGTTCCACCGCCGCGCGGGTGGCACTGGCGGTCTGCGCAGCCCTCGCCTTTGCCGGCTTCTTCGCGCTCGGTACATGGCAGGTCGAGCGCAGGGCCTGGAAGCTCGATCTCATTGCCCGCGTCGACCAGCGCGTGCATGCCCCGGCCAGCACGGCCCCCGGGCGAAACGAATGGCCCACCGTCAACGCGGCCAACGACGAATACCGGCATGTCCGCCTTGCCGGCACTTTCCTCCACGACAAAGAAACGCTGGTGCAGGCCAGCACCAAGCTCGGTGCAGGCTTCTGGGTGCTGACCCCACTGCGCAGCAGCGCCGACGGCACCGCGGTGCTGGTCAATCGCGGCTTCGTGCCGCCTGAAGCACGCGAACGCCCGGCCCGCACCGCGCCGGAGCCACAGGGCGAGACCGCTGTCGCCGGCCTGCTGCGCCTCACCGAGCCCAAGGGCGGCTTCCTGCGCAAGAACGACGCGGCTGCCGACCGTTGGTTCTCGCGCGACGTGCAGGCCATTGCCGCGGCGCGCGGCCTGAACGACGTCGCGCCCTACTTCGTCGATGCCGAGGCCGCGCCCGCGCAGGCCACGGCCAGCATCGACACCCCCGCATGGCCCGCCGCCGGCCTGACGGTCATCGCCTTTCCCAACAGCCACCTCGTCTATGCCCTGACGTGGTACGGCCTGGCCCTGATGGTGCTGGTCGCGGCCTGGTTCGTACGGCGCAGCGAAAATGCGACCCATGCCGAAGCCCGTCCTGCCCAAGATGCTCAGCGCGACGACTGACACCGCCGCGGTCGCGGGCGAGCTGCACGCTCCCCGCGCCGGTGTCGCGAGCCTAGACAACGCCACCGGCCACCAGAACATGCAGCAGCTGATACAGCTGCGCTGGTTCGCCGTGGTCGGGCAGGTGGTCACCATCCTGGTGGTGCACTACGGCTTCGCGATCCGGCTGCCGCTGGACCACATGCTGCAGGTGCTGACCTGCCTCGCGCTCTTCAACATGGTGAGCCTGCTGCGTTCGCGCAGCCACCGGCGCGTGACCAACGGCGAACTGTTCCTCGCGCTGCTGGTCGACGTGGCCACGCTCACGGCCCAGCTCTACCTGAGCGGCGGTGCGACCAACCCCTTCGTGTTTCTCTTCCTGCTGCAGGTGACGCTGGGGGCTGTGCTGCTGAAGCCCTGGTCGACCTGGACCATCGTGGTCATCACCAGCATCTGCTTTGCCGGGCTGGCGCTGTTCTCGCGCCCGCTCGCGCTGCCGCTGGACCACAACCGCGGCCTGTGGAGCCCCTACATCCAGGGCATGCTGGTGTGCTTTGCGCTGAACGCCGCGCTGCTCGTGATCTTCATCACCCGCATCGGCCGCAACCTGCGTGCGCGCGACGCCCGGCTGGCCGACCTGCGCCAGCGCGCCTCGGAAGAAGAACACATCGTGCGCATGGGCCTGCTGGCTTCGGGTGCGGCGCACGAGCTGGGCACGCCGCTGGCCACGCTGGCGGTGATCCTGGGCGACTGGCGCCGGCTGCCGCACTTCAGCTCCGACCCCGAGCTGCTGACCGAGGTGGCCGAGATGGAGCTGCAGATCCAGCGCTGCAAGAGCATCGTGAGCGGCATCCTGCTGTCGGCCGGCGAGGCGCGCGGCGAGTCGTCGGAAGAAACCACGGTCAGCACCTTCCTCGACGACCTGATCGAAGAGTGGCGCACCACCCGCCCCGTGGAAGACTTCGAGTACGACAACCGCTTTGGCCGGGACCTGCCCATGGTCTCCGACTCGGCCCTCAAGCAGATGATCTGCAACGTGCTCGACAATGCGCTGGAGGCGTCGCCGCACTGGCTGCGCCTCGAGGCGGCGCACGACGCCGACGCGCTGACGATCACGGTCACGGACGCAGGCCCCGGCTTCCTGCCGGCCATCCTGAAGGAGTTCGGCAAACCCTATCAGTCGAGCAAGGGCCGCCCTGGCGGCGGGCTGGGGCTGTTCCTGGTCGTGAACGTGGCGCGCACTGTCGGCGGCCGCGTCGCGGCGGCCAACCGGCCCGAGGGTGGCGCCATCGTGAAGATCACGCTGCCGCTCGCGGCCATCGTGCTGGAAGAAGAGGCGGAAGAGGACGACGAAAAGGTCCTCGACGGCGAGACCATCGAAGTGGAAGGCAATGACCGAAACCGAAGCTGAGCGCCAGTTGCTGATCGTCGAGGACGACGATGCCTTCGCGCGCGCGCTCGGCCGCTCCTTCGAGCGCCGCGGCTATGCCGTAACGCAGGCGGGCAACCTCGCGGAAGTCGAGGCCCTGCTGGCTACCGCGTCGCCCGGCTATGCGGTGGTCGACCTGAAGCTCAACGGCGAAGCCTCGGGCCTGGCCGCCGTGCAGATGCTGCACCGGCACAACCCCAAGACGCTGATCGTGGTGCTGACGGGCTTCGCCAGCATCGCCACCGCGGTGGAAGCCATCAAGCTCGGCGCCTGCCACTACCTGGCCAAGCCGTCGAACACCGACGACATCGAGGCCGCCTTCGGCCGCGCCGCCGGAACTACAGAGGTCGAGCTGACCAACCGCTCGACCTCGATCAAGACGCTCGAATGGGAGCGCATCCACGAGACGCTGGCCGAAACCGGCTTCAACATCTCGGAGACCGCGCGCAGGCTCGGCATGCACCGGCGTACGCTGGCGCGCAAGCTGGGCAAGCAGCAGGTCAAGTAGGCAACCACTACATCCCTTCATCTGCATGAGGTCCCGATGACGACAGCTCCTTCCCAGACGCAACCCTCGCAGCGCACCTCCGTGCTGGCAGCCCGCGACCAGACGGCGATGGAAGAACTCTTCAATGCCCTGAGCCACGGCCTGGGCCTGGCGCTGGCCATCGCCGCGCTGCCGATCCTGGTCTACAACGCGGTGCAGAAGGGGCAGGCCGCGGGCGTGGTCGGCGCCTGTCTTTTCGCGGGCACGGCCATCGTGCTGTACCTGATCTCCACGCTGTACCACGCGCTGCCCATGGGCCGGGCCAAGGCCTGGTTCAACCGGCTGGACCACGCGGCCATCTACCTGTTCATCGCCGGCAGCTACATGCCCTTCCTGTTCGGCGTGCTGCGCGGGCCGCTGGGGTGGACGCTGTTCGGCGCCATCTGCGCAGCGGCGGTGCTGGGCGTGAGCGCCAAGCTGTTCAACCGGCTGCAGCATCCGCTGTGGTCGACCGGGCTCTATGTGGCGATGGGGTGGATGGCGCTGATGGCTGCGGTGCCGCTGTATGAGCGCATGTCACCGGCGGGGCTGGGCTGGCTCGTGGCCGGTGGGCTCTTCTACACGGCGGGCGCCGTGGTGTTCCTGTTCGACAACAAGGTGCGCTTCGCGCATTCGGTGTGGCACCTGTTCGTGCTGGCGGGCAGCACCTGCCACTTCTTCGCCGTGCTCTGGCATTCGCACGGCTGAGCGTCTTCAATAGTGCGGTGGTAGCTCGTCGCGCGGGTTGCGCGCGGCGCCGTCCTGACCCGCGCTTTGCGCCTGCTCCTTGAGTTGCGTCACCTGCAGGATCAGCCGGTCGATCTGTTGCTGCTGCCGATAGATCGTCATGTTCAGCTGGTCGAGCAGGTCTTCGGCGTAGCTCGACTTGATCTCGAGCTCGGTCACGCGTTCTGCGAGGTCGTGGGGTGGGTTTTCCATGCCGCTATTGGACAGGAAGACCGACCCACCTTTTATGACGCCTCCCTTAGCCTCCTCTTAGCCTCTTAGCGCCGCACCTTCGCTTCGAGCAAGTCGCCCATGCCGATGCGCTTCGCGAATTCGATGCGCACGCGCTCCGACACCTCGAACACCTCCGTCGCACCGTCGCCCACGAAGTCGATCAGCGAACGCATCGGCCGCGCACCGGCGGGCAGGCCCACGATGCGCACGATCTCGTCGGCCACGGCTTGCGGGTCGGCGTTGTCGGGCGTCAGCGCCGACAGGCGTTCGCCGATCTGGTCCATCACGCCGTCGTAGCGGCTGTAGGCGGCGGCGATCGCGGCATCGGCCGGCTTGCCCGCGCTCGGGAAATGGTCGGTGCCCCGAGTGAAGGCGCCGGGCACGACGATGGAAGTCTCGATGCCGAAGCGCGCGATCTCGTAGGCCAGCGTGACGGCCAGCGAATCCATCGCAGCCTTGGCCGCGCCATAGGGGCCCATGAACGGCGGAAAGCCGCCCTTGGTGGTGGTGCTGCTGATCCACAGCATCAGCCCCGACTCTTGCCTGCGCAGGTACGGCAGCACCGCGCGGTTCACGCGCTGCGCGCCGAGCACGTTGGTGTCGAACACCTTCACGATCTCTTCGGGCGTGAAGGCCTCCGTCGGCCCGACGACCAGGTGGCCGGCGTTCTGCATCACCACGTCGAGGTGGCCCTGCTCGCGCACGATGGTCGCGGCGGCGGCATCGGCCGAGTCCTGCGAGAGCACGTCGAGTTCGAGCGGGTGCAGCTGGATGTTCTTCGCCGCGGCCAGCGAGCGCAGTTCGGCAGCGCGGCCGGCATTGCGGCCCGCGATGTCGCGCATCGACGCGTAGACGACGTGGCCGGATTCGGCCAGCGATTGCGCGCTGAGCTTGCCGATGCCGGTGCCAGCACCGGTGACGAGGATGATCTGCTTTTGCATGAGGTTTCTCCGTATGGGTTGGGTTGATCCGAGAAAGGGGATGGCTCAGGCGATGCCGCCGTTGGCGCGCAGGACCTGCCCGTTGACCCAGCCCGCATCCGGACCGGCGAGGAAGGCCACCACCGAGGCGATGTCCTCGGGCTGGCCGAGGCGCTGCAGCGGCGGCATCTTCGCGAAGGTCTGGATCTGTTCTTCGGTTTTGCCGTCGAGGAACAGCGAGGTGGCGATCGGGCCCGGCGCCACGGCGTTCACCGTGATGTTTCGGCCGCGCAGTTCCTTGGCAAAGACGTGCGTAAAGGCCTCGACCGCCGCCTTGGTGGCGTTGTAGATCGCATAGCCGGGCATGTTCAGCGCGAGCGTGGTGCTCGAGAAATTGACGACGCGGCCGCCCTCGTTGAGGCGCGTGGCGGCTTCGCGCAGCGTGTTGAAGGTGCCGCGCACGTTGATGTCGAAGGTCTGGTCGTAGAGCGCGTCGGTGTGCTCGGCCAGCGGCACGGTCTTGAGCACGCCGGCGTTGTTGACCAGCACGTCGACCTTGCCTAGCTGCGCCTCGACGGCGTCGAACATGGCGCGCACTTCGCCAGCGCTGGCCACGTCGGCCTTGACCGCGAAGGCCTTGCCGCCGGCGGCCTGCAGTTCGGCGACGAGAGCGTCTGCCTGCGCCGGGCTCGACGCGTAGTTGACGGCGACCGCGAAGCCGTCTTTGGCAAGACGCCGTGCGATGGCGGCGCCGATGCCGCGCGATGCGCCGGTGACGAGGGCGACTTTGGAGTTGGAGGGCTGGTTCATGGCTGTTTCCTTTGCAGTGGTGGGTTGGTGAGACGAATCTTCGATCGTTCCGATCCAAAGATAATTAGCCTCCAATCGCCATTACCATTCCATTTACTTCAACAATAGATCCCGAGCCCGGCCATGGACCGCTTCCAGGAAATGCTGGCCTTCGTGCGCATCGCCGAGCGCCAGAGCTTCACGCAGGCGTCCGAAGACCTGCAGATTCCACGCGCCACCGTCACCAACCTGATCAAGCGCGTGGAGCAGCGCCTGGGCACCCGGCTGCTGGAGCGCACCACCCGCACCGTGCGCCTCACGCAGGACGGCGAGGCCTACTACCGCCGCTGCGTGCGGCTGCTGGCCGACGTGGAAGAGGCCGAGGGCCTGTTCCGCGACGAGGCGCCCAAGGGCCTGCTGCGCGTGAACCTGCAGGGCACGCTGGCACGGCATTTCGTGGTGCCCGCGCTGCCGGTTTTCCTGGCGCGCTACCCTGACTTGGAACTGCACATCGGCGAAGACGACCGGCTGGTCGACCTGGTGCGCGAAGGCGTCGACTGCGTGCTGCGCGCGGGCACGCTGCAAGATTCGTCGATGGTCGGGCGGCGCGTGGCGCTGCTGCCGCAGGTCACGGTCGCGAGCCCGGCCTATCTGGCGCAGCATGGCGAGCCCGAAAGCCCGGAAGCGCTTTCACAGCACCGCGCCATCCACTACATCTCCAGCGCCACGGGCAAGGCAGTGCCGCTCGAATTCACGGTCGACGGGCGGGTGACGACCGTGCAGCTGGGCGGCATCGTCTCGGTGACGGGCGCCGACCTGTACACCGGCTCGGCCGTCGCGGGCCTGGGGCTGGTGCAAGTGCCGCGCTACCGTGTGGCCGCGGAGCTGGCGGACGGGCGACTGAAGGTGCTGCTGCCCGGCTTCGCGCCGCCGCCGATGCCGGTCTCGGTGCTCTATGCGCAGAACCGGCAGTTGTCGTCGCGGGTGCGAGTGTTCACGCAATGGCTGCGCGACATATTCGAGATCGCCGAAAAGGCCTGAGTCAGCAGGTCGTTGACTCCAGCGCCACGGCCCCTGCCTCGGCATGCGTCTCGCCGCGCAGGAACGCGAACACGACGAGCGCCGTCATCACCGTCACGCCTGCCAGCACGCACAGCAGCGTGCCGAATGCGGCGCCATAGGCATGCAGCAGCGCCGCGCGGTCCAGTCCTGGCAGCAAGGCCAGCGCCTGAGACAAATCCCCGGTCGTGACACGCTGCGCCGCCTGCGATGCGGCGGCGGCATGCCCCAGCTGCACCGTCACCAGCGCCGTCAATCCAGCTCCGACCAACGCCAGCGCGATCCCCTCCCCGGCCACCCGCACGGTGTTGAAGATGCCCGAGGCCATGCCCGCCCGCTCGCGCGGCACCACGCTCACGGCCAGCCCGTCCATCAGGCCCCACGGCAGTCCGATGCCCGCGCCGATCAGCAGCAGCGGCCACACGATGTCGTGCAGCGGCGTGCCCGGCGCACAGCGGCTGAGCCAGAACAGCCCCGCCGCGCACACCAGCAGCCCCACGGCAGAGATCACGCCCGCCGAGAACCGGTGCGCGAGCGATGCCGCCAGCGTCGGCACGATGAGGATCGGCCCCGAGAGCGCGAACATGAAAGTCCCCGCCTCGATCGCGCTGCGCCCCTCCAGCCCGATGAAGCGGATCGGCAACAGCACCAGAAGCACGACGAAGCCATAGGCCGGCGCGGCAGCCAACAGTTGCACGCCCACGAAGCGCGGAAAGCGGAACAGCGACAGGTCGAGCATCGGATGCGCCACGCGCCGCTCGATGGCGATGAAGGCCGCCCCCATCAGCGCCGCGCCCGCCAGCGCGCAAAGCACCCACGGGCTGCCCCAGCCGCTGTCGGGTGCCTGCAGCACGCCGAGCGTCAGCAGGCTCAGCGCGGCGGTGAAAGTAACGGTGCCCGGCATGTCGAGCCCCATGGCGTCCGGATTGCGCGACTCGCGCATGCTCGGCGCGGCGATGCACAGCGCCACGAGGCTGACCGCGCCGGGGCTCAACATCACCGCCTGCCAGCCGAAGCTTTCGGCAAGCCAGCCCGAGAGGATGGAGCCGCACGACAGCCCCACGCCAAACGAAGTGCCGATCAGGCTGAACGCCCGCGTGCGCGCCGCGCCGTCGAACACCTGCGCCAGCGCGGCCGTGCCCGCCGCGAAGGCCGCGGCAGAACCCAGCCCTTGCAGAGCCCGAGCGAGATCGAAGGCGACGATGCCGGGGGCCAGCGTCAGCAGCGAGCTGCTCAGCGCCACCACCGCGAGCCCCAGCAGGAACACGCGCTTGCGCCCATAGGCATCGGCCAGCGCCCCGGCCGCCATCAGCGTGGCGCCGAAGCTCAGCATGAAAGCGTTGGTCACCCAGTTGAGCTGCACCGGGCTGCCGCCCAGCGCATCGCGGATCGCGGGCAGCACCACCGCCGGGCCGGTAAAGCTCAGCGGCATGCCCAGCGCCGCCAGGCAGACGGCGGCCAGCAGCCAGTTCTTGTTGAGGGAAGACGTGGACATCGAAGGCTTTCACGCAGGAGAAAGGAAGCCACAGAAGATAGAAAGGAATCAATGGAATGAAAATGGCACCATTGATCCTCATACTCCCAACCTAGGGTTGCCAATCCATGGACAGCTTCAGCGGACTCGAATCCTTCGTGCGCGCGGCCGACCTGCTGAGCTTTGCCAAGGCCGGCCGGCAGTTGGGCATCTCGGCCTCTGCGGTGGGCAAGAACGTCGCACGGCTCGAGCAGCAGCTCGGCGTGCGCCTCTTCAACCGCACCACGCGCCACACACGGCTGACGCAGGAGGGCGCGCTCTTCCACGAGCGCTGCCGCCGCATCCTCGACGAGCTGGACGATGCGCGCGCCATGATGCAAGACGCCGTCGCCGCCCCGCGCGGCCGCTTGCGCGTGAGCCTGCCGACCATCGGCTACCGCTTCCTGCTGCCGATCCTTCCGGACTTCAAGGCGCGCTACCCCGAGATCGAGCTCGACCTCGACTTCAACGACCGGCTGGTCGACGTGATCGCCGAAGGCGTCGATGTGGCGATCCGCAGCGGCGATCTGGTCGACTCGCAATTGGTCGCGCGGCGGCTGGGCCCGTTCCAGTTCGTGCTGGTGGCGTCACCGGCTTATCTCGAACGCCACGGCGTGCCGCAGGTGCCGGCCGACCTGATACAGCACGCCTGCCTGCGCTACAAGTTCGTGACCGGCGGCAAGGTCGAGGAATGGGACCTGCCCGGCCTGCCCACGCAGCTGCCGCCCGGCCTGCTGTGCAACAACATGGAAGCCATGCTGGGCGCGGCAGTGGCCGGCCTCGGCGTGGCCTACATGCCCGACTTCCTCGCGCGCGATTCGCTGTGCCGCGGCGAGCTTCAGCGCGTACTGGCCACGCACCTCGTGCGGCAGGGGCAGTTCTCGGCGCTGTGGCCGTCGAGCCGGCAGTTGTCGCCGAAGGTGCGGGCGTTTGTGGACTTTGCGGGGGAGCGGATGTTCAGGGAGAAGGACATCGCTGGATTCATGGCGACGAGGTCAGGCTGAATTCGGCCCAGAATGAGGCCGATCAAAGGATCACATCGAAGACATCGTGAAGAAGGCCTTTTTCGAAACCCGCGAGTGCCTGCCCATTGCCCAGAACGGCGACGCCAAACTCACGTTGACGGACGCCCGAACCCATGAGGAACACGAGGATGCACTCGCTCTTCTCAAGGTTCTCGTACTCGGCAACCGTGAGATCGAGCAAGGCCACTTCCGGTCCGCGATCGACGTGTTCGCCGAGCTGGAAAAAGAAGATGCGTAAAGAGACCTGAAAAGCCCACTCATGCGGCGCAAGGTCAGCACCGCATGAGTCGGGCGGATTCTCAGCGCTGCCGTTATGCGGCTTGAGTGAGTTCACCGGCTGCTTGCCCGGCCACGGCGCTGGCAGGTGTCTCGACGGGCTTTGGGCTTTCCGTGATCGCCGGGTTCGCCGGTTCCGACTCCATGGCAATCGTTACTGGGGCGACCGGCGCCGCTTCAGCAGGCTTCACGCTCTCCGCAACCACTGGCTTCACAGGCTCCGCCTTCGCGGGTGCCGGCGCAACAGCAGGCACCGCTTCTGCAGCCTTGGCCGATTTAGCCAGCTTCGCGCCCTCCGCAGCCACCGGCCTCGTCGCCTCTGCCTTCACGGCCACCACGGGTTTCACAGCCTCAACTTTCACCGACTCACTCGCCATCCGGCTCAGCGCCAGTGCAGCTTTCAGCGGGAACAGCGTGCGCTCGTCGCCCTCCGCGGCATTGCTCACGGTGGTGCCGCTGGTCTCGCCGAGGCTGGCCGTGCGCACCGAATCGAGCCGGTGCGTCGGCACCATGAACGGCGAGTGCGTGGTGTAGATGATCTGGTTGCCGAAGTCTTTCTCGAAGTGCGCCAGCAGGTCGGCCTGCGAGTGGGGGTGCAGGTGCAGGCCGGGTTCGTCCAGCAGCAGCACCGCGTCTTCCGCGCGTCCGCCCTTCGTGTCGGCGAAGAACGCGATGTAGAACGAGAAGAACCACTGGAAGCCGCGGCTGCGCTCGTCGAGGTTCACTTCGACCTCGTAGGCACCGTTCGGGTCGGACACCAGCGTGTCGAGGTACTGGCCGTCGAGGTTGAAGCGCACTTTCAGCGGGCGGTCTTTCCAGAGGCGGCGGATCTCTGCCGTCACCACCGAGCCGGCACGGTTGACAAGCTGGTTGCGCGTGGCCTGGTCGTTCTTTTCGAGCAGGTCGTGCAGCTTCTGCGGGTCGAGCCCCGCGACCTTGCACAGCTTGCCGAAGCTCTGCTGCTCGGGCGTGAGCTGGCCCCAGCCCTGGCGTCCCAGGTACTCGGCAATGTTCTGGCGACCGGGCAGCGCGGGGTATTCGTCGACGTAGACGAAGCGCGGCAGCTTCCCGATCACCCAGGCCTGCGCGCGGGCGAGCGCGGGCGTGTCGTTGGAGATGGACAGGGCCATGTCTTCCAGCTCGGCCAGCATCTGCTCCTGCTTGTCGCTGAGCTCGGCGCCCGCCACGGCCAACGCCTTGCGCAGGGCCTGCGCCGCCTTGACCGCGCCCGCCGACCACTTGATGTAGTCGGGGCTCATGATCATCGCGGCGTCGAAGGTGTCGGCCTCCTGCTCGAGCGTGGCCTTCGCTGCTTCCTCGGCGACTTTTTCGGCGGCGGCCTTCACGGCCGGCACGATCTTGCGGACCTTGCCCTTGATGTCGCTCACGTCGAGCGACAGCGCCGTGAGCCCTTCGAGCCCGGCCCAGCGTGCCGTGTCATAGCCGCGGGCCGCGGTGACGTGGCGCACGCCCGCAGCGCGCGGCAGGATCTCGACGAGCTCGGCCTGCTCGCTCTCGTCCAGGCTCCAGCGCGTGAAGACGACCGGGGTGTCGCCGGTGCACTCTTCCAGGCGCCGGTGGCGGGGAAAGTCCTTGATGGGGCTGAGTTCGGCCAGGCCCTCTGCGGGGTTCAGGCTGTGGAGTGCGCGCAGCAGGTTCGATTTGCCGCTGTCATTTCGACCGAGGATCGCCGTGATCTGTGTGGAGTCGATGAGGCCGCTGTCGTTGATCGAGCGAAAGTTGGTGATCTGGAATGACGCCAAGCGCATGTAGAAAGATTCTTCCGAGTGAATTGAATACGGGGTCGGGGAATGTATTGCATTCCACGACCCCGTTCGGCTCGACCCTGAAGAAAAAGATGGCTACTCGGCAGCGCGCCTCAGCGTGTCGACCACCGGGCGCCGCAGCACATCGCGCAGGCCCCACCATCCCGCGCCCAGCGCCAGCACCGCGCCGGCCAGCGCGCCCGCCACCGGCACGATCGGCGAGGCAGTCCAGGTGAACTCGAACACAAAGCGCGCCAGGGCCCAGCCGATCGCCGAAGCCACGATGCTCGCGAGAAAACCCGCGAGCAGCCCGACGCCCACCAGCTCGGCGCGCTGCACCTGTCGCAGCAGGCTGGCGCGCGCACCCACCGCGCGCATCACCGCGAATTCGCGCGCCCGCTCCTCGCGCGTGGCCGTCACCGCCGCAAACAGCACCACCAGACCGGCCGCGAGCGTGAAGCCGAACAGGAACTCGACCGCCCGTATCACTTGGTCGAGCACGCGCTGCACCTGGTTGATGGTGGCGCTCATGTCGACGTTGGTCACGTTCGGGTAGCTGCGCACCAGTGCATTGTCGAAGCCCCGTGTCTCGGGCGCGCGGAAGGCGCCCATGTAGGTGGTAGGCACGTCGGCCAGCGAGGCCACCGTGTACATCACAAAGAAATTGGCGTGCATCGAGCCCCAGTCGACCTTGCGCAGCGAGGTGATGCGCGCCTCGTTCTGCATGCCGCCGATGTCGAAGCGCAGCATGTCGCCGAGCTTCAGGCCCAGCGTCTCGGCCAGGCCCTCTTCCACGCTCACCTCGCCCTGCGCATCGGGCGTCCACTTGCCCGCGGTGATGGCGTTGTGCGCGGGCGCATTCACGCTGTTGCTCAGGTTGAACTCGCGGTCCACCAGGCGCTTGGCGCGGTCTTCGGCGTAGTCGTCGGGCGTCACGGGCTTGTCGTTGATGGCGATCAGCCGGCCGCGAATCATCGGGTACCAGTCGAACTTGCCCACGCCCGCGTCGCGCAGCGATTTCTGGAAGGCATCGCTCTGGTCGGGCATGACGTTGATGACGAAGCGGTTCGGCGCATCGGGCGGCGTGGCCTGGCGCCAGCTCGCGACGAGGTCGGTGCGCAGCAGCACCAGCAGCACCAGCGCCAGCAGGCCGACCGACAGCGCGCTGACCTGCACCACCGCGTACGCCGGCCGCGCCGAAATCTGCCGTGTGGCCAGCACCAGCCAGCGCGGCGCCGTCGTTTCGTTGACGCTGCGTCGCAGCACCTTAACCGCCAGCCAGCTCAGCAGCGCGAACACCGCCACCGCACCCGCGAAGCCGCCGACCGCGATCAGCCCCAGCTTGATGTCGCTGCTCGCCGCCATCAGCAGCGCCGCGAAGCCAGCGACGCCGACGCCCAGCACCGCGAGCGACGCCGGCTTGAGCCCGCCCACGTCGCGCCGGATCACGCGCAGCGGCGGCACGCGGGCCAGTTGCAGCACCGGCGGCAGGCCGAAGGCGAACAGCAGCGTGAGTCCCATGCCGAGCCCGAAGGCCACGGGCCACAAGGTGGCCGCCGGCAACGCGGTTTCGACCAGCCCCGCCAGCAGCAGCACGAACACGTAGTGCACCGCGAAGCCGATCGCCACGCCCAGCCCGCTGGCCACGATGCCGATCACCGCGAACTCGAAGGAATAGGCCACGGCGATGGTGCGCTGGCTCTGGCCCAGCACCCGCAGCATCGCGCAGTCGTCGAGATGGCTGGCCGCGAAGCCGCGCGCGGCCAGCGCCACCGCCACGGCCGACAGCAGCGCCGCGAGCAGCGCGACCAGGCTCAGGAATTTCTCTGCCCGGTCCAGCGTCTGGCGCATCTCGGGGCGGCCGCCCTCGAAGGAATCGAGCCGCACACCGCGCAGCTCGCCCTTCTTGATGGTGGCGTCGGCCCAGTCGGAAAAACGCTTCACCGCCGCGTCGCTGCCTGCCACCGCGTAGCGATAGCCGACTCGGCTGGCGGGCTGCACGAGCCCGGTGCGCGGTACGTCGGCCTGGTTGAGCATCACGCGCGGAGAGAAGCTCATGAAGCCGGCGCCCCGGTCGGGCTCCAGCGTGATGACGCGGCCGACGCGCAGGCCGGTGTCGCCCAGCAGCATCGTGTCGCCGACCTTGAGCGCGAGCGAGTCGAGCAGCGAGGCGTCGACCCACACCTCGCCCGGCGGCGGAATGTCGCGCGTGACGGCGCCCGGCCCGTCGATAGTGGTGGAGGTCTGCAGGTTGCCGCGCAGTGGGTAACCAGCGGCCACGGCCTTCAGCGCCACCAGCTTGCTGGCGCCGCCCTGTGCGTCCCCGGCTCGCGCCATGGTCGGAAAGCCGTAGGTGCCGCTGCCTTCCAGGCCCAGCGATTTCGCCTGCGCCACGAAGGCCTCGGGCGTCGGGTTGTCGCTGACGATCACCGCGTCGCCGCCCAGCAGCTGGCGCGCGTCGCGCTTGAGCCCGCCCTGCAGGCGGTCGGCGAAGAAGCCGACAGCCGTGAGCGCGGCCACGGCCAGCACCACGGCAACGATCAACAGGCGCAGTTCGCCGGCGCGCAGGTCGCGCCAGAGCGTGCGCCAACCCAGGCGGAGGGAGGCATTCATGCGCGAACGATAGCCGACGGTCAGGGGCGCGGCTGGATTCAAGGGTTATTGCGCCCTTTCGGGCCTTGATCCCGACAGGATGCTGTCGCATGATGCGACAAACGTATCCCGTTTGTCGCAAACCGGGCACTCCCGGTGAGCGCAGACGAGGCCATAAAAACAGCCCCGTTGTCAGACCCATCCTTCCCCAAGGAGTGTCGATGCCACGATGCCAGCGCTTGCAGATCGTCAGCCTGTGCCTGGTCGCAGGCCTGCTGGCGAGTGCCTGCGATCCCAAGGTTCCCACGGTCCCAACGCCGAAGGCCGACAGTGGCACCACCGGCGCGAGTCCGACGGGCATCAAGCCCGCCGAGTCCGGCGACAAGGTCGAATCCTCCGCTTCCCACAAAGGCCCGTCCGAAGGCGGCACAGCCATCGGCGGCATGAGCGGCCCGGGCGGTGGCGGCTCTTCCGGCGGCGCGGCGCCCGCGCCGAGCGGTGGCGACGGCACTGCGGCGCCCAAGTAGCGCGGCCAGCCTGATTCATTCAATCAATCAAGTTTCCCGGCAAAAAAAGAAGATCACGATGAAACACCCCACTTCACCGCTGCAGGAGGTCACGTCATGGACATGAACCGCCGGCAATTCTTCCGCGTCAGCAGCGCGGGGCTGGTCGGCTCCAGCATCGTGGCGCTCGGCTTCTCGCCGACCGCCGCGCTGGCCGAGGCCCGCAACTTCAAGCTCGCGCGCACCACCGAGACCCGCAACACCTGCCCGTACTGCTCGGTGGGCTGCGGGCTCATCATGTACAGCCTTGGCGACAAGGCCAAGAACGTGGTGTCCGACATCCTCCACATCGAGGGCGATGCCGACCACCCCGTGAACCGCGGAACGCTATGCCCCAAGGGCGCGGGACTGCTCGACTTCGTGCACAGCCCCAACCGCCTGAAGTACCCCGAGGTACGCGAAGCCGGCAGCACCGAATGGAAGCGCATCGGCTGGAACGAGGCGCTCGACCGCATCGCCAAGCTGCTCAAGGCTGACCGCGACGCCAACTTCCAGACCACCAACGCCGAGGGCAAGACCGTGAACCGCTGGACCAGCAGCGGCATGCTCTGCGCCTCGGCCTCGTCCAACGAAACGGGCTACATCACGCACAAGGCATTCCGCTCGACCGGAATGCTGGTGTTCGACAACCAGGCACGCGTTTGACACGGACCTACGGTGGCCAGTCTGGCCCCGACGTTCGGACGCGGTGCGATGACCAACCATTGGCAGGACATCCAGAACGCGGATGTCGTGCTGATCATGGGCGGCAATGCCGCGGAGGCGCATCCGTGCGGCTTCAAGTGGGTTATCGAGGCCAAGAAGCAGAACAAGGCGCGCCTTGTCGTGGTCGACCCGCGCTTCACGCGCTCGGCCGCCATGGCCGACTACTACGCACCCATACGCGCGGGCTCGGACATCGCGTTCCTCGCAGGGGTCATCAACTACCTGCTGGGCAACGACAAGATCCAGACGGAGTACGTGCGCAACTACACCAACGCGCCGTTCATCGTCGGGCCTGACTACAAGTTCGAGGACGGCCTGTTCAGCGGCTACAACGCCGAGAAGCGCAACTACGACCCCAAGTCGTGGGGCTACGCGCTCGACGAGCAGGGCATGGCCAAGGTCGACATGACCATGCAGGACCCGCAGTGCGTGCTGCAGGTGATGAAGCGGCACTACTCGCGCTACACGCCCGAGCTGGTGAGCCGCATCACCGGCACGCCGCAGGACAAGTTCCTGAAGGTGTGCGAGTACATCGCGAGCACCAGCACCTCCACGCGAACCATGACCATCATGTACGCGCTGGGCTGGACGCAGCACAGCCAGGGCTCGCAGATGATCCGCACCGGCGCCATCGTGCAGCTGCTGCTGGGCAACATCGGCGTGCCCGGCGGCGGCATGAACGCGCTGCGCGGCCACAGCAACATCCAGGGCCTGACCGACCTGGGGCTGCTGTCGAACTCGCTGCCCGGCTACATGTCGCTGGCGCGTGACAGCGAGCAGACGCTGGACGTCTACTACAAGACCCGCGCGCTGAAACCGCTGCGCCCCAACCAGATGAGCTACTGGCAGAACTACCCGAAGTTCTTCGTCAGCATGCAGAAGGCGTGGTGGGGCAACGCGGCCACGGCCGAGAACGAGTGGGCCTTCCACTACCTGCCGAAGATCGACAAGCTCTACGACATCCTGCAGGCCTTCGAGCTCATGAACCAGGGCAAGCTCAACGGCTACATCTGCCAGGGCTTCAACCCGGTGGGCTCGTTCCCGGACAAGAAGAAGATCGTCGACGGGCTGTCCAAGCTCAAGTTCCTCGTCACCATCGATCCGCTGATGACCGAGACCAGCGAGTTCTGGCGCAACTTCGGCGAGTTCAACGACGTCAAGACCACCGACATCCAGACCACGGTGTTCCGCCTGCCTTCCACCTGCTTCGCGGAGGAAGACGGCTCGCTCACCAACTCCAGCCGCTGGCTGCAATGGCACTGGAAGGGCGCGGAGCCGCCGGGCGAGGCCAGGGGCGACATCGAGATCATCGCGGGCATCTTCAACCGCATTCGCACGGCCTACGCGAAGGACGGCGGCGCGTACCCCGACCCGATCGTCAACCTCACCTGGCCCTACAAGATTCCGCACTCGCCTTCCGCGCAAGAACTGGCGATGGAATACAACGGCCGCGCGCTGACCGACCTGCTCGACCCGAAGGACCCGACCAAGCCGCCAACAGCCAAGGCCGGCGAGCAGCTCTCGGGCTTCGGCCTGCTGCGCGACGACGGCAGCACCGCCAGCGGCTGCTGGATCTACAGCGGCGCATGGACGCAGGCCGGCAACCAGATGGCCCGGCGCGACAACGCCGACCCGTACGGCATCGGCATGGTGCAGAACTGGGCGTGGGCCTGGCCGGCGAACCGGCGCATCCTTTACAACGGTGCCTCGACCGATCCGGCCACCGGCAAGCCGTGGATCGCCAAGCGCGGCCTCATCGCGTGGAACGGCAAGCAGTGGACCGGCGCCGACGTTCCCGACATCCGGCCCGACGCGAACCCGACGGAAGCCGACGCGGTGCGCCCCTTCATCATGACGGCCGAAGGCGTGGCGCGGCTCTTCGCACCAACGGGCATGGCCGAAGGGCCGCTGCCCGAGCACTACGAGCCTTTCGAGTCGCCGCTGGTCAACAACCTGATGCACCCGAACAACGAGAAGGCGCGCGCCAACCCCGCGGCACGCATCTTCAAGGGCGACCTCGAGCGTCTCGGCGTGCCGAAGGACTTCCCGTACGTGGCGACCAGCTACCGGCTCACCGAGCACTTCCACTACTGGACCAAGAACGTGCGCACCTCAGCCATCATCCAGCCGCAGCAGTTCGTCGAGATCGGCGAAGAACTGGCGAAGGACAAAGGCATTGCCAATGGCGACATGGTGAAGGTGTCGAGCAAGCGCGGCTTCATCAAGGCAGTAGCACTGGTCACCAAGCGCATCGTCGGGCTGCAGGTCGATGGACGCACCGTGCACACGGTGGGGTTGCCGAACCACTGGGGCTTCGTCGGCGTCGCCAAACCGGGGTATCTGGTGAACACGCTCACGCCGTTCGTGGGCGATGCGAACACACAGACGCCCGAGTACAAGTCGTTCACCGTGAACATCGAGAAGGCATGACATGAAGCACAGCACCATGCATGACCACGGCGCCCGGACTTGCTCCCTCTCCCGCTTGCGGGAGAGGGCTGGGGTGAGGGCCGACGGCGATGGAATGGCCGATGACGCCTGCAAGGCCGCCTCCCTCACCCTAACCCTCTCCCCGCAAAGGGAGAGGGGACAAGAAGAAAACCGGAGCCGCTGATGTCCTCTCTCCAAACCCTGGACATCGCCGCCCGCTCGGCCACGACCACGCCGTCGCCCGACATCCGCAGCCGCCCGCAGGTGCAGCAGGTGGCCAAGCTGATCGACGTGTCGACCTGCATCGGCTGCAAGGCCTGCCAGGTCGCGTGCATGCAGTGGAACGACCTGCGCGATGAGGTCGGCACCATGCACGGCACCTACGACAACCCGGTCGACCTCACGCCTTCCTCATGGACGGTGATGAAGTTCTCCGAAGTCGAACCCGAGGCCGGCAAGCTCGAATGGCTGATCCGCAAGGACGGCTGCATGCACTGCGACGACCCGGGCTGCCTGAAGTCGTGTCCGGCGCCGGGTGCCATCGTCAAGTACAGCAACGGCATCGTCGACTTCATCAGCGAGCACTGCGTGGGCTGCGGCAACTGCGTCACCGGCTGCCCCTTCGACGTACCGCGCATCAGCAAGGCCGACAACAAGGCCTACAAGTGCTCGCTGTGCTCCGACCGAGTTGGCGTGGGCCTGGAGCCGGCATGCGTCAAGGCCTGCCCCACGGGCGCGCTGCATTTCGGCACCAAGGAAGACATGCACGAGTACGCCTCGGAGCGCATCGTCGACCTGAAGGAGCGCGGCTTTGCCAACGCCGGTGTGTACGACCCGGCCGGCGTGGGCGGCACGCATGTGATGTACGTGCTGCAGCATGCCGACCGCCCCGGCCTGTATGCCGACCTGCCCAAAGACCCGCACATCAGCCCGCTGGTGTCGCTGTGGAAGGGCGTGGCCAAGCCGCTCGCGATGGTCGCCATGATCGGCGCCGTGGTGGGCAGCTTCTTCCACTACATGAAGACCGGCCCGATCGAGCCGAAGGACGAGCATCCAGATGCCGACCGCGACGGCAAGCCCGACGACGTGGTGGTGATCGAGGAGCCGCCTGCATCATCCACCGCGCCCCGTGCATGAGGAGAACGCGATGACACGCTACTACCTTCGCCGCTACCGCGACGCCACGCGCATGAACCACTGGTTCGTCGCGATCATGTTCTTCGCGGCCGCGCTCTCGGGCCTGGCCTTCTTCCACCCGAGCCTGTTCTTTTTGAGCACGCTGTTCGGCGGCGGGCCATGGACGCGCATCCTGCATCCGTTCATGGGCCTTCTGATGGTGCTGGGCTTCGTGTTCCTGTTCTTCACGATGTGGCGCGAGAACATCCTCGACCGCGGGGACCGCGAGTGGATCGCCAACGCGCCGAAGATGCTCAAGGGAGACAAGTCGAGCATGCCGCCGGTGGGCAAGTACAACGCGGGGCAGAAGCTGGTGTTCTGGGCCTTCGGTGTCAGCCTGCTGCTGTTGCTGGTGACGGGCTTCATGTTCTGGAGCCCGTGGTTCGTCGGGTTCTTCCCGATCCTCCTTCGGCGCATCGCGGTGGTGGTGCATTCGGTGTCGGCCGTGGTGCTGATTCTTTCGGTCATCACGCACATCTACGCGGCCATCTGGGTCAAGGGCACGCTGCGCGCGATGACGCGCGGCACCGTCACGGAGGGATGGGCCAAGCTCAACCATCCTCTGTGGCATCGCAAAATGACGCGAGGTGAGTGATACTGCCCCGATGACGAGTTCCACCGGCAGCCCACCGCCGATCCGGACCACCCGCATCCTCGATCCCGAACAGATCGCGATGCAGGCCGGACGGCAGATGCCGTTCCTGCGTTTGCCGGTTCGGTCTCTCGTGTTCTCCGACCGGCAATTGCGGCTGCGCCAGCTCGCGGCTTCGCATTCGATGCGGGAGTACCTGATCTTCATCGCCGATCTTGCGCAGGCGCAGCACCAGGTGCTGCAGGACTACGCACCGGTCACGTTGCCCGAATCCGATTCGCTCGAAGCCGCATCGAAGGTGCTGAAACCGCCGATGCCCGCTTTCGGCTGGACGCGCGATCCGGTGTGGCTGCAGGAGCTTCGCCGTCTGCTCGGCCTCTTCCGCGCACGGTTGCCCGAAGGCCCCGCGCGCGACACGCTCGACCGCGTGGTGGCGACCGATGATGCGTGGATCAACGAGCAGGCCGACCGGCTCTCGCGCCGCATCATGTTCGGCCTCGACCTCGCAGCCGCACCATTGATTGCCGCAGGACTGCAGGCCTACTGGACGCAGCTCGTGCTGCAGGTGGCCGAACGCGACGGCGAAAACATCTTCGGCCGCACCGACCCCGGCAACGAATGCCCCTGCTGCGGCAGCGTGCCCACCGTGAGCATCACGCGCATCGGCGCCGACGAAGCGGGCTTTCGCTACCTGCACTGTTCGCTGTGCAGCACCGAGTGGCACTACGTGCGCATCAAGTGCACGCACTGCGAAAGCACCAAGGGCATTCACTTCGAATCGCTCTCCCCGCAGCCCGGAGTGGAACTGCCAGCCACCGGCGCGCGCGAAGGCGCTGTCAAGGCCGAGTGCTGCGACAGCTGCGGCCACTACCTCAAGCAGATCGCGATGGAAAAAGACCCCGAGGTCGAACCCGTCGCAGACGACCTCGCCAGCGTCACGCTCGACCTGCTGGTGTCCGAAGCCGGTCACCAACGCAGCGGCCACAACCTGATGCTGCTGTTCGGCGACCCCGAGATCCCCGACGACGGCGGAGGCGGCTGATGGCAGCGCCCGAAGAGTCCGTGGTCCACGGCTCGACGGCAAGGCCCCAGGATCTGCCTTCTGTCGATCAACTGCTGCGCCTCGCCGTGCCGGGCGCATTGCTGGCCGAGCATGGCCATACGCTAGTGGTGAAGGAAGCACGGGCCCTGCTCGAAGGGCTTCGCGCGCGGGCCCTGGCCGGCAAGCTGATGGTCACCGAGGTGCGGCACGACGCACTTGGCGATGCGCTCGCCGCGCGCATCCAGGCCCGCCTCGCACCGCGCATGCGCGCCGTGCTGAACCTCACCGGCACCGTCATCCACACCAACCTCGGCCGCGCGCTGCTGGCCGACGCGGCACTGCAGCGGCTGCTCGCGGTGATGACATCGCCCAACAACCTCGAATACGACCTCACCACCGGCAGCCGAGGCGACCGCGACTCGCTGGTGGAAGAGCTGCTGTGCAGCATCACCGGCGCCGAGGCCGCCACGGTGGTCAACAACAACGCGGCCGCCGTGCTGCTCACCATCGCGGCACTGGCACGCGATCGCGAAGTGATCGTCTCGCGCGGCGAGCTGGTCGAGATCGGCGGCGCCTTCCGCATGCCCGACGTGATGGCCAGCGCGGGCGCGCGCATGGTCGAGGTCGGCACCACCAACCGCACGCATCCGCAGGACTACGAGCGCGCCATCAACGAACACACGGCGCTGGTGATGAAGGTGCACACCAGCAACTACGCCGTGCAGGGCTTCACCGCCGCCGTCGACGAAACCACGCTCGCCGGCATCGCGCATGCACGCGGCGTGCCGCTGGCGACCGACCTGGGCAGCGGCTCGCTGGTCGACCTCGCGCACTACGGCCTGCCGCGCGAGCCGCTGCCGCAGGAGATGCTTGCGGCCGGCTGCGACGTGGTCACCTTCTCGGGCGACAAGCTGCTGGGCGGTCCGCAGGCCGGGCTCATCGTCGGCAGCAAGGCCGCCGTGGGCCGCATCCGCAAGTTTCCGATGAAGCGCGCGCTGCGCATGAGCAAGCTGCCGCTGGCGGCGCTCGAAGCCACGTTGTCGCTGTACCTGCGGCCGGAGCGGCTCGCGCAAGATCTGCCGACGCTGCGGCTGCTCACACGGCCCGCCGATGCGATCCGCGAGATGGCCGAGGCGTTGAAAGCGCCCGTGCAGGCGGCGGTGTCGCCGCGCTTCACCGTCGAAGTCGTGCCGCTGCTCGGGCAGATCGGCTCCGGCTCGCTGCCGGTCGAACGCCTGCCCTCGGCCGGGCTGGCGCTAGCGCCGGCCGGCACGTCGAAGAAGGGCCTCGGCACCGCGCTCGACGCCCTCGCCACCGCGCTGCGCAGCCTGCCGCTGCCGGTAATCGGCCGCATCGCGGAAGACCGCCTTCTGCTCGACCTGCGCTGCCTCGAAGACAGCGCGCCTTTCACCGCCCAGCTCGGCGCACTGCGCGAGCGGCTTCGGTAGATCGATTCCCTCAACCCACCTGTCTGGAGAAAGCGATGAATCCCCTCGAAGTGCTCGCCGGTATCGAAACGCAAACGCTGCAGCCCTCGGCCCAGCGCACCGACAGCGAGGGACGCTTTCCACGAGAGACGATCCAGGCGCTGGGCCAGGCCGGCCTGCTCGGGCTTGTCTCGGCCACGTCGGTCGGCGGCCAGGGCCTGGGCCTGAAGGAAGCCGCGCAGGTGGTGTCGCGCATCGCGCAGACCTGCCCGTCCACCGCGATGGTCGTGTGCATGCACTACTGCGCCACGGCCGTGCTCGAACAGCAAGGCCCCGAGGCCGTGCGCCGTGCGATTGCCGAGGGCAAGCACCTGAGCACGCTGGCCTTTTCGGAAGCGGATTCGCGCAGCCACTTCTGGGCGCCCACCGGCACCGCCCGTGCAGATGGAGCGAACGTGGTGCTCGACGCACGCAAGAGCTGGGTTACGTCCGCCTTCGAGGCCGACAGCTACGTGTGGTCGAGCAAGCCGCTCGCGGCCGAAGGTGCCAGCACGCTGTGGCTGGTCGACGCGAAGTCCGACGGCCTGAGCCAGCCCGGCCGCTTCGACGGACTGGGGCTGCGCGGCAACGCCTCCACGCCGATCACCGCGAAGGATGTGCGCATCGCGGCCAGCGCCCGGCTCGGCGAAGACGGCAAGGGCTTCGACACCATGATGGGCGTGGTGCTGCCATGGTTCTCGGTGCTCAGCGCCGCCTGCTCGACGGGCCTGATGGAAGGCGCCCTGAGCCGTGCCATCGGCCATGTGAGCCAGACGAAGCACGTGCACCTCGATTCGTCGCTGGCTGATCTGCCGACCATTCGCGCCTACCTTGCGCGCGCACGCATCAAGACCGACATGGTGCAGGCGCTGCTCGACGACACCGTGGCCGCCATCGGCGCTGGCCGCCCCGACACCATGCTGCGCGTGCTCGAAGTGAAGGCGGCCGCAGCCGAAGCCGCGCTCGAAGTCACCGACATCGCCATGCGCGTGTGCGGCGGCGCGGCCTTCCGCAAGGAAGCCGGCATCGAGCGGCTGTTCCGCGATGCGCGCGCATCGAGCGTGATGGCGCCGACCTCCGACGTGCTGTACGACTTCATCGGCAAGGCCATCACCGGCTTGCCTCTGTTTTGAGGAACCGCGCCATGTCCGAACCGACGCTGATCATGGGCGCCGTGGCCTACGCGCCCAAGGTCGTCACTATCTGGGAGGGCTTCAAGGCCTTCTTCGCGAAGAACGGCCTGCCCTTCGACTACGTGCTGTATTCGAACTACGAAAGCCAGGTCGAGGCGCAGTTCGACGGCACGCTGCACCTCGCATGGAACTCCCCGCTGGCCTGGGTGCGCGCCGAGCGCATCGCGCGCAGTCGTGGCCAGCAGGTACAGGCCGTGGCGATGCGCGACACCGATTGCGACCTGCGTTCGGCTATCGTCGTGCGTGCCGACAGCACGGTGCAGTCGCTGGCCGATCTGCGCGGCAAGACCATCGGGCTGGGCGCGCTCGATTCACCGCAGGCCACGCTGATCCCGCTCGATCACCTGCGCACGGAAGGCATGGTGAAGTCGCGCGACTTCCAGGTGCGCTACTTCGATGTGCTCGGCGGCAAGCATGGCGACCACATCGGCGGCGAGCGCGACGCGGCCATCGCGCTGATGGCCGGCGAGGTCGACGCCTGTTGCCTGATCGACGGCAACCACCTGGCCTTCGGCCTCGACGGCACGCTGCCATCGGGCAGCACGCGCGTACTCGCGCGCACCGGGGCGTACGACCACTGCAACTTCACCACCAGCCCCGGCGCACCGGCCGCATTGATCGACCGCTTCGTGTCGCTGCTGATGGCGATGCGCTGGGACGACCCGCAGGTGCGCCCGCTGCTCGAACTCGAAGGCCTGCGCGAATGGCGCGCCGGACGCACCAGCGGCTACGCGCTGCTCGAACGCGCGGTGGACGACGAGCACTTCTACGACGGCGATGGCCGCATCACCAACCCCGACTATCGATATTGAGTCGCTGGGCCTCGACCAGGGCGCCCTGCTGCTCATCCGCCGCGCGCTGGCTGAAAGGCCGGTGGGCGGCGAGCTGCGCGTGCGCGGGCAATCGCCGGACTGGCGGATGCACCTGGAAGCGTGGTGCCGCAGCCAGGGGCATCCGCTGCGCTTCGAGGCAACGGAAGAGGCTTTGGTCACACGCGGCCCGCATGCCGAGGGCCGCTGGCTCGGCGCGCAATCGACCGGCGCCGCGCAAGGCGACGCCAACGGCGCGCCCGCCGAAGACGCCGCGCCCGGCTGGGGCCTGGCGGCGCGCGGCGCCACAGTGGAGGCCGGCAGCCCGCCCTTCTTCTTCGCCCTGCACCGCCGCGACGAAGTGTGGGCCGCGACGGCGGGCGAGCTCTACCGGCAGGCCGCAGCAGCCCAATGGGACCCGGGCACGGCCATCGACTGGGACGCGCCCTTCGATCTGCCACCCGCCGTGGAGGCAGCGGTCGTGCAGGTGATGACCTACCTCATCGAGAACGAGAACGCCGCGCTGCTGGTGCCGGCGCGCCATCTCGGGCAGATTCATCCTCACTTCCGCGAGGTGCTGCAGTTGCTCGCGCTGCAATGTGCGGACGAGGCGCGTCACGTCGAAGTCTTCACGCGCCGCGCCACGCTGCGCGGCCACCAGCCCGCGCTGTCGACGGCCGGCGGGCAGGCCTCGCTGCGCACGCTGTTCGATGCGCCCGATTTTTCCGTCGCCACCTTCCTGCTGGCTGTGCTCGGCGAGGGCAGCTTCGTGAACCTGCTCAACTTCCTGCAGGCGAACGCGCCCGACCCGGTGACGCGGCAGATCGCGCGGCTGACGGCGCGCGACGAGGCGCGCCACGTCGCCTTCGGCATGGCGCATCTCGAATATCGGCTCTCGGTGCAGCCCGACTATCAGGCGCGGCTGCGCAACGCCATCGAGGTGCGCTACGACACGCTCGCCAGCACGGCGGGCCTCAACGAGGAAGTGTTCGACGCACTGGTGCTGCTGGCCGCGGGCGAGTTGTCGCCGTCCGCCGTCGCGCGCGGCCACGCGGCCGTGCAGCAGCTGCAGCGCGACATGGCGGCCGGCCGCCGCGCACGCCTTGCGCGGCTGGGCTTCGACCGCGACGAGGCGCAGCGGCTGTCCGAGCTGCACACCCGCAATTTCATGTGACGACGCCCCCACGATGATCATCGGCACCGCAGGCCACATCGACCACGGCAAGACCACGCTGGTGCACGCGCTCACCGGCGTCGACACCGACCGGCTGCCCGAGGAAAAGCGGCGCGGCATTTCCATCGAACTCGGCTATGCGTACCTGCATGTGCCCGATGGCGTGTCGCTCGGCTTCGTCGACGTGCCGGGCCATGAGCGCCTGCTGCACACCATGCTGGCCGGTGCCACCGGCATCGACCATGCACTGCTGGTGGTGGCAGCTGATGACGGCGTGATGCCACAGACGCGCGAGCACCTGGCAGTGGTGGCGCTGCTGGGCGTTCGCGAGGCGACTGTGGCTATCACCAAGATCGACCGCATTGACGAGGCCGTGCGCGAGGCGCGGCTTGCCGAGGTGCGCTCGGACATTGCCGCGCTGCTTGCGCCCACGCCACTCGCGCAGGCGCCCATGCTGGCGGTATCGGCGACGACCGGCGAAGGCATCGAAGCGCTGCGCGAACGGCTGCTCGACGTGGCGCGCCAGGAGCGTGCGCGCGAAGACGACCTGGCGTTTCGCCTCGCGGTCGATCGCGCTTTTACGCTGTCGGGCGTCGGCACCGTGGTCACTGGCACGGTCTTCAGCGGCACGGTGCACATCGGCGACGAACTGAGCGTGGTGCCCGGCGACCGCACGGTGCGCGTGCGCGGTATCCACGCACAGAACCAGAAGACCGAATCGGCGCATGCGGGCCAACGCTGCGCACTGGCATTGGCTGGCGTCACCAAGGACGAGATGCATCGTGGCGACTGGGTCTGCGCACCGGGCATCGCCCTCGCCACGGACCGCATCGACGTGCTGCTCACGCTGTGGCCCGACGAGGCCAAGCCGTTGCGCTCGGGCGCGACGGTGCATGCGCACCTTGGCGCGAGCGATGTGATGGCGTCGGTCGCGCTGCTCGACCGCGATGCGCTCGCGCCCGGCGAGACGGCCTTTGCCCAGCTGGTGCTGCGGGAAGCAATCGGCGCATGGCATGGCGACCGCGGCGTGCTGCGCGATGCCTCGGCCACGCGCACCGTGGCCGGTGTGCGCGTGCTCGACCCGTTCGCACCGGTGCGCTACCGCCGCACGCCCGAGCGCCTGCGCACGCTGGCGGCATGGGCTATCGACGACCGCGACGCGCGCGTGGCGGCGCTGCTGCATAACGCACCGCTCGGCGTCGACACCGCGCGAATAGCGCGCGCTCTCTCGCTGGCCGATGAAGCCGCGCTGTCGCTGCCCGGCGATGCCGTGCGCATCGAGCACACGGCCATCGCGCAAACGCATCTGGACATGCTCGAAGAGCAGATTACCGGGCGCCTCGCAGACTTTCATCGCACCGCGCCTGACGAGGTCGGACCCGATGCGCGCCGCCTCAAGCGGCTGGCCGGGCCACGCACCGACGATGCGCTGTGGCGCCATGCGCTCGACGCGCTGGTCGCGCGCGGCGCGCTGGTGCGCAGCGGCACCTGGCTGCATCTGCCGGACCATGCAGCGCGCCTTGGCGAAGCCGAACAGAAGCTCGCGCAGAAGCTATTGCCCAGCCTGGCCGATGGCGGCTTCGATCCGCCATGGGTGCGCGATCTTGCCAAGGACTGTGCGGTGAGCGAGCCGATGGTGAGGCAGACGCTCGCGAGCCTCGCGCGGCGTGGCGAGGTCTTTCAGGTGGTGAAGGACTTGTACTATCCGCTGGCGACTGTCGAGCGGCTGGCAGCGATGGCACGTGATTGCCTCGATGGCCCGGAAGGACTGCAGGCCGCGAGTTTTCGCGATGCGACTGGGTTGGGGCGCAAGCGCGCGATCCAGTTGCTCGAATTTTTTGACCGTGTGGGCTATACGCGGCGCGTGAAGGACACGCACCTGCTGCGGCCCGATACGTCGTTGTTCAGGGCGAGCCCATGAGCAACAGGAGTCATGGGAGGGGATCGTCCCTGGTGGGGCGGCTGGGCTTCAAACCCAGTGGGTGGCGCCAGTCGTCGCCGGGAAGGTTCGACTCCTTCCCCCTTCCGCCGTCGAGCGGGCATTCGCCTGCTGCGCGGTCCGATCTTGCACCTGCGATGCTCGACGTACCCATGTACGTCTGCGCTTCTCGGCGCAAGCTCGAACCGCTCGCGACGGCGACTGCCCACTCGACGAGTCGGCATAGGACCGCTCTGTCAGGGCACCACGCGCAGCGAGGGCTCTCCCGCCTCGACACGGCCGATGACAGCCGCTTGCCCAAAGCCTTCATCACGGAAGATCTTCAGCACCGCATCGACCGCTTCGGGCGCGCAGCTCACGAGCAAGCCGCCCGAGGTCTGCGGATCGCTCAGCAGGTTCTGCACGGTGGCATGCAGGCCGGCGGCCAGCTCCACGTCGGCGCCGTAGCCGGCCCAGTTGCGCCCCGAGGCACCGGTGACCATGCCCTCGGCGGCCATCACCACCACGTTGTCGAGCAACGGCACCTTCGACCATTCGACCACCGCCGTGAGCCCCGCACCACGCGCCAGTTCGAGCGTGTGGCCGGCCAGGCCGAAGCCGGTGACGTCGGTCAACGCATGCACGCCGCCCAGGGCCGACAGCGCGATGCCGGGCGTGTTGAGCTTCGTCGTGTTCTCGATCAACTGGCGATAGCCGGTCTCGGAGAGCTGTTCTTTCTTGAGCGCGGCCGACAGCACGCCAACGCCCAGCGGCTTGCCCAGCACCAGCACGTCGCCCGCCTTCGCATCTGCATTGCGCCGCACGCGGTCGGGGTGCACGAGACCCATGGCGACGAGCCCGTAGATCGGTTCGACCGAATCGATGGTGTGGCCGCCGGCAATCGGGATGCCGGCTGCGCGGCACACGTCCTGCCCGCCGCGCACGATCTCGGCGATGACTTCGACCGGCAATTGGTTGATCGGCATGGCCACCAGCGCCAGCGCCATGATCGGCCGCCCGCCCATCGCGTAGACGTCGCTGATCGCGTTGGTCGCGGCGATGCGGCCGAACTCGTAGGGGTCGTCCACGATGGGCATGAAGAAGTCGGTGGTCGCGATCAGCGCCTGCTGGTCGTTGAGCCTGTAGACCGCCGCGTCGTCGGCGGTCTCGATACCCACCATGAGCTCGGGCGGGATCATGCCGCCCGCATGGTTCTTGAGGATCTGCGACAGCACGCCGGGCGCGATCTTGCAGCCGCAGCCGCCACCATGCGAAAAACTCGTGAGGCGCAAAGGCGCGAGCGGGTTCATGAGCGTTGGGTTCATGGGCTGATTATCGAAGCGGCCCTGCTTTCTACAATCCCGTCCTTTCCTATCCCGCACGTCCTCGAGGCACATCCATGAAGAAGACTCTCACCCAGGTGGCGCTCGCGCTGGCCTTTTCCGTCGCCAGCTTCGGCGCCCTCGCCCAGGGCGTGCTGCGCGTCTCGGCCATTCCCGACGAGGCCCCCACCGAGCTGCAGCGCAAGTTCACGCCGCTGGGCGACTACCTCAAGAAGGAAACCGGCATGGACGTGCAGTTCACGCCTGTGACCGACTACGCCGCCGTGGTCGAGGGCCTGGCCACCAACAAGATCGACCTGGCGTGGCTCGGCGGCTTTACGTTCGTGCAGGCGCGCATTCGCACCAACGGCGGCGCGGTGCCGATCGTGCAGCGTGCGGAAGACGAAGTGTTCACCAGCAAGTTCATCGTGCCCATCGACAGCCCCGCCAAGACGCTGGCCGACCTGAAGGGCAAGACATTCGCCTTCGGCGCGCCCTCGTCCACCTCGGGCAGCCTGATGCCGCGCTACTTTTTGCTGCAGGCCGGCATCAACCCCGAGAAAGACTTCAAGACGGTCGCGTTCTCGGGCGCGCACGACGCCACGGTGGCCTTCGTGGCCGCATCGCGCGCCGAAGCAGGTGTGCTCAACGCATCGGTGTGGGACAAGCTGGTCGAGTCGAAGAACCCCAACGCCGCCAAGGTGCGCGTGCTGGCGACCACGCCGACCTACTACGACTACAACTGGACGGTGCGTCCGGGGCTCGATGCGGCCATCACCAAGAAGCTGACCGACGCGTTCCTGAAGCTCGATCCGGCCAACCCGGCGCAAAAGGAAATCATGGCGCTGCAGCGCGCGAGCAAGTTCATTCCGACCAAGTCGTCGAACTACGACGGCATCGAGACGGCGGGGAAGTCGGCGGGTTTGATCAAGTGAGTTTGCGCGGATGAGTTTTTCGCTGGAAGGCGCGGGTGTCGTGCACCCCAACGGCCAGCGAGCGCTGGCGGGGGTGACGCTGGCCGCGCGTGATGGCGAACGCATCGCCGTCATCGGGCCCTCGGGTGCCGGCAAGACCACGCTGCTGCGTGTGCTTGGCGCGGCGCTGCGGCCCACGGAAGGCGAGGTTCAGGCCCTGGGCGCCAGGCCGTGGCAGTTGCGGGCCGCGGCGCTGAAGAAACTGCGCTCCCGCATCGGCACTGTGCACCAGTCGCCGCCTATCGCGCCGCGCCTGCGCGTGGTTACCGCCGTGCTCGCGGGCCGGCTCGGCGAGTGGTCTACGCTGCGCGCGCTGGGCTCGCTCTTTCATCCCTCTGACTTTGCCGGGGCGCACGAAGTACTGTCGCGCCTGTCGCTGGAAGACCGTCTGTTCGACCGCTGCGATCGCCTCTCCGGCGGCCAGCTGCAGCGCGTGGGCATCGCGCGGGCCCTGTACCAGCGCCCCGCCCTGCTGCTGGCCGACGAGCCCGTGTCCGCGCTCGACCCCACGCTGGCCGACGCCGCCATCGGCCAGCTTGTCGCGCAAAGCGAATCGACGGGTGCCACGCTGATGGCCTCGCTGCATGCGGTGGACCTCGCGCTGCGCTGGTTCCCGCGCATCGTCGGCATGCGCAACGGACAGGTGATGTTCGACCTGCCCGCCGCACAAGTAACGGCCACGATGCTCGACGCGCTCTATGCAAGCGAAGGCGGCATCGCAACGCAGCGGCCGCAGCCTGCAAGTGCGGCAATGGAAGCGGCCTTCCATCGGCCGGACTGCCCTTGACGAGCACCGCCATCACCCACCGCGACCCACACGCCGCGCGCCGGCTGGCCGCGTGTATCGCCGCGCTCGTCATCGCATGGCCGATGCTGGCGCTGTCCGAATTCAAGCCATGGGCGCTGTTCGCCGGCAGCAATCTCGCGGTCATCGGCGGCTTCCTGGCGGGCTTCTTTCCGCCCGAGGGCTCGTCCGCTTTTCTCGCTTTGCTCTTCAAGGCCACGCTCGAAACGCTGGCCATGGCCACGGCCGGCACCGCGCTGGCGTTGCTGATCGGCGCACCGCTGGGCTTCGTGACGACGCGCGCGCTCTCCATCTCGCGCATCGGCCCCGGGCCTGGTCGCGTGCAGGCGGGCATCGTGCGGCAGGCCGCGCGCTGGCTGCTGATGGTGCTGCGCGCGATTCCCGAAATCGTCTGGGCGCTGCTCTTCGTGCGCGCGCTCGGGCTCGGTCCCGCCGCGGGCGTGCTGGCACTAGCCATCACTTACGGCGGCATGCTGGGCAAGGTCTACGCCGAGATCCTCGAATCGACCGACACACGCCCCGCGCGAGCCCTGCTCGAAAGCGGAAGCGGCCGGCTCGCGGCGCTTTGCTATGGGCTGCTGCCGAACACGGCGCAGGAACTGGCCTCATACACTGTGTACCGCTGGGAATGCGCGGTGCGTGCGTCGGTGGTGATGGGCTTCGTCGGCGCGGGCGGGCTGGGGCAGTTGATGGACCAGTCGATGAAGATGCTCAACGGTGGCGAGGCGAGCAGCATCCTGCTGGTGTTCCTGGCGCTGGTGCTGCTGGCCGACCTGCTGAGCAATGCGTTGCGGAGGCTGCTGGCATGACAACGACGCTGCCCCCACGCCCGCCGCCCTGCTGGCGCTGCCGCATTGCCCTGCTGCTGATCGGTGTGGCGGTGATTGCGAGCTTTGTCTATCTGGGCATCGATTACCGCGCGCTGGGCTCGTCGGAGTCGCTCCGACTCATGGGCAAGTTCATTGCCGAGTTCTTCCCGCCCGATGTGTCGCCAGAGTTTCTCGCCAAGGTCCGTAATGGCGCGTTGCAGACGCTTGCCGTGTCCGCACTCGGCACGGTGCTGGCGGCCATAGCGGGCGCGGTGCTCGCGTTGCCGGCCTCGGGCCGCGCCGGCTGGCTGCCGCGCCATGTGGCGCGCTTCGTCTTGAACTTCTTGCGCAGCGTGCCCGAACTCGTGTGGGCCGCGCTGATGGTGCTGGCCGCCGGCATCGGCCCGTTTGCTGGCGCGCTGGCGCTGTCGCTGCACACTACGGGCGTGCTGGGCCGTCTGTTCGCCGAAGCGCTGGAAAACGCCCCGCGTGAACCCGAGCACGCACTGACGCTCTCGGGCGCCAACCCCGTCACCGCCTTCAGCTACGCCAGCCTGCCCATCGTGCTGCCGCAGTGGGTGGCCTATACGCTCTACCGCTGGGAGATGAACATCCGCATGGCGGCCGTGCTGGGCTTCGTGGGCGGCGGCGGGCTGGGACAGTTGCTGTACTTCCACCTGTCGATCTTCCAGCAGCAGCAGGCGATGACGGTGCTGATCGCGATGTTCGTACTGGTGACCTTCGTCGACTTTGCGAGCGCTCGCTTGCGCCGTGGCCTCGGGCCTGCGTACGCCTGACTACCCGACAATCGGGGGCATGAGGTTCCTGCCATGAGTCATCGCCAGCCCGTGCGGGTCGGCGACCGCCACGCCTTCGACACGCTGATCGACGCCCGCTCCCCGGCCGAGTTCGCGCTCGACCACATTCCCGGCGCAATCAACTGCCCGGTGCTCGACGACGAAGAGCGCCGCATCGTCGGCACCGTCTACGTGCAGACCGGCGCCTTCGAGGCACGGCGCATCGGCGGCGCGATGGTCGCGGCCAACATCGCGCGGCATCTACGCGACACGCTGGCCGACCGGCCCGAGAACTGGAAACCGCTGGTCTACTGCTGGCGCGGCGGCATGCGCAGCGGCTCGATGGTCACCTGGCTGCGCCTTGTGGGCTGGGACGCGCAGCAACTCGCCGGCGGCTACAAGAGCTTTCGCCGGCACGTGATCTCGCAGATCGACACGCTGACCCCGAAGCTCGACCTGCGCGTGATCTGCGGGGCCACCGGCAGCGCCAAGACCCGCGTACTGCACGCGCTGGCCGCGCGCGGCGCGCAGGTGCTCGACCTGGAAGACTTCGCCAGTCACAAAGGCTCGCTGCTCGGCTCGCTGCCGGGTGTGGCGCAGCCTTCGCAGAAGCACTTCGAGACGCTTATCGCGGCGGTGCTGGAAACCGTCGATCTTTCGCGCCCGCTGTATGTGGAGGGCGAGAGCATCCGGATCGGGCGGCTGTCGCTGCCGTTGTCGCTGGTGGCGCGGATGCGGGCGGCGCAGTGCATCGAGGTGGCGGCCACGCGCGAGGCGCGGCTGGCTTATCTGCTGCGCGACTACGCCTATCTAGGCGACGACCGCGATGCGCTCGCCGACAAGATGGGTGTGCTGAAGGAAATGCAGGGGAAGGAGACGGTGGCGCGCTGGCAGCAGTGGGCGCGCGAAGCCGATCTGCCGCATCTGTTTGCGGAGCTGATGGCGTTGCATTACGACCCGCATTACCAGAAGTCGCAGGAGCTGCACTTTCGGGCGTGGGAAAGCCGCCGCAACGTGGCGGCGGCGGATCTGTCGGATCAGGGAATCGAAGCGGTGGCTGATGCCGTGCTGGCTCTCGACAAGAGCGAAAACCCATCGGCATAAAGCACACCACGCGGCGCACGGCACAGCCCCCAGAAACGCAAGCCGCAAAGCTCGGCCATGCGCACACCCATCGAGGTCGGCGCAGAGATGGTCGCCATCGCCGCAATGCCGAGGCGCGCGCACTTGCGTACGAGCTCATGGCTGCCGCGGCTGGACATCAGCACGAAACCCGGCTCCTCAAGGCGCCCTGCCAGCGCGAGCTTGCCGAGCAGCTTGTCGAGCGCGTTGTGACGGCCGACATCTTCCATCAGGTCGGTGAGTTCGCCGTCGACCGTGGCCCACGCTGCGGCATGGATCGCACCGGCTTCGGCGTTGAGGATCTGGCGCGGCGACATGGCGGCGAAGGCGCGCAGCACTGTCGCCAGGTCGACGCGTTCGATCCAGTCGTGTTGCGGCACGCGTTGCGGTGACAAATCAAGTCCCGCGAAGCTCTCGACGCCACACACGCCGCAGCCGGTACGGCCTGCGAGGCTGCGGCGGCGGTCTTTCAGGCGTTCGAAGCTGCGGGTGGAAATTTCAAGCTGCACCTCGATGCCTGGCATGCCTTCGGGCAGGCCGGCATCGGAGGCATCAACCGTCTGCACTTCGATGCCTCGGCAATCGGCGGCGGTGTCGAGGATGCCTTCGCTCAGCGCAAAGCCGAGCGCGAAGGCTTCCAAGTCCTGCGGCGTGGCCATCATCACCGCGTGCGAGACACCGTTGAACACCAGCGCCACCGGCACCTCAGCCGCCAAGGTGTCGTCGCGCACCACGCCTTCGGGCCCAACGCCGCGCTCGCCGAAGACGTGCACGGCGTGCCGTGAGAGCGGCGGCAGGGTGTCTTCGGAATCGGCGAGGTCTGGCTGCGACATGGTGGCTCCGGGTGGGCCTGCCATTGTCGGCTCAGTCGCCCATTTCGTCTTCAGGGGGCAGCGTTTGCACCTGCGCCCGTCCGGGCTCCTGGAGGTGTGCGACCCAGCGGCCGTCCTGCTGCTCCACGCGGACCCAGCCGGGGCCGCGCACGCCGCCGATGGCTGCATCGCCCATCAATGTGAGCCGACGCATCAGCACGCTCGCGCCCTGTCCGAGCCGCTTGCCGAGGCGCGGCAGCGAAACACCAGCATCGTCCGGCGCCTGCGCGAGCATGCGCAGGATGGCCACGGAAAGGTCGTCCTGGAGCAAGGCGCTCATCCGATCACCTCCGCAGCGGCCCGGTGGCTCATGCAGCCACCATCCCGTCCGCCTGGTCCTCCGCCAGCTTCTGGATCGGCAGCTCGTGCGGCACCAGCACCACGGGAATGGACTTGGAAGTCGGCGTGCCCGCGTTCTCCGCCACAGCCGACAGCGGCACCAGCGGATTGGTCTCGGGGTAGTAGGCCGCGATGTTGCCGCGCGGAATGTCGTAGGCCACCAGCTTGAAGCGGTCGGCGCGGCGCTCCTGGCCGTCGTTCCACACGGTCTGGATGTCGACCCAGTCACCGTCCTTCATGCCGAGCTTGCCGATGTCTTCCTTGTTGATGAACACCACGCGGCGCTGGCCGAACACACCGCGGTAGCGGTCGTCCATGCCGTAGATGGTGGTGTTGTACTGGTCGTGTGAGCGCGTGGTCAGCAGCGTGAAGACGATGGTGTCGCCCTTCTTCGCGAAGCGCGCGCGGGCGCGATGCGAATGGGTGTCCAGCGGCACGGCGTGCGTGAAGAACACGGCCTTCTTCGACGCGGTGTTCCACACGCGCTCGCTCGCGGTGTTGCGCAGGCGGAAGCCGCCGGGGTGCGCCACGCGCGTGTTGAAGTCCTTGAAGTCGTCGAAAACGGCTTCGATCTTGTCGCGGATGCGTGCGTAGTCTTCGATGAGCCACAGCCACGGCGTCTTGCTTCGCGCGCCGATGGTGGCGGCCGCGAGCCGCGCCACGATGGCCGGCTCCGACAGCAGGTGCTGCGACGCAGGCGGGTTGATGCCCATCGAGATGTGCACCATGCTCATCGAGTCTTCCACCGTCACGCCCTGCGGGCCGGCGGCCTGCATGTCGATCTCGGTGCGGCCCAGGCAAGGCAATATCAGCGCCTCGCGCCCGTGGACCACGTGGCTGCGGTTGAGCTTGGTGGTCACGTGCACCGTCAGGTCGCACTGCTGCAGCGCCTTCCAGGTCTGGTAGGTGTCGGGCGTGGCCGCCGCGAAGTTGCCGCCGAGCGCGAAGAACACCTTGCCCTTGCCGTCGAGCATCAACCGGATGGCCTCGACCGTGTCGACGCCGTTCTGCCGCGGCGGCTCGAAGTCGAACACCTTCTGCAGCCGGTCGAGCAGGGCTGCAGGCGGCTTTTCCCAGATGCCCATGGTGCGGTCACCCTGCACGTTGCTGTGGCCGCGCACCGGGCAGGCGCCCGCGCCCTCGCGGCCCATGTGGCCGCACAGCATGAGCCAGTTGCCGATCATCTGGATGGTGGCGACCGAATGCTGGTGCTGCGTGATGCCCATGCCCCAGCAGGCGATGACCCGCTTGGCGCCCAGGTACACGTCGGCTGCGGCTCGGATCTGCGCTTCGCTCAGGCCCGACTCCTGCACCAGGATGTCCCACGACTCGGCGCGCAGGTCAGCTGCCAGCGCGTCGAAGCCGGTGGTGTGCGTGGCAATGAATTCATGGTCGAGCACCGAGGGCTCGCCGCGCGCGACCGCTTCGTCTTCGCGCTCGATGACGTGCTTCATCATCCCCTTGATGACGGAGAAGTCGCCGCCCACGCGCAGCTGGAAGTAGTGCGTGCTGATGGGCGTGGAGCCCATGGTCGCCATCTCGAGCTTGTCCTGCGGATCGGCAAAGCGCTCCAGGCCGCGCTCGCGCAGCGGGTTGAAGCTCACGATGCGCGCGCCGCGCTTGGAAGCCGAGCGCAGCTCGCCGAGCATGCGCGGATGGTTGGTGCCGGGGTTCTGGCCGAAGATGAAGATCGCGTCGGCCTTCTCGAAGTCGTCGAGCGTGACTGTGCCCTTGCCCACGCCGAACTGCGGGCGCATGCCGCTGCCGCTGGGCTCGTGGCACATGTTCGAGCAATCGGGAAAATTGTTGGTGCCGTACTCGCGCACGAACAGCTGGTACAGAAAGGCCGCCTCGTTGCTCGCGCGGCCCGAGGTGTAGAAGATGGCCTGGTTCGGGTCGGGCAGCGCGTTCAGATGCCGGGCGATGCGCGCGAAGGCGTCGTCCCATTCGATGGGCACGTACTTGTCGCTGGCCGCGTCGTAGGCCATGGGGTGCGTGAGGCGGCCCTGGTCTTCGAGCCAGAAGTCGCTTTGCGCAGCGAGTTCGGCCACAGTGTGCTTGGCGAACAGCTCGGGGCCGGCGCGGCGCGCGGTGGCTTCGGCGGCCACGGCCTTGACGCCGTTCTCGCAGAACTCGAAGGTCGAGGCATGGTTGCGGTCGGGCCAGGCGCAGCCGGGGCAGTCGAAGCCGTCGGGCTGGTTGGCCGACAGCAGCGTCTTCGCGCCCTTGATGGGAATGTCCTGCCGCAGCAGCGCAGTCGTCACGCTGCGCAGTGCGCCCCAACCGCCCGCAGGGCCCTTGTAAAACTCGATCTTCTGCTCACTGCTCATGCCGGCGAGTGTTCGCCGTGGGCCTGCGGAGCGTCAAATTGAATCGGGACATGCGGCGATTCAAAAAGGAAATGAAGGGCATCGCCGTAGCGGCCTCCGCGGCCTTGCTCGCTCAGTGGTAATCGTCTTCCCGCTGATGCCTGACAGCGGCCACGACGATCGAGTCGTTCGCTTCTATTTCGAACAATGCGACGTAGCCGCTGGCACCGAAGGGAATCACAAGTTCGCGGATGAAGGGGCTGTCGCCCGCCTTGCGGCAAGTGAAGGGCGAAAAACCGAGTGTGGCAATGCCGTGCTCGATAGCCTCGAGGGCCCGCGAGGCCAACTCCAGATCGCCGCCCCTCGCGAGCTCTCGCTCGAGGACAAAGTCGTACAGCCGCTCCAAGTCGTCAGCCGCCTGGCGCGTGAACCGGACCGAGTAGCTCACCGACGCGCCGCGCTCTGCTGCTTCTTTGCCGTTTCGAGTTTTGCCTTGAGACGATGCATCACTTCGCCAGCCTCGACATACTCGCCGCTGCGGCGCGCGCTCGCCAACGACTTCATGCCACGGGCGACGAACTCGGCCTGGCTCTTTCGCTGCAGAACACAGGCGCGGACGGCTGCCTCGACGAACTGGGACAAGGATTCACCCTTGCCGAGCACTTGCTCGACTTCGTCGCGGAACTCGGGCTCGACACGCACGGAAGGGATGGTGGCGGTTTTCATCGCCAAAATTGTATCGCTTATGCGATACACAAACGTCAGCCGCGTACGTCTTGCATCAGCAGCCCGCGCAACTTGCTGCGCAACGGCGTCTCTTCCACAGCCTGCACGCCAGCGATATCGCGCAGCGCAAAGTCGCGGCTTTCGGCATTGTGCAGGTCGATCTCGCGCACCACCTGCCCATCCTTGTAGACGAAGGCCACGTCGGCCAGCGCGAGCACGTCCTCGATGTCGTGCGTGATCATCAGCACCGGAATGCCCCACTGCCTGCGCACCTGCGCAAGTTCGTTGCGCAGCTCCGCGCGCAGCATCGGGTTGAGCGCAGCAAAAGGCTCGTCGAGCAGCAGCACTTGCGGCTCGCAGGCCAGCGCACGCGCGAGCGCCACGCGCTGCTGCTGGCCGCCCGACAAGCTCTGCGGTCGGCTGTCGGCCAGCGCCGCGAGGCCGAAGCTTTCGAGCAGGGCGTGCACGCGTTCGGCGTCTTTCGCAGCCGGCTTGCGGCGGTGCCATGCGGTCAGCCCGAAGGCCACGTTCTCGCGCACGCTCAGGTGCGGGAACAGCGCGTAGTCCTGGAACAAGTAGCCGATGCGCCGCGCCGGCGCGGGCACGTCGATGCCCTGGGCCGAGTCGTACAGCGTGCGGCCGTCGAGCCGCACGTGGCCCGACGAAGGATGCAGCAGGCCGGCAATGGCCTGCAAGGTCAGCGACTTGCCCGCGCCCGACGGGCCGTAGAGCGCGGCAAAGGGCACGTCCGTCGCGAAACGCACCGCCAGATCGAAGCGCCGGCGGCCGTCGGCCACCGTGAGCTTCAGATCGACATCGATCATGGCTTGCCGAATCCGTAGCGCGTGAGCACTTCCTGCGCGGCAGGCGTCGAGAGGAAGGCGATGAAGTCGCCGGCCAGCGCTTTCTGCTTGCTCTCGGCGACCACGGCGATGGGGTAGGTCACGGGCGTGTGGCCGGTGGGCGTGAAGGCGATCTTCACCTTGTCGCCGGCCACGGCCGCGTCGGTGCGGTAGACGAAGCCGGCCTCGACCTCGCCGCGGCTCACGTAGTCGAGCACCTGGCGCACGCTGTCGGCCTGTACGAACTTGGGTTCGAGCGTGGTCCAGAGGTTGGCGTTGTCCAGCACCTGCTTGGTGTAGCGGCCGACCGGCACGGTGGCGACCTTGCCGACGGCGATCTTCTTCACGCCGGCGCCGCCCAGGTCCTGCAACGTCTTGAGGCCCACGCCTTCCTTGGCCGGCTCGATGAGCACTAGGCTGTTGGTGACGAAGTCTTTTCGCGTGGCGGCGTCGATCGCCTTCTGCTCGACGCCGCGGTTCATCGTTTCCTGGTCGGCGCTGGCGAACACGTCCACCGGTGCGCCCTGGCCGATCTGCTGCAGCAGCACGCCCGAGGCCGCGAAGTTGAAGCGCACCGTGGACCCCGCCTTGGCCGCCTCGAACTTGGGGCCGATTTCCTTGAACGCGTCGGTCAGGCTGGCAGCGGCGGACACGGTGATCTGCTGGGCGCCCGCAACCAGCGGCAAGGCGAGTGCAAGAATCAACGAC
Source organism: Variovorax multivorans (assembly GCF_051216835.1). Classification (NCBI taxonomy): domain Bacteria; kingdom Pseudomonadati; phylum Pseudomonadota; class Betaproteobacteria; order Burkholderiales; family Comamonadaceae; genus Variovorax; species Variovorax multivorans. The sequence continues at coordinate 55,610 of NZ_JBPJZL010000003.1, forward strand.
AGAAGGCGAAACGGACGCATGGACAACTCCAGATTGTTGAAACGAAATCAGCGAAGAGAAAAGAAGCGGTTCGACAGCACCAGCACGGTGATCGACAGCAGCGAAGTCACGATGACCAGCAGCAGAGCGAGGTCGTCGTGCCCTGCCTGCACCGCGTCATAAATGGCCATCGACAGCGTCTGCGTCTGCTTGGGGATGGAGCCGGCCACCATCAGCGACGCGCCGAATTCGCCCATGGCACGCGCGAACGCGAGCAGCGTGCCGGCCAAAATGCCAGGCCAGGCCAGCGGCAGCGTGACACGCAGGAAAACCGAGAACGGCGACTGCCGCAGCGTGCTGGCCGCGGCTTCGAGCGAGCGGTCGACGCCCGAGAACGCCGCGCTGGCCGACTTGAGCACCAGCGGCAGCGCGACCACGGCAGAGGCCACCACGGCGCCGTGCCAGCTGAAGATGATGGTGTAGTCGAGATGCTCGCGCAGCCACGCGCCCAGCGGGCTGCGGCGCCCGGCCGCCACGAGGATCGCGTAGCCGATCACCGTGGGCGGCAGCACCAGCGGCAGCATGAAGACGGCCTCGAGCACGGTGCGGCCAAAGAACTTCTTGCGCGCAAACACCCAGCCCAGCGCCACGCCGACGATCAGCGCCAGCAGGGTCGCCACGGCGGCAACCTTGAGCGACAGCACCAGCGGGAACCAGTCGGTCGAAGCGATGAGCGAGTTCGTCGTGTTCATGAAAATACGGCGAGATTGTTACACGATGAGCCCTAAGGTTCTCACGGGGGTGCGCAAAGCCATGAGTCTTCATATACTGAGGAATACAGCGTAGGAGATATCCCACCCATGCGCCCTTCCATCCACGACACCGTTGTTCGCTCGATCTCCGGCCGGCCGGAGCTTCGCCACCACGTGACGCAGGTGCAGGAATGGCGCATCGAGCGCGCCATGGATGCAGAGGGCTTCGTGCTGTCCATCACCGGCCCCGACGGGGCGAGCCAGTCCTTCTTCGTGGCAACGGCCGATGCCGGCGACATCGGCGAGGTGCTGCGCCGCCAGGCGGTGTGGGTCGACCACCGGGAGCAGTGACACGCATGTAGCGGCACATGACGGGTGCGGAGCGCATCCTCGAAGTTTTGCCGGCGCGGCGCTCGGCAACCTGCTGAGCGGCGAACGCTGTTTCGACGAAACGCTGGTGCGGCAGGCAGGCGTGCTGGCAAGGCTGGCAGGACCCGCCGGAAAACGCTCCGCCCGATCAGCCCATCCTGCCGTCGGAGCGGGTGCGCGGCAGCCGATCGAGCCTGGCGCCGAACCAGCCGATGCGGTCGGTCTCGCGCACGTCGAACTTCGGCACGTAGGGCTTGATGTCGAGCACGGGCGTGCCGTCCATCATGTCGTTGCCGCTGAAGTGCAGCGTCGTGCCCTCCACCGAGGTGAGCCGCACGATCGACAGGCCCAGCCGGTTCGGCCGCGCGGGCGCGCGTGTGGCGAAGACGCCGTGCGATGCGTTGTCCAGAAAGGGCACCACCTCCAGCCGCTCGTGCGCGCACTGATGCAGATGGGTGACGAGGATCAGGTAGTCGAAGCCCTCGATGTCGCGCAGGCCCGGCGTGAACTCGGCGAACACTTCGACGCGCCCGGTTTCTTCGGGCGCGCCGGCCGTCTGGATCGGCATGCCGGTGGCCTCAGTGAAGCGGCTGCGCACCAGGCCGACCGGGCGGCAGACGACATCGGCGGCGGCCTCGGAGCTCATGGCGCCAGCAGGCGCGTCAGCGCGCGGATATCGGCGGCCGTGGCGAGGCGCGCCGCGTTCTCGATGGCGCGGTAGTGCTTGACGATTTCCTCGCCCACCGGCGTCAGCGCCGTACCGCCGCCGCGCGAGCCGCCAGCGGCGGTGTTCACGGCCGGCGAGGCGAGCGACTGGTTCATCTCGTCGATCAGCATCCAGGCCCTGCGATACGACATGCCCAGCAGCCGGGCAGCCGCCGAGATCGAGCCGGTCTCGGCCACGGCTTCGAGCACGGCGATCTTGCCGGGACCGATGGCGATGGTGTCGTCCCGGTAGACGCGCAGACGGAACTGGACTTTGGATTTCATGTTGGCGCCAAGCGTAAACCAATGCGGGCCGCCATTGTCCGCCGCGGTGGGCTGTCAGCGCTATGCAAGAATGAATACGACGCTACCCGCCCGGGGAAACGAGGAGTTCCAGTGAAAGACCGCACCCTGTTCCTGTTGTCCCTGTTGACCGTGCTCGCAGGTTGTGCCGGCGGCAGCCCACAGACAGGCGCCATGACGCCGCACGTTACGGCCGCCACCAACGAAGGCATCTCGCCCTTCTTCACCGTCTCGGGCATCGTCGGCAAGCGCGCCACCTTCGACCTCGCAGCCCTGCAGGCACTGCCCGCCGTCACGCTGACGGCCGGCAGCAACACCTACACCGGCGTGAGCCTGTGGACCCTGCTGAACGATGCGTCGGTCGGCCTCAAGCCGGACACCACGGTGCGCAACCCGGTGCTCTCGATGTATGCGGTGGTGGTCGGCAGCGACGGCTACCGTGCGGTGGTCTCGCTCGCGGAGATCGCACCCGAATCCGGCAACCGCATGGCGCTGGTTGCCTACAGCCTGAACGGCGCGCCGCTGGGTCGCAACGGCATGGCGCGGCTGGTGATGGCCGGCGATGTGAAGCCGGGCCGTTCGGTGGCCCGGCTGGCGGCGATCGAAGTGTTCGCCGCACAGCCCTCGGGCCGCTGATCGCTCAGAGGATCAGCCGAAGAACTTGGCCGCGCTGATCAGGGTCTTGTACACACCCCAGGCCAGCGGAATACCCACCGCCACCCAGGCCAGCGCCACCACCGCCGGGCTCACCGTGTCGGCACGGCCCGAGCCGCTGCCCACTTCGGCCGCCGAGGCCTTCTCGTGCGCCAGCTTCTTCTCGACGGCCAGTTCGTCGTCGGTCATGAAGTGCTTGTCGGCCACCGGGCGCACCAGCAGGTTGGCGATGAAGCCGATCACCAGCATGCCCACGAGGATGTACATGGTCTGGTTGTAGACCTGCTCGCGCGGCAGGCCCAGGCCCAGCTGGTACTCGCGCATGTAGTTCACGACCACCGGGCCGAGGATGCCGGCCGTGGCCCACGCCGTGAGCAGGCGGCCATGGATGGCGCCCACGAACTGCGTGCCGAACAGGTCGGCCAGGTAGGCCGGCACCGTGGCGAAGCCGCCGCCGTACATCGACACGATCACGCAGCACGCGCCCACAAACAGCAGCTTGCTGCCCGCGCCGGCCGACGAGGGAATGCTCGCGTACAGGATGCCGCCGAGCACGAAGAACACCGTGTAGGTGAGCTTGCGGCCCAGCTTGTCCGACAGGCTGGCCCACACGAAGCGCCCGCCGATGTTGAACAGCGACAGCAGCGCCGTGAAGCCGCCTGCCACCACCGCGATGGCCGCGAGCTGGGTCTTGTCGAGCTGGCCGTACTTGGCCGGCAGGTCGATCAGCGCGCCGCCGAACACTTCCTGCAGCATGGGCGAGGCCATGCCGATCACGCCGATGCCCGCGCTCACGTTCATGCACAGCACCAGCCACACGAGCCAGAACTGCGGAATGCCCCAGACCTTTTTCACGTGCACGTGGCGCTGCGTGATCATGGTGTTGGTGGTCTGCGCCGGAGGCGGAGTCCAGCCTTCGGGCTTCCAGCCCGAGGGCGGCACGCGGTAGCCCAGCGCGCCGGCCATCATGAACACAAAGTAGCCGAGCGCCATGACCACGAAGGTCTGCATCACGCCAACATCAGTGGCCGTGGAAAAACGCTTCATCAGGTCGACCGCCAGCGGCGAGCCGATCATCGCGCCGCCGCCGAAGCCCATGATGGCCATGCCGGTCGCCATGCCGCGGCGGTCGGGGAACCACTTGATCAGCGTGCTCACCGGCGAGATGTAGCCCAGCCCGAGGCCAATGCCGCCGATCACGCCCGAGCCGAGGATCATCAGCCAGAACTGGTGCAGGTGGATGCCCACCGCCGACAGCAGCATGCCGCCGCACCAGCAAATCGCCGACACCACACCGGCCTTGCGCGGGCCCGCGCGTTCGAGCCAGCCGCCCCACAGGGCCGCCGAGCAGCCGAGGAAGACGAAGAACAGGGTGTACATCCAGCCGAGCGTGGCCACGCGCCAGTCGCAGTTGGTGGCGAAGAGCTCGGCGAAGAAGCTCATGTCCTTGGCGCAGGCTTGTGCGCCGGTGCCGGCGGTGCCGAGCGCCTTCGACAGCGGCAGCCAGAACACCGAGAAGCCGTACGCCATGCCAATGCACAGATGAATGGCCAATGCAGCCGGCGGAACCAGCCAGCGATTGAAGCCGGGGCCCGCGATGATGCGTTCTTTTTCCAGGAAGCCGGGTTGCGTCTGCGCCCCTCCCCCAACGACGCGTTCTCCATCGAGAACGCCTGCAGATGAACCTGCCATATTTCTCCTTGTTCGCCGGATGTGTAAGTTATTGCTAATCCGGGTCGCGGAGTGTGAGCTAACGGTTAAATCTCCGTCAAATTCGATCAGGGCATGGCCTGATTCAATAACTAAATGATTAGGCCTTTGGTTCCTGTCATTCGCCGAGCGCGCCGCTGTGCTGCTGCAATTGCTCCTGCCACTCGAGCGTCTGCAGAAAGGCCAGCGCCGCCTCGAGCGCACGCGAGGCGCGCACGCCGTCCTGTGTCATGAAGCCGATGGGCGTGCGCACGTCCGGCGCCATCAGCGGCAGCGCTTCCAGCTCGCGGTGGCTGCGCACGGCCGCGACCATGCCACCGGGCAGCACGCTGTTGACCGTGCCCGCGCTCACCGCCAGCGCCAGCGTGAGCACCGAATTGGTTTCGATGGCCGGCATCACAGGCACGCCGGCCTCGCGCAGCGCCTGATCGACGATGGCGCGGTTGTGCATGTCGGAGGTGAGCAGGCACAGCGGCAGCTTGCCGGCCTCGGCCCACGAGATGGGCTCGCCGATGCGCAGCTCATCGGCCGAAGCCGTTTTCGCGCGGCGCAGCAGGAAGTAGTGCTCGATGCTCTGCGGCCAGGCCGTGAGCTTGATGCCAGGCAGATGCATGCGCTCGGTGTAGCCGAGCGCGAGGTCGATCGAGAGGCTTTCGAGTCCTGTTTCCAGGTCTTGCGAACTCATCGACAGCACGGCCGGCACGATACCCGGGTGCCGCTGCTGCAGCATGGCCGCAAAGCGCGAGAGCATCGGTATCGCCGTGGGCACTGCGGCCATGCGCAGGCGTCCATGCGGGTTGTCCACGTCGCTGCGCAGCTCTTGCAGCAGCACTTCGTTGTCGCGCAGCATGCGTTGCGCCGTGGCCAGCACGCGCTCACCCTCGTGCGTGAGGCCGACGTACACGCGGGCACGCTTGACGATGACGACGCCGAACTCGGTCTCCAGCGCACGCAGTGCATTCGACAGCGCAGGCTGCGTGATGTGGCAGGCCTGCGCCGCGCGGCCGAAGTGCTTGTGCTCGTTCAGCGCGACCAGGTAGCGCATCGAGGCGAGCAGGTTCATCGGAACGCCATTCCCTACGTGTTCTTGCTGATCGAGATAGTCGGAAACTTCGCCGAAAAGTCCTTGGCCTTTTCGGCGATGCCAACGGCCACGCGACGCGCCACAGCCTTGTAGATGCCGGCAACGTCGCCTTCCGGATCGGACACCACAGTAGGCGCCCCACTGTCTGCCTGCAGCCGGATCTTGATGTCCAGTGGCAGTGCGCCGAGGTATTCCATCTGGTACTCGGCCGCCATCTTCTTGCCGCCGTCCGCGCCAAAGATGTGTTCGGCATGGCCGCAGTTCGAGCAGATGTGCACCGCCATGTTCTCGACGATGCCGAGGATCGGCACGCCGACCTTCTCGAACATCTTGATGCCCTTCTTCGCGTCGAGCAGCGCGATGTCCTGCGGCGTGGTGACGATCACCGCGCCCGTCATCGGCACGCGCTGGCTCAGCGTGAGCTGGATGTCGCCGGTGCCCGGGGGCATGTCGACGATGAGGTAGTCGAGGTCTTTCCAGTTGGTCTGGCGCAGCAGCTGCTCCAGCGCCTGCGTGGCCATGGGGCCGCGCCAGATCATGGCTTGGTCCTGGTCGACCAGGAAGCCGATGGACATGACCTGCACGCCGTGGCGCTCCATGGGTTCCATGGTCTTGCCGTCGGCGCTGTCGGGGCGGCCTTCGATGCCCATCATCATGGGCTGGCTGGGGCCGTAGATGTCGGCGTCGAGCAGGCCGACGGTGGTGCCCTCGGACGCCAGCGCCAGCGCCAGGTTGGCCGCCGTGGTGCTCTTGCCCACGCCGCCCTTGCCCGAGGCCACCGCGATGATGTTCTTGACGTTGGGCATCAACTGCACGCCGCGCTGCACCGCGTGGCTGATGACCTTGGTGACGATGTTGACCGACACGTTCTCCACGCCCGGCACCGCCTTGGCGGCAGCCACCAGCGCCTTGCGGATGGCCGCGTGCTGGCTCTTCGCCGGGTAGCCGAGTTCGAGGTCGAACGAGACGTCGCTCTCCGAGATCTGGAGGTTCTTGAGCGACCGGGTCGCCACGAATTGCTTGCCGGTGTTAGGGTCCGCGACGGCCTTGAGCGCGTCCATGAGCCCATCTGGGGTGAGTGCCATTGATCTAACTCCTGAATGGCGGGTAGTCTAGTGCGCTCTCCGAGCCAGCATCGAACAGCCTCCCAATAACCAAAAATGCCAGAGACAAGCCCCGTCGCCACCGGCCTCCTGCTCACCGGGGGCGGCGCCCGGGCCGCCTACCAGGTGGGCGTGCTGGAGGCCATTGCCGAGATCCGGCGCTCCGTCGGCCCCTCCGCCGGCACGGGCAACCCCTTTCAGGTCATCACCGGCACTTCGGCCGGCGCCATCAACGCGGCCGCGTTGGCCTGCGGCTGCGACAACTTCGACCACGTGGTGGCGCACATCGCCGAGGTCTGGGGCCAGTTCCGCGCCGAGCAGGTGTACCGCGCCGATTCGCTCTCGGTCATTGGCAGCGGCGCGCGCTGGCGCATGCTGCTCGGGCTCGGGCGCTTCGCGGCCAACTGGATGCGCATCAAGCCGAAATCGCTGCTCGACAACACGCCGCTGGCTGAGCTGCTGCGGAGCATGGTGCCGCTCGACCGGCTACCGCAGCTCATGAAGGAAGGCCACCTGCAGGCGCTGGCCGTGACCGCATCGAGCTACAGCTCGGGCGAACACGTCACCTTCTTCGAGGCGGCCGTGCCGATGGAGCCGTGGGTGCGCTCGCAGCGCCTGTCGGTGCGCGACCGCATCACGCACACGCACCTGCTGGCGTCGTCGGCCATTCCCTTCGTGTTTCCGGCCACGGCCTTGCCGATGCAGGGCCACACCGAGTACTTCGGCGACGGCTCGATGCGCCAGTCGGCGCCGATTGCAGCAGCCATCCATCTCGGCGCGCAGCGCATCGTGGTGATCGGCGCGGGCCGCATGCACGAGCCGCGCGACACCGACGCGCCCAACACCCACAGCGGCTATCCGACGATGGCGCAGATCGCGGGCCATGCGCTGTCGAGCATTTTTCTCGATGCGCTGGCGGTGGACATCGAGCGGCTGCGGCGCATCAACCACACGCTCGGGCTGATTCCCGAAGAGGCGCGCGCGGCGAGCGCGCTGCGTCCGCTCGATCTGCTGGTGATCTCGCCGTCGGAGCGCCTCGACGTGATCGCGGGGCGCCACGTCGACGCCCTGCCCGGCGCAGTGCGGCACCTGCTGGGCGGCTCGAAGGTGGCGGCCGATGTGAAGGGCGGCGCGCTCGCGAGCTACCTGCTGTTCGAGTCGGGCTACACGCGCGAGCTGATGGCGCTGGGGCGCGCCGATGCGATGAAGCAACGCGACGAGGTGCTGCGCTTCTTCGGCTGGGACGTGGGCTGAGGGGTCTGGCCGCTTCGCTTATATGGCGGCCTGCTCGAACATGCCCTCGCGCGCCAGCCACTGCCGTTGCGCCGCCACGACCTCCTCGCCCGAACGACCCGTCAATGCGCGATACACACCGGGTGCGGTCGCGCCTTCAGTGCTGATCAGCAGCACGCGCGCATCGGCGCCCAAGCCGGCAGCGCTGCGGCCTTCCGGGTCGGCCGCCAGCACCTGCAGCGCCGCCAGGCCGGCCGCGCCGGATTCACCGCTCAGCACGGGCACGTCGCCCGCCTCGCCGCTCGCGAGCGTGCGCATCGCGTGTTCGGCCTGCACGTCGGTCACGGTCATGAACAGGTCGACGGCCGGTTGAAGAAAGCGCCATGCGAGCGGCGAGGTTTCGCCGCAGGCCAGTCCCGCCATCACCGAGTCGACCGAACCCGTTGCTCGGTCCGGCCGGCCGCTGCGCGCGCTTTGCAGCAGGCAGTCGGCCTGCTCGGGCTCCACCACGATGAAGATCGGCCGCGCCGCGCCGTAGCGCTCCCAGAAATGGCTGACGACGCCCGCGGCCAGCCCGCCCACGCCGCCCTGCACGATGACGTGGGTGAACGGGCATGGCGCGTCGGCGGCAACGTCTTCCAGCAACTCGTCGGCCAGGATGCCGTAGCCCTGCATCACATCGCGCGGCACCTCTTCGTAGCCGTCGTAGGAGGTGTCCGAGACCACCTCCCATCCGTTGACGCGGGCAAGGCGCGCGGCCTCCTCGACCGACTCGTCGTAGTTGCCGGCGATGCGCACGATCTCCGCGCCCAGCGCGGCAATCGGCGTTTCGCGCTCCTCGCTGACTTGGGCATGCAGCACGATCACGCAGCGGCAGCCGATGCTCTGAGCCGCCGCGGCGAGCGCGCGGCCGTGGTTGCCGTCGGTGGCGCTGACGACCACGAAGTCGCGCAGCGATGCCGCATGCCTGCCTGCCAGCAGATCGGCAGGCGTCCACCCACGGCCGGGCCATCGGCGCAGCACGAGCCGCAGCAGCGCAATGGGCGCGCCCAGCACCTTGAAGCTGCCGAGCGCCGAGCGTTTCGATTCGTCCTTGACGACCACCTGGCCGATGCCCAGCTGCGCCGCCAGTCGAGGCAGCGGCCATGCCGGCGTGGGGTGCGGCGCGAGCTGGTTCCAGTGCGACAGCCACTGCCGGCTCTCCTGGCCGCGCGCGATGTTCATCACCTCGCTCAACGATTCGTCATAAGCGCTACGCCGCGCCTGGGGGTTGGTGAACAGCATGCCGGTCAGTCTCTTGTTTCGTTGTGCCGGGGAAGGCGCAGGCGGACGATCTCCGCGAAATAGCGGGCGCCCGTTGCGAGCACCTCGTCGTTGAAGTCGTAGCTGCCGTTGTGCAGCGGCGTGCCGCCCGGTTCGCCCTCGGCGCCGTTGCCCAGGAACACGAAGGCGCCGGGCACGGCCTTCAGGAACGCACCGAAGTCTTCCGAAATCATCATCGGCGCCACGTTGGCATCGACGTTCCCGGCGCCCACGATGGCCGTGGCGGCGGCAACCGCCGTTGGCACGCATTCGGCCCAGTTCACGGTGGGCGCGAACTCGTGCGTGTAGCTGAATTCGCATTCGGCACCATGCATGCGGCAGATGCCCTCGCTGATCTCGCGCATGCGCTTGGCCAGCATCTGCTGCACCGCCGGGTCGTAGCTGCGCGTGTCGCCCTTGATCACCACGTTTGACGGAATCGCGTTGCGGATGCCATCGGTGATGAACTCGGTGCACGAGACCACCGCCTGCGCGCCCGGGTCGAGCGTGCGCGAAACAATGCTCTGCAGCGCCAGCACGATCTGCGCGCCGATGACGATCGGGTCGATGCCCATGTGCGGCCGCGCTGCATGCGTGCCGCGGCCCTTCACGTGGATCACGAAGTTGTCTTCGCTCGCCATGAGGCCGCCCACGCGCGTGGCGATGGTGCCGACGCGCATGCCGGGCATGTTGTGCAGGCCGTAGATCTCGTCGACCGGAAAGCGCTCGAACAGGCCGTCGTCCATCATCGCCTTCGCGCCGCGGCCGTGTTCCTCCGCCGGCTGGAAGATGAAGCGCACGGTGCCGTCGAAATCCTGCCGCTCGCGCAGCAGTTGCGCCGCGCCGAGGATGATCGACATATGGCCGTCGTGGCCGCAGGCGTGCATCTTGCCGGGTGTGCCGGATGCGTAGGCGCGGTCGGCGGGCAGCTCGGTGATGTTGAGCGCGTCCATCTCGGCGCGCAGGCCGATAACGCCCTTGCCGCTGCCCACCTTCAGGTTGGCCACGAGGCCAGTGCCGCCGATGCCGGTGTGCACATCGAGGCCCAGCGCCTTCAGCACCCGGGTGACGAAGGCCGAGGTTTTCGCTTCCTCGAAGCCGGTTTCGGGAATGGCGTGCAGTTGCCGCCGCCAGCCGGTGAGCGTTTCGCGCAAGGGTGCATCGGTGAGGTTCATGGCGAGATGCTATTGACAATGCGGCGGTATGGGCGCGCAAAATTGCCGCCTTCGACGCAACGTTTTTGCGTCACTTCCCACTTCATGACGCCCCTCGACACCCTCGACCTTCGCCTGCTGGAGCTGATCCAGGCGGACAGCCGCATGCCGCAGAGCGAACTGGGCGAGCGCGTGCACCTGTCGACCGCGGCCGTCAACCGGCGGCTCAAGCGCATGCGCGACGAGGGCGTGATCCAGCACTACGGCGCCGTACTGTCGCCCGCCGCGCTGGGCCACCCGCTGACCATCGTGGCGGAGGTGGAAACTGAGAGCGAGCAGATCGAGTTGCTCGACGCGATGAAGCAAAGCTTCAGGGACTGCCCGCAGGTGCAGCAGTGCTACTACGTGACGGGCGAGTGGGACTTCATCCTCGTCTTCGTGGTGCGCGACATGGCGCAATACACGGCACTGACGCGGCAGCTTTTCTTCCAGAGCAACAACGTGAAGCGATTTCGCACGCTGGTCACGATGGACGCCGTGAAGCTCAGCCTTGATGTGCCTGTTGCCTCGGGCTGATCGCGGCCCTTGCCGGCATCAGCATCGACCGCAACAGCAGCGCCATCACGCAGACGATGGGGCCCAGCGCCAGCAGCCGGCCGGGCTCGAACGCCAGCCCAGCCGCCGCGCCGACCGCACAGCCGATCTTGATCCAGCGCGAGACCGCATCCCAACCGCGCCGGTGCGTTGCGGCAAACCCAATCAGCGCGGCCCAGCCGAACAGCCCGCCGAACACAGAAAAGACCCAGCTCAGCAGGTAATACGCCGTGTCCATGTCCCGGAACGCGAGTGCCGTGCCCAGGCCCTCCCAGGTATGGCGATAGCCCTCGAAAAAGAAGAAGCCGGTGGCTGACGCGGCCCACCAGAAAAACGCGTAGAGGCTCGCAATGCCCGCCAGGAGGGCAAGACACGCGAGTGCGCGCCGGGTGATGTCGTCGAAGGGCATGTGGTCGCGCCACGCTGCGGTGTGTCCGATGGGTCCGTTGTCCATGGCCGGTGCTCCATTGATGTGTGCAATGGGGGCCGAAGTTAGACACCGAATGTGCGGGCCGCGTGAAGCCCGCGTGAAGTGGTGCGATCAACCCTCTTCGGAAATTCCCAGCTCCGAACACACCCGTCCCAGCAACGCCTTCAACGACGCCACTTCGGCTTCTAGCCGCACCACATTGGCCTTCAGCGCCGCGACCTCGCCCAGCGACACGTCGTGCGCGGCATAAGGCACATCGGACGGCCCAGCCACCTCTTCCGCCGGCGCACCGCTCAGCAGATGCGCCCAGCGGCTCTCTCGCGCGCCGGGCAAACGCGCCAGCTTCACCACCAGCGCCCCCGCCTGCCGTTCCGCAAGTTCATTCAGAAAACCTTCGACCGACGAGATGTCGGCGAAGTTGTGCATGCGGTCGCAGGCGATGCGCAGTTCGCCCGCCGTCTGCGGCCCGCGCAGCATCAGCACGGTGAGCAGAATGACCGACTGCGACGGGATGCGCAGCACGCGATCGATGTTGTGCTCGTAGCGAAAGGCGCGCCCGCCGCTGGTTTCGGCGACGAGGCTATAGCCCTTCAGGCTGTCGATGGCGGCCTGCACCTGCGACTCGGCAAGCTCGAGCACGGGGTTGCGGCTGGTCTTCTGGTTGCAGCCCGACACCAGTGAATTGAGCGTGAGCGGGTAGCTGTCGGGCACGGTGCGCTGCTTTTCGGCCAGCACGCCGAGGACACGGGTTTCGAGAAGGGACAGGACGGGCAGCGGTGTGGTGGACATGGCTCGGGGATCGATGATGAAACGCAGAAGGCAGGCAGACGCCGCACTCAGGGCGACGCGACGCCAAGGATAGGCCCCAGTTCCCGCACGAAGTCGCTTCTGTGCAGCGCCGTCGAATGCAGTGCCGAGACCGTGCCGTCGAGGTACAGCGCGTCACGGCAGTGGAGCACATCGCGGAAGTAGAGCGCGAACTCGTAGAAATTCACCGGCGTCTCGCTGATGACGAAGATCGCCGTGTGACCGATCACGCCGACGCCGTTGCGGATCTTGCGCGAATCGGAATGGGGAATGAAGGCAGGGTGCACGACGCCGCGGCGCAGCAGCAGCGGGCCCGACTGCGTCGCCAGGCGCACGCCCTGCGCCAGCGCCGGGTATTCCGACGACTCGACCACGCGCGGCCCCGTGTCCGACACGAGAAATACACCGTTGGGCTTGAGGAAGAAATTGCCGGCACCGTCGGCCAGGTTGAGCGGTGCCTCTTCGCGGCCATTGCGCACCAGCAGGCCAACCGGGGAAAAGTCCTCGTGGTACATGCCGGCGTTCACCGCGAAGCCCAACTGCCGGTGGCGCTCCTTCAGCCAGGCATCGAGCCGGTCGAAGCGCTTGAACGGCACGCCCGCGTCGTCGCGCAGGAACAGTTCGAGCCGCTCGGTGCGCAGATCGACCTTCACCACGGTGAAGCGCGGGTCGGCCGCCGCGAAGCCTGCGAACAGCAGAGCCCCCAGGAGCAGCAGAAGCCTTCTTCTCATGCAGCGCCCGCGAGCCCCGCTGTCGTGCTCAACCGCCGTTGATGCGGCTGACCAGCGCCTTCGTGAACGCCGCCGTGCCTGCCGTGCCGCCGAGGTCGCCCGTGCGCACCTTGTCGATGTTCAGCGTCTCGTCGATGGCCGTGCGCAGGCGCGTGGCCAACTCGGGCAGCTTCACATGGTCGAGCATCAGCGCGGCCGCCAGCAGCAGTGCGGTGGGGTTGGCGATGCCCTTGCCGGCGATGTCGGGCGCGGAGCCGTGCACCGCCTCGAAGATCGCGGCGTCGGCGCCGATGTTGGCGCCGGGCGCCATGCCAAGGCCGCCGACCAGGCCGGCCACGAGGTCGGACAGGATGTCGCCGAACAGGTTGGTGGTGACCAGCATGTCGAACTGCCAGGGGTTGAGCACCAGCTTCATCGCGCAGGCGTCGATGATGACCGTGTCGAGCTCGAACTTGCCCTTGTACTTCTTCTCGTAGAGGTCCAGGCCGGTTTCCAGGAAGATGCCCGTGAGCGCCTTCATGATGTTGGCCTTGTGCACGATCGTGACCTTCTTGCGGCCCGTGGCCACTGCCGTCTCGAAGGCGTATTCGAGCAGGCGGCGGCTGCCCTGGCGGGTGTTGATGCCGGTGGCCATGGCCACGGCGTGCGGGTCGCCGTCGATGGGCACGTAGTGCTCGTGGCCGATGTAGAGGCCCTCGAGGTTCTCGCGCACGACCACAAGGTCGATCTTGTCGAAGCGGCCGCCGGGAATGATGGTGCGCGCGGGGCGCAGGTTGGCGTACAGCTGGAATTCCTCGCGCAGCCGCACGTTCGACGAGCGGTAGCCGCCGCCCGAAGGCGTCTCCAGCGGGCCTTTCAGGGCCAGGCGGGTGCGGCGGATGCTCTCCAGCGTGGCCTGCGGCAGCGGATCGCCCGATGCTTTGACGCCGCCCAGGCCGGCGATCTGCGTGTCCCAGGTGAAGGGCGCCTTCAGCGCATCGAGCGCGGCGAGCGTGGCGTCGACAATTTCGGGGCCGATGCCGTCGCCAGGGATCAGGGTTGCGGGAATGGAGGGGGTGGTCATCGGCTGCGTCTCGCTTTCTGTATCGGGGGCTGGAGCATACGTCGCGTGCGAGACAGTGCCGAGTGCCCCCACGCTCAAGGCACCTTCTGCTTGAGGTGTTTGTGGTACGCGAAGGTGCCGATGACGCCCTGTACGTAGAAATAGAGGAAGAGCAGCGAAGTGAACACGTTGCCACCGCTGATACCGCCGATGCGCATCATCAGGAACTTGGAATAGATGAAGTAGAGCAGCATCAGTACCGCGCAAACACGGCTCTTCCTGTAAATCCCGAAGGACAGCCCCAGGATCACCGCGACGTCCAGCAGTTGCGCGAGACCGAAGCCGAGCAGGCTCGTCCCCGAAACCGCGATCAGAACGAAGATGAGCGTCACCGCCGCCGAAACCAGGCCGGCGCCCCAGGCAAGACGGATCTTCTTGCGTATGGCATCTGGCACTTGCGGCGCGACGACAGGCATCAGCACTTCCGCTGTCGGTGGGGCAAAGCGATCGTCAGACATAGTCTTCTTCCTCCCTGTTTGTCGCCTCGACTTTATCGGCCGGGCAATTCCTCGTCCACCAGCGTCATGCGGTCCACGACGCGGCCCGGCACAAGCAGAGCACCGGGCGCGATCACCGCATTGGCTCCGATGCGCGCCCCATCGCCGACGAGCGCACCGAACTTCTCGCAGCCCGTACCCTGCAGCGAGCCGCCCTCACCGCTTCTCACAAAGATTTCCTTGCCGGCCCGCTCGTTGCGGTGGTTGCAGATGATGCTGCCGGCTTCCATGTTGACGCCCGCGCCCAGCACCGAGTCGCCGACGAAGTTGAAGTGCGCGAGCGCCGTGCCCGCGAAGACGAAGGACGATTTCAGCTCCACGCCCGGCCCGATGGTGCAGCGGGCATCGACCCAGTTGCCGCCCCGCAGGTAGGCGCCGGCGGCCACGAAACAGTCCGCCCCGAGGATCAGCGGGCCCTTGAGCACCGCGCCCGGCTCGACCCGGGCGCTGCGGTGAACGGCCACTTCGCCCTCGACGGCATAGTCGCCGGCGGGCAGCCCGGCCAGCAACCGGCGCACGATTTCAGGGGCGCGCGGCGGCAGTTCCCAGGGCAGCGAGGCAGCCCATGGCGCCAGGGGTGATTTGGTGAATCCGGCGATGTAGGCGGCGAGTTCGATGGCATGCGTCATGGGGTCGATGCTGCCATCGAACACCTCCCGGGACGCCGCCACCTAAAATGCCCGGTTCCCGTCAGTCAGTCCAGTCAGCCACTCCCGAAAGCGCCCTTCCCGATGTCCGCCCCGCGCAAGCTCTTCGTCACCACCGCCCTGCCGTATGCCAACGGCAAGTTCCATATCGGCCACATGATGGAGTACATCCAGGCCGACATCTGGGTGCGGAACCAGCGAATGAATGGCGCCGAGGTCAACTTCGTCTGCGCCGACGACGCGCACGGCGCGGCCATCACCATCGCGGCCGACAAGGCCGGCGTGACGCCGCAGGCCTTCGTGGCCGAGATCGCGGCGGGCCGCAAGCCGTATCTCGACGGCTACTACATCTCCTTCGACAACTGGCACTCGACCGACGCGCCCGAGAACCACCAGCTCGCGCAGGACATCTACCGCGACCTGCGCGCCAACGGCTTGATTGCCACCAAGAGCGTCGAGCAGTTCTACGACCCCGCAAAGGGCATGTTCCTGGCCGACCGCTTCATCAAGGGCGAGTGCCCAAACTGCCATTCGAAGGACCAGTACGGCGACAACTGCGAGGTGTGCGGCGCCGTGTACGCGCCCACCGAGCTGATCAACCCCTACTCGGCCCTGTCGGGTGCCAAGCCCGAGCTGCGCAGCTCCGAGCACTTCTTCTTCAAGCTCTCGGACCCGCGCTGCGAGGCCTACCTGAAGGAATGGACCGCCGCCGCGGGCCACGTGCAGCCCGAGGTGCAGAACAAGATCCGCGAATGGCTCTACAAGGACGACGAAGGCAAGGGCGGCCTCGGCGACTGGGACATCAGCCGCGATGCGCCCTACTTCGGCATCGAGATTCCCGATGCGCCGGGCAAGTACTTCTACGTGTGGCTCGACGCGCCCGTGGGCTACCTGGCCTCGCTGAAGAACCTGCTCGACAAGCGCTGCATCGAACTCGGCGGCGACGGCATCTCGTACACCGAATACATGGCCGACCCCGACCTGGAGCAGGTGCACTTCATCGGCAAGGACATCATCACCTTCCACACGCTGTTCTGGCCCGCGATGCTGCACTTCAGCGGCCGCAAGGCGCCCGACGCGGTATATGTGCACGGCCACCTCACGGTGAGCGGCGAGAAGATGAGCAAGAGCCGCGGCACCGGCATCGACCCGCTCAAGTACCTGTCGATCGGGCTCGACCCCGAATGGCTGCGCTACTACATCGCCGCCAAGCTCAACGGCCGCAACGAGGACATCGACTTCAACCCCGAAGACTTCGTCGCGCGCGTCAACAGCGACCTCGTGGGCAAGTACATCAACATCGCGAGCCGCGCCGCGGGCTTCATCGGCAAGCGCTTCGACGGCAAGCTGGGCGAGGTGTCGGCCGACGGCGACGCGCTGCTGTTCGCGCTGCGCGATGCGGCCTCGCAGCTGCACACGCTGTACGACGGCCGCGACTACGCCCGCGCGCTGCGCGAGGTGATGGCACTGGCCGACAAGGTGAACGAGTACGTCGACCAGAACAAGCCCTGGGAGCTGGCCAAGAAGGAAGGCGCCGAGGCGCGGCTGCACGACGTGTGCACCGTGTGCATCGAGGCCTTCCGCCTGCTCACGCTGTACCTGAAGCCGGTGCTGCCGGCGCTGGCCGTGAACGTCGAGGCCTTCCTGAAGATCTCGCCGCTGGTCTGGACGGACGCCGCGCAGTCGCTGCCCGCAGGCCACGCCATCGGCGAGTACAAGCACCTGATGCAGCGTGCCGACGCCAAGCTGGTCGACAAGCTGTTCGACGCGCCCGAGCCCGCACCGGCCGCCGCCGTGGCAGAAGAATCGCTGCCGGGCGGTGAAGCCATCGCGCCCACCATCACCATCGACGACTTCGCGAAGATCGACCTGCGCATCGCGAAGATCGTGGCCTGCGAGAAGGTCGAAGGCTCGACCAAGCTGCTGCGCCTGACGCTCGACGCCGGTGAAGGAAAAACCCGCAACGTGTTCAGCGGCATCGCCTCGGCCTACCAGCCCGAACAGCTCGTGGGCAAGCTCACGGTGCTGGTCGCGAACCTTGCGCCGCGCAAGATGAAGTTCGGCGTCAGCGAAGGCATGGTGCTGGCTGCGAGCCATGGCGACGAAAAGACCAACCCGGGCATCCACGTGCTCGAACCCTGGCCGGGCGCAACGCCGGGCATGCGGGTTCGCTGACCGGCACGACAGAACACGAGAAGCAAGGACCACCTCATGACCACGCTGTATCGCGCCCTTCTGCTGCTGTCGCTCTCGGCCCTGCTGAGCGGATGCGCTGTGGTGTCGGTGGCGAGCACTGCCGTGAGCGTGGGCGCCGGCGCTGTCGGGCTGGCGGCCGACGCGGCCATCGGCACCGCGCGCATCACCGGCAAGGCCGTGGGCGCGGCGGCCGATGCGGTGATTCCCGACAGCCAGTAAGCAAGCAGGCAAGTAGGAACTCAGTCCGCCAGGCCCAGCCGGGCCACATGCGGCGGCGTGTGCGACGCCTTCTCCTTGCGCACGAACGCGGACCTCAGACCCGCGTGCGGCTCGCGGGCGTCGAAGAAATTGCGGCGCATGTGGGTCAGCTCTTCGTCCCGGTAGCGCTGCAGCGGCTTCACCGATTCGTCCTGTTCGCGCATCGCCTTCTTCCGCGCGATGCGCTCGGCCAGGTCCGGCGAGGCGGCAAGCTGCGCGGCGAGCCGGAGCACTTCATCGCCCAGTTCCTCCGGCGCGGCCTGCAACACACTCTCTGCCATGCCAAGTTCGACCGCGCGCTTCGCGCTCACCGGCAGCGTCGAATGCGTGAGCCGCAGCGCCTCGCTCTCGCCCACGCGACGCGGCAGGATGTAGGTCCAGTACTCGGAGCCGTAGAGGCCCATCAGCTTGTAGTGCGGGTTGAGCACAGCGCCGTCGCGGCACCACACTTCGTCGGCCGCCAGCGCGAGCATCACGCCGCCGGCCGCGGCGTTGCCGCCGAGTGCCGACACGGTGAGGCGGTCGGTGGTGGTGAGCACCGCCTCGACAAGGTCGTTCATCGCGTGGATGTTGGCCCACGACTCCTCGGCAGGGTCGTCGGCCCCCTCGATCACGTTCAGGTGGATGCCGTTCGAGAAAAAGTCGCGCAGGCCGCCGAGCACCAGCACCGAGGTCGGACGGGTGCAGGCGAAGCGGTAGGCCTCCAGCAGCCGGCGGCACTGCGCGGTGCTCATCGCACCGCCTGGAAATGAGAAGTTCAGCACGCCGACCGCGCCATGCTCGCTGTAGCGGATGTCGGACCAGGTGCGGCGTCCGGCCGGCAACTGCAGTGGCGCCGGCACCTCCGGCACTTCGAAGGGCAGCAGCTCGCCGAGCGCCTGCACGGCCGGCAGCTTGTAGCTGGGCAGCCGTGAGCCGGGCTCGCGCCAGGGCCGCAGTTGCGCGATCCACACCGCGCCGTCGACAGTGGCTCGGCAGATGGCACCGGCGCGGGTGGCGATCAGTTCGCCGGGCTTGTTGCCGCGCAGTTCGTCTTCGGGATGGCCGCCGTGCAGGTACCACTGCACGCCCAGCAGTTCATCGAGCACGCCGGGCTGCGAATCGGCCGCGCGCAACTGGCGCAACACAAACTCGGTCGTGTCGGTCGCCCAGTCGATGCGGCGCTGCGCCTGCTTCATGAAAGGCCGCCAGCCGGCGGCCAGGGCGGCGGCCTTCTGCTTGCGGGGCTTGTGCTTGCCCGATGCGAAGCGTTCCACCGCGAGCAGCACCGCGTCGAGCGCGGCGTCGGCCACCTCGCCGCGGTAGAGGTCGCTCTTGCCGGCCAGCGGCGGCACCTTCAGCGGCGACCACGCCCAGACATCGCCCGCATCCATCTCGGCCACGGCCTCGAGCACGGTGACGCCCCAGCTTTCGACGCCGCCCTGCAGCGTCCAGTCGAGCGACGAGGGCCCCCGGTCGCCCGGCGGGCCGGGATGCACGATCAGGCAGGTGTGGGCGCTCCAGATGTCCTGGGGAATGGCGCTGGTCAGCATCGGCGCCACGATGAGCTGGGGCGAATGCAGCTGCACGGCTTCGCGCAGGGCCTCGTCATTGCCGAGGGCCAGCTCCACCCCGACGGTGTGGCCGCGGTCCTGGAGTTCGGCGAGAACCCGTTGCGTCAGGCTGTTGAACGCGCTTGCGACAAGCAGGATGTGCATCGGACGGGCCTCGGTAATTTCGGTGACGAAATGTCAATGAATGTCAAAAATGTATCGGGATCCTTTGTTCCGGATAAGTTGAGCGAAAGTTCGCATCGGCATGACTCACCGCTTGTGCGGCCTGCTGCACGGCTGGGGGGCAGTCCACAATGAACGACTCATGCATTCCCCGCTGAATCTCACCCGCTTCCGCCCACGCCTGATGGACGCGCTCGCGGGGTACGACCGCGAGCGCTTCTTCAAGGACCTGGGCGCGGGCGCCACGGTCGGCATCGTGGCGCTGCCGCTGGCCATGGCCTTTGCCATCGCCTCGGGGCTCAAGCCCGAGGCGGGCATCTGGACGGCGATCATCGCGGGCTTCCTGATCTCGCTGCTGGGCGGCTCGGCGGTGCAGATCGGCGGGCCGGCGGGAGCGTTCATCGTGATCGTCTACGGCATCGTCGAGCGCTACGGGGTGGCCAACCTGCTGATTGCCACCGCCTGCGCGGGCGTGCTGCTGTTCATGGCGGGGCTGTTCGGGCTGGGGCGGCTGGTGCGCTTCGTGCCGCTGTCGATCGTGGTGGGCTTCACCAACGGCATCGCGGTGCTGATCCTGCTGTCGCAGCTCAAAGACCTGCTCGGGCTGACTGTGGCGAAGATGCCGGCCGACGTGTTCTCGCAGCTGCACGCGATGGCGCTGCAGATCGGCACTTTCAATCCCTACGCCTTCGGGCTCGGCATCGCCTGCGTGGCAGGGCTGCTGCTGTGGCCGCTGCTGCTGCGCAGCGACTCGAAGGTGGGCACCGCGGTGCTGCGCGTTGCTGGCCGCGTGGCGCGCACGCGTGCCGTGCAGGTGGGCGCGCGCATGCCGGGGCCCATCGTGGCGCTGGTCACGCTCACGCTGGTGTCATGGGGCTTCGAGCTGCCGGTGGAAACCATCGGCACGCGCTTCGGCGGCATTCCTGAAGGCGTGCCGGCTTTTGCGCTGCCCGATTTCTCGTGGGAGACGGTGAAGCAGCTCGTGACGCCGACGCTGACCATCGCGCTGCTCGGCGCCATCGAGTCGCTGCTGTGCGCGCGCGTATCCGACCAGCTCAGCGGCCAGCCGCGCCACGACCCCAACCAGGAGCTGATGGCACAAGGCATCGCGAACATCGTCACACCCTTCTTCGGCGGCATGCCGGCTACCGGCACCATCGCGCGCACGGTCACCAACATTCGTTCGGGCGGCACCTCGCCGATCGCGGGCATCGTGCATGCGATCACGCTGCTGGCGGTGGTGCTGCTGGCTGCGCCGCTGGCGCGCCACGTGCCGCTGGCCGTGCTGGCGGGCATCCTGGTGTTCGTGGGCCTGAACATGGGCGAATGGCGCGAGTTCACGCCCACGCAGCTGCGGCATTTCAGCCGGCACTACCGGCTGCTGATGCTGGGCACATTCTTCCTCACGGTGGTGTTCGACCTGACGGTGGCGGTGCAGGTGGGCATCGTGCTGGCCTGCGCCCTCTTCATCCGGCGCATGAGCGGACTGTTCAGCGTCGAGCTGGTCACGCTGCAGCCGCCGGTGCTCACCTACCGGCTCTACGGCGCGCTGTTCTTCGGCGCGGCGGCCAAGCTCGACGAGGCGGTGAACGCCGCGGAGCGCGCGCCGCGCGGCATGACGCTGGTGCTGGACGCCACGCACCTCATTTACCTCGACGCCACCGGTGTCGATGCGCTGCGGCAATTGCACCGGGCGGTGCTGGCGCGCGACGGGTTGTTGCGCATCGAGTCGCTGCAGCCGCAGCCGCTCGAGGTGCTGGTGCGTTCGGGCTTTGCCGAGGAATTGACGACGGGCCAGCCCGGCGCGTCGCACGGCGCGTAGCCTCTAGGGAAGCTACGGCGCTTCGGTGCCCCGGTCAGGCGAGGAGCCGCTGCGCACCACGCGCTGGTCGTCGTTCAGCGTGGCGGTGAAGACCATGGCCGAGTTCGGCGGTTGCACCCAGCGCCATTCCCATTCGGTCTCGCGCTTGAGCGCATAGGGCGTGACCTTGGCGGGCTTGCCCAGCATCTTGCGCAGGTCTTCCATCATCATGCCGGGCTGCACTTTGGCGAAGTTCTCGGGCGTGAGCACCTGGCGTAGCGCGCTCATCTTGCCGTCGGCACCGATGGTGATCATGTAGTTCTTCTGGCCCGCCGGCTGGCGGTTGTACTCGAACACCCGGCCACCGCCGGGTGCGTCCCAGACGTTCTCGGGCTGGCCGAAACGGGCGCGTACGTCGGCCTCTGTGGACACGCCTTCTTCAAGCTCGGAGATGTTCTTCGAGTCGCATCCCACGAGAGCCATCACCGCCGCCAGAAACCCTGTTGCCATGCCGATCTGCCATCCTCGCCGTTGCTTCATGCCGTCCCCGGTAAAATTCGCGTCATAAAGGTCCAGTCTATGTCCATCTTCCGCCGCCCCCACTACACCTCCGAGATCACGAACTTCATCGAGGAGATGAAGGAAAAGAAGCCAACGCTGGAAGCCGAGCAGCGCGCCGGCCGCGCCCTCCTCTGGGACAAGCACCTCGACCGCAGCCTGCTCGAGGAATACAGCGAAGCCCGCATTCCGATGCAGCCGTACGTCTACCAGACCCAGGCCAAGTAATTCCCCGATGCCGATTTGGCAGCACGCGCCCGTCTGCATTGCGCTGGTCGCTATTGAAACGATAGCAACAGCCCGATGAAGAGCGACGAGGACAACGGCACGCTGGTGGTCGACATGCCCGACGTGGTCGACCAGGTCGCGCTCGCGAGGCTCTATGGCGAGCCGCTGTTCGCGATGCCGAAGGACCTGTACATCCCGCCCGAGGCGCTGCAGGTGTTCCTGGAGGCCTTCGAAGGCCCGCTGGACTTGCTGCTCTACCTGATCCGCAAGCAGAACTTCAACATCCTCGACATCCCGATGGCGGGGCTCACGCGGCAGTACCTGAGCTACGTCGACGAGATTCGCCAGACCAACCTCGAACTCGCGGCCGAGTACCTGCTGATGGCCGCGATGCTGATCGAGATCAAGTCGCGCATGCTGCTGCCGCCCAAGAAGGTGGCCGACGGCGAAGAGGCTGAAGACCCGCGCGCCGAGCTCGTGCGCCGGCTGCTCGAATACGAGCAGACCAAGCTGCAGGCCGCCGCCCTCAGCGCCACGCCCACGTACGGACGCGACTTCTGGAAGGCGCAGGTCTACATCGAGCAGTCGCTGAAGCCGCGCTTTCCCGACGTGGACGTGGTCGAGCTGCGCGACGCGTGGGCCGACATCATGAAGCGCGCCAAGCTCGTGCAGCACCACAAGATCTCCCGTGAAGAGCTCAACGTGCGCGAGCACATGAGCATCGTGCTGCGCCACCTGCAGGGACAGCGCTTCGTCGAGTTCGAGAAGCTGTTCGACGTGTCGCGCGGAACGCCCGTGCTGATCGTCACCTTCATCGCGATGCTGGAGCTCGCGAAGGAGACGCTGATCGAAATCACGCAGGCGGAAGCCTTCGCCCCTATCTACGTCAGATTGGCTTATTCGCCAGCCTGACCCAACCGGTCCCCATCCCCAGTGACTTCCGTCGTGCGCGACTTCGACGTTCTCATCGTCGGCAGCGGCCTGGCCGGCCTCTCGGCCGCGCTGCACCTGGCGCCCACGCACCGCGTGGCCGTGCTGACCAAACGCGCGCTGAACGACGGCTCCAGCGCCTGGGCGCAAGGCGGCATTGCGGCCGTGCTGGCGGCGGGCGACAGCTTCGACGCACACGTGGAAGACACGCTGGTGGCCGGCGCCGGCCTGTGCGACCCCGAGGCTACGCGCTTCGTGGTCGAGCATGCGCCCGAAGCCATCGGCTGGCTGCGCGAGCTGGGCGTGCCCTTCTCGGAAGAAGATGGCGGACTGCACCTGACGCGCGAAGGCGGCCACAGCCAGCGCCGCATCGTGCACGTGACCGACGCCACCGGCGCGGCCGTGCAGCAGGTGCTGATCGAACGGGTGCGGCGCACGCCGAACATCACGCTGTTCGAGCACCACACGCTGGTCGACCTGATCACCGGGCCCAAGATCGGGCTCGATGACCCGGCCTGCCTGGGCCTCTACGCGCTCGACGACAAGACCGACGAGGTGCTGGCCTTCCGCGCGCCGCACACCATCCTGGCCACCGGCGGCGCGGGCAAGGTGTACCTGTACACAACCAACCCCGACACCGCCACCGGCGACGGCATTGCCGCCGCGTGGCGCGCGGGCTGCCGGGTGTCGAACATGGAGTTCATCCAGTTCCACCCGACCTGCCTGTATCACCCACATGCAAAGTCCTTCCTGATCAGCGAGGCGGTGCGCGGCGAAGGCGGGGTGCTCAAGCTGCCCGACGGCACGCGCTTCATGCCGAAGCACGACGAGCGCGCAGAACTCGCGCCGCGCGACGTGGTGGCCCGTGCGATCGACTTCGAGATGAAGAAGCACGGCCTCGACTGCGTGCACCTCGACATTTCGCACCAGCCGGCCGCGTTCCTGAAGGAACACTTCCCCAACATCCTGGCGCGCTGCCTGGAGCTGGGCATCGACATCACGCGCGAGCCCATCCCCGTGGTGCCGGCCGCGCACTACACCTGTGGCGGCGTGCTCAGCGACCTGAACGGGCGCACCGACATCCCGGGCCTCTACGCCATCGGCGAGACCGCCTGCACCGGCCTGCACGGCGCCAACCGGCTCGCCAGCAACTCGCTGGTCGAGTGCATGGTGTTCGCGCGCGCGGCTGCCGGCGCTATCGCCGCCGCGCCGGCACGCGAGCGCGCCGAGCTGCCCGCCTGGGACGACAGCCGCGTCACCGACGCCGACGAAGCCGTGGTCATCTCGCACAACTGGGACGAGCTGCGCCGCTTCATGTGGGACTACGTCGGTATCGTGCGCACCAACAAGCGCCTGGAGCGCGCGAGCCACCGCATCGCGCTGCTGCAGGCCGAGATCCAGGAGTTCTATGCGAACTTCCACGTCACGCGCGACCTGCTCGAACTGCGCAACCTGGTGCAGGTGGCCGAGCTGATCGTTCGTTCCGCGCAGGCCCGCCACGAGAGCCGCGGCCTGCATTTCAGCCGCGACTATCCTTCGCTCGCCGAGCCCACCGCACCCACGGTGCTGGTGCCGCCGGACGACCGATAGCCCTACCCGCTTCGTTTTCTTCACTCAAGGATGCCCGGCCACCGACGCCCGCAGGGAGAAACCCAACCATGTCGAACACCACGCCCCCAATCACCGACACGCCGCCCGCTTCGCCCTACGGCACGCTGCCGCCGGCTTCCCCTCTTGCCTCGCGCAAGCCCGTGAGCTTGCCGCGCCTGGCCGACATGCATGCGCGCGGCGAGAAGATCGCCATGCTCACGGCCTACGACGCCACCTTCGCGGCGATGGCCGACGCCGCGGGCATCGACTGCCTGCTGGTCGGCGATTCGCTCGGCATGGTCTGCCAGGGCCTGAACAGCACGGTGGGCGTGAGCCTGGACACCATGCGCTATCACACCGACAGCGTCTCGCGCGGCCTGCGCCGCGTGCAAGGCACGACCTGGCTGATTGCCGACCTGCCCTTCGGCAGCTACCAGGAATCGCGCGAACAGGCGCTGCGTAGCGCCACGGTGCTGATGCAGGCCGGCGCGCACATGGTCGAGCTCGAGGGCGGCGGCTGGACCACCGAGACCGTGCGCTTCCTGGTCGAGCGCGGCATCCCGGTGTGCGCCCACCTCGGCTTGACGCCGCAGACGGTGCATGCACTGGGCGGCTACCGCGTGCAGGGCAAGGGCGACGCCGCCGGTGCGCTGCTGAAGCAGCAGGCCCACGCGCTGCAGGACGCAGGCGCCGCCATGCTGGTGCTCGAGATGGTGCCGGCCGCGCTGGCCGCCGAGCTCACGGCCGAGCTGAAGCACTGCGCCACCATCGGCATCGGCGCCGGCAAAGCCACCGCCGGGCAGGTGCTGGTGTTGCACGACATGCTTGGCATCAACCTCGGGAAGATGCCGAAGTTCGTGCGCAACTTCATGGCCGACGCGCCGGGCGTGCTGCCCGCCCTCAAGGCCTACGTGCAGGCCGTCAAGGACGGCAGCTTCCCCGACGACCGACTTCACGCCTGGTAAGGAAGGAAACCTCTCATGTACATCGCACACACCATCGCCGAACTTCGCGACCACCTGGCCGCCTTCAAGCGCCCCGCCTTCGTCCCCACCATGGGCAACCTGCACGACGGCCACCTGGCCCTGGTGAAGCAGGCCAAGCCGCTGGGCGACGTGACGGTGGCGAGCATCTTCGTCAACCGCCTGCAGTTTCTGCCGCACGAAGACTTCGACACCTACCCGCGCACCTGGGACAGTGACTGCGAGAAGCTGCGCGCAGCCGGCTGCGACGTGCTGTTCGCGCCGGACGAGAAGGCGCTCTACCCCGAGCCGCAGACGTGCAAGGTGCACCCTGACCCGGCGCTGGCCGACATCCTCGAAGGGCACTTCCGCCCCGGCTTCTTCATCGGCGTGTGCACGGTGGTGATGAAGCTCTTCCAGTGCGTGCAGCCGCGCGTGGCGGTGTTCGGCAAGAAGGACTACCAGCAGCTGATGATGATCCGGCACATGGTGCGGCAGTTTGCGCTGCCCATCGAGATCGTGGGCAGCGAGACTTTCCGCGCCGACGACGGCCTCGCGCTGTCGTCGCGCAACGGCTACCTGAGCGAGAGCGAACGCGCCGAGGCGGTGCAGCTGTCGAAGGCGCTGAAGGCGATGGCCGAGGCGGTGCGCTCGGGCGATCGCGACCTGGCCGCGATCGAAGCGCGGGCCATGCAGACGCTGACCGAGCGCGGCTGGCAGCCGGACTATCTCGTGCTGCGCCGCCGCTCCGACCTGCAGGCACCGGCCGCCGGCGACACGCTGGTGGCGCTGGCCGCCGCGCGATTGGGCACCACGCGGCTGATCGACAACCTCGAGATCGACACACCAGCCTCATGACTTACAGCGTCAAGGAAATCTTCTACACCCTGCAAGGCGAAGGCGGCCAGGCGGGCATGCCAGCCGTGTTCTGCCGCTTTGCGGGCTGCAACCTCTGGACGGGCCGCGAGGAAGACCGGGCCTCCGCCATCTGCCGTTTCTGCGACACCGATTTCGTGGGCACCGACGGCACGCTGGGCGGCAAATTCAAGACCGCTGACCTGCTCGCCGACACCATCGCTGCGCAATGGCCCGCCGCAGATGCCGACCATCGCCTCGTGGTGCTGACCGGCGGCGAGCCGCTGCTGCAGGTGGACGCCGCGCTGGTCGACGCGCTGCACGCGCGGCGCTTCCGCATCGCGGTCGAGAGCAACGGCACGGTCGAGGCGCCCGAAGGCATCGACTGGCTGTGCATCAGCCCCAAGGCCGGCGCGCCGTGGGTGCAGCAGCGCGGCCAGGAGCTGAAGCTGGTATGGCCACAGACCGAGTTCAACCTCGACACGATGGCGCGCACCGGCGAGTTCACGCACCGCTTCCTGCAGCCGATGGACGGGCCCGACCGGGTCGCGAACACCGAGCTTTGCATTGCCGAATGCATGAAGCAGCCGGTTTGGCGCCTGAGCGTGCAAACCCACAAGATCACCGGGATCCGCTGAGACGGCGGCCCTTTTCCTCCAGAGTTTCTTTTTTGACGATGCGATTCACCATCAGCCAACGCTTTTTCTTCGACGCCGCTCACACGCTGAAGCGCGAGATCGAAGTCGAAGGCAGCCGCCGTATCCACGGCCACACGTACCACGCGGAGGTGTGGCTCGCGGGCGAGCGCGATCCAGTGACGGGGATGGTGATCGATCTGGGGTTGCTGCGCCGGCGGCTGGAAGAGGTGCGTGAGCAGTTGGACCATCACTTGCTGGACGATGTGCCGGGGCTGCATCCGCCGACGCTGGAGAACCTGTGCGTGTTCATCGCTGATGCGCTGCCCGACCTGCAGCCATCGCTGGCGCGCGTGCGCGTGTGGCGCGAGGCGCTGGGCGACTCCTGCACTGTGGACTTCTAGGTCTTGCTCCCTCTCCCCTTGGGGAGAGGGTTGGGGTGAGGGTGAGCAGCATCAAAGGCCGCGCGATGTTGTGAGGCCCTCGCCCTCACCCTAGCCCTCTCCCGCAAGCGGGAGAGGGAACAACGCTTCAGGCGGCGCCGATGCCAGCGACCAGGCTACCCGGCGCCTGCCCGTTCTTCAGCCCGGCGGTAAACGCCAGCATCCGGTCGATCGGCACCCGCGCCCTCAACCCCAGCACCGGGTCGACGTGAATCTCGCCCGCGCCCGTTTCCAGCGCATTCGCCAGCTCGACCAGCCCGTTCATCGCCATCCATGGGCAATGCGCGCAGCTCTTGCAGGTACCGCCGTTGCCCGCCGTGGGCGCCTCGATGAAGGTCTTGCCGGGGTTCAGCGTGCGCAGCTTGTGCAGCATGCCGCTGTCGGTGGCAACGATGAATTCGCTGGCGTCCATGCGCTGCGCCGCGTTCAGGATGGCCGAGGTGGAGCCCACCGCATCCGCCAGCGCAATCACGTCAGACGGCGACTCCGGGTGCACCAGCACCTTCGCCTTCGGATGCTCCTTCATGAGCAGTTCGAGCTCCAGCGCCTTGAACTCGTCGTGCACGATGCAGGCGCCGTTCCAGCTGACCATGTCCGCGCCGGTCTGGCGCTGGATGTAGTCGCCCAGGTGGCGGTCGGGGCCCCAGAGAATCTTCTGTCCCGCCGCGTGCAGCGCGTTCACCACGTCGAGCGCGCAGCTGGAGGTGACCAGCCAGTCGGCGCGTGCCTTCACGGCCGCGCTGGTGTTGGCGTAGACGACCACGGTGCGGTCGGGGTGCTGGTCGCAGAAGGCGCTGAACTGTTCGACCGGGCAGCCCAGGTCGAGTGAGCAGTTCGCGTCGAGGTCGGGCATCAGCACGCGCTTTTCGGGCGAGAGGATCTTCGAGGTCTCGCCCATGAAGCGAACGCCCGACACCACCAGCGTCTGCGCGGCGTGGTCGCGGCCGAAGCGCGCCATTTCGAGCGAATCGCTCACGATGCCGCCGGTTTCCTCGGCAAGGTCCTGCAGGTCAGGGTGCACGTAGAAGTGCGACACCATCACCGCGTTGCGCTCGCGCAGCAGGCGGCGAATGCGCTCCTTCAGCGCGATGCGCTCGTCGGGCGAAGGCTCGACCGGCACTCGGGCCCAGGCGTGGCGCGTGTCGCAGACTGCGCCGGCCTTTGCGGCAGGCTGCTCGTAGTCGACGTCGATGACCGGAGACGACATGGGCGGATCAGCCTTCCTGGAAACGCATCGAGTAGTCGATGGCTTTGACATCCTTGGTCAATGCGCCGACCGAGATGCGGTCTACACCGGTTTCGGCCAGGGCACGCAGACCGTCCAGTGTGACGCCACCGGATATCTCCAGCACGGCCTTGCGGTCTTCGCCGGCTTCGTCGTTGATGCGCACAGCCTCGCGCAGCGTGGGCAGGTCCATGTTGTCGAGCAGCACCATGCGCGCGCCGGCTTCCAGCGCTTCGCGCAGCTGGGCCAAGGTTTCGACCTCGACCTCGACGAAGGCGGCTTGCGAGGCCACCGGCGCCACTGCGCGCAGGGCCGCAGCCACGCCACCGGCTGCGGCGATGTGGTTTTCCTTGATGAGCACGGCGTCGTAGAGGCCAATGCGGTGGTTCAGGCCACCGCCGGTGCGCACCGCGTACTTCTGCGCCAGCCGCAGGCCCGGAATGGTCTTGCGGGTGTCGACGATGCGGGCGCGCGTGCCGCGCACGGCGTCGGCGTAGAGGGCGGTCTTGGTGGCGACCGCGCTCAGCAACTGCAGGAAATTGAGCGAGGTGCGCTCGGCCGTCAGCAGCGCGCGGGCGGCGCCTTCGATTTCGAGCACGGGCTGGTCGGTCGCGCAGCGTTCGCCTTCGGCACAAAGCCAGTGGATGCGCACTTGCGAATCGAGCTGCCGCAAAGTGGCCTCGACCCAGGGTGCGCCGCACACGACGGCGGATTCGCGCGCCAGTACGCGGGCTCGGGCGGTGCGGGCGGGGTCGACCAGCGACGCGGTGAGGTCGCCGTCGGCGACGTCTTCCTGCAATGCGCGGGTGGCATCGGACAGGGCCAGCGCGGCCACGGCCGACGCTGAAAAATCAAAGCGAAGGCTCATGGCTCTTTGTCTCTGCGTTTTTTTATCAAGAGGAATGGCGAGGGGAAGCCGCGGCGCCGGGCGGCACGGATTCCGGCACCGGGTCACGGCCGGTCAGGGCGGCCACCGCATCTTGCGGGCTCACGCGGCCGTCGAGCAAGGCGACCACGCCTTCGGCGATCGGCATCTCGATGCCGAGGCCGCGCGCGCGCTGCACCACGGTGCGGGCGCAGTACACGCCTTCGGCGACATGGCCCAGCGAATCGACAGCCTGCGCCAACGTGCGGCCCTGCGCCAGCAGCAGCCCGACCTTGCGGTTGCGCGACAGGTCGCCGGTGGAAGTCAGCACCAGGTCGCCCAGGCCCGAAAGGCCCATGAAGGTTTCGGCGCGGGCGCCCAACGCGAGGCCGAAGCGCGTCATTTCGGCGAGGCCGCGGGTGATGAGCGCCGCGCGGGCGTTGAGCCCAAGCGCGAGGCCGTCGCACAGGCCGGTGGCGATGGCCAGCACGTTCTTCACTGCGCCGCCCACCTCCACGCCCACGATGTCCTCGTTGGCGTAGACGCGCAGCGCGGGGCCGTGGAAGGCGTCGACCAGCGTGTCGCGCACGGCGGCATGCGGGCTGGCGGCCACCAGCGCGGTCGGGCGCCCTTCGGCGACCTCTTGCGCGAAGCTGGGGCCGCTGAGCACGCCCGCTCTCAAATCAGGAGCAACCTGCGCCCAGATTTCATGGGCGAGCAGGCCGACGGATGCGGGGGAAGTGTCGAGCGCGGGCTCGACGCCCTTGCACAGCCACGCCACCGCGGCAGTGGTGCCGCGCAATGCGATGAGCTGTTCGCGCAGGGCGGCCATGGGAGTGGCCACGATGACAAGGTCGGCACCGGCCTGCGCCTGGCCGATGTCGCCCGCGCGCACGGCAAGCGAGGCCGGCAGTGCCAGCCCGGGCAGGTAGCGGGTGTTTTCGCGCGCGGCCGACATGGCGTCGGCCTGGGCGGCATCGCGCGCCCAGAGCGTGACCTCGTGGCGAGCCGCCGCGTTGACAGCGACTGCCGTGCCCCAGGCACCGGCGCCATGAACGCAGATCTTCATCGGCGTTGGCGACATCGAGGGCGTTGGGCGCTGTTTACTGCGCCAGGGTCGGCGCGGACTGGCCGGCGGCCTGCGCCTGCTGCTGCTCGTACATCGCCTGGAAGTTGATTTCGGCAAGGTGCACGGGCGGGAAGCCGCCGCGCTGGATCACGTCGGCCACGTTGCCGCGCAGGTACGGGTAGACGATCTGCGGGCAGGCGATGCCAAGGATGGCGCCCATCTGCTCTTCCGGCAGGTGGCGGATTTCGAAGATGCCGGCCTGCTTGGCTTCGACCAGGAACACGGTCTTGTCGCCGATCTTGGTCTGCACGGTGGCCGACACGGTGATCTCGAAGATGCCGTCGGTCACGGGCTGGGCGTCCACGCCGAGCTGGATGTCGACGGTGGGCTGCTCCTGCTCCAGCAGGATCGCGGGCGAATTGGGTTGTTCGAGCGACAGGTCCTTGAGGTAGACGCGCTGGATCTGGAAAACGGGATCTTGGGCTTGCTGGTCGGCCATGGCTGAACTTTCGAGGATCAAAACAATGCCCGCCGGGGAGAGGTTCCCGCAGCGGGCTGCAGATGGATGAGCGGGCGATTATCGCCCGGCGACCGCGCCACTTCCGTGACGCCGGTTGCTTTGTGTTTCAGGCGCCCTGCAGGAGCGGAACGAGGCCACCGCGGCTGTCGAGTGCCATCAGGTCGTCGCAGCCGCCCACGTGGGTGTCACCGATGAAGATCTGCGGCACCGTGCGGCGCTGGGTGACTTCCATCATGGTGTTGCGGGCCTGGGGGTCGGTGTCGATGCGGATCTCTTCGATCTGCTCGACGCCCTTGGACTTCAGGATTTGCTTCGCACGCGTGCAGTAGGGGCAAACGGCGGTGGTGTACATCTTGACTGCTTGCATACGCTCTATCTCGGGGAGATTTCAGGCCTTTTCAACGGGCAGGTTAGCGTCTTTCCAGGCTTTCAGCCCGCCGGCCACGGCTTGGGCCTGCTCGTAGCCCAGCTTCTTGGCCATGGCCACGGCGCGCTGGGCGCGGGCGCCGGTGGCGCACACCAGCAGCAGCGGCACGGTCTTGTTCTTGACCGCGCCGGTGAGCTTTTCCTCGAGCTGGTTCAGGGGAATGTTCTTGGCGCCGATCATGTGGCCGGTGGCGAATTCTTCCGCCTCGCGCACGTCGACAAGCACCGCGCGCTCGCGGTTGATGAGCTGCACGGCACCCTGCGCCGTGAGCGTTCCGCCGCCCGCCCCCCGCACCAGCGGCCAGGCCAGCATGGCTCCCGAGCTGAGCGCGATCAGGATCAGCATCCAGTTCGCGGTGACGAATTCGATCAATTTCACGGGGGTTCCTTGAATGGCAAACCGGGGATTTTAGAATGCGAGGTTTCGCAAGCGCAGCCAAAGGCCTCCCACATGCACAAACTGGTATTGATCCGTCACGGCGAATCCACCTGGAATCTAGAAAACCGCTTCACCGGATGGACCGATGTCGACCTGACCGAGACCGGCGTGGAGCAGGCCAAGCAGGCCGGCCGGCTGCTCAAGGCCGAAGGCTACGACTTCGACGTTGCCTACACGAGCGTGCTCAAGCGCGCCACCCGCACCCTGTGGCACACGCTCGACGAGCTCGACCGCACCTGGCTGCCGGTGGTCCATTCCTGGCGCCTGAACGAGCGCCATTACGGCGGCCTGCAAGGCCTGAACAAGGCCGAAACCGCCAAGAAGTACGGCGACGAGCAGGTGCTGGTCTGGCGCCGCAGCTATGGCACCCCGCCCCCGCCCCTGGAAGCCGATGACCCGCGCAGCGAGCGCAGCGACGTGCGATACGCCAAGCTGGCGCCTGAACAGATTCCGCTGACCGAGTGCCTGAAAGACACGGTGGCGCGCGTGCTGCCCTTCTGGAACGAGTCGATGGCGCCTGCCATCCGCACCGGGCGCCGCCTGGTCGTGGCGGCCCACGGCAATTCGATCCGGGCGCTGGTGAAGTACCTCGACGGCATCTCCGACGACGCCATCGTCGGCCTGAACATCCCGAACGGCATTCCGCTGGTCTACGAGCTCGACGATGACCTCAAGCCCCTGCGCCACTACTATCTAGGCGATGCCGCAGCCGCCGAAAAGGCAGCCGC
Source organism: Variovorax multivorans (assembly GCF_051216835.1). Lineage (NCBI taxonomy): Bacteria > Pseudomonadati > Pseudomonadota > Betaproteobacteria > Burkholderiales > Comamonadaceae > Variovorax > Variovorax multivorans. The sequence continues at coordinate 88,209 of NZ_JBPJZL010000003.1, forward strand.
AGCGGTGGCATCGCAAGGTAAGGGCTGAAAAGACGGTAAAGACCGCCCTGAATGCCCCTGCCCGGCGCTCCATCCGTGGAACCCCGGCAAACAAATTGCTTCCAAGCTGTGTATATTGATTCGACAGCCGCCGACAAGGACAACCACTCATGATGGGCCAGAAACTGAAGATCACCGGCTGGGTCGCCGCCGGCGCCGTAGCAGGCGTCCTGACCACCGTCTCGTTGCAGACAGTCGCACGCGGTTCGCTTGCGCCACTGCCGCTCGAGGAATTGCAGCAACTCGCTGCCGTCTTCGGCATGGTCAAGAGCGACTACGTCGAGCCGGTCGACGAGAAAAAGCTCATCTCCGACGCCATTTCGGGCATGGTTGCCGGGCTCGACCCGCATTCCCAGTACTTCGACAAGAAGTCCTTCAAGGAATTCAGGGAAGGCACCACCGGCCGTTTCGTCGGCGTGGGCATCGAGATTTCGCAGGAAGACGGCCTCATCAAGGTCGTCTCGCCCATCGAAGGCTCCCCGGCTTTCCGCGCCGGCCTGAAGCCCAATGACCTGATCACCAAGATCGACGACACCGCCGTGCGCGGCCTGTCGCTGAACGAGGCGGTCAAGCGCATGCGCGGCGAAGCCAACACCAAGGTGCTGCTGACCATCTTCCGCAAGGACGAGAGCCGAACCTTCCCGGTCACGATCACGCGCGAAGAGATCCGCACGCAGTCGGTCCGCGGCAAGATGATGGAGCCCGGCTACGGCTGGATCCGCCTGTCGCAGTTCCAGGAACGCACCGTCGACGACTTCGTCAAGAAGATCGACGACCTGTACAAGGAAGACCCGAACCTCAAGGGCCTGGTGCTCGACCTGCGCAACGACCCGGGCGGTCTGCTCGACGCGGCTGTGGCAGTGTCGTCGGCCTTCCTGCCCGAGAACGTCACGGTAGTCACCACCGACGGCCAGCTGGCCGAAAGCAAGTCGGTCTACAAGGCGGCGCCGGAGTTCTACCAGCGCCGTTCGGGCAGCGACCCGCTACGCAGCCTGCCGGCCGCGCTCAAGAGCGTGCCGCTGGTGGTACTGGTGAACGAAGGCTCGGCCTCGGCCAGCGAAATCGTCGCCGGTGCTCTGCAAGACCACAAGCGCGCGACCATCATGGGCAGCCAGACCTTCGGCAAGGGCTCGGTGCAGACAGTGCGCCCGCTCGGCCCGGATACCGGCCTGAAGATCACCACGGCGCGTTACTACACGCCGAGCGGCACCTCGATCCAGGCCAAGGGCATCGTGCCCAACGTGCTGATCGACGAAAGTGCCGAAGGCAGCCCGTTTGCCGCCCTGCGCATGCGCGAGGCCGACCTCGAAAAGCACTTGGCCAGCGGTCAGGGCCCCGAAGTCAAGGATCCGGAACGCGAAAAGGCCCGCGACGAAGCCCGCAAGCGCCTCGAGGAAGAAGCCAAGAAGCCGCCGCAGGACCGCAAGGTGCCCGAGTTCGGCACCGACAAGGACTTCCCGCTGGTGCAGGCGCTCAATCGCCTGAAGGGCCAGCCGGTGCTGGTCAGCAAGACGCAGGTCATCGTCGACAACAAGGAAGAGAAGAAAGAGAACTGAGAGCCGGTGGCGCATGGAAGATAGCCAGCTGCTGCGCTATTCGCGCCACATCCTCCTGGAGGAATTCGGCATCGACGGGCAAGAGCGCGTCAGTGCCGGACGGGTTCTCGTCATAGGCGCCGGCGGACTGGGTTCGCCGGTGGCCTTGTACCTTGCGGCAGCGGGGGTCGGCCACATCGTGCTGGTCGACGACGACGAGGTCGACCTCACCAATCTCCAGCGCCAGGTCGCCCACACCCACGCGCGTGTGGGCCTCGCCAAGGTCGAATCCGCCGCGCAGGCCATGCGCGACATCAACCCCGACATCGCCATCGAAACCCACGCCCTGCGCGCCGACGAGGCGCTGCTGTCGCGCTTGGTCGCACAGGCCGACGTGGTGGTCGACTGCTGCGACAACTTCGCCACCCGGCAGGCCGTCAACCGCGCCTGCGTGGCCCACGGCAAGCCGCTGGTGGCGGGCGCGGCGATCCGCTTCGATGGCCAGCTGAGCGTTTACGACACGCGTGACGCCGCCTCACCCTGCTATGCCTGCCTGTTCCCGCCCGATGCGGATTTCGAGGAAACGCGCTGTGCAGTGCTCGGAGTGTTCGGCCCCGTGGTCGGAACCATCGGCACGCTGCAGGCCAGCGAGGCGTTGAAGCTGCTTGCCGGCATCGGCCCGTCGCTGGCGGGCAAGCTGTTGATGTTCGACGGGCGCAGCACCTCTTTCGACACGCTGCGCGTGGCGCGCGACCCGCACTGCAGCGTCTGCGCGCAGCGCCCCGCTCTTCCCCTCTAGGGCTGCTTTGCCCCTTTTGCGCGGGCAGCGCCGTTGGCCGCCGCCCCGGCCGTGGGCTTGTTGGCCTGCGCCAGCACGCCCTTGCAATCGGAATCCACGCCCGGACCGGGCTCGATGGTCGCGGCCAGCGCCAGCAGCGGATTGATGGCGCCCAGCGCCAACGCGGCCAGCCCGCGCCCGGCAAGGGGCCCAACCTCCACGCCGCCCTTCGGATCGCCGAGAGTGCCGCTCACCACCAGCGGCGTACGAATCGACAGGATGCTCTTGCTCTTGGGCTCCGGCCGGACCACGAAATCGAGCCCCTCGGTCGCCAGGTTGGCCTGGCCAGTCGCGATGAACACGGCGTTGGTCGTGTCCACCACGAGCGTGCGTCCAGTCATCAGCCCCTTGTTCACGTCGAAGGCCAAGGCCGCGCAGCGCAGCTCGACGTTGCGATCGCCGCGCAGCAGGAACTTGATGATGTCGCCGCCCACCAGCGTCGCGAACACCGGCAGCAGGTTGCCGAACTGGCCACGCCCCGAAATGACCGCTACGTCGCCCGACGCGCCGCCCAGCCAGTTGGCCACGCTGTTGCCGGAACCCGAGAGGTTGATGCGCCCGTCCAGTCGCCCCACGCTGTTGCCCGTGGTTTCGAGCTTGGGGAACAGGCGGGCGAGCTGCATCGCCCGCACGTCGAGCGAAGCGCGGATGTCCGCCGGGTTCTTCGATGCGTCGATGCGGATCGCACCGCCCAGCTTGCCTCCGGCCACGCCCAGATCGAGCGGGTCGAGCGTGAGCACGCCATCGGCCAGCTTGACCTGCACGCTGCCGCGATCGAGCGGGATGTCGCGCACGTTCTGGATGCGGTCTGCCGTGTATTTCACGTCGGCATTCATCGCGCGCAGGCGCTCGAAGTCGAGCGGCGCCGTGGGCAGCACCTTGCCGCCCGGACGCTTGACCTGGGTGATGGTGGGCGGCGGGGCTACGCCTTCCACGGTGCTGGCGGTGCGCGCCGTGGGCGGCAGGCCGATCAGCGGGCCGAGGTCGTCCATGTCCATCACGCGCGAGCGCAGGTCGCCCGCCAGATGCGGAAGCTGGCCGGCCTGGTCGAAGCGCATGTCGCCGGCGATGTCGGACAGGCCCAGCCTGCCCTTGAGGCCGGTGGCTGCCCACAGCTTGCCGCGCTTGCCCAGGTTGCCGCTCAGGGCATAGGGCGAGGTCTGCGGCAGCGCGATGCCCAGCAACGGGAACAGGGCGCCCAGCGTCTGGCCCTTGATCTCGAACTTTGCGTCGATGCCGTCGAGCCCCGACAGCTCGGCCACGGTGCCGGCGGCCTTCAGCTGTGTCTGGCCGGCGGCCGCGTTGATCTCCATCGGAAACGGCGGCGCACCCGCGGCGTTGATCTGCAGCACGTTGCCGGTGCGTCCGCTGGCGGTCAGCGGCTGCCCCTTGTAGCGGCCCTTGATGCGGTAATTGAGCGGCATCTCGCCGCGGCTGCTGTCGTAGCTCAGGTCGGCGTGCAGGTCGACTCCCAGGTGCTTGGCCAGGAAGTCGACCGCGCCGGTGTCGACCTGCATCAGGCCAATGCTGGGCACGGTGCCGCCATCGGAGGTGTCCTTGCCGAGCGCCCAGGTGCGGCGCCCGTCCGCCTCCATCTGCAGGCCCAGCGTGGGCGAGAAGAGCGCGAGCCGCGGAATGACGATCTTGCTGGCGATCAGCGGCCAGATGCGGATGTCGAACTCGGCGCGGTCTGCCTTGACCAGGTAAGGGTCGCGCGCCCACGAGGGGTTGGCGAACTCGATGCCGTCGAACTTGACCGTGGCCTGCCGCCAGCCAAGGCCCACGTCGAGCCGCCGCGTGATCTCGAACTTGCGCCCGGTCTTCTCGCTGACATAGCGGTTGACCGGCTCGCGCAGCATGTCCCAGGGAAAGAAGGCAAGCCCGATGACCAGCGCCGCGAACAGCAGCACGACGCAAGCCACCAGCTTCTGCCAGAGCGGTCGGTTGCGCAGGATGTTCATTGCGTTCGTTGCCATGGGTCGTTGTAACTCGGATGATCGCGCCGCCCGGGTCGGCGGTGGGCCGCAGAAACCGTGAGGCATTGCCTACGAATGCACCTTGCAGGCTTCGCGGATGCATGCGTCGGAACCCGCCTACAAGAGCCACGCGCCGAAGCTTGCATGATCTGCCACCGCAACGCCTCAAAGTCCACGCTGGCAGGCATTTGCACCAGAGGGGCGCTGCGGATGCGCCTGCCAACCTCAGAGGAAGCGCGGTTCGGCATGGATTCCAGATTGCAGACCTACGTCGTCGAAGACAACCTCACGATCCGTGAAAACCTCATTGGCACGCTGGAAGAACTCACCTCCACCACGGTCGTCGGCTTTGCCGAAACCGAAAGCGGCGCACGCGCATGGCTGCTCGGCCACGATGGCGAGTGGGACCTCGTCATCGTCGATCTCTTTCTCAAGCAGGGCAGTGGCCTGGGCGTGCTCCAGGCCTGCCAGTCGCGCAAACCGGTGCAGAAAGTGGTGGTGCTCAGCAACTATGCGACGCCCGACATCCGGCGGCGCTGCGCCGAGTTCGGGGTCGACGCGGTGTTCGACAAGTCGAACGAAATCGACGCGCTGGTCGACTTCTGCATCTTGCAGGCCAAGGCCTTGCACCCCTCGCCCGGGGCTCCCGGGGCGGGTTGAGGAAGAAGCCGCGTTGGGCCCCCTCCCCACTCTTTCCGCTCCCTGGCCGATCTCAGTCGATCAGCTTGTTCTTCAGCGCGTAGTAGGTGAGGTCGCTGTTGGAGGAGAGGTTCATCTTCTCCATCAGGCGCGTGCGGTAGGTGCTCACCGTCTTCACCGACAGCGACAGCGTCTTGGCGATGTCGCCGGCAGTCTCGCCCTTGGCGAGCTTCAGGAACACCTGGAACTCACGCTCCGAGAGCTGCTCGTGCGGCGCGGCGTCGTCCTTGCGGTCAAGCTGGCGGGCCAGCAGTTCAGCCACGGCGGGCGTGATGTAGCGGCGGCCCAGCGAGATGGTGCGGATGGCGTTGACGATCTCGATGGGATCGCACTCCTTGTTGAGGTAGCCGCTCGCGCCCTGGCGGATCAGGTTCATCGCGTAGTGCTCTTCGGGGTATCCGCTCAGTATGAGGATGCCCACGTCCGGCGCCTTGGCGCGGATCATGGCGAGCGCGTCGATACCGCTTTGACCGGGCATCGAAAGGTCCATGACCAGAACGTCCAGCTCCGTGGTGCGCACCAGCTCGATGGCCTCGCGGCCGCTGGCTGCTTCACCCGCCACGCGCAGGTCCACGTGCTCGGAGAAGAACTGCCGGAGGCCCGATCGCACGATGGCGTGGTCGTCCACAATTCCGATTTTGATCATCTGTTACTTTCTTCGTTGTGTTGCGGACATGCGGGTCGCAACATACCGGGTCCCTGATTGTTGTCAATTATTCACGAACTTGCGTAGTACGCAGCCTCGAAAGTTTCATGCACTGGTTAGCCCCTCCAAGAATGGCCGTGAGCCTGCTGCTCGCGGCGCTGGCTGCGCTGGCCCTCGTCGGCATCAACGAGGCCGGCTACCGGCAGTCGAGCCGCGCCCTCGCCGACATCGACGAGGCGCAGCAGATGCGGGGCGCGCTCAACCAGATCCTGCAGAACATGCTGGATGCCGAAACCGGCCAAAGAGGCTACCTGCTGACCGGCGAGGCGAGCTACCGAAAACCCTATGACGACGCGGTCAAGCAGGTCGACGGCCAGCTCGCGACCCTGCGCCGGCTGTACGCCGGCCGCCCGGCTGAACTCACCCAGCTGGCCGAGCTGTCGAAGCACGTGCTGCGCAAGGTGGCCGAGATGGACATGAGCGTGCGGCTGCGCCAGGACGGCAAGGAAGACGCCTGGAAGTTCGTCATCACGACCGACGTGGGCCGCGAGGAGATGGACTCCATCCGCGCGACGGCGGGCGAGCTGGTGAAGATCAGCAACGTCACCCTGCACCAGAGCCAGGAGCAGGTGCTGCGCTCGCTGCAGCTGGCGCGCATCGGCACCGCCATCGTGGCGCTGGCAGCGCTCTTCGCCTTCTTCCTGTACCTGCGCCAGACGCACGCGCTGCACTCCATCGGCGAGCGCCAGCAGGAGGCCTTGCAGCGCGAGCGCAATGCGCTGGAAGACGAGGTGCGCGAGCGCACCGCCTCGCTGGCCGAGCTGGCCACCCACCTGCAGGACGTGCGCGAGACCGAGCGCGGCTATCTTGCGCGCGAGCTGCACGACGAGCTGGGCTCTCTGCTCACCGCCGCCAAGCTGGACGTGGCGCGGCTGAAGTCGCGGCTGGCGGACTCGCCTGACGCGATCCAGCGGCTGCAACACCTGACCGACCTGCTCAACAGCGGCATCGCGCTCAAGCGCCGCATCATCGAAGACCTACGGCCGTCTTCGCTCTCCAACCTGGGGCTGGTCGCCTCGCTGGAAATCCTGGGGCGCGAGTTCGGGGAACGCTCCGGCCTGCAGGTCGAGATGGTGCTGGAGCCGGTGACCATGGACGAGTCGCGCCAGCTCACCATCTACCGCATGGTCCAGGAAAGCCTCACCAACATCAGCAAGTACGCCGAGGCCAGCGAAGCCACCATCGTGCTGAAGAACTACGACAACCACGTCATCGTGGAAGTGGCAGACAACGGCAAGGGCTTCGACACGCAGCGCATGCGCCCGTCGACGCACGGCCTCGCGGGCATGCGGCACCGGGTGGAGGCGGCGCGCGGCAAGCTCACGGTCTCGTCGACGCCAGGCAAGGGCACCCGCCTGAGCGCCATGCTCCCCGTCGTCAAGCCGGCCTGAGCCGCCTGCAGGAGCGGCACTTCTGCACATACCGGCGCAGAGCGACTCGGCCATCTCCTACGCACCCCGCCCCTGGCCGCTGACAGGTCGAGGGCATGCCCCCACTTAAGGTTGCACCCATGCCATCCGAAGCCTCTGCGCGAGGCTGCGGATGCGATGGTTTTTCATAACGACGAGGCAAGCCTCGAAGGAGTTCCACATGCTGCATTACGCCGTGGTGTTTCTGGTCATCGCCCTGATCGCAGCCCTGTTCGGGTTCGGCGGCATCGCCGCCAGCGCGGTGGGCATTGCCAAGATCCTTTTCGTGATCTTCGCGATCCTCGCTATTGCGAGCTTCCTTGCCGGCTTGCTACGACGCAAGTAGCGTCGTTACGATCAACAGGCTTGCGCATTTCATTTTTCCGGAAAGGACCTCACATGAACACGACGACCAAGACTCCCTCGCAACTCGCCGACGACGTGCGCCAGACCGCGCGTGAAGCGGTCGAAACCACCCGCGCCTACGCACAGAACGCGGTGAATGCGGCGGGCGAAAAGGTCCGCGACCTGCAACGCGATGCCGAACCGGGCGTCGAGCAGCTGGCAGCCCGCGTGCAGCAAGCCGTTCAGCGCGGCCTGGACGCCGCGTCCACCACCAGCGCGCGTGCACAGCGCCGCATCGAACAGGCCGCCGACGTCACCGGCCGCTACATCTCCGACCAGCCGGTGCGCTCGGTGCTGCTGGCCGCAGCCGCCGGCGCAGCTATCACGGCACTCATCGTGCTGGCCAGCCGCCGCAGCCGGGACGACTATTGATTCGCCGCTGAATTTCCGTCGCTGCACCGGTTCCCGGCACCATGCTTCATCCGATTTTTTCCACGGTGCTCGGGCATCCGGATCTCGTTGCTGAACATCTCGCCAACTACGCCGCCCTCGTCCGCCAGGAATCCGCGCAGGCGGGGCGCGGCCTCGTCGCCCGGCTCGTCGCGGCCTTGCTGGCAGTGGCCAGCGCCACGCTGGCCCTCGGGCTCATAGGCGTGGCCGTGCTGCTCGGCGTGATGCACGGCAGCTTTCACTGGGTGCTGGTGGCCGTGCCGGCCGTGGCGGTGGTGATCGCGGCCATTTGCGCGTGGTATGCGACGCGGCCCGTGCCAGGCTACGGTTTCGACGACCTGCGCTCTCAGCTCGACGCCGACCTGCAGGCCTTGCGCGACACCGGAGCCCGCCATGGCCAACGCTGAACGTCATCTCCTTACTCCGCAGCAGCGCCTGGCCCTCTCGCGCCGCGCGCTTGTGCGGCAGCTGAACGACGGCGCGGACGCACCCGACAACGACGATCTGGAATATGCGCAGCACGAAACCTCGGCTGCGCCGCCGCATGACCAGCACCCGCGCAACCCGCGAGGAGAAAGAGAAAGAAGAGAAGGAGGAGGAAGAAACAACGTGTGGCTCGGTGTGGGCCGCAGCGTGGTGGAGCGCTGGTGGCGCCGGCATCCCGCGCATGCGGTCGGCCAGCTGGCGCGTCCGCTGCTCGAGCACTACGCGCGCAAGGAGCCGGCCAAGCTGATGGCGGCGGCCGCTGCCACCGGCGCGGTGCTGGTGCTCGTCAGGCCATGGCGACTGTTGTCGGCCACGGCCGTGCTGGCGGCGGTACTGAAGACATCCGACGTGGCTGACCTGGTCAACACGTTGATGCAGAAGACCCCAAGCCCCCCACGAAAGGACCCTCCATGAAAGCCGATGTTTCCTCTAAGACCAACGGACACAAGCACCTGGTGCTCGACCAAGGCGGCCTCGATGCCGCGCGCAAGAGCCTCGACGACGGCGCCGTCACCCCCAGCTACGGCCCCTGGCGCGACGACGTCGTCCAGTTGCTGAACGATGCGCTGGCCACCGAGCTGGTCTGCGTGCTGCGCTACAAGCGCCACTACTTCACCGCCAACGGCGTCGAGTCGCCCGCCATCGCCGACGAGTTCCTGGTGCATGCCAACGAAGAGTCGGGCCATGCCGACCGCATTGCCGAGCGCATCGTGCAGCTCGGCGGGGAGCCCGACTTTGCGCCCTCGCACCTGCTGGAGCGCAGCCATGCGGCTTACGACGAGTCGACCGACCTGCAATCGATGGTGCGCGCCAACCTGATCGCGGAGCGCATCGCGGTGGAGTCGTATCGCCAGATGATCGCGCTGATCGGCGACAAGGATCCGACCACGCGCCGCATGCTCGAAGACATCCTCTCGGACGAGGAAGAGCATGCCGACGAGCTGAAGGACTGGCTCGGTCACTGAACTGAACCAATCGAGGGCTGCGTGCCCCGCCCATGAAAAAGCCCGGTTCGACCGGGCTTTTTCATGGGCGGACGAGTAAAGCTCGCCAGGGCGATCGATCAGCCCTTCACTTCGAGCTGGTTGTCCACCGACGTCACGCCCTGCACGCCCTTGGCGATCTCTTCGGCGCGCGCCTTGGCTGCCGCCGTGGGTGCCGGGCCCTTCAGGCTCACCGCGCCGGCCTTGGTGTCGACGTTGATCTTGATCGCGCTCAGGTCCGGATCCTTGGCCAGGCCCGCGGACACGGAAGCCGTGATGGCGGCATCGTTCACCGTCGCGCTCACCGCTGCACCGGCGTCCTTGGCAGCTTCCTTGGCATTGGCCATGCCTTCCTTCACCTCGGCAGTGGTGCCGGACGACTCGACCTTGGCCGTGGCGTCCTTGACGGCCTGGCCGGTTTTGGCGGCCGCTGTATCGGCGGCCTGCTCGGTCTTTGCCACTGCGCTGTCGAGCTTCTCGCCCGCAGTGCGGTTGTCGGACTTGTCGCAGGCGGCCAGCGTCAGCGCCGCGCCGGCCACGAGCACGGCAAGCCACGCGCGCGAATGCGGCATGGCGATGTGTTGATTCGATTTGTTCATGGGAATCCTCCAGTCACTCACGGAGATGGAAAAGGGCTGCGGGGTGTGCCCGCCGCCCTGTTCGGTCACAACTTGTCGGCGCCCGACTTGATCGCGTCCTTGGCCTTTTCCTTGACGTCGCCGTAGGTCTTCTGCACCTTGCCGGCAGCCTGGTCGGCAATGCCCTCGCCCTCGAGCTTTTCGTTACCGACGACCTTGCCGGCGGCTTCCTTCAGCTTGCCCTTGGCTTCCTCGACGCGGCCTGCCACTTGGTCCTTGTTCATGTCGCTTCCTTCCTGTTCGGGTAGTGAAATCCGTGGGCCGAAATGACCCACTGATTTCAATCTAGGCCCCGGCCGGTGACGGCGAATGCCGACGGAAGCCCGAAGCGGTGTAGGACAACAAGGCTCAGGCGCTGACGATCCATCCTTCAAGCGGGTCGAGCCCCTCCGGCAGGCCGTGGCCCAAACCGGGGCTGCCGGCGCGCTGCAGGCCCCAGGCTGCCTGCAGGAGGCACAGCACCGCGTCGATGTCATCTCCGCGGGCATCGGCCAGCAGTTCGGCGCGCTGCGGCTTGGTGATGGAAAGCCGCAGGCCGAGGCGGGTTGTCCCTGCCTCGAGCGCGGCCAGCAGGTCATCGCGTGCGGCGTGCCGCTCGGACGTCTGCTTCTGCAGGTCGTCGCTCTTGTAGCTGCGGCGCCCGATCAGCTCGCGCGCCAGCAGGCCGGGATAGGCCTCCAGCGCAATGCGGTCGGCACCGCTGCCTGCGTGCAGGCCAGGAATGCGCGCACCGGCCGCCAGCAGGCGCGGCACGCCCGCATGGAGCATGTACGCCACCGGCGGGTTGACCCACTTCATCGAAGGGCTGGAGCCCGCCGGCCCGTCCGTCGCACGGTGCGCGAACTTGCCGCCGACCGGGCGCGCCGCGCAGAACGCGGCGAAGGTCTCGCGGATTTCGGCACGGCTCAGGCTGGCGTAGTGAGCCATCAGCGGCTCCCACTGCAACGGCCATCGCAGATGCTCGACGAGTTCGCGCGGCAGGCTGAAGGGAAAGTCGAAACCGCCGGTCCAGGACGGCGTGGCGCACAGCCATTCGCCCCATGCGTCGAGCGTCGCGAAGCGATGCAGGCTGGTCAGCCTGACGCGGTCGGCACCGGCCAGTTCACCAACCCCAATCACGATCGGCTTGCGTGCCGTCGGCGCGCTGGAGAAGTCGCAGCCGAACAGCACCATGGCTTCAGCCCATCGCGAGCGCCACCACCCCGGCAGCGATGAACAGCGCGCCCAGCAGCCGCAGCAGCCGGTCGCCTTCGCGCAGCAGGTGGCCGCCGATCAGTGCGGCGAACAGCATCGAGACCTCGCGCGCCGGCGCGACGTGCGAGATCGGCGCCTGCTGCACCGCGTACAGCACGAGCACATACGACACCGGGCTGACCGCCGCAACCAGCAGCGCGTACTTCCACTGCTCGCGCCACATGCGCGCGGTGGTCGCGCGGTCCTTCAGCGCAACGGGCGCCAGCAGCACCATGCGCACGAGATTGCCGAAGTAGTCGAGCAGGATCGGCGACATCGCGAGAAACTTGACTGCGTAGCTGTCGGTCACGGTGTACGCCGCGATGAAGCCACCGGTCAGCACACCGTAGCGGATGCCCTTGTGCACGCGCTCGCGCTGCGCCGGGTCATGCGCCTTGCGCCACAGCTTGGGCCCACCCGCAACGAGAAACACGCCGCCCACCACGCCTGCAATGCCTGCCACGCCAACCAGGCTGATCTTCTCGCCCAGGAAGAGCACCGCCACCAGCGACGACAGCAGCGGCCCCGAGCCGCGCGCGAGCGGGTAGACCACCGTGAGGTCAGACTTGCGATAGCCGCGCAGCAGCACGATGAAATAGAAGATGTGCAGCACGCCGCTGAGCACGACGAAGCCCCACTCGGTCAGGCCCCAGCCTGGCACCACGTTCCAGCCCAGCGTGATGCCCACGGGCGCCCAGATGAGCATGTTGAATACGCTGGTCTGGAAGCTGAAACGTGCATCGCCATTCGCCTTCTTGGCGGCGATGTTCCAGCCTGCGTGAACGATCCCGGCGAGCAGGATCAGCGCGAATGCGGAGAGTGGCACCCCTGCCGGACTAGTGGCGACCGACGATGGCGGCAGTGGCCATCAGCTCTTCGAGCAGCGCCAGCGAAACCTTGCCCGACACCGCATACGGGTTGAGCTCGGGCTTTTCGGAGTACTTCAGCAGCGTCGATGCGTTGAGCTTCGACAGGTTGACCTGCCCCATCGTCCAGCCGCCGAAACGGCGCTCGGAAATCTCTTCGTAGTGCAGCAGCACCACATCCTTGTGGCGCGCATCGCGCTGGATGTGGCCGTAGAGCTCGCTGATGGCCATGCGGCCACCTTCGATGGCCTGCAGGAAGGTGCCGGCGCCGTAGCAGAGGATGCCGGTGATGCCGCAGGTCGTGTTGTGCGTGCGCGATTGCGCGAGGATCGCCTCGATGGCCTCGGGGCTGGTGTCGACGGCGCGGCTGGCGTAGAGAAGTCGGACCAGCATGGCTCAGCTCTTTCGGGGAAGGAGAGAAAGGAATTCGCGGCGCAGGCTCGGGTCTTTGAGAAACACGCCGCGCATCACGGAGTTGATCATCTTGCTGTCCATTTCCTTCACGCCGCGCCAGGCCATGCAGAAATGCTCGGCTTCCATGACCAGCGCGAGGCCGTCGGGCTGCGTCTTTTCCTGGATCAGGTCGGCCAGTTGCACCACGGCTTCTTCCTGGATCTGGGGACGACCCATGACCCACTCGGCCAGGCGTGCGTACTTCGACAGGCCGATCACGTTGGTGTGCTCGTTGGGCATCACCCCGATCCAGAGCTTGCCGATGATCGGGCAGAAGTGGTGCGAGCAGGCGCTGCGCACGGTGATCGGGCCGACGATCATCAGCTCGTTCAGGTGCTCGGCGTTGGGAAACTCGGTGAGCGAGGGCGGCGCCACGTAGCGGCCCCGGAACACCTCGTTCAGGTACATCTTGGCGACGCGCCGTGCGGTGTTGTCGGTGTTGTGGTCGTTCTCGACGTCGATGACCAGGCTCTGGAGCACGCCCTTCATCTTGACCTCGACCTCGTCGAGCAAGGCCTCCAGCTCACCGGGCTCGATGAACTCGGCGATGTTGTCGTTGGCGTTGAAGCGCTTGCGCGCCGCGGTGAGGCGCTCACGGATCTTCACGGAGACGGGCGTACCCTCGTCATCGTCGTTTCGATCGGGGCGCGGGTCGACGTCGGTTTTCCTCAGCATGGCGGGGATCGTACCAGTGAATGGCTCCAGACATTCGGGCCCGCAACGCCCGTCCCTTCTTGGAGCAATGCTATCAATTGAGGAGCGTGAAATCGGCCACCAGCGGCAGGTGGTCGGACATGCGGGCCCAGATGGGGCCGCGCGGCACGTTGCAGGCCAGCGGCTCCAGCCTGCGTCCGTAGACGAAGTCGAGCTGCGCCACCGGCAGGCGCGAGGGGTAAGTGAGCGTGCGCGGACCGCGCAGGTCGCTGGTGTCGCGCAGGCCCATGGCGTTCATGGCATAGCGCATGCGCGCGCCCCAGTCGTTGAAGTCGCCCGCCACCACGACGGCCTCGTCGGGCGGCACCTCGCGGTCGATGAACTCGCGCAGGCGGGCAATCTGCCGAACCCGGCTGCCCTTGATGAGCCCCAGATGCACCACGATGGTGTGCACCCGACGGCCCTCCACGTCGATCACCACGTGCAGCAGCCCGCGCTGTTCGAAGCGGTGGTCGGAAATATCCTGATGGTTGATTCGCAGCACCGGCCAGCGCGTGAGCAGCGCATTGCCGTGCTCGCCGTGGCGCGTGACGGCATTGGTTTCGTAGACGGCGGTGTAGCCCTCGGGCGCGAGGAAATCGGCCTGCGGCAACTCGGGCCAGCGCGCGAAACGGGCGGCCGCCTGCCGGTTCATCTTGCGCACTTCCTGCAAGCAGACGATGTCGGCGTCGAGCTGCTCGATGGCGTGGCCGAGGTTGTGGATTTCGAGCCGCCGTGCGGGTCCGATGCCTTGAACACCCTTGTGGATGTTGTACGTCGCGACCCGGAGGTTCTGCGTTGCTGCTGCCGGCTGGTTCATCGCGCAAATTCTGGCAGCAACAGAATGGCTTCGGCATTCGATGGGGAAAAGCAGGCATCCGCCGCTTCGTGATACGGCAGCCAGCGCCAGTCGGTGTGCTCGCGCGGGTCGAGTGTGGGCGTAATGCGCTCAGGCACGCACAGGCCGAACAGGTGCTCGGTGTTGTGGGTGATACCGGGCGCGTAGCGGGCGCGCCAGCGCGGATAGATCTCGTAGACGTTGCGCAGCTGCCAGTCGACCAGTTGCGAGGCCAGCGCCGTGCCTTCGCCGCACTGGATGCCGGTTTCCTCGGCCACCTCGCGCGCCGCGGTGAGCGCGAGCGGCTCGTCGGCTGCGTCCTTGCTGCCGGTGACCGACTGCCAGAAGTCGGTCTCGGCATCCGCACGCCGGATCAGCAGCACATCGAGCGCCGGCGTGTGGATCACGACCAGCACCGACTCCGGGATCTTCCAGGGTCGAGGGCTGGTCGTCATGGGAGCCTCAGAGCATCAGGCAGCTTGGGGCGTGTTGCGCAGCTTGATGTGCAGCTCGCGAAGCTGCTTCTCGTCAACCGGGCTCGGCGCCTGCGTCAGCAGGTCTTGCGCGCGCTGGGTCTTGGGGAAGGCGATCACGTCGCGGATCGACTCGGCGCCGGTCATGAGCATGACGAGGCGGTCCAGGCCGATGGCAATGCCGCCGTGCGGCGGCGCGCCGTACTGCAGCGCGTCCAGCAGGAAGCCGAACTTGAGCTGCGCGTCTTCGGCGCTGATCTTCAGCGCGCGGAACACCTTGCTCTGCACTTCCTCGCGGTGGATACGCACCGAGCCGCCGCCCATTTCGATGCCGTTGAGCACCATGTCGTAGGCCTTGGCAATGCACTTCTCGGGAGCGGTGTCCATGAGGTCTTCATGGCCATCCTTCGGAGCGGTGAACGGATGGTGCACGGCGCTCCAGCGCTGGCCTTCCTCGTCGAACTCGAACATCGGGAAGTCCACCACCCACAGCGGTGCCCAACGGTCGTCGAAGAGGCCCGCCTTCTTGCCAAAGGCGCTGTGGCCGATCTTGACGCGCAGCGCGCCGATGGCGTCGTTGACGACCTTTTCCTTGTCGGCGCCGAAGAACAGGATGTCGCCGTTGCGCGCACCCGTGCGGGCGATGATCTCGGCCAGCGTGCTGTCGTCGAGGTTCTTCACGATCGGGCTCTGCAGGCCTTCGCGGCCGGCTTGCGCGTCGTTGACCTTGATATAGGCCAGGCCCTTGGCGCCATAGATCTTGACGAACTCCTGGTACGCGTCGATTTCGCCGCGCGACAGGCCGCCTTCGGCGCCGCCGCCGGGCACACGCAGCGCCACCACGCGGCCGCCGGTCATGGTGGCGGCATTCGAGA
The DNA here is from genome assembly GCF_051216835.1 of Variovorax multivorans. Taxonomy (NCBI): domain Bacteria; kingdom Pseudomonadati; phylum Pseudomonadota; class Betaproteobacteria; order Burkholderiales; family Comamonadaceae; genus Variovorax; species Variovorax multivorans. The sequence continues at coordinate 103,744 of NZ_JBPJZL010000003.1, forward strand.
ACACCTTGAACTCGACGCGCTTCATCAGTTCCGTCAGCTCGGTGAATTCGAGCTTCACGCGCAGGTCGGGCTTGTCCGAGCCGTACTTGAACATTGCGTCGGCATACGTCATGGTCGGGAACACCGGCAGGTCGATGCCAGCGGCGTTGCGGAACACGTTGCGGATCATGCCTTCGAACATCTCGCGGATTTCCTCTTCGGCGAGGAACGAGGTCTCGATGTCGATCTGCGTGAATTCGGGCTGGCGGTCGGCGCGCAGGTCTTCGTCGCGGAAGCACTTCACGATCTGGTAGTAGCGGTCGTAGCCGGCCACCATCAGCAGCTGCTTGAACAGCTGGGGCGACTGCGGCAGCGCGAAGAAGCTGCCGTCGTGCACGCGGCTGGGCACGAGGTAGTCGCGCGCGCCTTCGGGCGTGGACTTGCCGAGCATTGGCGTCTCGATGTCGATGAAGCCGTTGGCATCGAGGAACTTGCGCGTTTCCATCGTCACCTTGTAGCGCAGCATCATGTTGCGCTGCATGGCCGGGCGGCGCAGGTCGAGCACGCGGTGCGTGAGGCGGGTGGTTTCCGACAGGTTGTCGTCGTCCAGCAGGAACGGGGGCGTGACCGACGGGTTCAGCACCTTCAGTTCGTGGCACAGCACTTCGATCTTGCCGCTCTTGAGCTGGTCGTTGGTCGTGCCTTCGGGGCGCGCGCGCACCAGGCCCGTGATCTGCACGCAGAACTCGTTGCGCAGGTTCTCGGCCACGGCGAAGGTGGAGGCGCGATCGGGGTCGCACACCACCTGCACATAACCTTCGCGGTCACGCACGTCGATGAAGATCACGCCGCCGTGGTCGCGACGACGGTTGACCCAGCCGCACAGGGTGACGGTTTGGCCCAGCAGGGCTTCGGTCACGAGACCGCAATAGTGAGTACGCATGGCCATAGGAATCCATTCCGGCGCCTTGTGGGCGCGTTCGTTTTTTATGAGTTGGAAGATTTCACCGCCACCGTGGTGGGGCCGCCTGGAACGACCACCCCCATCGAGACGATGTACTTGAGCGCTTCGTCCACGCTCATCTTCAGTTCGATGCAGTCGCTGCGCTTGAGCATCACGAAGTAGCCGCCCGTGGGGTTGGGCGTGGTCGGCACGTAGACGCTGAGGAATTCCTCTTCGCCGAGGTGTTCAGCGACTTCGTTGCCGGGCGCACCGGTGACGAAGGCGATGGTCCACACGCCTTCGCGCGGCCATTGGATCAGCACCGCGGTGCGAAAGGCATTGCCGTTCTCGGAGAACAGCGTGTCCGACACCTGCTTGACGCTGGAGTAGATCGAGCGCACCACCGGAATGCGCCGTACCACGGCGTCGCCCCAGCCGAGCAGGCGCTTGCCGACGAAGTTGCTGGCGGTGGCACCCACCACCAGCAGGATCGCCAGCGTGAGCAGCACGCCCAGGCCGCGCACCTTGTGGTCGCTGAGCCAGACCTGCCATTGCTCGGGCAGCAGCCACAGCGTCTGGTCGAGCGTGCCGATGATCCAGTTCAGCACGCCGAGCGTGATGACCAGCGGCACGATGACCAGCAGGCCGGACAGCAACCATTTGCGCAGGGCGAGCATGGTGTTCGATCAGTCGCCGCTCTTGGCAGCAGCAGCCGGCGCTGGGGCCGGTGCCGCGGGCGCCGGAGCGGGGCTCGGCGCGGCGGCGGAAGAGGAAGATTCGGTGGACTTGGCACCGTCACTCGACACGGGCGCCGTGGCAGGCTCGGCCTTCTTGCCGCCGCCCTCACGGAAATCAGTCACGTACCAGCCCGAGCCCTTGAGCTGGAAGCCGGCGGCCGTGACCTGCTTTTCGAATGCGCTCGCACCGCACGCCGGACACACCGTCAGGGGCGCGTCGGACATCTTTTGCAGGGCGTCTTTGGCAAAGCCGCAGGCGCTGCACTTGTAGGCGTAGATGGGCATGGGAAATGAGGTCAAAAAGCGGCGCAGCTGCCGCTCGCAAAGCCCTCGATTATAGGGGTGCCCCTGCCAAAGGGCGCCCAGCCCGACCGCCGAGCCCGGGCTTCAGGCTGGCTCGGTGGCCAGCGGGCGGTGCGGCGTGTGAGTGTTCGCCAACCATTGCGGCAGCAGCGAGCCGGCCACCATGCCCACGAACGAGCAGAGCACGCCCGCCAACTGGGCCGGGAACGCTCTGCCCCAGGGCATCCACAGAAACAGCAGCCACACGCCGATGCCCAGGACGATCGAAGCGACTGCTCCCTGGGTGCTGGCGCGGCGCCAGTACAGGCCGCACACCAGCGGCACGAAGGCCCCCACCAGCGGCACCTGGTAGGCACCCGACACCAGTTCGTAGATCGGCGTGCCCTGCATGCGGATCGCGTAGGCCAGCACGGCGGCACTGAACAGCAGCACCGTGATGCGCATCGTCATGAGGTTCTGGCGGTCGGTGCCGGCCGGGCGGAACTGGCGCCAGATGTTCTCGGTGAAAGTGACGCTGGGCGCCAGCAAGGTGGCCGAGGCGGTCGACTTGATGGCAGACAGCAGCGCACCAAAGAACAGCACCTGCATCACGAACGGCATCTTCTGCAGCACCAGCGTGGGCAGCACCTTCTGCGGATCTTCCTTCAGCAGCGTGGCGGTTTGCTCCGGCATGATCAGCAACGCGCTGGCCACCAGGAACATCGGCACAAAGGCGAACAGGATGTACGCCACGCCACCGATCACCGGGCCGCGCTGGGCCGCCTTCACGCTGTTGGCCGACATCACGCGCTGGAACACGTCCTGCTGCGGAATAGAGCCCAGCATCATCGTGATGGCGGCCGCAAAGAAGAACACCATGTCGTGCCAGCTCGGCTCGGGCCAGAACTTGAAGAGATCCTTGCTCACGGCAAAGGCCACCACCTTGTCGGCGCCGCCGGCCATGTTGCCCGCGAACATCGCGATGACGGCCAGGCCAGCTACCAGGATGATCATCTGCATGAAGTCGGTCACCGCCACCGACCACATGCCGCCGAACAGCGTGTAGGCCAGGATCGAGACCACCCCGATCACCATGCCCACCGGGATGCTGATGGCGTCGCCCGACAGCAGGTTGAACACCAGCCCCAGCGCCGTGACCTGCGCCGACACCCAGCCCAGGTAGCTCAGCATGATGATGAGCGAGCAGGCCACTTCCACCGTGCGGCCGTAGCGCTCGCGGTAGTAGTCGCTGATGGTCAGCAGCGTCATCCGGTAGAGCTTGCCCGCGAAGAACAGGCCCACCAGGATCAGGCAGGTGCCCGCGCCGAACGGGTCTTCGACCACGCCGTTGAGCCCGCCCTCGATGAACTTGGCCGGTATGCCGAGCACCGTTTCGGAGCCGAACCACGTGGCAAAGGTGGTCGTGACGATCATGAAGAGCGGCAGGTGCCGCCCGGCAATGGCGAAGTCGGTGGTGTTCTTCACCCGCTTGGCGGCATAGAGGCCGATTGCGATGGTGACCAGCAGATAGACGATGACCAGCGTCAACAACACGGCGGAGACTCCTCTAGAAAAAGCGCACGCGCATCAGCACTTGCATTACGAGCAACCCCAATACAAAACCTATGCCACTACTGACGATGATTTGCAGCAACCGGTTGGTGCGCTTCTGCTGAGCCAGCAGTTCGAGCAGCTCGCGGCGGTTGTCGGAGGGGCGATTTTCCAGGAAATCGTGCAGCAATCGAGGAAGCTGGGGCAGCAGCTTGGCGTATCGCGGTGCCTCGGCCTTGAGCTGCTGCAGCAGCTTCTTGGGGCCGATCTGGTCGACCATCCACTTCTCGAGGAAGGGCTTGGCCGTGGCCCAGAGGTCGAGTTCGGGGTCGATGTTGCGGCCCAGGCCCTCGATGTTGAGCAGCGTCTTCTGCAGCAGCACCAGCTGCGGCTGGATCTCGACGTGAAAGCGGCGCGACGTCTGGAACAGGCGCATCAGCACCATGCCCAGCGAAATCTCTTTCAGCGGCCGGTCGAAGTACGGCTCGCACACAGTGCGGATGGCGCCCTCCAGCTCGTCGATGCGGGTGCCCACCGGCACCCAGCCGCTTTCGAGATGCAGTTCGGCCACGCGCTTGTAGTCGCGCCGGAAAAAGGCCACGAAGTTCTGCGCGAGGTATTCCTTGTCCGACTCGGTCAGCGTGCCGATGATCCCGAAGTCCAGCGAGATGTAGCGCCCGAAGGTCTCGGGCTCCAGGCTCACCTGGATGTTGCCGGGGTGCATGTCGGCATGGAAGAAGCCGTCGCGGAACACCTGCGTGAAGAAGATCGTGACGCCGTCGCGCGCCAGCTTGGGAATGTCGACGCCGGCCGCGCGCAGGCGGTCCATCTGCGCGATGGGCACGCCCTTCATGCGCTCCATCACGATGACCTCGGGGTGGCAGAAGTCCCAGAACATCTCGGGGATCAGCACCAGGTCGAGCTCGGCCATGTTGCGGCGCAGCTGGGCGGCGTTGGCGGCCTCGCGCACCAGGTCGAGCTCGTCGTGCAGGTACTTGTCGAACTCGCCGACCACCTCGCGCGGCTTCAGGCGCTTGCCGTCGGCCGAGAGGTTCTCGAGCCAGCCGGCCATCATGGCCATCAGCGCCAGGTCTTTCTCGATCACGCCGCGCATGTTGGGGCGCAGCACCTTGACTGCCACTTCGCGTACATCGCCCTGGTTGGTGCGAATGGTCGCGAAGTGCACCTGCGCGATCGACGCGCTGGCGATGGGCGTTTCGTCGAACTGCACGAACACGTCGCCCACCGGGCGGCGGAATGCGCGTTCGATGGTGGCAATGGCCACCGCCGACGGAAACGGCGGCACGCGGTCCTGCAAAAAGGCCAACTCGTCGGCGATGTCGGGCGGCAGCAGGTCGCGCCGGGTCGACAGCACCTGGCCGAACTTCACGAAGATGGGGCCGAGGCGTTCGAGCGCCTCGCGCAGCCGCTGGCCGCGCGGTGCATCGAGGTTGCGCCCGATGGAAACGACACGCGCCACGACGAGCAGCCAGGGCTTCCGGAAGCTAGTGAGCACGAGCTCGTCGAGGCCGTAGCGCAGCGCGACCCAGACGATGAACAGTCCGCGGTAGAAGCGCCTCATTCGGCCGTGCTCGCCGAGCCGGCCGTCGAGCCGCCAGCCTTGGCCGTGCGGTCGCCGACGAACTGGCGCAGCGCGCCCACGACACGCCGCACGCCGTTGCCCAGAGTGTGCGCAGGCACGTCGCCGATCACGCGGGCGAGGTCGTCCTCGACGTCCCAGCGCACGTGGTCGACCAGCCAGTTGACCTCGGCCGCCAGTTGCACGTCGCCGATGATCTGAACGGCGGGCTTGTCGCCGCGCAGCGTGGCACGGGCAATGTCGAAGGGGGAATCGTCGGTGACGGTGAGCGTGAGCTCGGGCACCGAACCAGCGGGGGCCAGATCGAGCAGGCCGGCCGGCGTGGCCACCAGTTCCATGGTCACGAAGCGCCACTGGAAGCGCACCACCCGCCCCTGCTGGCGCAGCAGCCGCTGCTGGGCCTCGGGCTCCTGCTGCAGCACATGGTTCAGGAACAGGACCGCGCGATGCTGGATCTCGTGAACGGCCCAGTCCGGCGGCTGCAGGCGCTCGCCGATGCGGTTGAAGAGGTCGCCGAGAAAAGAAAATGGGGACGATGGTGTGGCCATGTCCCCATTATCCCGTCTGTGTCGCGGCCCTGTGACGGCCGCGTTTCAGGTTTTTCTTACTGCAGTGCTTGCACGCCAGCCACCAGCCAGCCGCTGTTGCCGCTGGTCGGCTTGGTCATGTTCCAAACTTCGCGGAACGGGCCCGGGCCGGCCGAGGCGTCTTCACGGATCATGCCGGAGAACTCCACGCTGGCCATGTAGGCGTCGGGCAGTTCTTCGATGCCAAGCAGCTTGGCGTCGAGCATCACGACTTCGGTCTTGTTCGAGGCACCGCCGGTGTGGCTGGCCCGGTCGGCCAATTGCGCGCGGATCTCGTCGACCATGCCGTCGGTCATCATCGAACGCAGCATCGACACGTCAGCGCGGTCCCATGCGTCCTGCAGCGTCACGAAGTTGCGCTTGGCTGCGCCGAGGAAGCCATCGATGTCGAAGCCCGCGGGAATGCCCCAGGACTGCGAACCGGCGAGTGCCGAGCCGATCATGCTGCCACCGGCCGCAGCGCCCGCTGCCGAGAGGCTGCTGCCATGCGGTGCGTCGTTCGAAGGCGTGGCGTCGAAGGCCGCGGCATTGCGCTCCCACGGACGAGCCGAGGCGTCGTTGCCCACGTTGGCCGGGCTGTACTGCACCGGTGCGCTGGCATTTGCGGGGCTGCCGCCAGCGCCCTGGAACGCGAAGCCGCCCTGGCGATTGCCGGCAGGTTGCGAGCGCGACTTGATCATGCGCCACACCACCACGCCGGCCAGCACGAGCAGGCCGATCAGCAGGATGTTGCCGAAGCCGGCACCAAGACCGAGCGAGCTTGCGAGCCAAGCAAGGCCAAGGCCTGCGGCCAGACCGCCGAGCATCGCGCCCCACGGACGCTTCGGTGCAGCAGCCGCGGGTGCGGGCGTTGCCGGCTTCGCCGCTGCCGCGTTGGTCGCACTCTGCTGCGAAGGCGCGCTGGGCGATGCCGACTCGCGCTGCGTCACGTTGGACGACTGGCGTCCGACCGACTTGCCGCCACCCATGCGGGCAGCCTCGGCCTGGACACTGACCAGTACCAATGCAGCTGCCAAAAACAAAGAACCCAAACTTTTCATGTCGTCTCCTCTTGAGCGAAAGATTCGCTTGATCAACACTTTCAACACTTGATTCCAACATGCAGGGCAGCGATGCCACCCGTCATGTTGTGATAGTCCACATGTCCGAAACCGCCCTCTTTCATGAGGGTCTTGAGTTCCTCTTGCGAGGGGTGCATCCGGATCGATTCAGCGAGGTAGCGATAGCTCGCGTCGTCGCCGGCCACGAGCTTGCCCAGGCGGGGCAGCACGTTGAAGGAGTACCAGTCGTAGGCCTTTGCGAGCGGCTTCGCGACCTTCGAGAACTCGAGCACCAGCAGCTTGCCGCGCGGCTTGATCACGCGGTTCATTTCCTTGAGCGCGATGTCCTTGTGCGTCATGTTGCGCAGGCCGAAGGCCACCGTGACCACGTCGAAGTGGTTGTCCGGAAAAGGCAGCTTCTCGGCGTCACAGACCATGGTGGGCAGCACCACGCCGGCATCGAGCAGGCGGTCGCGGCCTGTGCGCAGCATGGCCTCGTTGATGTCGGTGTGAACCACTTGCCCGCTGGCGCCGACCTTCTTGGCGAAGGCCAGTGCGAGATCGCCGGTGCCGCCCGCGATGTCGAGCACGCGCGAGCCTTCGCCCACGTTCGCAACCATCACGGTGTACGCCTTCCAGGCGCGGTGCAGGCCGGCCGACATCAGGTCGTTCATGACGTCGTAGCGCGAGGCAACCGAATCGAAGACACCGCGAACGCGGCGGGCCTTCTCGCTTTCGTCGACTGTTTCGAAGCCGAAGTGTGTGGTACTCATGCAACCGATGTTAGGCCGGAAGCCTTCACATCAAGCCGACGACCCCGCGCGCACGGCGGGCATTTGTTGCTTTTTTCGTCCCGCCCTTCCTGGGCGTAGGGCTATCTTTTCAATAGCGCGGCGCGGATTTTCAGGCGATTTCGCGAGCTCAATGGCTGCCGCAGGCGTGACCGCTCTTGTCGATCATCGGCGTGTCGCGGTCGACGCCCGCCTCGAGCAGACGGCGTTCGTAGGTGGCCCACAGCTCGGCCTGCTTCTCGCCCAGTTCATAGAGCAGGTCCCACGAGTAGATGCCCGTGTTGTGGCCGTCGCTGAAGGTCGGCTGCACAGCGTAGTTGCCGACCGCTTCGAGGTCGACGAGCTCGACGTCGCGCTTGCCCGTCTGCAGGATTTCCTGGCCCGGGCCGTGGCCTTGCACTTCGGCCGACGGCGAGTAGATGCGCATCAGCTCGAAAGGGATTCGAAAGGTCGCTCCATCGGAGAAGCCCACTTCGAGCACGCGCGACTGGCCGTGCACGGTGATCGATTGCGGCGTCGGTGCGCCCGGTTTCAAGCCTGCCATCAGAAACTCCTGTTGCCCAAGCGCTCGATCATCGCAGCCTCGATGGCGGGCAGGCGCGCGGCGATCTCCGCTTCCTGCGCCGCATTGCGCTCGCGCTGCACCGGTGCCCACACCGAGCCCGGGAAATGACTGTCGTCGGCGAAACGCGCGATCACGTGCCAGTGCAGATGCGCCACCATGTTGCCGAGCGCGGCGAGGTTGATCTTGGCCGGCTTCAGGTGCTCGCGCAGGCATTGCTCGACGACCACTACTGCTTCCATGCACAGCGTGCGGTCCGCGGCATCGAGGTCGGAAAACTCCGCCGCATGGTCACGCCACACCACGCGATAGAAGGCCGGAAAACCCGCCTCTTCCGCATGGATGACGCGCAGCTTCGCGCCCTCGAACACGAGGCGGCCACCCGGCCCTTCGCACAGCACGCAGCCCTGTACCTTCGTCACACCAGCACCCGCTCGATCCCGCCCTGATTGGCTGCGGCCACATAGGTCGGCATCCAGTCGGCGCCGAGGATCTTGTTGGCCATCTCGACCACGATGTAGTCTGCTTCGAGCAGGCCGTTGTTCAGGTCGTTGCCGTAGCGCGAGAGGCCCTGCAGGCAGCTTGGGCAGCTGGTGAGGATCTTCACGTTGTCCTGTGCGCCGACCTTGCCGGAGTCGCGCAGCGCGGCTTCGCCCTTCTTCAGCTCTTCTTCCTTGCGGAAGCGGATCTGCGTCGAGATGTCCGGCCGCGACACGCCCAGCGTGCCCGATTCGCCGCAGCAGCGGTCGTTCTTGAGCACGTTGTCACCGACCAGTGCCTTCACGGTCTTCATCGGGTCCTGCAGCTTCATCGGCGAATGGCAGGGGTCGTGGTACAGGTAGCCGCCACCGCCTGCATCGGCGAGCGTGATGCCCTTTTCGAGCAGGTACTCGTGGATGTCGATGATCCGGCAGCCCGGGAAGATCTTGTCGAACTGATAGCCCTGCAGCTGGTCGTAGCAGGTGCCGCAGCTCACCACCACCGTCTTGATGTCGAGATAGTTGAGCGTGTTGGCCACGCGGTGGAAGAGCACGCGGTTGTCCGTGATCATCTTCTCGGCCTTGTCGAACTGGCCGCTGCCGCGTTGCGGATAGCCGCAGCACAGGTAGCCCGGCGGCAGCACCGTCTGCACGCCCGCATGCCAGAGCATCGCCTGCGTGGCGAGGCCGACCTGCGAGAACAGCCGCTCCGAACCGCACCCCGGAAAGTAGAAGACCGCCTCGGTTTCGGAGGTGGTCGCCTTCGGGTTGCGGATGATCGGCACGTAGTCCGCATCCTCGATGTCGAGCAGCGCACGCGCCGTCTTCTTCGGCAGGTTGCCCGGCATCTTCTTGTTGATGAAGTGGATCACCTGCTCCTTGATCGGCGCGGGGCCCAGCGTGGCAGGAGGCGCCGCCGTCTGCTTCTTCGCGAGGCCGCGCAGCAGGTCGTTGGCCATGCGCTGCGCCTTGAAGCCGATGCCCACCATGCCCGCACGCACCGCCTTGATGGTCTGCGGATTGGTCGCGTTGAGGAAGAACATCGCAGCAGCGTTGCCCGGGCGGAAGCTCTTCTGGCCCATCTTGCGCAGCAGGTTGCGCATGTTCATCGACACGTCACCGAAGTCGATCTTCACCGGGCACGGCGTGAGGCACTTGTGGCACACGGTGCAGTGGTCAGCCACGTCCTCGAACTCTTCCCAGTGCTTGATGCTGATGCCGCGCCGCGTCTGCTCTTCGTAGAGGAAGGCCTCCACCAGCAGCGAAGTCGCGAGGATCTTGTTGCGCGGGCTGTAGAGCAGGTTGGCGCGCGGCACGTGCGTGGCGCATACCGGCTTGCACTTGCCGCAGCGCAGGCAATCCTTCACGCTGTCGGCAATGGCGCCGATGTCGCTCTGCTGCATGATCAGCGACTCGTGCCCCATCAGGCCGAAGCTCGGCGTATAGGCGTTGGTCAGGTCGGCGTGCAGCATCTGCGCCTCGCCGGCAGGCGCACGCAGCAGCTTGCCCTTGTTGAAGCGGCCTTCGGGGTCGACCCTGGCCTTGTATTCGGTGAAGGGGCGCAGCTCTTCGTCGCTGAGGAATTCGAGCTTGGTGATGCCGATGCCGTGCTCGCCCGAGATCACGCCGTCGAGGCTGCGCGCCAGCGCCATGATGCGCACCACCGCGGCATGCGCGGTCTGCAGCATGTCGTAGTTGTCGCTGTTGACGGGGATGTTGGTGTGCACATTGCCGTCGCCCGCGTGCATGTGCAGCGCGACCCACACTCGGCCCTTGAGCACGCGTTTGTGGATGGCCGTGCACTCCGCCAGGATCGGCGCGAACTCGGCGCCCGAGAAAATCTCCTGCAGCGGCTGGCGCAGCTGCGTCTTCCAGCTCGCGCGAAGGCTGTGGTCCTGCAGTTGCGGGAACAGCGCGTCGACGTTCTGCAGCCAGCCGGCCCAGAGCGTGCGCACTTCCTGCACCAGCGCCACGGCCTGCGCCACGCGGTCTTCCAGCAGCTCGGCCGCCGGAATCTCGTGCGCATCGTCGGTCTTGCCCAGCGGCAGGTTGCCGCGCATGAGAAAGGCTTCGAGCTCGTCGGTGAGCGCGAGCTTGTTCTGCAGCGAGAGCTCGATGTTGATGCGCTCGATGCCGTCGCTGTACTCGGCCATGCGCGGCAGCGGGATCACCACGTCTTCGTTGATCTTGAAGGCGTTGGTGTGCTTGCTGATGGCGGCCGTGCGCTTGCGGTCGAGCCAGAATTTCTTGCGCGCCTCGGGGCTGATGGCGATGAAGCCTTCGCCGCTGCGCGAGTTGGCGATGCGCACCACTTCAGAGGTAACGCGGGCCACCGCGTCGGCGTCGTCACCGGCGATGTCGCCGAACAGCACCATCTTCGGCAGGCCGCCGTGCTTCTTCGACTTGGTGGCGTAGCCCACCGCCTTGAGGTAGCGGTCGTCCAGGTGTTCGAGACCGGCCAGCAGCACGCCCGAGCGCTTCTGCTCGGCGAACATGAAGTCCTTGATCTCGACGATGCTGGGCACCGCATCCTTGGCGTTGCCGAAGAATTCGAGGCACACGGTGCGCGTGTGCGCCGGCATGCGGTGCACGACCCAGCGGCAACTGGTGATGAGGCCGTCGCAGCCTTCCTTCTGGATGCCCGGCAGGCCCGAGAGGAACTTGTCGGTCACGTCCTTGCCCAGGCCTTCCTTGCGGAAGGTGCGGCCCGGAATGTCGAGACGTTCGGTGCGCAGCTTGGTCTTGCCGTCGGCTGCGTAGTACTGCAACTCGAACACGGCGTTTTCGGCGTCGTGGATCTTGCCGAGGTTGTGGCCGATGCGCGTGACTTCGAGCCACTCGGCTTGCGGCGTGACCATGCGCCACGAGGCGAGGTTGTCAAGCGCCGTGCCCCACAGCACGGCCTTCTTGCCGCCTGCGTTCATGGCGACGTTGCCGCCGACGCACGAAGCCTCGGCGGAGGTCGGGTCGACCGCGAAGACGAAGCCCGCGCGCTCGGCCGTATCGGCCACGCGCTGCGTAACCACGCCGGCTTCAGTCCAGATGGTGGGCACCGGATCGGCCAGGCCGGGCAGCGAGATGTGCTCGACCTCGGTCATCGCCTCGAGCTTCTCGGTGTTGATGACGACGCTGTTCCAGGTCAGCGGGATCGCGCCGCCGGTGTAGCCGGTGCCGCCTCCGCGCGGGATGATGGTCAGGCCCAGCTCGATGCAGCCCTTCACCAGCAGCGCCATCTCGGCCTCGGTGTCGGGGCATAGCACGACGAAGGGGTACTCCACGCGCCAGTCGGTGGCGTCGGTGACGTGCGACACGCGCGAAAGGCCGTCGAACTTGATGTTGTCCTTGGCCGTGAGCCGGCCCAGCACGCGCGTGGCCTTGCGGCGCAGGGCGGCGACGTCGCGGAACTTGGTGTCGAAGGCGGCTACCGCGTCGCCCACGAGGCCGGTGAGTTCGCCCACGAGCTGGTCGCGCGGCAGGTCGCTGTCGGGTGTGCGGCGCTTTTGCACCTCGGTCAGGCGGTGCCTGAGGGCATCGACCAGCTGGCCACGGCGGCGCGGATTGTCGAGCAGGTCGTCGACGAGGTACGGATTGCGCTGCACCACCCAGATGTCGCCGAGCACTTCATAGAGCATGCGGGCCGATCGGCCGGTGCGGCGCTCGGCGCGCAAGGTCTGGAGCAGTTCCCAGCCGCGTTCGCCCAGCAGGCGAATCACGATCTCGCGATCGGAGAAGCTGGTGTAGTTGTACGGGATCTCGCGCAGTCGGACAGGCTCTGCGGCCTGTGCCAACAGCGTGTTCAACGCAGTCGGAGCATTCATCGGGTGGGGCGCCTCGGCCGGGCGCTGCGCGCCCATAGCCGGGCTGGGGATTTTAGGGCAGCGCCTGGGGACTTGCCTCGTGACGGTTGCTACGGCCTTGTGCTAAGCATGGCTCCCGGAGGGCTGCCCGCCCCTTCCCAAGGAAACTCAGAACAACACGCGGCTGCGAATCGTCCCGCCCACCTTCGCCAGCTTCTCCAGCGCCAGGTCCGAGGAAGCCGCGTCGATATCCATCACCACGTAGCCGATCTTCTCGTTCGTCTGCAGGAACTGCGAGGAGATGTTGATCTGGTTGTCCGAAAAGATCTTGTTGATCTCGGACAGCACCCCAGGCACGTTCCGGTGGATGTGCAGCAGCCGGTGCTTGCCCGGGTGCGCAGGCAGCGCCACCTCGGGAAAGTTGACGGAAGACGTCGAAGTGCCGTTGTCGCTGTACTTGACCAGCTTTTCAGCCACTTCCAGCCCGATGTTGGCCTGCGCCTCCATGGTCGAGCCGCCGATGTGCGGCGTCAGGATCACGTTGTCGAGGCCCCGCAGCGGCGACTGGAACTCGTCCTTGTTGCTGCGCGGCTCCACCGGGAACACGTCGATGGCGGCGCCCAGCAGCTTCTTTGCCTTCAGGGCCTCGGCCAGCGAGTCGATCTCGACCACCGTGCCGCGCGAGGCGTTGATCAGGATGGCACCGGGCTTCATGGCTGCGATCTCGGCCGCACCGATCATCCATTGCGTGGCCTGCGTCTCGGGCACGTGCAGCGTCACGATGTCGCTCTGGGCCAGCAGCTGGGGCAGCTCGCGCACCTGGCGCGCATTGCCCAGCGGCAGCTTGGTGACCACGTCGAAGAAGGCCACGTGCATGCCCAGCGCCTCGGCCAGCACCGACAGTTGCGCGCCGATGGAGCCGTAGCCCACGATGCCCAGCGTCTTGCCGCGGATTTCAAACGCGTTGTCGGCCGACTTGAGCCAGCCGCCGCGATGCGCCACCGCACTCTTCTCGGGCACACCGCGCAGCAGCAGGATGGCTTCGGCCAGCACCAGTTCGGCCACCGAGCGGGTGTTGGAATACGGGGCATTGAACACCGCCACGCCGTGCTCGCGGGCAGCTTCCAGGTCGACCTGGTTCGTGCCGATGCAGAAGCACCCTGCGGCCACCAGCTTGTGGGCGGCGGCGAACACCTCGGCCGTCAGTTGGGTGCGCGAGCGGATTCCCAGGAAGTGCACGTCGGCGATCTTCGCCTTGAGTTCGGCGTCGGGCAGCGCGCCGGGCAGCGACTCGATATTGGTGTAGCCGGCGGCGCGCAGCACCTCCACGGCCGAGGGGTGAATGCCTTCGAGCAAGAGGAACTTGATCCTGCTTTTATCGAGGGAGGTTTTGCTGCTCATGGCGGTCTCTTGGAAGCCCCGGCCGTGGCGACAGGCTAGGCCAAAAAAGGGAGGGCGATGCTAGCATGGTGCGGCGCAGCATGCAGGGCCGCAGCCCGCGCCGGGCCTGACGCAAACAGGGCCAAAGGGGTTTCCCCGATTGGAAGAAACCCGCGCTCCATGCGCCAATGTGACGCGGCCGTGTCATGCACATGCCCTAGCATCCGCGCTTTCCATTTTTCCCTTCAGGAGTCTTCATGCGATTCAAGACGCTTGCGCTGGCATCGGCGTTGGCTGCCACGCTGTTCAACGTGGCACAGGCCCAGACCGAGATCCAGTGGTGGCATTCCATGACCGCCGTCAACAACGAGTGGGTCAACGATCTGGCCAAGCAGTTCAACGAGAGCCAGAAGGAATACAAGATCGTCCCGACCTTCAAGGGCACGTACGACGAATCGATGACGGCTTCCATCGCGGCCTTCCGCGCCGGCAATGCGCCGCACATCCTGCAGGTGTTCGAAGTGGGCACCGCCACCATGATGGCCAGCAAGGGCGCCATCGTGCCGGTCGGCCAGGTCATGAAGGACGCGGGCGAGAAGTTCGACCCAGCCGCCTACATTCCCGCCGTGGCCGGCTACTACACCGCCCCCAATGGCCAGATGCTGAGCTTCCCGTTCAACAGCTCGACCACCATCTTCTATTTCAACAAGGATGCCTTCAAGGCTGCCGGCCTGCCCACCGACAAGGCACCGTCGACCTGGCCTGAAGTGGTTGCGGCGGCCGCCAAGCTCAAGGCCAGCGGCCACAAGTGCCCGTTCACCACGGCCTGGCAGAACTGGACGCAGGTGGAGAGCTTCTCGGCCTGGCACAACGTGGAGTTCGCCAGCAAGGCCAACGGCCTGCAGGGCCTGGACGCGCGCCTGAAGGTGAACTCGCCGCTGCACCAGCGCCACATCGAGAACCTGGCCAGCATGGCCAAGCAGGGCCTGTTCATCTACAAGGGCCGCGGCAACGTGCCCGAGGCCTCGTTCGTGTCGGGCGAGTGCGCCATGATCAACACCTCTTCGGGCTTCTACGGCAACGTGGCAAAGAACGCCAAGTTCGCCTACGGCCTGGCGCCCCTGCCCTACTACCCGGACGTGCCGGGCGCACCACAGAACACCGTGATCGGCGGCGCCAGCCTGTGGGTCATGTCGGGCAAAAAGCCGGCCGAATACAAGGGCGTGGCCAAGTTCTTCAGCTTCATCTCGACGCCTGAAGTGCAGTCCGCCAGCCACAAGCGCACGGGCTACCTGCCCGTGACCACCGCTTCGTACAAGCTCACCGAAGAGTCGGGCTTCTACAAGCAGAACCCTGGCACCGACGTGGCCGTGACGCAGATGATCCGCAAGGTCACCGACAAGAGCCGCGGCATCCGCCTGGGCAACTACGTGCAGATCCGTGCCATCGAAGACGAAGAGCTCGAACAGGTCTGGAACGGCAAGAAGACGGCCAAGGAAGCCCTCGACGCCATCGTGACGCGGGGCAACGAGCAGCTGGAACGCTTCCAGAAGGCAAACAAGAGCTGACGATTGACGACCGGACCCCTCGTGTCCGGCTAATATCGCCCGCCCCCGCTCACTCTTCTACAAGAGTGGGCGCGGCGGGATTTTTTATGTAGAGGGTTCATGGAAAAACGCGTCTTCTTTCGCTCGGGCTGGCTGCCCTGGCTGCTGCTGGCACCCCAGATGGCGGTGATCCTCGTGTTTTTCTTCTGGCCGGCGGGGCAGGCCATCCTGCAATCGCTGCAGCAGCAGGATGCGTTCGGCACATCGGTCGAGTTCGTCGGGCTGCAGAACTTCAAGGAGCTGTTCCACGACCCGGCCTACGCCGAGTCGTTCAAGACCACCGCCGTTTTCTCGGTGCTGGTGGCCGGCATCGGCATCAGCCTGTCGCTGGCGCTCGCCGTGTTCGCCGACCGCATCGTGCGCGGCGGCATGTTCTACAAGACCATGCTGATCCTGCCGTACGCGGTGGCCCCCGCCGTGGCAGCGGTGCTGTGGGTCTTCATGTTCTCGCCGTCGCTGGGCGTGGTGGCCTACGCGCTCGGCAAGATCGGCATCGACTGGAACCACCTGCTCAATTCGCGGCACGCAATGACGCTGATCGTGATGGCGGCGGTGTGGAAGCAGATCTCCTACAACTTCCTGTTCTTCCTGGCCGGCCTGCAGTCCATTCCGAAATCGCTGATCGAGGCCGCCGCCATCGACGGCGCTCGCCCGTGGCGCCGGTTCTGGACCGTGCAGTTCCCGCTGCTGTCGCCCACCACGTTCTTCCTGCTGGTGATGAACGTGGTCTACGCCTTCTTCGACACCTTCGCCATCGTCCACGCCGCCACCGAGGGCGGCCCCGGCAAGGACACCGAAATCCTCGTCTACAAGGTCTATCACGACGGCTTCAAGGCACTGGACCTTGGCGGCTCCGCCGCGCAGTCGGTGGTGCTGATGGTGATCGTCATCGCGCTCACCATCGTGCAGTTCCGCTACGTCGAAAAGAAGGTGCAGTACTGACATGGTTGAAAAACGAAGCACCCAGGGCATCCTGGCCCACGTGGTGATGATCCTCGGGGTCATCATCGTCGCCTTCCCCATCTACCTTGCGTTCGTGGCGTCCACCCACACCGCGCAAGAAATCGTGCAGAGGCCCATGCCGCTGCTTCCAGGCAGCCACATGCTGGACAGCTACAAGGCCGCGCTCTTCGGCCGCGCCACCAGTGCCGGATCGAACGCGCCGGTCGCGCACATGATGTGGGTGAGCCTGGTGACGGCCATGGTCATTGCCATCGGCAAGATCTCGATCTCGCTGCTGTCGGCCTTCGCCATCGTCTACTTCCGCTTTCCGTTCAAGAAGATCTGCTTCTGGGCCATCTTCGTGACGCTGATGCTGCCCGTGGAAGTGCGCATCCTGCCCACCTACAAGGTGCTGTCGGACCTGAGCCTGCTGAATTCGTACGCCGGCCTCACGGTGCCGCTGATCGCGTCGGCCACGGCCACTTTCCTGTTCCGCCAGTTCTTCCTGACCGTGCCCGAGGAGCTCACCGAGGCCTCGCGCATGGATGGCGCCGGTCCGATGCGCTTCTTCTTCGACGTGCTGCTGCCGCTGTCGAAGACCTCGATTGCCGCGCTGTTCGTGATCCAGTTCATCTACGGCTGGAACCAGTACCTCTGGCCGCTGCTGGCGGTCACCAATGAGGACATGTACCCCATCGTCGTGGGCATCAAGCGGCTGATTGCCGGCGGCGACGGCCAGAACGAATGGAATGTCGTGATGGCCACCGCCATCCTCGCCATGCTGCCGCCCGCACTGGTGGTGGTGCTGATGCAAAAGTGGTTCGTCAAGGGCCTTGTTGATACAGAGAAATAGGCTCGCCCCCAGGCTGCGCGCACTTCGTGTCGCTTCGCCAACCCCCTACCGGGGGCACCACCAGCGGCCCGGCAAAACCGGTTCCGCGGTGGTTCTGGAAATAACAGTGCCTCGCGATAGAGGCCGCAATCGAGAAGAACATGGCTGCACTTTCCCTTCGCAACGTCATCAAGCGCTACGGCCACGGGCCGAAAGCCAACCAGGTCATCCACGGCGTGAGCGCCGAAATCGCCGACCGCGAATTCATCGTCATCGTCGGGCCCTCGGGCTGCGGCAAGTCCACGCTGCTGCGCATGGTGGCCGGCCTGGAGGAAGTCTCGGCCGGAGAGATCGCCATCGGCAGCAGGGTGGTGAACGAGCTCGAACCCTCCGAGCGCGACATCGCCATGGTGTTCCAGAACTACGCGCTGTACCCGCACATGAGCGTGTTCGCGAACATGGCCTATGGCCTGAAGATCGCCAAGGTGCCGGTCGACGAGATCAAGGTGCGCGTCGACAAGGCCGCGAAGATCCTCGAACTCGGCCACCTGCTGGAGCGCAAGCCGCGCGAGCTCTCCGGCGGCCAGCGCCAGCGCGTGGCCATGGGCCGCGCCATCGTGCGCCAGCCGCAGGTGTTCCTGTTCGACGAGCCGCTGTCGAACCTCGACGCCAAGCTGCGCGCGCAGACGCGCCTCGAAATCCAGAAGCTGCACCGCGAGCTCGGCATCACCTCGCTGTTCGTCACGCACGATCAGGTCGAGGCGATGACGCTGGCGCAACGCATCATCGTGATGAACGGCGGCGTGATGGACCAGTTCGCCACGCCCGAAGAGGTGTACAACCGCCCCGCCACCACCTTCGTGGCCAGCTTCATCGGCTCGCCGCCGATGAACCTGCTGCGGCACGCGCCGGGCGTGCGCCCGGGCCAGATCCTGGGCATTCGCCCCGAGCACATGAAGCTCGACGAAAGCGGCTGGACGGTGCAGGTCGAGCAGGTCGAACTGCTGGGCGCCGAGCGTCTCGTGTACGGCCACATCGGTGAAGAGCAGATCATCATGCGCACCGACGCAGGCGACCATCCGCCGGTCGCGGGCGACACGGTGAAGATTGCGGCGCGCGAAGACAAGCTGCACTGGTTCGACGCCGGTTCGGGCAAGCGCGCAGACTGAACGATGGCCTTGTCGACACCCTGGCCGTATCCCCGCTGGGTCGCGCATCGCGGCGCCGGCAAGCTGGCACCCGAAAACACGCTTGCGGCCTTCAAGCTCGGCGCTGCCCATGGCTACCGCATGTTCGAGTGCGACGCCAAGCTCAGCGCCGACGGCGTGGTCTTCCTCATGCACGACGCCACGCTCGGCCGCACCACCAGCGGCCACGGCATCGGCGGCGCGCAGCCCTGGAGAGAGCTGGCGCAGCTCGACGCGGGCGGCTGGCATTCGCGCGCCTACGCGGGCGAGCCGCTGCCCACGCTGGAGAACATCGCGCGCTTCTGCCTGGCCAACGGGCACCTGCTCAACATAGAGATCAAGCCGACGCCCGGCGTCGAGCGCGAAACCGGTGAAGTGGTCGCGCGCGAAGCAGCCCGCCTGTGGCAGGGCGCGGCCGTGCCGCCGCTGCTCACGTCCTTCCAGGTCGAATCGCTGAAAGGCGCGCAGGCGGTGCAGCCCGAGTTGCCGCGCGGCCTGCTGCTCGATACGCTGTGGAACGGCTGGCTCGAAGCCGCGCAGCAGCTGGGCTGCGTGGCCATCGTCTGCAACCACGCGCTGTGGGACGCGGCGGTGGTGGCGCAAGTGCACGGCGCAGGCCTGCGCGCACTGAGCTACACGGTGAACGACGAGTGGGCTGCGCAGCGGCTGATCGACCTGGGCACCGACGGCATCATCACCGACAGGGTGGACCTGTTCAGTCCCGTCGGCTGAAGCTGCGCGGCTGAGGCCGCACCTACGCACTTACTTCTTACCGGCCCTTACGAAATGGCGGCTTCTATGATGCGGCCATGAGTTGGACCCTACGCTTCGCGAGCTTCTGCTTCGCAGCCCTGTGCATGTGCGGCGTCGCCTCGGCGCAGCCAGACCTCGGCGGCAACGCCAACAGTGCTGCCGCGGCTGCAGCAGCCCCCGCCCCCACAGTGGCCGAACTGCGCGAGCAGTTCACCAAGCTCAGCACCGCCGCCGAGACCGACGAGGACGCGCGCAAGCTGCTCGCGCAGATCAACGACATCGGCACCCAGGCCGACAAGTTCGTCACCGCGCGCACCGGCGAGCTTGCCGACCTGAACGCCCGGCTCGGCGAGCTCGGCAACCCGCCCGCCGCGGGCGCCACCGAAGACCCCGACATCACCCGCCAGCGCGCGCGCCTGACCAAGGAGCGCAACGCACTCGACGCCGACATCCGCCTTGCGCGCCTGCTGTCGGTCGACGTACGGCAGCGCGGCACCGAACTGGTCACGCAGCGCCGGGCGCTGTTCGAGGCGCAGCTCACCGAGCGCGCGGCCTCGCCGCTGACCGCCGAGTTCTGGAACGACCTGCGCGAGGCCTGGCCCGACGACAAGGCACGGCTGAAGGCGATGGTGTCCTCGGTGAACGATGGCCTGGTGGCCGCGACGCAACCCGAAACGCGCCTGCAGGTGATCGCGGCCCTGGTCGGGGCGCTGCTGCTCGCGGTGTTCGGCAACTGGGCGGCCGAAGTCCTGCTCACCCGGCTGGCTGCGCGCGTCCTGCCGGCGGGGCGGCTGCGGCGCTCGGTGCTGGTGATCGGCATCGTCGCGAGCCATGTGCTGCTCGTGGCCGTGGCCGCGCACGGCTTCGTCGAGGTGCTGAAACAATTCGCCACCTGGGAGCCGCAGGCGCGCAAGGTGCTCAATTCGACGGCGCAGGCGCTGGTGTTCATGGCCTTCGTGATCGGGCTGGGCCGCGGGCTGCTGGCCACGCGCCGGCCCTCGTGGCGCCTGCCACCGATTCCCGACGCCATGGCCACGCGGCTCGCCGCCCTGCCCTGGCTGGTGGCGCTGGTGGCCGCGCTGGCATGGACTCCGGCGGAGGTCAACGCGCTGATCGACGCGAGCTTCGCCGCCGTGGTGGCCACGCACGTGCTCACGGCGCTGGTGCTGACGGCGCTGGTCGCCACGGTGCTCTATGTCGTGAAGCCGCTGCGCGCCGATGCAGCCGAGGCCGGCCTGCCCGAACGGCCGATGTGGGTCGGCCTGCTGGTAGCGCTGATCGGCGCGCTGATGATCGCGATCTGGGTGCTGGTGGCCGTCGGCTACGTGGCGCTGGCGAGCTTCCTGGCCTCGCAGCTCACCTGGAGCGGCATCGTGGCTGCCGCCTTCTACGTGCTGTTCAAGTTCGCGGACGACGTGTTCATGGCCACGGTGTCGTCGCGTGCCGCCTTCGGCCAGCGACTGCAAAAGAGCTTCAACCTCGCGCCGCAGACGCTGGACCAGGTCGCCACGGTGCTGTCGGCACTGAGCCGGGTGGCGCTGTTCTTCTACATGTTGATAGCGCTGGCCGCGCCACTGGGCACGGGGCCGGGCGAGGTGTTCCAGCGCAGCGGCAAGTTCGGCACCGGCGTGAAGGTGGGCGAGTTCCAGCTGGTGCCGGGCGCGATCCTGAGCGCGATCGCGGTGGCGGTGGTGGGCTTCGTCGTGCTGCGGATCTTCAAGCGCTGGCTCGAACGAGCCTACCTGCCGAACACGAAGTTCGAGCCGGGCATGCAGAGCTCCATCACCACGCTGCTGGGCTACGTGGGCGGCATCCTGGTGGTGGCGTTCGCGCTTTCCGCACTGGGCATCGGCATCGAGCGCATCGCGTGGGTGGCGAGCGCGCTGTCGGTGGGTATCGGCTTCGGCCTGCAGGCGATCGTGCAGAACTTCATCTCGGGGCTGATCCTGCTGGCCGAGCAGCCGGTGAAGGTGGGCGACTGGGTGGTGCTGGGCACGGCGGAGGGCGACGTGCGGCGCATCAACGTGCGCGCCACCGAAATCCAGCTGGGCGACCGCTCGACGCTGATCGTGCCGAACTCGGAGTTCATCACCAAGACCGTGCGCAACATGACGCTGGCCAACGCCGAGGGCCGCGTGCTGATCCGCCTGCCGATGCCGCTGACCACCGACGCGCAGCGCGTGCGCGATCTGATCCTCGCGGCCTGCAAGGCGCACGAAGGCGTGCTGGAAACCCCGGCGCCGTCGCTCACGCTCGAGGGCATCGAGAACGGGCTGCTGATTTTCCAGGCGATCGCCTATGTGGCGAGCCCCCGGCTCGCGGGCGGCGTGCGCAGCGACCTGCTGTTCGTGATCCTCGACGAGCTGAAGAAGGCTTCACTACCACTGGCCGTGCCGACGATGGTGATGACGGCTACCGCGCCGGAGGCGCTCGCGACGCCCTCCGTACCTTCGTCGCCCGCCTCGCCGATTCCGGGCATGCCGAGCTGAGGCTCTTCAGCAGTCACTCCAGCGGCAGCGCCGTGGTGAACTTGATCTCGTTGAGGCACACGCTCGAACGCACCGCCGACACGCCGGGCATGTGCATCAGCGTGTGCATCAGGAACTGCGAGAGCGCCTCCAGGTCTTGCGCGACGACTTTGAGCACGTAGTCGAAGTCGCCTGTCACCGAATAGCACTCCAGGATCTGCTTCAGGTCGGCGATCAGGTCCTGGAACTTGGGCAGTTCGTCGACATGGCCGCGCGCCATGGTCACGTGGATGAAGGCGATCACGCCCAGCCCGATGTGGCGCGCGTTCAGGCGCGCCGCGTAGCCGTTGATGAGCCCCAGTTCTTCCAGCCGCCGGTGGCGCCGCAGGCATTGCGCCGGCGAGAGATTGGCCACCTCGGCCAGTTCGAGATTGGATGCACGGCCATGCACCTGCAGGTGCTCAAGAATCTTCCGGTCGATCCGGTCCAGTGCGATGTCATGCAATTTCTTCTCCCAATGCACCAAATTCATGCAATTTTATGGCGCAAAGCGGGGTAAGCCCGAGCCGTTCATGCACCTTAATTGTGCAAAGTACGATCTAGACTCCGAGGCGCCCGGGACGCATGCCGCGATCCAGGGCCGCTGAAATCCCCGCCACCGGCGCCCGCCGGCGGCTTCAGACGCATCCACATCCCCCACCCGGAGACCCTTCCCGTGAAAAACGCTTTGCTTCGCACACCCTTCAGCGCAGTGGCCCTGGCCCTCGGCATGCTGGCCGCCGCGCCTTCGTTCGCGGCCGACACCAAGTCGGTGGCCGTGACCGCCATCGTCGAGCACCCGGCGCTGGACGCCGTGCGCGACGGCGTGAAGGCCGAGCTAAAGGCGGCCGGCTACGAAGAAGGCAAGAACCTCAAGTTCAGCTACCAGAGCGCGCAGGGCAACGTAGGCACCGCCGCCCAGATCGCCCGCAAGTACGTGGGCGATGCGCCCGACGCGATCGTCGCCATTGCCACGCCATCGGCGCAGGCCGTGGTGGCCGCCACCAAGACGATTCCGGTGGTGTATTCGGCAATCACCGACCCGGTGGCCGCCAAGCTGGTGAAGAACTGGGAGCCCTCGGGCACCAACGTGACGGGCGTGTCGGACCTGTCGCCGCTCGAAAAGCACGTCGGCCTCATCAAGCAGGTGGTGCCGAACGCCAAGCGCATCGGCGTGATCTACAGCCCCGGCGAAGCCAACTCGGTGGCCATCGTCGCCTCGCTGAAGAAGGCCGCAGCCGACGCCGGCATGACCGTGGTCGAAGCCGCCGCCGCCCGCACGGTGGACGTGCCGACCGCCGCCCAGAGCCTGGTCGGCAAGGCCGACGTGATCTACACGCCCACCGACAACAACGTGGTCTCGGCCTTCGAAGGCATCGTGAAGGTGGCGCAGCAGGCCAAGCTGCCGGTGGTGGCGGCCGACACGGCCACCGTGGAGCGCGGCGCCGTTGCGGCACTGGGCCTGAACTACAGCGACATCGGCCGCCAGACCGGCAAGATCGTGGTGCGCATCCTCAAGGGTGAAAAGCCCGGCACCATCGCCTCGCAGACCAGCACCAACTTCGAGCTGGTGGTGAACCCCGGCGCGGCCAAGCTGCAGGGTGTGACGCTGTCCGAATCGCTGCTGAAGACCGCCAAGGTCGTGAGCACGAAGTAAGCACGCGAGCCTTTTTCTCTCATGTCGCTCATCGCTTCGCTGGGCGCCATCGAGATCGGTCTGATATTCGGACTGGTCGCGCTGGGCGTCTTCATGTCGTTTCGCATCATCAACTTTCCCGACCTCACGGTGGACGGCAGCTTTCCGCTCGGCGCCGCCGTGGCCGCGACGCTGATCGTCGCGGGCTGGAACCCGGTGGCCGCCACCGCGGTGGCCTGCGTGGCCGGCGCCGCCTCGGGCTGGGTCACAGCCTGGCTCAACGTGAAGCTGAAGATCATGCAGTTGCTCGCGAGCATCCTGGTGATGATCGCGCTGTACTCCATCAACCTGCGCGTGATGGGCAAGCCCAACGTGGCGCTCATCACCGAGCCGACCGTGTTCAGCATGGTCGACTTCGGCGGCATGCCCGAGCAGTGGGCCAAGCCGCTGTTGCTGCTGCTGATCGTGATCGTCGCGAAGGTCCTGGTCGACATGTTCTTCGCCTCGGAAGCGGGGCTCGCGATGCGCGCCACCGGCGGCAATGCGCGCATGGCGCGGGCCCAGGGCATTTCCACCGACTTCCACACCATGGCGGGCCTGGCGCTGTCGAACGCGCTGGTGGCGCTGGCCGGCGCGCTCTTCGCGCAGAGCCAGGGCACGGCCGACATCTCGATGGGCGTGGGCACGATCGTGATCGGCCTGGCCGCGGTGATCATCGGCGAGACGCTGCTGCCCGCGCGAAGCATGGTCATCACCACGCTGGCCTGCGTGCTCGGTGCGCTGCTGTATCGCTTTTTCATCGCGATGGCGCTGAACACCGACTTCATGGGCTTGCAGGCGCAAGACCTGAACCTGGTGACTGCCGTGCTGGTGGCGTTCGCGCTGCTGGTGCCAGCCTACAAGCGCAAGCTGGGCGGGCTTTTCAAGGGGAAGAACTGATGCTGCGCGCCCAACAACTCGAAATGACCTTCAACCCGGGCACGCCGATCGAGAACCGCGTGCTGCGCGGGCTCAACCTGGAGATTCCGACCGGCCAGTTCGTCACCGTGATCGGCTCGAACGGCGCGGGCAAGTCGACCTTTCTGAATGCGGTGAGCGGCGACTTGATCGTCGACAAGGGCAGCATCGAGATCGACGGCAAGGACGTGACCCGCCTGAACGCCTGGCAGCGCTCGGGCATGGTGGCCCGCGTGTTCCAGGACCCGATGGCCGGCACCTGCGAGGCGCTGACCATCGAGGAGAACATGGCGCTCGCCTGGAAGCGCGGCGAGCGCCGGGCCTTCGGCTTTGCGCTGAACCGCAACCTGCGCGAGCTGTTCCGCGAGAAGCTGTCGATCCTGAAGCTGGGGCTGGAGAACCGGCTGGCCGACCGCATCGGCCTGCTCTCGGGCGGGCAGCGGCAGGCGGTGAGCCTGCTGATGGCATCGCTGAAGCCCTCGCGCATCCTGCTGCTGGACGAGCACACGGCCGCGCTCGACCCGAAGACTGCCGCCTTCGTGCTGGAGCTGACCGCCAGGATCGTCGAAGGCAGCCAGCTCACCGCGATGATGGTGACGCACAGCATGCGCCAGGCGCTGGACTACGGTTCGCGCACGGTGATGCTGCACGAGGGCCAGGTGATCCTCGACGTGGCCGGATCGGAGCGCTCGGGACTCGACGTGCCCGACCTGCTGCGCATGTTCGAGCAGACACGCGGCGAGAAGCTGGACGACGACAAGCTGCTGCTGGCCTGATGGTGTCGGATGCCCCATTCGCGCGCGGCATGCGCGCCGCCGATCTCGACGCTGTGCTCGCGATCCAGCTCGCCTGCTATGGCGCGGGGTTCGTGGAGGACGGCGCGCTGATCGCCCGGCGGCTCGCGGCCGCGCCGCGTACGGGCTGGGTGGCCGAGCATAAAGGCGGTGTGCGGGCCTATCTGGCGGGGTATCCGTCAGTGGCCGGCAAGCTCACTCCGCTGCACGGGGAGTTCGAAGTAGCAGAACAGCCCGATTCGCTGTACCTGCACGACCTGGCGGTGCATCCGGACGCCTCGGGCCTGGGGCTGGGCCCCCTGCTGGTACGCCATGCCTGGACCCACGCGGCACAGGCCGGCTGGCGACATTCGACGCTGGTGTCGGTGCAATCCTCGGTGGGTTTCTGGCTGCGCCAAGGCTATGCGGCCACGCAGCCCGCCGGCACCGGGCAGCAGGCCCGTCTCGCCACCTATCCCGGCGAGTCGGTCTACATGATCCGCCGGCTCGGCTGACTGGTTGTCAGCGGCGCCAGCCGCGCATCGCCAGCCACTGGACAGTGCCGCAAACCACCACGAGCGCGGCATAGGTCACCATCGCTCCGTCGCGCCCGAACACGGCAAGGCCCACCACCAACACCCCCACGCCGGCCGCAAAGGTCAGCGCCCACTGCACCCACCAGCGCGGAACGCCGGCGCAGCTTCCGCCCAGGAACCGCCCGACAAAGGCCAGCACCAGGGCCAGGAAAGCCGCGGGTGCTACAAAATTAAGCAGGTGGTTCAGGAGGGCCAGCAGGTCCATCGGGAGGGGTTACGCACGTGCCGGAACATGCGCGGAAGGTTATGGCTGTCATAGGGAAAGCCATTTGTCCTTCCGCAAGCCTCGTGCGGCTGCTGATTTTATAATCACGGCCATGTCAGTCTGGGCTCTCGGCTTGAACCACACGACCGCGCCGCTCGATCTGCGCGGTCGTTTCGCGTTCGCGCTCGACCAGATAGCCCCCACGCTGCAGAGCCTGCGCAGTTCCTTTGCCTCCGGCCGCCACCCTCAGGTCGAGGCCGCGATCATCTCCACCTGCAACCGCACCGAGATCTATTGCGCCTCGGAACACGCCGCGCTCGACCACACCTTCGGCTGGCTGGCGGCCAGCGGCGGCGTGGCCCCCGCCCTGCTGCGCTCGCATGCCTACACCCTGCATGACGACGAAGCCGCGCGCCATGCCTTCCGCGTGGCCAGCGGGCTCGATTCGATGGTGCTGGGAGAAGCGCAGATCCTCGGCCAGATGAAAGACGCCGTGCGCGCAGCCGAGACGGCCGGCGCGCTCGGCAGCACGCTGAACCAGCTGTTCCAGCGCTCCTTTGCCGTCGCCAAGGAGGTCCGCACCGCCACCGAGATCGGCGCGCACTCCATCAGCATGGCCGCCGCGGCGGTCCGGCTGGCCGGGCAACTCTTCGAAGATTTGCATCAAACGCGCGTGCTGTTCGTCGGCGCTGGCGAAATGATCGACCTTGCGGCCACGCACTTCGCGGCCAAGGAGCCCAAGTCGATCGCCATTGCCAACCGCACGCTCGAACGCGGCGAGAAGCTGGCCTCGCGCTTCGGCGGCGAGGCAATGCGGCTGGCCGACCTTCCCTCGCGGCTCGCCGAGTTCGACATCGTGGTGAGCTGCACCGCGAGCACGCTGCCGATCATCGGCCTGGGCGCCGTCGAGCGGGCGCTCAAGGCGCGCAAGCACCGCCCGATGTTCATGGTCGACCTGGCCGTGCCGCGCGACATCGAGCCCGAAGTGAAGGCGCTCGAAGATATTTATCTCTACACCGTCGACGACCTCGCCCAGGTCGTGCAACAGGGCCAGGCCAACCGCCAGGCAGCGGTGGCACAGGCCGAAGTGATCATCGATGCCGGCGTGCAGAGCTTCATGCACTGGCTCGGCCAACGCGGCACCGTGCCGCTGATCCAGCAGCTCAACGCACAGGCCGACGAGTGGCGCGCCGCCGAAATGGCCCGTGCGCGCAAGCTGCTGGCCAAGGGCGAATCGGTCGATGCGGTGCTCGAAGCCATGTCGCGCGGGCTCACGCAGAAGATGATGCACGGTGCCATGGCCGAGCTACACGCGGGCGATGCCGCCTCGCGCGAGCAGACGGCGCAGACGATCTCGCGTCTGTTCCTGCGCAAAGAGCGTTAGCGACGCTCGTCATCGCCTGGCCCGACCGGCCGCGATCTTCTTAATGCGCCCTGCCCTCGCACGGCAGCACCCTCCCTTTTTTCGAGCCTCTTTCCCCCGTGAAATCCTTTCTGCGCCATCAACTCGAACGCTACGCCCAGCGCCTGGGCGAGCTCGACTTCCTGCTCTCGCGCGAAGACATCATGAGCGACATGGCGCAGTACCGCACCATCTCTCGCGAGCATGCCGAGGTCACGCAGATCGCCGGCCGCTACGAGCGCTACCGCCAGCGCGAGGCCGACATCGCAGGCGCCAGGGAGATGCTCGACGACCCCGACATGGCCGAGATGGCGAAGGAAGAAATCGCAGGCGCCGAAGCCGAGCTGGTGCAGCTCGAAGAAGAACTGCAGCGCCTGCTGCTGCCCAAGGACCCCGATGACGCGCGCAATGCCTTCCTCGAAATCCGCGCGGGCACGGGCGGCGACGAATCCGCTCTGTTCGCGGGCGATCTGCTGCGCATGTACACACGCTATTGCGAGCGTGCCGGCTGGCGCTGCGAGGTGGTGAGCGAAAGCGAGAGCGAGCTCGGCGGCTACAAGGAAGTGGTGATCCGCATCGTGGGCGACGACGTGTTCGGTCACCTGCGCTTCGAATCGGGCGGCCATCGCGTGCAGCGGGTGCCCGCCACCGAGACACAGGGCCGCATCCACACCAGCGCCTGCACGGTTGCCGTGCTGGCCGAGCCCGACGAGACCGTGGCCGTGCAGATCAACCCGGCCGACCTGCGCATCGACACCTACCGCGCTAGCGGCGCCGGCGGGCAGCACATCAACAAGACCGACTCGGCCGTGCGCATCACGCACATCCCGACCGGCATCGTGGCCGAGTGCCAGGACGACCGCAGCCAGCATCGCAACAAGGCCAAGGCGCTGCAGGTGCTGTCGGCGCGCATCCAGGAAAAGGAGCGCAGCGAACGCGCCGCCAAGGACGCGGCAATGCGCAAGGGGCTGATCGGCAGCGGCGACCGCTCGGACCGCATCCGCACCTACAACTTTCCACAGGGGCGCCTGACCGACCACCGCATCAACCTCACGCTCTACAAGCTGCTCGCCATCATGGAAGGCGACCTCGGCGACGTGCTCGACGCATTGCGCGCCGCACGCGAGGCCGAGCAGCTGGCCGAGCTCGAATCGAGCCTGCCGGCGTGATGACCACCACCGAGAACCCGTTGCCGTCGACCGTGGCGCAAGCACTGACCGCGGCTGTCGCCCTGGGCATCGACCGGTTCGACGCCCAGCTGCTGCTGCTGCACGCGCTGGGCCGCGCGCCGCACGATCGGGCCTGGCTGCTGGCGCACGACACCGACGCGATGCCTAATTCGGCGTGGTCCGCGCTGGCCGCGCAGCTGTCGCGGCGCCGCACCGGCGAGCCGGTCGCCTATCTGCTGGGCGAGAAGGAATTCCATGGCCTCAACCTGCAGGTCGATGCCCGCGTGCTCGTGCCGCGGCCCGACACGGAAACGCTGGTCGAATGGGCGCTGCAGTGCCTCGAAGGCCATGCCGCTCCGCGCGCGCTCGACCTCGGCACGGGCAGCGGCGCAATTGCGCTGGCCCTGCAGCACGCCCGCCCCGATGCACAGGTCGACGCGGTCGACGCCAGCGCCGATGCACTTACGGTCGCCCAGGCCAACGCCCGACGCCTCGACCTGCCCGTACGCTTCGCCCAGGCAAACTGGCTCGACGGTGCCGGCAACGGCTACACGGTCATCGCCAGCAATCCGCCGTACATCGCCGCCAGCGACCCGCATCTGCCCGCGCTGCGCCACGAGCCTTCTTCCGCGCTGGTTGCAGGCGCCGACGGTCTCGACGACATCCGCCAGATCGTGCAGAACGCCCCCGCCCACCTCGCGGAGGGCGGCTGGCTTCTGCTCGAACACGGCCATGACCAGGCCGCCGCAGTGCGCCAACTGCTCGCCGCGCGCGGTTTCGCCGAAGTGCAAAGCCGCGACGACCTCGCCGGCATCCAGCGCTGTTCCGGCGGAATCTGGCGCACGGTGAAATAATCCCCCCAGCCTATTTTTTCAGGAGTCCCCATGTCCGACGCCCAGCAACGCATCGACGACCTCGTCAAGACCAACGACCTCGTGCTCTTCATGAAGGGCAATGCAAGCTTTCCGATGTGCGGCTTCTCTGGCCGCGCGATCCAGATCCTGAAGGCGGTCGGCGTCGACACCAAGACGCTCAAGACCGTCAACGTGCTCGAAGACGACGGCATCCGCCAGGGCATCAAGGAATACAGCAACTGGCCCACGATCCCTCAGCTCTACGTGAAGGGCGAGTTCATCGGCGGCTCGGACATCATGATGGAGATGTACGAATCGGGCGAACTGCAGCAAGTGGTGAACGGCGCTGCCGCCTGAACCAACGAAGCCGGTCATGAGCCACGATCACGACGCGGATCACGGCCATTCGCATGACGGCGATGAAGGCGAAGGCGCCCCGGCCTGGAAGCACGACGGCGTGCGGGTGATCGGGGCCAACCAGCTCGACGTCAACACCGCGCAGACGCCCGGCATGAACCGGGCGGCCGCCATCAACTTCGCCCGCGTGGGCGCACAGAAGCTCTGGGCCGGCACCGTGACCATCCACGCCGATGCCAAGACCGGCGCCCATCACCACGGGCACCTCGAATCGGTGATCTACGTCGTGCGCGGCCGGGCCCGCATGCGCTGGGGCGAGAAGCTGGAGTTCACGGCCGAGGCCGGGCCGGGCGACTTCATCTATGTGCCGCCCTTCGTGCCGCACCAGGAGATCAACGCCAGCGCGACCGAAACGCTCGAATGCGTGCTGTGCCGCAGCGACGGCGAGGCAGTGGCGGTGAACCTCGACATCGAGCCCGTGGAAAAACCTGAATCGGTGCTCTGGGTCGACCCGACTCACCCCCACGGCGGGGTCTGAGCGTTTTTCCGGTGCCGAGTCATGGCACCATGGTGGCCGTCTTCGACGTGCCACCATGACCCTGACCCAAAGCCTGCTCATCATCGCGCTGCTGATTGCGCTGAGCGCCTTCTTCTCCCTTGCCGAAATCACCTTGGCTGCCTCGCGCCGCCTGCGTTTGCGCCAGATGGCCGACGAAGGCGACCCTCGGGCAGAGAAAGTGCTGCGCGTGCAGGAGCAGCCCGGCCACTACTTCACCGTGGTGCAGATTGGGCTCAACGCAGTGGCGATTCTTGGCGGCGTCGTGGGCGAGGGCTCGCTCAGCCCGTATTTCGCGGTCTTCTTCGAGAAGTGGCTGAGCGTCGAGGCTTCGGCCAGCGCGGCCTTCCTCTGCTCGTTCATCATCATCATCGCGGTGTTCCTGGTGTTCGCCGACCTGTTTCCCAAACGGCTGGGCATGAGCAACCCCGAGCAACTGGCGGTGCGCATGGTCGGGCCCATGCAGTTGCTGATCACCACCTTCAAGCCGCTGGTGTGGTTCTTCACGCGCTGCACCGACCTGCTGTTCAAGCTGCTCGGCATGCCGATGGTGCGCGACGACAAGATCACCTCGGCCGACATCCTCGCGATGACCGAGGCCGGCGCGCGGGCCGGCGTGCTCGCGGTGCGCGAGCAGCAGGTGATCGCCAACGTGTTCGAGCTGGAAACACGCCTGGTGAGCAGCGTGATGACCGCGCGCGACAGCATCGCCTGGTTCCTGCACGACGACCCCGAGTCGGTGCTGCGCGCGCGCATCGTGGCCGAGCCCTTCTCGGCGTACCCGGTGTGCGACGGCGACATCGACCACGTGCTGGGCTATGTGGACGCCAAGGACATGTTCCAGCGCGTGCTCAGCGGCCAGCCACTGGCCTTCGACCAGGGCCTGCCGCTGCACAAGGCGCTGGTCATTCCCGACCGGCTCTCGCTCACTGAAGTGCTCGAGCAATTCCAGCAGGCGCATGAAGACTTCGCGATCATCGTCAACGAATACAGCCTGGTGGTGGGGGTGATCACGCTCAACGACGTGATGAGCACGGTGATGGGCGACCTGGTGTCGATGCCCGACGAAGAGCAGATCGTGCAGCGCGACGAAAACTCGTGGCTCATCGACGGCATCACGCCCATTCAAGACGTGCAACGCGCGCTGCACATCGACGAACTGCCGCATGCCGAGGAGTACGAAACGCTCGCGGGCTTCCTGATGGTGATGCTGCGCCGGGTGCCCAAGCGCACCGACAACGTGACCTGGGGCGGCTACACCTTCGAGGTGATGGACGTGGACAGCTACCGCATCGACCAGGTGATGGTCACGAAGGGTTCGGGCACCGCCAAGGCGCCGGCGAGCTGACCGGACTGGAGCGGACTGGCTGGCGGGCTCAGGCCGCCGACCGGTCCTTGTCCTTGTCCTTTTCCTTCTCGCGCTCCTTGTCGTTGAACACCCAGAGCCGCTGGTTGGCGAACACCGCGTTCGGGTAAGGCGACTTGCCGCGGCTGCCGTTGTAGCGACCCAGCGTCATGTACAGGTCGCCGTTCTCGCGGTCGAGGTAGTGGCGCAAGATCACGCAGCCGAAGCGCAGGTTGGTCTGCATGTGGAAGAGCTTGGCCGAATCGCTGTCGCCGATCACGCGCGTCCAGAACGGCATGACCTGCATGTAGCCGCGCGCGCCGGCACTCGACACCGCGAACTTGCGGAAATTGCTCTCGACCTGCACCAGCCCGAGCACCAGGCTCACCTCGAGCCCCGAGCGCTTGGCTTCGTACCAGGCGGTCTGCAAAAACTCGATGCGCGAGGGCGCGTCGGCGATCTTCTTCTTGAGGCGTTCGCTCATCTCGCCGAGCCAGCGCAGGTAGGCCAGGCGGGCTTCGGTGTTCGCAAACTGGGGCACCGGCGGCGCCTTGTTGTGGATGGCGGAGCTCAGTGCGGTGCGCACCGAGTCGATCAGCGGCTCTTCGATCTGCGCACCGGCCAGGGCGGTCTGCGGCAGCGACAGCATTGCGAGGGCCCCCGCCGTCACGGCGCCGCCCAGGCACTGGCGTCGCGAGAGGCCGCCCTCGAGGCTCATTTCGCGAGCTTGCCGGTGATGAAGTCGGCGATGCCGGCTGCAGGCACCTTGGTGGCCGCGGTGTCGCGCCGGCCCTGGTATTCGAGCTGACCTTCCTTGAGACCGCGATCCGAGATGACCACGCGGTGCGGCACGCCGATCAGCTCCCAGTCGGCGAACATCGCGCCGGGGCGCTCGCCGCGGTCGTCGAGCAGCACGTCGACGCCCTTGGCAAGCAGCTCTTCGTAGAGCGCTTCGGCCGCCACCTTGACCTCGGGGCTGCGGTCCATGCCGATCGGGCAGACCACCACCGTGAACGGGGCCAGCGCGTCGGGCCAGATGATGCCGCGCTCGTCGTGGTTCTGTTCGATGGCGGCGGCCGGCAGGCGGGTGATGCCGATGCCGTAGCAACCCATTTCGAGGAATTGCGGCTTGCCGCCTTCGTCGAGGTAGGTGGCGTTCATGTCCTTGCTGTACTTGGTGCCCAGCACGAACACGTGGCCGACTTCGATGCCGCGCTCGATGGCCAGCACGCCCTTGCCGTCGGGCGAAGCGTCGCCCGCGACCACGTTGCGGATGTCGGCGATCAGGTCGGGCTCGGGCAGGTCGCGACCCCAGTTGACGCCGGTCATGTGGAAGTCGACTTCGTTGGCGCCGGTGATCCAGTCGGCCATGACGGCAGCTTCGCGGTCAGCCACGAGCTTGACGGGCTTCTTGAGGTTCAGCGGGCCCAGGTAGCCGGGCTTGCAGCCGAAGTGGTCCTCGATCTCAGCGAGGGTTGCGAAGCGGAAGCCCTGGTTCAGGCCGGGCAGCTTGCTGACCTTGATCTCGTTCATGTCGTGGTCGCCGCGCAGCAGCAGCAGCCAGACCTGCGAGCCCTTCGGATTGCCGGCCTCATCGACGATATCGGTGGCAAGCACCAGCGACTTGATGGTGGTCGAGAGCGGCACGCCGAGCAGTTCGGCCACGTCGGCGCAGGTGCTCTTGCCGGGGGTCGGCGTTTTCTGGAGCGGCTTGGCTGCCGCGGGGCGCGGGCCGGCCGGGGCCAGCGCCTCGGCCTTTTCCATGTTGGCGGCGTATTCGCTGTCGGGGCAGTAGACGATGGCGTCTTCGCCGGTCGCGGCGATCACCTGGAATTCTTCGCTCAGGTCGCCGCCGATGGCGCCGCTGTCGGCCGCCACGGCGCGGTAGCGCAGGCCGAATCGGTCGAAGATGTTGCGGTAGGCCTGCGCCATGGTCTGGTAGCTGGCCTTGGCCGCGTCGAGGTCGCGGTCGAAGCTGTAGGCGTCCTTCATGATGAATTCGCGCCCACGCATCAGGCCGAAGCGCGGACGGCGCTCGTCGCGGAACTTGGTCTGGATCTGGTAGAAATTCTTCGGCAGCTGCTTGTAGCTACGGATTTCCTGGCGCGCGATGTCGGTCACGACCTCTTCGCTGGTCGGCTGGATCACGTAGTCGCGGTCGTGCCGGTCCTTGATGCGCAGCAACTCGGGGCCCATCTTCTCGAAGCGGCCGGTCTCCTGCCAGAACTCGGCCGGCTGCACCACGGGCATCGTCATCTCGACGGCGCCGGCGCGGTTCATCTCTTCGCGCACGATGGCTTCGACCTTGCGGATCACGCGCAGCCCCATGGGCATGTAGGTGTAGATGCCCGTGCCGAGCTTCTTGATCATGCCGGCCCGCATCATGAGCCGGTGGCTCGCGACCTCTGCGTCAGCGGGCGCTTCCTTGAGGGTGGAGACAAAAAATCGGGAAGCTTTCATCGGGATCGGTGTGATGGATTCGCTGGATTCGAAAATGGGAAGTGGGGGACTGCTCCCCCGGAGAGACCCTGAGAGCCTGGCATCGGCAGCTTGCCGAGGGCAACCCGGCATGCATAATCGACTCAGTTCAAAAATTGGGGTTTGATTATGCTCGACCGGGACGGCTTCAGGCCCAACGTCGGCATCATCCTGCTCAACCAGAGAAACCAGGTTTTCTGGGGCAAACGCATACGCACGCATTCCTGGCAGTTTCCGCAAGGCGGC
Organism: Variovorax multivorans; assembly: GCF_051216835.1. Classification (NCBI taxonomy): domain Bacteria; kingdom Pseudomonadati; phylum Pseudomonadota; class Betaproteobacteria; order Burkholderiales; family Comamonadaceae; genus Variovorax; species Variovorax multivorans. Next base: position 137,874 of record NZ_JBPJZL010000003.1, read on the forward strand.
ATCGACCGCGGCGAAAGTCCCGAGCAAGCCATGTTCCGGGAACTGCACGAGGAAGTGGGGCTCCATCCGGAGCACGTGCGCATCGTGGCCCGTACCCGCGACTGGTTGCGCTACGAGGTGCCGGATCGGTTCATCCGCCGTGACGCACGGGGCCACTACAAGGGCCAGAAACAAATCTGGTATTTGCTGCAACTCGTCGGCCACGACTGGGATCTCAACCTGCGTGCCACCGACCATCCCGAGTTCGATGCTTGGCGCTGGCACGACTACTGGGTGCCGCTCGACGTGGTCGTCGAGTTCAAGCGCGGCGTCTACGAGATGGCGCTCACCGAGCTTGCTCGCTACCTGCCAAGGCAGGATTTCCGCAACCGCTTCCTGCGCAGCAACGTGCGCGCCCGAGAATTCGAGCGCCATTCGCCAGACGCCGGGGCGCCTCCCGGACTGGACCTGCCGCCCGGCGGCAGTTTCGATCCGCATCCCGACATTCCTTCTGCGAGCGATGAACCTCCTGTCCACAACAACAAAGCGCCGTTCCTTCCGACGCAACGCTGAACGCGCCCTTCTTCTGATCTGCTTCGGCGTCCTCGCGGGCTGCGCCTCGGGCCAGCACGACACCGACAACCCCGATTGGGCGCAGGCCGGCAGCCCGCCGCCGCCGAAGCGGTCCGAAACGGACAGGGAATGGGAAGAAACGGCAACGCCGCCGCCGCCGGCCTTCAGCGAAAGCCGTCTGCTGCCGATCGAGATGCCGCCCTACATGAGCCTGAAGTTCGGCGTCGACCCGAACACGATCACGATCACTGGCGACGGGATCGTGCGCTACGTGGTGGTGGCGCGCAACCGCACTGGCAGCGCCGTCAACGCCTTCTACGAGGGCGTGCGCTGCTCCACTGCGGAAATGAAGAGCTATGCGCGCTACAACAACGGCGCCTGGCAAGACGTCGCAAAGCCGGAGTGGAAACGCCTGAACGACCTGAACTCCAGCTACACCCGGGCGCTGTCGACCCAGGCCCTGTGCCGCGGCAATGCGCCGCGCGCCTCGATCGGGGAAATGGTGCAGAACATACGCAACCCGGTGCGGGAAGTGCAGTAGTCAATCCAGACAACAACGGGGCCTTGCGCCCCGTTGTTGTTTGGATCATCAGCTGGGCATCAGCACCATGTTGTCGCGGTGGACCATCTCGGGCTCCGCAACATAGCCCAACAGGCGCTCGAACTCGCTCGAGGGCTTGCGGCACAGCAGGCGCGCCTCCACGCTCGAATAGTTGGCAAGGCCCCGGGCCAGCTCGACACCGTCGACATCGCGCACCGCGATCACGTCGCCGCGCGAAAACTCGCCTGAAACGCTGGTCATGCCGATCGGCAGCAGGCTCTTGCCCTCGGCCCGTACCTTGGCTGCCGCACCCGCATCGACGACGACGGCGCCGCGCAGTTGCAGGTGGTCGGCCATCCAGCGCTTGCGGGCCTGGTGCTTGGCGGTCTGCGCCACCAGCAGCGTGCCGATGGACTCGCCCCGCGCCAGGCGCAGCAGGGCATCGGCCTCTCGGCCCCAGGCGATGACCGTGGAAGCGCCAGAGCCGGCGGCGCGCTTGGCCGCGAGGATTTTGGTGATCATCCCGCCACGGCCGATGCTGGAGCCTGCGCCACCCGCCATCGCTTCGAGCGCCGGATCGCCCGCGGCGGCTTCGTGCACGAACTTGGCTTCCGGGTCCTTGCGCGGATCGGCCGTGTACAGGCCCTTCTGATCTGTGAGGATGACCAGCGCATCGGCCTCTACCAGGTTGGCCACGAGTGCGCCGAGCGTGTCGTTGTCGCCGAACTTGATCTCGTCGTTGACGACCGTGTCGTTCTCGTTGATGACCGGCACCACACCCAGCTTGAGCAGCGTGACCAGGGTCGAACGGGCATTGAGGTAGCGCTCGCGATCGGCCAGGTCGGCATGGGTCAGCAGCACCTGCGCGCTGCCGATTTCGTTTTCGCGCAGCTTGGTTTCGTACATCTGGGCCAGGCCCATCTGTCCGACGGCCGCAGCGGCCTGAAGCTCGTTGATTTCGTGCGGCCGGGTGCGCCAGCCGAGGCGCTTCATGCCTTCGGCAATGGCCCCGCTCGACACCATCACGACCTCGCGCCCTTCGCGCACCAGTGCAGCCAGTTGCCGGCACCACTCGCCGATGGCAGCCTCGTCGAGACCGCGCCCCTCGTTGGTCACGAGGCTGGAACCCACCTTGACGACGATACGGCGGGCATCCCGCAAGGCAGTGGATCCGGAGTTCGAGGTCATTTTCGGGTTGTAACGGTCTTGAATGCTGCGTGGATTGCTGTCTATCTATCTATCTGTTGGCAGGGCCGCGGGGCGATGCGGCAACGCCGCTCAGGCGCCCTCGGAAGGCAACGGCGTGAAGCGCGGATCGACGACGACCGGCGCGTGCTCGGCCACCTGCTGTGCCTTGACCTGCTGATAAATGGCCTGCACCAGGTGTTCGCAGCCTTCGCGGGTGAGCGCCGAGATTTCGAACACAGGCCCCTTGAAGCGCAGGCGCTTCACGACGTCCTTGACGCGCGCCGCGCGTTCTTCGGTCGGCACCATGTCGAGCTTGTTGAGCACGAGCCAGCGCGGCTTTTCGTAGAGCGCAGCGTCGTACTTCTTGAGCTCGCCGACGATGGCCTTGGCCTGGGCGACAGGGTCGATGTTGTCGTCGAACGGCGCCATGTCGATCACATGCAGCAGCAGGCGCGTGCGTTGCAGGTGGCGCAGGAAGAGATGGCCGAGGCCCGCACCTTCGGATGCGCCTTCGATCAGGCCGGGAAGGTCGGCCACCACGAAGCTCTGCTCCGGGCCGACGCGCACAACACCGAGGTTCGGGTGCAGCGTGGTGAAGGGGTAGTCGGCAATGCGTGGGCGGGCATTGGAAATGGCACTGATCAGCGTCGACTTGCCGGCATTCGGCATGCCGAGCAGGCCGACGTCTGCCAGCACCTTCAGCTCCAGCTTGACGCTGCGCTTTTCTCCAGGCCAGCCGGGCGTCTTCTGACGCGGCGCGCGGTTGATGGCGCTCTTGAAGCGCATGTTGCCGAAGCCACCGTCGCCGCCCTTGGCGATGGTGATGACTTCGCCCTCTTTCAACAGCTCGAACAGCACCTCGCCGGTTTCGACATCGGAGATGATCGTGCCGACCGGCATCTTGAGCGTGATGTCGTCGCCCGCGGCACCGAACATGTCGGAGCCCATGCCGTGCTCGCCGCGCTTGGCTTCGTGGCGGCGCGAGTAGCGGAAATCGACCAGCGTGTTGAGGTTCGAATCGGCCACTGCGAACACGTGGCCGCCGCGGCCGCCGTCGCCGCCGTTGGGGCCGCCGAATTCCTTGTACTTCTCATGACGGAACGACACGCAGCCGTTGCCGCCATCGCCGGCGGCGATGTCGATGAAGGCTTCGTCGACGAACTTCATGGGATGTCCAGTTTACAAATGAAGAAGCCCCGGCAATGCGGGGCCTCGGGCAGGTCGAAGTGACTCGAGGCTTACGCCGCGGGGGTCACGTTGACCGTGTGCTTGTTGAGTGCACCCTTGGTACCGAACGACACGTGGCCGTCGACCAGGGCAAACAGCGTGTGGTCCTTGCCCACGCCGACGTTCACGCCGGGGTGGAACTGGGTGCCGCGCTGGCGCACGATGATCGAGCCTGCGCTGATCAGTTCGCCGCCGAAAGCCTTCACGCCGAGCATCTTGGGCTTGGAGTCGCGCCCGTTTCGCGTTGAGCCGCCGCCTTTTTTCTGTGCCATGGAATCTGCTCCTTAGCCGGCGATCGCGCCGATTTGCAGTTCGGTGAACTGCTGGCGATGGCCTTGACGTTTCTGATAGTGCTTGCGACGGCGCATCTTGAAGATGTGGACCTTGTCGTGCTTGCCGTGCGACAGTACCGTGACTGTCACCGTTGCGCCGGACACCAGGGGCGTGCCAACCTTGATTTCAGCGCCGTTTCCGACAGCCAGAACCTGGTCGATCACGATTTCCTGGCCTACGTCCGCAGCAATCTGTTCTACTTTAATTTTCTCGCCGGAAGCAACGCGATACTGCTTGCCACCGGTTTTTATGACCGCGTACATGTAAACCTCTTAGAAATGAGTCTCCGCAGCGAATTCCGCAGAGCCCAAGATTATAGCGCGGTTTGTGCCTGCTAACCACTTTCAGCCCAGCGCAATCCCGGCAAACCGCCGCGGCTCCCTATAATTTGCGCCTTCCGGCCCTTCCCCAGCTTGGGTCGCCATCATCCTCAGCAGCGCTCCGCGCCTCCGCTTTGCCAGTTCCCGCCGCCGACACCTCCCCCACCGCCACCGTGCTGGACCTGATTGCCGGCGACATGGTCGAAGTCGACCGTGTGATCGCCCGCCGCCTCGACACGGGCGTGCCGCTGGTCAGCCAGGTTTCCAGGTACATCATTTCCGCTGGCGGCAAACGCCTGCGGCCGGCGCTCCTGCTGCTGATGTCGGGCGCGCTGGGTTACACCGGCGAACAGCGCTTCAATCTGGCCGCCGTTGTGGAATTCATTCATACGGCCACCCTGCTGCATGACGACGTGGTCGACGAATCGACCCTGCGGCGCGGGCGAGCGACCGCCAACGAATCGTTCGGCAACCCGGCCAGCGTGCTGGTCGGCGACTTTCTCTACTCGCGCGCATTCCAGATGATGTTGGATGCCAGCAACATGCGCGTCATGCAGATCCTGGCCGAAGCCACCAACGTGATCGCCGAAGGCGAGGTACTCCAGCTGATGAACATGCACGACGCATCGCTGGACGAGGCGGCATATCTGCGCGTGATCCGCTCGAAGACCGCGAAGCTCTTCGAGGCCAGCACCCGCCTCGCGGCCGTGCTGGCAGGCGCCACACCTGATGTGGAAGAGGCCTGCGCCACCTACGGACAGGCACTCGGCACCGCCTTCCAGGTGATCGACGACGTGCTGGACTACGCGGGCGACGCCAACGAGACAGGAAAGAACGTCGGCGACGACCTACGCGAAGGCAAAACCACGCTCCCGCTCATCTTCGCAATGCAGCGAGGCACCTCGGCTCAGAGCGACCTGGTGCGCGCCGCCATCGAGGCGGGCGACACCGCCCAGTTGGGCAAGGTCGTCGAGATCGTTCGCGAAACTGGAGCCCTGGACGCCTCCCGCGCGGCGGCTGCCGCCGAAGCACAGCGCGCAATTCATGCGCTGAGCGGCTTCCCATCCAATTCGCACGCTTCAGGTTTGCTACAATTGGCGGCTCAGTTGCTTGAGCGACGTGCCTGAACACCTCTCCTGAGTTGGCATCTAGGACGATTTCTTTTTTCTTGCAACCATCGGGGTGTAGCTTAGCCTGGTAGAGCGCTACGTTCGGGACGTAGAGGCCGGAGGTTCGAATCCTCTCACCCCGACCAGCCTTTGGCTGGCATAAATAAATGGCCATGCCTGTTGCTGTGTAGCGATTTACAGCACTGGGCTGTTCAGCGATGATCGTGAAGCACTTTTTCACATCTTTTTCATTCGTTGAATGGCCGCTGCCGAACTTCCAGTTAAAGAACCCTCGCAGATTGCCCTCCCCGGGCTCGCGCGCGCCCTGGTGTCGGCCGGCAAGCTTCCTGCCAGGGCCGCCGAAGACATCTACCAGAAGTCCCTGAGTGGCCGCACCAGCTTCATCGCGGAGCTGACCGGCTCTGGCGCCGTCTCGGCCGCCGATCTCGCCCACACCCTTTCCACCGCCTTCGGCGCGCCGCTGCTCGATCTCGACGCCATCGATCCCCAGCGCCTGCCGAAGGATCTGCTCGACGCGAAGCTGTGCCACGCGTACCGCATCGTTGTCCTGAGCAAACGCAACAACCGTCTGATTGTTGCAACAGCCGATCCCTCGGACCAACAGGCGGCAGAGAAGATCAAGTTCGCCTCCCAGATGGGTGTCGACTGGGTCATCGCGGAATACGACAAGCTGTCGCGAATGATCGAAGCCGCCGCAGTGACCGCGGCGGAGAGCATCAACAACATCGTCGGCAGCGAGTTCGAGTTCGACGATGTCTCGGCCGACACCTCGGGCGACAGCAACGAGCAGGCGATCGCGGAAGTCGAAGACGCACCGGTCGTGCGCTTCCTTCACAAGATGCTGCTCGACGCCGTCGGCATGCGGGCCTCGGACATTCACTTCGAGCCCTACGAGCATCACTACCGCGTGCGTTTCCGGGTCGACGGCGAACTGCGCGAGATCGCCAGCCCGCCCACCGTCATCAAGGACAAGCTGGCCTCGCGCATCAAGGTCATTTCCCGGCTCGACATCTCCGAGAAACGCGTGCCGCAGGACGGCCGAATGAAGCTCAAGATCGGGCCCGACCGCGTGATCGACTTTCGCGTGAGCACACTGCCCACGCTGTTCGGCGAGAAGATCGTCGTTCGTATTCTCGACCCGAGCAGCGCGCGCCTGGGTATCGATGCCCTGGGCTACGACGCGGATGAAAAAGCGCGGCTCCTGCATGCCATCGGCCGCCCGTACGGGATGGTGCTCGTCACCGGCCCGACTGGCTCCGGCAAGACAGTGTCGCTCTACACCTGCCTGAACCTGCTGAACCAGCCGGGCGTCAACATCGCCACGGCGGAAGATCCGTCGGAAATCAACCTGCCCGGCGTCAACCAGGTCAACGTCAACGAACGGGCCGGCCTGACCTTCGCGACCGCGCTGCGCGCCTTCCTGCGCCAGGATCCCGACATCATCATGGTCGGCGAAATCCGCGACCTCGAAACCGCCGATATCTCGATCAAGGCCGCGCAAACGGGCCACCTGGTGCTCTCCACGCTGCACACCAACGACGCGCCGACCACGCTCACGCGGATGCGCAACATGGGTATCGCGCCGTTCAACATCGCATCCAGCGTGATCCTGATCACGGCACAGCGCCTCGCGCGGCGGCTGTGTACCGTCTGCCGCGTGCCGGCCGACGTCCCGCGCGAAGCGCTACTCGACGCAGGGTTCAGGGCGGAAGATCTGGACGGCACATGGAAGCCCTACCGCCCCGTCGGCTGCTCCGCTTGCAGCGGCGGCTACAAGGGCCGCGTGGGCATCTACCAGGTGATGCCGATCACCGAGGCCATCCAGGAAATCATCCTGCGGGACGGCAGCGCGCTCGACATCGCACAGCAGTCCGAGGCGGAGGGCGTACGCTCGCTGCGTCAGTCGGGTCTGCGCAAAGTGATGCAAGGTCTCACTTCTCTGGAAGAAGTCGTGGCCTGCACCAACGAATAACGAACACACTGAAAACCGGAGATCGAATGGCAACAGTGGCATCCACCCGCTCACGTGATGGGCTCAAGGAGTTTGTCTTCGAATGGGAAGGCAAAGATCGCAACGGCAAGATGGTGCGCGGTGAGCTTCGTGCCGCCGGCGAAAACCAGGTGCAGGCCGCACTGCGTCGCCAGGGCGTGCTCGCGTCCAAGATCAAGAAGCGCCGCATGCGCTCCGGCAAGGCGATCAAGCCCAAGGACATCGCCATCTTCACGCGCCAGCTGGCGACCATGATGAAGGCCGGCGTGCCCTTGATGCAGTCCTTCGACATCGTCGGGCGCGGCAACGCGAACGCAAGCGTGGCCAAGCTGCTCAACGACATCCGCAGCGACGTGGAAACCGGCACCTCGCTGTCGGCTGCCTTCCGCAAGTTCCCGAAGTACTTCGACAACCTGTACTGCAACCTGGTGGAGGCCGGCGAAGCGGCCGGTATTCTCGAAGAACTGCTGGACCGGCTGGCCACCTACATGGAAAAGACCGAGGCGATCAAGTCCAAGATCAAGTCGGCATTGATGTACCCGATCTCGGTGATCGTGGTGGCCTTCGTGGTCATCGCCATCATCATGATCTTCGTCATTCCGGCGTTCAAGGAAGTGTTCACGTCGTTCGGCGCTGACCTGCCCGCGCCGACGCTGATCGTGATCAGCATCAGCGAATTCTTTGTGTCCTACTGGTGGCTGATCTTCGGCGGCATTGGCGGCGGACTCTACTTCTTCATGCAGGCCTGGAGGCGCAACGAGCGCTTTCAAAGGGTCATGGACCGGGCACTGCTGAAGGTACCAATTTTCGGCGTCCTGATCGAAAAATCCTGCGTAGCCCGCTGGACCCGCACCCTTGCAACCATGTTCGCCGCCGGCGTGCCACTGGTCGAAGCCCTCGATTCGGTGGGTGGCGCCTCGGGCAACACCGTCTACGGCGACGCCACGACGAAGATCCAGCAGGAGGTCTCCACAGGCACCAGCCTCACCACGGCCATGACCAACGCCAACCTGTTCCCTTCCATGGTGATCCAGATGACCGCCATTGGCGAAGAATCCGGCTCCATCGACCACATGCTGGGCAAGGCCGCCGACTTCTACGAATCCGAAGTGGACGACATGGTCGCAGGCCTCGCCAGCCTGATGGAACCCATCATCATCGTGTTCCTCGGCACCATCATCGGCGGCATCGTGGTGTCGATGTACCTGCCTATCTTCAAGCTCGGCCAGGTCGTTTGATGCTCGTTTCGCGGGAGTTCGACACCGTTTTCGCCGGTGTGCTGGGGCTATTGATCGGCAGCTTCATGAATGTCGTCATCTACCGCACACCGGTGATGATGTACCGCGACTGGCTCGCCGACGCCGTCGCCAATCTCATGTCCTCGAAGGATGCACCCTCGCTGTGGTCGCTGGCCTTCGGCCCGAAGGTCGCGCCCCCCGCGGGGCTGGAAGCAGCTGCTGACAAGGCGGCTGCAGTCATCGAAGCGCAGCCTCCTTTCGACCTGACCCGTCCCGCGTCGCGCTGCGGAACGTGCGGGCACAAGATCCGCTGGTACGAGAACATCCCCGTGCTGAGCTACGCCGCCCTGCGCGGGCGCTGTTCGTCGTGCAAGACCTCGATCAGCCTGCGCTACCCCTTGGTCGAGCTGGTCACGGGCGCCCTGTTCGCCCTCTGCGCCTGGCGTTTTGGCATCACGCCGGCCGGGGTGCTCTGGGCCGCATTCGGCGCCTTGCTGATCTGCCAGTTCCTGATCGATTTCGACACCCAGTTCCTGCCCGACTCGCTCAACTACCCCCTGCTTTGGCTCGGCCTGATCGGCGCGGCCATGGGCTGGACCGGCGTGCCGCTGAGCTCGGCGGTCTGGGGCGCGGTGTTCGGCTACCTGAGCCTCTGGCTTGTGTACCATGGCTTTCGCCTGGTTACGGGCAAGGAAGGCATGGGCTATGGAGACTTCAAACTGCTTGCCGCGCTGGGCGCCTGGCTCGGCGCCGACTATCTCATCGCGATCATCCTCGTCTCTTCGCTGGTGGGCGCGGTGATCGGCGTGACGCTGCGCGTCGCCGGCAAACTGGCGCACAAGGACATTCCCATCGCTTTCGGTCCCTTCCTGGCCGGGGCGGGCCTCGTCTGCCTGGTGGCGGGCCCGGAAGTCGTGAGGCAATGGATTCCGTTCGCCTTCCCCCTTGGCGCACTGATCCATTGACACACCGCATGGTGCGGCGCATCGGCCTGACGGGCGGCATCGGCAGCGGCAAGAGCACCGTCGCCGGGCTGCTGATGGCCCAAGGGGCGGTACTGGTGGACACCGACGCCATCGCGCGCGCCATCGCGCTCCCTGGCGGCATCGCCGTGCCGGCCCTCGAGGCAGCCTTCGGCCCCGGGGTCATCGCCCCGGATGGCGGCCTGGACAGGGCCGCCATGCGACAGATCGTGTTCGCGGATGCGGGTGCCAAGGCTCGCCTCGAATCCATCCTCCACCCCTTGATCGGCGCCGAAACCCAGCGCCAGGCCGCAGCAGCGGGCGAGGATGCGGTCGTCGTGTTCGATGTTCCCCTGCTCGTCGAATCCGGCCGCTGGCGCGCCACTGTCGACCGGGTGCTGGTGGTCGACGCCACCGAGGAGACGCAGCTCAAGCGCGTCGTCGCACGCTCGGGCTGGACGCCGGAAGCGGTCAAGGCAGTGATCGCCCAGCAGGCCACGCGCCGGGCGCGCCGGGCCGCCGCCGACGCGGTCGTTTTCAACGAGTCTTTGACGCTGGAGGAACTCGCTCAGCAGGTACGGGGTCTCTGGGAACGGTGGGTTCGGCCGGGCACGCGATAATTTAGGGTTGACGCCGCGACGGCTACACGACGATCACGTCAAACGGCGCACGCCTCAGCGCCCCTCACGATGCTTTTCAATTCGTACCCTTTCATCTTCGTTTTCTTCCCGCTGGTCCTGATCGGCTTCTTCCTGATCGGTGCGCGCAGCCCCCGGTCGGCGGCGGGTTTCCTGGCACTGGCTTCGCTCTTCTTCTACGGATGGTGGAGCGTCAAGGCACTGCCCTTGCTGCTGGGGTCGATCTGCATCAACTACTGGTTCGGACTTCGGCTTACGCCCTCGCCCGGCCGGGAAGACAAGCACCGCAAGGCCCTGCTGATCATCGCGCTGGTGGTCAACCTCGGGGTGCTGGCCGTATTCAAGTACGCCAACTTCTTCCTGGAAAACATCGATGCCGGCCTGGCCGCCGCGGGCTTCGCGCAGATCGATCTGGTGCACATCGTGCTGCCGATCGGCATCTCGTTCTACACCTTCACGCAGATCGCCTTCCTGGTCGACTGCTGGCAGGGCAAGGTGCGGGAGCGCAGCTTCGTGCACTACGCGCTGTTCGTCACCTACTTCCCGCACCTGATCGCGGGCCCGGTGCTGCATCACGCGCAGATGATGCCGCAATTCAACAACCCGGCCACCTACCGGTTCAACGCCAACAACATGGCGCTCGGACTGGGCATCTTCGTATTCGGCCTGGCCAAGAAGATGCTGATCGCCGACCCGCTAGGGCAATACGCCGACATGATGTTCAAGGGCGTGCACGAAGGCGTGCTGCCCTCGCTGTACACGGCCTGGTTCGGGGTGCTGGCCTACACGCTGCAGATCTACTTCGACTTCTCGGGCTACTCGGACATGGCGGTCGGCCTGTCGCTGTGCGTGGGCGTGCAGTTGCCGCTCAATTTCAGGTCGCCTTACAAGTCGACCAACATGATCGAGTTCTGGCGCCGCTGGCACATCTCGCTGTCGACCTTCCTGCGCGACTACCTCTACGTGCCGCTCGGCGGCAACCGCAAGGGGCCGGCCCGGCGCTACATCAACCTTTTCCTGACGATGCTGCTGGGCGGCCTGTGGCACGGCGCCGCCTGGACCTTCGTCATCTGGGGCGCGCTGCATGGCGCCTACCTGATGGTCAACCACTTCTGGAACGCCAAGGTGCGCCGCGGCAACACCAAGACCACGTGGTACGGCCGCGCGGCCGGCTGGTTCATCACCTTCCTGTGCGTGATGATCGCCTGGGTGGTGTTCCGGGCCGACAGCATGACGGCCGCCGTCGAGATCTACAAGGGCATGCTGGGCCTGCACGGCGCGCCCGTGTCGGCCTTCAGCGAGTTCCGCGTGCCGTTCCGCAAGCCCGAGTTCTTCCAGACCATCCTCGTCGGCCTGGTGATCTGTCTGGCGCTGCCGCCCACCATCACGCTCGATCGCTGGATCCCGAACGTCGCGGGGCTGGCCGGCCGCCCCCGCCTCCAGCGACTGGCCACCTGGGTCACGGGCCTGGGCTGCATCTATCTTTTTGGCCTGTGCGTGTCGAAGTTCGGCAACTACAGCCCGTTCCTCTATTTCCAGTTCTGACATGGAAGACACGAAATCGGCCAGGACCTGGCTACGCATCTTTGTCGCGGGCTATCTGGTGTGCTGCGCGCTGCTGGTCGCCAGCCTCTTCACCCCCATTCCCTACGGCGACCTGACCCGCATCGGGCGCATCTCGGAACGCGAGTTCGGCTGGCACGTGCCGCCACCACCTATTCCCGACGCGGACATCAAGACATGGCCGATCCAGGAATCCGACATCCTGGTGATCGGCGACAGTTTCTCCGTGCGCTACGCCTGGCAATCGGCGCTCGTGGGCGCCGGCTACAAGGTCACCACGACGCACTGGGACAACCTCGGCGGCACCCTGTGCGACGACTTCTCGGGTTGGCTCGAAAAATCCGGCTTCAAGGGCAAGGTGGTCATCGTCGAGAGCATCGAGCGCCTGCTGCAGGACCGCATCGAGAAGTCCGAGAGCTGCAAGACGATGAAGCACGCCTTCAAGCCCACGCCGCCGCCCTTCGAGAACCCGGCCAAGCCCGCCCCCGGCTTCCAGCTCAACTGGGATGCCCAGTTGCTCAGTGGCTGGTTCACATACCAAAACACCAAGGCCATCATGGCCTCCGACAGCTGGACCAACACGCCCGATCGCTGGGGCCCGCTGATCGACGCGCGCGTGGTGCCCGACGGCTGCAAGCAGTTCAGCCACCGCGCCTGCGACAAGCTGCTCATGACCGCCGAAGACCGCGTCAACGCAGCGCTGACGGCCGAGTCCGCGCAGTTCATGAAGCGCTTCGAAAGCACCGCTGCGCCTTACAAGGTGGTGTGGATGGTGGTCCCCAACAAGAGCACCGTGTATTTGCAACAAAACCATGCCGATGCGTTCCGGGCCGAATTCAACCCGCAAAATATCGGGCCAGACCTGTTCGCACTGGCAGAAGAGAACCGCTTCAAGATGAAGGATCTTTTCCCCGCCAACGAGACCCACGTCTCGACCCGGGGTTACATTCTTTTCGGGCAGCGTATGCTGGAGGCTGTGCGCCAGGTGATGCCCACCCCGGTTGCCAAATCACAATGAGCTCGAACCCGACGTGAAAAAACGATACGCGTGATCCTCTACGAGTACCCCTTCAACGAGCGCATCCGCACGTACCTGCGGCTGGAGCACCTGTTTCGTCGCCTCGGCGAACTGGTGCCCGCCGAATCGCCTCTGTCCCACCACTACGCCCTTGTCACGATCTTCGAGATCATGGACGTCGCCGCGCGCGCAGACCTCAAGGCCGACGTGCTGCGCGACCTGGACAAGCACAAGAACGTCTTCAACAGCTACCGGGGCAATCCGGCCATTGCCGAGGCCGTGCTCGACCAGGTCGTCGGCCAGCTCGAAGGCAACTTCGCCACCCTCAACAGCGTGGCCGGCAAGGCCGGCCAGGCGCTGACGGAAAACGAGTGGCTCATGAGCATCCGCAGCCGCGCCGGCATTCCGGGCGGCACCTGCGAGTTCGACCTGCCCGCCTACTACGCTTGGCAGCACCGCCCCGCCGCCAGCCGCCGCGCCGATCTCGAACGCTGGTCGAACACCCTCTCGCCGCTGGCCTCGTCGATCTACCTGCTGCTCAAGCTGCTGCGCGACGCCGACGTGCCCTACAAGGTGATCGCCACCAACGGCCAGTTCCAGCAGAACCTGCCGCAGGGCCGCAGCTTCCAGCTGCTGCGCCTGCGCATCGACCCCAAGCTCGGCCTGATCCCTGAAATCAGCGGCAACCGCCTCATGGTCTCGGTGCGCCTGATGCGCCACGACGCGGACGACCGCCTCCACCAAAGCTCGGACGACGCGCCTTTCGAGCTGACCCTCTGCGCATGACGACGCGGTTGAACAGCAAGGGCGAACGGATCGTCCGCTGCCCCACGTGCGGCGGCGACAGCATCTACGCGCCGAGCAACGCCTACAGGCCCTTCTGCAGCGCGCGCTGCAAGGGCGTCGACCTGGGTGCCTGGGCCAGCGAAGAATTCCGCATGCCGGCCGAAGCGCCGCCTGACGACGAGCCTTTCGGCGACCCCAAGATCCAGTAAGAAAGCAGCCGCGAGGCTGGCTACTTGCCGCCCGCGTCCTCGTCGAGCAGCGCCGGGTCGATGTAGGTTGCGAAGCTGCGCGCATACCGGGGCCGCAAGTGCCCGATGTCCTTGTAGGCCGGCGAACCGTCGTCCGGCATGCTGCGGATGCACTGGCCATCGGCGCACAGGCTGGCAAACGGCTCGATGACCTTTGCGCCATTGGCCTCGGCCACCTGCTTCAGCCGCGCATTGAACTGCGACTGGTCCTGCGGTATCGGCGCCTTGAGCTGCCCGGTGGCCGCCGTCATGCCGCCCAGACGGCTGCCCTGGATCTGCTTGAGCGGATCGAAATCCATGCCGACCGGATTGCCGAGCACCAGGTAGACCGTCTTGTGCGCCGACAGGCGCTTCAGCGTCTCGCCCAGCGACTTCAGCGACAGGTCAACACCGTCTCCACCGAGAAACGGGTGCGCGACCTTCTTGTCGTCGACGAAGTAGTTCACCGTGGGCCCGGCGCCGGTGAAGTAGCAGCTCCAGCACGCCCCAAGCACGACCGAATCGATCTCCGGCTTGAGCGCCAGGTCGAGCACTGCCGTACGCCGCTCTTCGCACGCCGTGTCGGCGCCGCTGAACAGGCCCGGCACGGGCGGGCACGAGCCCTTGGTCGCGAAGTACACCGTGCGGGCCTTGCCGGGCTGCGTGCGCACCAGTTCGAGCGCGCGCGGCGCGTATTGCTCGACGTGGCTGTCGCCGATCAGCAGCACGTTGTGCTTGCCGCTGCCGGTGCGGTAGACAAACTGCCCGCCCAGCGCGGCCTCTTCGAAGCCGTCGTAGTAGTTGTCTTCGCGCGTTGCATCCGCCACGGCCTGCAGGGCCTGGCTGTCGTTGCGCGGAAGCGGCGTGCCCAGGAAAACCAGCACGCCGGCCAACGCCAGCGCAGCGCCGCTGCCCGCCAGCCCGCGCAGCATCGCCTGCGAGAGATGGAGCTTGACGAAGCGCTCCAGGAAACGATACGTGGCCCACGCCAGCACGACCGATGCCACCACCAGCGCGATGCGCACCTGCAACGACGGCTCCCCGCCCACCACGATGCGCGCGTACGAAAGCAGCGGCCAGTGCCAGAGGTAGAGCGGGTAGCTGATCAACCCGATCCACACCATGACACGGTTCGACAGCAGATACCGGTTGAGCACGCCGTTCGGCCCGGCCGCGATGCAGCTCACCGCACCCAGCACCGGCAGCAGCGCCCACCAGCCCGGAAACGCCTTCGTGCTGCGCGTCATGAAGAGGCCGAGCACGAGCAGGCCCACGCCCACGACGGACTGCAAATGCTTTGTCCACGCACGCGGCTGCGCCGAACCGCTGGCAACTTGCTGCAGCCGCATCGCCGCCAGCAATCCGCCCGCCATCAGCTCCCAGGCGCGCGACAGCGGCGAATAGAACGCCGCCGCGCGGTGCGGCTGCACCGTCAGCACATTGACCAGGAACGAGATCGCGGCCACCGCCAGCGTCACGCGCAAGATGGGCCAGCGCTTGCGCCAGGCCAGCCCAAGCATCAATGGCCAGAAGATGTAGAACTGCTCCTCGATCCCCAGCGACCACAGGTGCAGCAGTGGCTTGGTCTCGGCCGTAGCGTCGAAGTACCCGGCCTCGCCCAGGAAGACGAGGTTGGCGAAGAAGGCGGCCCCGCCCGTGGTCTGCTTGCCGAGTTGCGAGAACTCGCCCGGCAGCAGCACATACCAGCCGAAGGCCAGCGTCGCGAGCAGCACGAGCACCAGCGCCGGAAAGATGCGCCGGATGCGCCGCGCGTAGAAATCGCGATAGCTGAAATCGCCTGCGGCCAGGCTCTGCAGAAGAATCGTCGTGATCAGGAAGCCCGAGATCACGAAGAAGATATCGACCCCGATGAAGCCGCCCGGCAGCAGGCTCGGAAAGGCGTGGTACGCCAGCACCGAGCCCACCGCAATGGCGCGCAGGCCGTCGATGTCCGGGCGGTATTTGGGATGCATCGTTCGCGAAGCCTCGCTCAGCGCGACGGCTGCTGCATGGCGCGCACCGTACGGTCGAAGTAGCTCGCCTCTTCCCGGGTGTAGCGCGGGCGCAGGTGGTCGGCGTCCTTGTAGGCGGGCGAACCGTCGGGCATCGTGCGGAGGCACTGGTCGTCCTTGCACAGCACCGCCATCGCGTCGATGGCTTCGGCTCCGCTTGCAGCCGCAATCGCGCGCAGCCGGTCATTGAGCTGCTTCTGGTCGGCTGGCAACGGCGTCGTCGGCGTCGAGACCGAAACCTCCATGTGCGTCAGGCGGCTGCCTTCGATCAGGCGCTTCGGCGTGAACTCCGGACCGCCGGGGTTGTCGAGCAGCAGAAAGACCTTCTTGTGGCGCGCCAGCTCGCGCAGCGTGGCTTCCAGCGAGGCCAGCGAGCGGTCGATGCCGTCGCCGCCCTGGAACGGGTGGACCACGTTGTCCGCACCGCGGTAGTAGTACTCCAGCGCGCCGCGACCGACAAAATAGCAGTTCCAGCAGCCACCGATGACCACCGAATCGACCTCGGGCCCCATCGCATAGGCCAGCATGGCGTCACGGCGCTCGGCGCATCCGATGTTCTTGTCCGCATAGACGCCCGGCACCGCCGGGCACGCGCCCTGGGTCACGAACCAGGCCGACTTGTCCGGCATTGCCAGCGTGCGGGCCAGCTCCATCACGCGCGGCGCGTACTGCTGCACGTGGCTGTCGCCCACGAACAGCACGCGCTTCGGCCCGCCGCCGACCTTGTAGACCAACTGCTCACCGATCTGGTCGAGCTTGAAGCCCGCGTAGTAGTCGGCGTCCAGCGTGGCGTTGGCGACGACCTGCAGCCTCTCGCTGCTGTTGCGGGGTTCGGGCACACCGAAGAAGATCGCCGCGCCCAGGGCAGCCAGCAGCGCCATCCCCGCGCCCAGCGCCTTGAGCGTGCCCGCGCCGGGGCGGTTTCTCGCATAGCGCTCGACGAAGCGGTACGTGGCCCATGCGAGCAGCACGCTGGCCACCATCGCACCGGCGCGGTAGACCGGCGACGGATGCAGCGGGTCGGCCTCCACGATGCGCACGAACGCCAGCAGCGGCCAGTGCCACAGGTACAGCGGGTAGCTGATGAGCCCGAGCCACACCATCACCCGGTTCGACAGCAGGTACTTGTTCAGCACGCCGTTCGGCCCTGCGGCAATGCAGCTCACCGCGCCCAGCGTGGGCAGCAGCGCCCACCAGCCCGGGAACGCCTTGTTGCTGCGGATCATCACCAGCCCGAGCACGATCAGCCCGACGCCCAGCACCGACTGCACATGGCTGCGCCAGGCGCTCGGTGCCGGCGGCTTCAGCCGCATGCAGGCCAGGATGCCGCCCACCATCAGCTCCCAGAAACGGGAGGCCGGCGAGTAGAACGACGCCGCCGGCAAGGGATGCACCGTCGTCACGTTCACCAGGAACGAAACCACCGCGACCACCAGCACCACGCGCACGATCGGCCAACCCTTGCGCCATGCGAGCCCCAGCAGCAGCGGCCAGAAAATGTAGAACTGCTCCTCGATGCCAAGCGACCACAGGTGCAGCAGCGGCTTGGTTTCAGCAGCCGTGTCGAAATAGCCCGACTCGCCCCAGAACACCAGGTTGGCGACGAACGCCGTGCCGCCCACGGTCTGCTTGCCTAGCTCGGCGAACTCGTCGGACAGCAGCAGGTACCAGCCGGCGCACAGCGTCGCCAGCAGCACCACGATCAGCGCCGGAAAAATCCGCCGGATGCGCCGCGCGTAGAAGTCGCGGTAGCTGAAGTCACCCGCCGCGAGGCTCTGGAGAATGATGGTCGTGATCAGGAAGCCCGAGATCACGAAGAAGATGTCGACCCCGACGAAGCCGCCCATCAGCGCCGTCGGGAACGCGTGATACACCAGCACGGACCCGACCGCGATCGCGCGCAGCCCATCGATGTCCGGACGGTACTTGGGATGCATCAATCAGTCAGTTGGCCGGCGCAATGACAGGCGCCACAACGGGCGCGATCACCGGCGGCGGCACGAACGGCAGGCCGCGCTCCTCTGACAGCCACTGCAGCACCGGAAACGCGCCCGGAAGCACCGGCGTCACGTCCAGCGGCAGTTGCTGCCAGGCCATCTGCTGGCCTTCGCGCATCTCGAATTCGCCGCTCCAGGCCGTCACCTTGCACCAGTGCAGGCGCACCAACGCATGCGGGTAGTCGTGCTCCGTGACCTTCCAGACCTCGGCGCCGTCGATGGTGATGCCGAGTTCTTCCTGCAGCTCGCGCCGCAGTGCCTCTTCGACCGTCTCGCCCGTCTCGATCTTGCCGCCGGGAAACTCCCAGAAGCCCGCGTAGGCCTTGCCTTCGGGCCGGCTCGAGAGCAGCAGCGCGTCGTCGGACAGGCGAATCAGCACGCCGACCGCGACTTCCGTGTGCTTGCGAGGCTCGCTCACGCTGCGCTCCGGCCTGCGTAGTCGCGCGCGAACTGGTAGGCCACGCGGCCGCTGCGCGAGCCGCGCTCCAGCGCCCACACGAGCGCCTCGGGCCGCGCCGCCGCGATGGCGGCGTCGTCCACGCCGAACGACGAGAGCCACTGCGCCACGATCGTCAGATATTCGTTCTGGCTGAAGGGATAGAAGCTCACCCAGAGGCCGAAGCGCTCCGACAGCGAGATCTTTTCCTCGATCACCTCGCCGGGATGGACTTCGCCATCGTCGGTGTGCGTGTACGTGAGGTTTTCCTTCATGTACTCGGGCAGCAAGTGGCGCCGGTTGCTGGTCGCGTAGATCAGCACGTTGGGCGTCGAGGCCGCAATCGATCCGTCGAGGATCGACTTCAGCGCCTTGTAGCCCGGCTCGCCCTCGTCGAAGCTCAGGTCGTCGCTGAACACGATGAATTTCTCGGGCCGCTGCGACACAACTTCGACGATGTCGGGCAGGTCGACGAGTTCGGCCTTGTCCACTTCGATCAGGCGCAGGCCCTGCGGCGCATAGGCCTGCAGGCAAGCACGGATCAACGACGACTTGCCCGTGCCACGCGCGCCCGTCAGCAGCACGTTGTTGGCCGGCTTGCCTTCGACGAACTGCTGCGTGTTGCGCGCGATCTTTTCCTTCTGAACGTCGATTTCCTTCAACGAATCGAGCGCCATCGCGGCCACGTGCTTCACTGGCTCGAGCACACCGTGGCCCGAGTTGCGGCGGCGGTAGCGCCAGGCGATGGACGCGTTCCAGTCGGCGGGCGCGGCCAGCGGCTGCGGAAGAATCGATTCGATGCGGGTTATGAGCTGCTCGGCGCGCTCGATCAGCTTCTGGAACTGCTCATTCATGACCGGTAGTCGGCGTTGATGGTCACGTACTCGTGGCTGAAGTCGCAGGTCCACACGGTTTCGCTGGCATTGCCACGGCCGAGGCCAATGCGCACCGTGATCTCGCTCTGCTTCATCACGCGCTGACCGTCTTCCTCGCGGTACGACGGGTTGCGCCCGCCCTTGACGGCCACGTGCACGTCGTCGAGGAACAGGTCGATGCCGGTCTGGTCGAGGTCGGCAATGCCCGCGTAGCCGACGGCCGCCAGGATGCGGCCCAGGTTCGGGTCGCTGGCGTAGAAGGCCGTCTTGACCAGCGGCGAGTGCGCCACGGCATACGCCACCTGCTTGCACTCGGCGGCATCGCGGCCGCCTTCGACCTGGATGGTGATGAACTTGGTCGCGCCTTCGCCGTCGCGCACGATGGCCTGCGCCAGCTGGCGGGCCACGTTCTGCATCGCGGCCACAAGGGCCTGGCCGTCGGCCGAATCGAGCGAGGTGATGGTCGCGTGCGACGCCTTCTGCGTGGCAATGACCACGAACGAGTCGTTGGTCGAGGTGTCGCCATCGATGGTCACGCGATTGAACGAGGCATCGGCCAGCAGCTTGGCCAGCGGCTGGATCAGCGACGGATCGATCTTCGCGTCGGTGGCCATGAAGCCCAGCATGGTCGCCATGTTCGGGCGGATCATGCCGGCGCCCTTGCTGATGCCGGTGATGGTGACAGTGACGCCACCGATCTGAACCTGCTGGCTGAAGGCCTTGGGAATCGTGTCGGTGGTCATGATGCCTTCGGCCGCGCGCGCCCAGTGGTTCGCGTCGGCATCGGCCAGCGCGGCCGGCAGGCCCGCTTCGATGCGGTCCACGGGCAGCGGCTCCATGATCACGCCAGTGGAAAACGGCAGGATTTGCTCGGGCGCGATCTCCAGCTTGCGCGCGAGCGCGATGCAGGTGGAGCGCGTGCGCATCAGCCCGTCTTCGCCCGTGCCGGCGTTGGCATTGCCGGTGTTGATCACCATCGCCCGGATGCCGTAGTTCGCGGCCAGGTGGTCGCGGCAGACCTGCACCGGCGCGGCGCAGAAACGGTTCTGGGTGAACACCCCGCCGACAGCCGAGCCTTCGTCGATCAGTACGACGGTCAGGTCCTTGCGATTGGCCTTGCGCACGCCCGCTTCGGCCACGCCGATGCGAACGCCGGGCACCGCGAACAAGGCGGCAGGATCAGGGGCAGACAGGTTCACGGGCATGGGGTTTCTCTCGGTGAATGTGTTGCGGACTTCAGCTGAGCTTGCCGTGGCACTGCTTGTACTTCTTGCCACTGCCACAGGGGCACGGATCGTTGCGGCCGACACGGGCGAAGGCCAGGGCTTCGGCGCTCAGCGTGCCCAGACCGGCAGCCGCCAGGCGGCGCTGGCTTTCCTCGTCGACACGCACCTCGACTTCACCGGTTTCGGTCGGCGCGCTGTAGGTAATGTTGGCGACGTTCTCGCCACGGCTTTCGAGCGCTTCGGCGGCCTCTTCGAGCTGCTCGCCCGACTGCACGCGCACCGTCATCAGCTGGCGCGTGACTTCGTTCTTGACCGAGTCGAGCAACTGGCCGAAGAGCTCGAAGGCTTCGCGCTTGTATTCCTGCTTGGGCTGCTTCTGCGCATAGCCGCGCAGGTGAATGCCCTGGCGCAGGTAGTCGAGCGATGCCAGGTGTTCGCGCCAGTGGGTGTCGATGCTCTGCAGCAGCACCATGCGCTCGAACTGGGTGAAGTTTTCCTGGCCGATCAGCGCGACCTTGGCGTCGAATGTCTCATTGGCGTTCTTGAGCACCTTCTCGACGATGTCTTCGTCGGCGATGGCTTCCGAGGCCTCGACTTCCTTCTTGAGCGGCATGTCGATGCCCCACTCGTTGAAGAGGCTCTTCTCGAGGCCGTCCAGGTCCCATTGCTCTTCGACCGATTCGCTCGGGATGTACTGGCGCACGAGGTCGGTGAAGCAGCCTTCGCGCAGCGCCGCGATCTGCGCCGTGAGGTCGCCCGCATCGAGGATGTCGTTGCGCTGCTGGTAGATCACCTTGCGCTGGTCGTTCGACACGTCGTCGTATTCGAGCAGCTGCTTGCGAATGTCGAAGTTGCGCGCCTCGACCTTGCGCTGCGCGCTCTCGATGCTGCGCGTGACGATGCCGGCTTCGATGGCTTCGCCGTCGGGCATCTTCAGGCGGTCCATGATCGCCTTCACGCGGTCGCCCGCGAAGATGCGCATCAGCGGATCGTCCAGGCTCAGGTAGAAGCGCGAAGAGCCCGGGTCGCCCTGGCGGCCCGAACGGCCGCGCAGCTGGTTGTCGATGCGGCGCGACTCGTGGCGTTCGGTCGCGATGATGCGCAGGCCGCCGAGCGACTTCACGAACTCGTGGTCCTTGTTCCATTCGGCGCGAATGTGCGCAATGTCGGCTTCCTTGGCAGCCTCGTCGCGGCCTTCGTCGTTCTCGACCGCCTCGATCATCTTCTCGATGTTGCCGCCCAGCACGATGTCGGTACCGCGGCCGGCCATGTTGGTCGCGATGGTGATCATCTTCGTGCGGCCGGCCTGCGCCACGATGTCAGCTTCACGTGCGTGCTGCTTGGCGTTGAGCACCTGGTGCGGCAGGTCCGCCTTGGTGAGCAGCGCGTCGATGATTTCGGAGTTCTCGATGGACGAGGTGCCCACCAGCACCGGCTGGCCGCGCTCGTAGCACTCGCGGATGTCCTGGATGGCCGCCTCGTACTTCTCGCGCGTCGTCTTGTAGACGCGGTCAAGCTGGTCTTCGCGCTTGCTGATGCGGTTGGGCGGAATGATCGTGGTTTCGAGACCGTAGATTTCCTGGAATTCGTAGGCCTCGGTGTCGGCAGTGCCGGTCATGCCGGCCAGCTTGCCGTACAGGCGGAAGTAGTTCTGGAAGGTGATGGAAGCCAGCGTCTGGTTCTCGGCCTGGATCTCCACGCCTTCCTTGGCTTCCACGGCCTGGTGCAGGCCATCGCTCCAGCGGCGGCCCGTCATCAGGCGGCCGGTGAATTCGTCGACGATCACCACTTCGCCCTGCTGCACCACGTAGTGCTGGTCACGGTGGTACAGGTGACGTGCACGCAGCGCCGCATTCAGGTGATGCATCAGCGTGATGTTGGCCGGGTCGTAAAGCGAGGCGCCCTCGGGCAGCAGCTTGAATTCGCCCAGGATGCGCTCGGCGTTCTCGTGGCCGTCTTCGGTCAGGAACACCTGGTGCGTCTTCTCGTCGACCGTGAAGTCGCCGGGCACCGTGACGCCCTCGCCCGTGCGCGGGTCGGCTTCGCCTTCCTGCTTCTTGAGCAGCGGCACCACCTTGTTGATGGCCAGGTAGAGGTCGGTGTGGTCTTCGGCCTGGCCGCTGATGATCAGCGGGGTGCGGGCCTCGTCGATCAGGATCGAGTCCACTTCGTCGACGATGGCGTAGTTCAGGCCGCGCTGCACCCGGTCGCCGGGCTCGTAGACCATGTTGTCGCGCAGGTAGTCGAAGCCGTACTCGTTGTTCGTGCCGTACGTGATGTCGCTGCGGTAAGCGGCCTGCTTTTCCTCGCGCGGCATCTGCGGCAGGTTGATGCCCACCGAGAGACCGAGGAAATTGTACAGGCGCCCCATCCAGGTCGCGTCGCGATTGGCCAGGTAGTCGTTCACTGTGACCACGTGCACGCCCTGGCCGGACAGCGCATTCAGGTACACCGGCAGCGTGGCGGTCAGCGTCTTGCCTTCGCCGGTGCGCATTTCGGAGATCTTGCCGTTGTGCAGCGCCATGCCACCGAGCAGCTGAACGTCGAAGTGGCGCATCTTCATGATGCGCTTGGAGCCTTCGCGCACCGTGGCGAAGGCTTCCGGCAGCAGGTCGTCGAGCGATTCTCCCTTGGTGACGCGTTCTTTGAACTCCTGCGTCTTGGCGCGCAGCGCCTCGTCGCTGAGCTTCTCGAACTCGGGTTCGAGCGCATTGATGCGTTCCACCGTCTTGCGATACTGCTTGAGCAGCCGATCGTTGCGACTGCCGAAAATCTGGGTCAGGAAGTTGGTTGCCATGGGTGGAGATGGGCGGGCACCTGATACGGCAGGCACTTCGACCGGATTCCCTAAGATATGGTGAAAGCAGTTGGGCGCGCTTTCAATGAAAGCAAGCAGCCTTTTTCCGGCGCGAACGCCGGCAAACCGGGCATTTTAGCTGTCTTGTTTCTAACCCCTGGATTACCCATGTATCGCCGACTTCCCCCCGCCATTTCACTGCAGCAAGCTGCAGAAGGCGCGCCCACCCTGGGCAGCCTGATGGCGCGCGCGCGTGACACCGCGGAGCGGCTCAAGGCCGTGGAAGGGCTGATTCCACCGGCCATGCGCGGCGCCGTGCAGGCCGGGCCGGCCGAGGGCGACGTCTGGTGTCTGCTGGTCAAAGGCAGCGCCGCAGCCGCCAAGCTGCGCCAGCTGTCGCCGATGCTGGTAACGCGGCTCAAGAACCGGGGATGGGACGTGGCAACCATCCGGATCAAGGTGCATACCGGCCGCTGAGCAGCCAGCCTGCATTGCCTTTGATTTTTCGTCTG
Source organism: Variovorax multivorans (assembly GCF_051216835.1). Taxonomy (NCBI): domain Bacteria; kingdom Pseudomonadati; phylum Pseudomonadota; class Betaproteobacteria; order Burkholderiales; family Comamonadaceae; genus Variovorax; species Variovorax multivorans. The sequence continues at coordinate 161,442 of NZ_JBPJZL010000003.1, forward strand.
GAAGTAGATAATATTTCCAGATGACAACATCTCCCGCGCCCTCGGACGCCCAACTCCTGCTGCTCGACAAGCACCAGGTCGACGCCCTCCTCTCCCCCGACGACGTGCTTCAGGCCGTACGCGAAGCCTTCGTGCTGCACAGCAAGCGCGAGGGCCGCGTCTTCCCGGTCGTGCGAGAGCCGCTACGCACGGGCGGGGTGTTCGGCATCAAGTCCGGCGACGTGCAGGCCCAAGGCCTGCTCGGCTTCAAGGCCGCGGGCTTCTGGCCGGCCAACCGGCAGCGCGGCGGCGAGCCCCACCAGGCGACGATCCTGCTGATCGACCCAGCGACCGGCCGGCCACTGTGCGTCATCGACGGCAACACGGTGACGACAGTGCGCACGGGCGCGGCGGGCGGGCTCGGCCTCCAGCAGCTTGCTCGGCCCAACAGCACGCGGCTGTGCCTCTTCGGCACCGGCGTGCAGGCGCGCATCCAGCTCGACTTCGCGCTGCGCCTCGTGCCCTCGCTGCGCGAGGTTCTTTATATAAGTACGAACGGCCAGCGCAATGCGGCGTTCGAGGCCCATTTCACCGGTCGCTGCGACATCGCGCCGGCCAGCGACCGCAACGCCGCTGTTGCCCAAAGTGACATCGTGATCACCGCCACACCGGGCGGCGGCGCCCTCTTCGACCTCGAAGCCGTGCAGCCCGGTACGCACCTGAACTGCGTAGGCGCCGACACCCGCGGCAAGCGCGAACTCCCCGAAGGCCTGTTGCCGCGCGTGCGCTTGTTCGTCGACGACCGCACACAGGCGCAGCAAATCGGCGAGACGCAGTGGGCGCCCGACACGGCATGCATCGAGTTGGGCGACCTGCTGAGCGGCAAGACGGCTGTCGAACGAGCCGCCGACGACATCACCGTCTTCGACATGACGGGCCTCGCGCTGCAGGACCTGACCGTTGCGCGCCTGCTGCATGCGCGCGCGGCTGAAACGGGAACGGGCACACGCATCGCCTGGCCCTGGTAGCGAGAAACCGGCACGAATTCCTTGAGCGTGCCGAGGTGGCTTGTTCGGAGTCACCGCAGTTCCCGAAGCATCACGACATCGGGGCTCCTGCGCTGAAAACGTGAACTTTTCGATTCAAAGAAGAAAACGTTTTCAGCGCCGCCGAATGACATTCTTTGCCAATTTTTGTCATTAATCGGCGACGAACAAAACTGCGCGCAAAGGCTTCGGACGAATGCCTTTTTGAAAGCGCGAATTTCTACTCGATACGAGATAAAAGCTCGCTCCTCCGCGAGTCATTGAGTCCATTGACGGCGGTCATTAATTGACAGCAACCGTCATTGTCCAATTCGATTGCCAATCGATACATTCCGCGGCCTGAGAGGTCATAGCGGAGTGCGGCAGCACGCCTTGCGCCTGGAAGCATGAGGCGCGGCATTCAGCCGACATCGCATGCGCTCATGCGCAGCAGGAGACGCCCCTCTGCCGCGGGCTCTCCGGAATTCATGCCGCAAATCAAATCGCAATTTTTTGCGCGCACAAATCCGCCTTTTGGCCGCAGGTTTTTAGATTTCCTTTTCTTTATCAATTGTTATGAATAATTTGTATCGTGGCAGCTTCAGGCTGTCGGCAATAGTCGGCGCAACTCTGGCTGCCGGCCTGCAGATGGCGGCCTCGGATGCCAGCGCAGCCACCTATGCACCGACCAACTGCAACTCCACGACCACGGCAACCATCGGACAAGTGACCGTTAGCGGAACAAACGCTCAACCGGTTGATGGAACCGGGCAATGGTCCAACATCCTCGGCTGCAACACGAGTGGCAACGGTCTGGATGCGGTGTCGGTGTTCGGAACCTACTCCCAAGGGGTTGGAAACGGGGCGGCCGTTTTCGGGTTCTCCAGCACTGCCGGCCAGTGGGCCAGCGCGCTTGGCCTCTCGGCAAATGCTTCCGGGATCGGAAGCACCGCGCTTGGCTTTGGCGCACAAGCTCAAAGCCTGAACTCGATCGCAATCGGCGGAGCAGGTGGCGATGGGAGCTCGGCTCTGTCGGCGGCCAATTCAACGACCGCTTCAGGCGCTGGGGCCATCGCCATCGGCAGCAACTCAATCAGAGGGGCTCAAGCGACCGCCTCGGACAGCATCGCGATCGGCGGGGCCGCTACCGCTGCCGGCCAAGGCAGCGCGGCTCTTGGCAACGGGGCTGCTGCAAAGTACGACAACAGCGTGGCCATCGGGGCGGCCAGCAACACGGCGGATTCGCTTGCTGCATTGCAAGCTACAGCCAGCTATACACCTTTCGCGGGTGCTGCAATCTCCGGCGCGACGGCGGCCGGTGAAGTGTCGGTGGGGGCAAGCGGTAGCGAACGCAGGCTCACCAATGTTGCCGCGGGCGGTGCTCCGACGGACGCCGTCAATGTCAGTCAGCTATCGACGGCGACTGCTTCGTTGTCCACCAGCCTGAACACGACGAACAGCAACGTGGCCAGCCTGTCCACCAGTTTGATCGCAACGAACAACTCCGTTGCGAGCCTGTCGACTTCGACTTCCACAGGGCTGAGCATCGTTGCCGGCAACATCGCCAGCTTGTCCACGTCCATCGTGACCGGCCTGAGCACGGCCACGGGCAACATCGACAGCCTGTCTACATCTACCTCGGCGAGGTTGAGCACTGCAACCAGCAGCATCGGCAGCCTCTCGACCGGTTTGGGCAATCTCTCGACGAGCCTGAACACAACCAATGGCAACCTGGTCAGCCTGAGCACGACGGTCAACACGATCAACGACAAGGGCACCAAGTACTTCCACACCAATTCGACGGCTGGCGATTCGGTGGCCAGCGGCCAGAAAGCGGTGGCGATCGGCCCGCTGTCTGTGGCCAGCGGCACCAACTCCTTCGCGGCCGGCAGCGGTGCACAGGCCACGGGTCTGAACGCAATCGCCATCGGTACTGGGGCGCTGGCCACGGGCTCGCAGGCGATCGGCGCCAATGCCCGCGCGGGTGGTGGTGGCGTGGCCCTGGGCGACAACGCCGATGCCGGCGGCACGCCGCTGAGTAGGGCGCAAAACATCTCCAAGGGCACGGCCATCGGCTTCGGCGCCATCACGCAGCAAAGCGGCGGCGTCGCACTGGGCTCGGGCTCGGTGGCCTCCACCGCAGCGGGCGTGGCCGGATACATACCGGGCAATACGCCGACGGAACACCGGACGGCTGTCAAGGCGACCACCAGCACACAGGCAGCGGTGTCGGTGGGCGATGCGGCCAACGGCCAGTACCGCCAGATCACGGGCGTGGCAGCCGGCACGGCCGACAGCGATGCGACCAACATCGCACAACTCAAGGCATCCGCAGCCACCGTGAAGGCCAGCAGCGTGCAGTACGCGACCAACCCGGACGGCTCGGTCAACTACAACCAGGTCACGCTGGGCAACGGGCAGGCACCGGGCGGCACGCGCATCGGCAACGTGGCGCCGGGTGTGCTGCCAACCGATGCGGTCAATCTGAACCAACTGAATCAGGTGCAGAGCCAGGTCGGCGACGTGGCCCGCATCGCCTACTCGGGCACGGCCATGGCCTTCGCCATGTCAGGCACTTACCTGCCGACGCTGTCCCCCGGCGAGAAGACCGTTGGCGTTGGTCTCGGCAGCTACAAGGGCTACAGCGCTCTTGCCCTGACCTTCAAGGCCCTGACCGACGACGGCAGGATTTCCTGGGGCGCGGGCGTTTCGACCACGGGCAAGGAATGGGGCTTCAACGCCGGCGTCGGCTGGAAGTGGAAGTAAGCCACTGATCGGCTAGGCGGCGCCGCCGCCGAACAGCTCGGTCATGAACTGCGTCGACTTCAAGCCTGTGCCGGTCAACAAAGCCACCGTCGTCTCGCCTGCCATGATGTCGCCGCGCTGCGCCAACACGTCGATGGCTGCCGCGGCCGAGGCGGAGGTCGGCTCTGCATAGAGCCCACTCTCCGCCAGCCGGCGCACCGCCGCCGCGATCTGCTCCTCGGTCAGCGCCACCGTCTTGCCGTTCGTCTCGCGCAGAGCCTGCAGGATTTCCTGAAGCCGCACGGGCCGTTTGATCGCAGTGCCTTCGGCAATGGTCGGCTGCACGACACGGTCCACCAGCGTGTCGACTCCGGCGGTGAAGCTCGCATCGATCGGCGAGCAGTTCAGTGGCTGGGCGACAAAAATGCGCGGCAGCTTCGTGATCTGCCCCGCCGCCAGCAGCTCCTTGAAGCCGATCCAGCAGCCGAGCACGTTGCTGCCCGCCCCGGTCGGAATCACGACGTTGTCGGGCGCGACAAAGCCCAGGTCTTCCCACAGTTCGTACGCCAGCGTCTTCGTACCCTGCAGGAAGAACGGATGCCAGTTGTGGCTCGCATAGAAGATCGATTCCGACTGCCGCACCGCCTCGTATTCCGACTCTTCGCGCGGCCCCGGCACCAGTTGAACTTCGGCGCCGAAGGCCCGGATCTGCGCCACCTTCGGCGCGGGCGTGTAGCTCGGCGCGAGCACCTTCACACGCATTCCAGCTGCCGCGCCCGCAGCGGCAATGGCCGCGCCGCCATTGCCCGAGCTGTCTTCCAGCACTGCATCGACGCCGATCTGGCGCAGGAAGGACATCATCACCGCCGCGCCGCGGTCCTTGAAGCTGCAAGTCGGGTTAAACCACTCGAGCTTGAAGTACGGCTCGAGGCTGCCCCAGCGCTTCTGCACCAGCGGCGTGCAGCCTTCGCCCATGCTCGCGGGCTTGTCGATTGCCACGGGCAGCGCCGCGCGGTAGCGCCACAGCGAGCGGGTGCGCGAATCGATGTCGTCGCGCGAGATGCCGGGCAGCGGCGTGACCATCATCGGATGGCCGTCGTCCGAGCGCCATCGGCGTTCGGACAGGTCGTAGTGCCTGCCGGTACGGGGGTCGACATAGCGTGCGCGTTCTCTCGCGGTCATTCGCGGCTCCTGGTCAAAACTGGATAATACATCCAACACTATACTTTTTGTATAAATTGGATTGTTCGTCCAGAGCTGGATACATTCCTCGGCATGAAGAAAAAGTCGAACAAGCAGGTCCTGGAGATGCTGCGCAACATGGCCGAAGGCCTGGGCCAGACCTTTGCGCCCTTCTGTGAAGTCGTGGTGCACGACCTGAGCAACCCGAAGAACGCGATCTACGCCATCGAGAACAGCCTCAGCGGCCGGGAGGTCGGCCAGTCAGTCACGGAGCTGGGTCTCGCGCGCATCCAAGACCCGGAGTTTCCGGCGGTGATCGCGAACTACGCCAACACCTTTCCCGACGGCCGCAAGGTCAAGAGCACGTCCATCGGCATCAAGGACGACAGCGGCGAGTACGTGGCGGCGCTGTGCCTCAACGTCGACCTCACGCTGTTCCAGAGCTTCCAGGCCGCGATCTCGCAATTCACGAAGATCGACGACAAGGAAGTGCACGAGCACATCGAGGCCGGCGGCAACCACTCGGACCGCATCCACGCGCGCATCGACGATTTCGCGGCCACGCGCGCGACCACTTCGCGCTCGCTGAAGCCGGCCGACCGCAAGCAGCTCGTGCAGGAGCTGAAGAAGGCGGGCCTGCTGGAGGTTCGCCGCGGCGCCGAGATTGCCGCGGCGCACATGGGCGTGTCGCGCGCCACGGTCTACAGCGACGCGAAGTAAGGCCCAGCCTGTTCAGCCCGCTTATTGCGGCTGCAGGCCGATCTCGTGCGCGGCCTTCTGCCAGCGCTCGGCCTCCGAGCGCAGGAAGGCGCGCAGCTCCGCCGGCGTCGAGCCTTTCATCTGCACGCCCAACACCGACAGGCGCTCTTTCACCGACGGATGGTCGAGCGCGGCGATGGCCTCGCGGCGCAGCTTCTCGATCACGTCGAGCGGCGTGGTGGCCGGCGCCACCATGGCCCACCACTGGTCGATCTCCAGGCCCTTGAGCCCGTTCTCCGCCAGCGCAGGCACGTTCTGCAGGCCGGGAATGTTCGTCACGCGCTGCGTGCTCGTCACCAGCAGCGGGCGGATGCGGTTGGCGCCCAGCAGGCTGGAGCCACTGGCCAGCGTCGCGAAGTGCCCCGCCACCGTGCCCGCCGCCACGTCGGTGAGCGCGGGCGCCGAGCCGCGGTACGGGACCATGTTGAACCTGATCTTCGTGCGGCTCGCCAGCAGTTCGGCCGCAAGATGGCTCACCGTGCCCGCGCCGCTGTGCGCGATGGCCGGCGGCGCACTCTTTGCAGCCGCGGTCTTCAGGAAGGTCTTGAAGTCCTTGCTGTCGTCGTCCATGCCCGCGAAGAACACCAGCGGCGAGGTGCCGATCATGGTCACGGGCGTGAAGTCGCGCAGCAGGTCGTAGGGCAGCTTCGCTGTCACGGCCGGCGCAATCGCATGCGGCAGCTCGACGATGGCAATGGTGTAGCCGTCGGGCGCGGCCTTGGCCGCCGCGTCGGTGCCGATCATGCCGGCGGCACCGGGCCGGTTGTCCACGATCACCGGGCTGCCGATGGTCTGGCTCATGCGCTGCGCCATCGCCCGGGCAATGGCGTCGGTGCTGCCGCCAGCGGCCCACGGCACGATGAGCTTCACTGGCTTGTCGGGGTAGGCGGCCCACGCCGGTCGAAACGAAGCGAGCAGGGCTGTAGAGCCGGCGGCCAGAAAGGCCCGGCGTTGCATCGTCGGCATGGTGAGTTCCTGAAGGAAGTTAGATCGGGCGGTCGGGCCAGCTCGGGTCGCCGGTCGCGTTGGCGGTCAGCATCAGCACCACGTGCGCATCGGCAGCGATGGCGTTGCTCTCGCGCAGCTGGCGCAATGCGGCCAGGCCGCCCGCCGCGCACAGCTCAGCACTGACGCCGACCGAGCTGAGCAGCCGCCGCGCGGCGCGCGCTTCGTCGTCGCCCACGACCACCGCCCCACCGCCCGTGGCGGTCGCGGCCTGCCACTGCAGGTAGGTGACGGTGGCCCCCGCGGTGGAAAACTGCGCGGTGTGGCCCGGGTAGCTGCCATTGATGGCGCCGCCCGCGAGCACGCGCGCCAGGCGCGGGAATGGCTCCACCAGCCAGAGCCTGGGCAGGCGCGCGATGCGCCCCGCGGCCATCAGGTCGCGAAAGCCCGCATAGATGCCCCAAGCCAGGTCGCCGCGCGCGGTGGGAATCACGATGTGATCCGGCAGGCCGCCATCGGCCACGCATTCGAGCGCGATCGGCTTGTAGCCCTCGATGGCCAGCGGAGCACTGCCCAGCGCGGGCAGGCGGTAGTTGGTCAGTGCGAAGTAGCCAGGGTGCTGCGAACGCTCGCGCACGAAGGCCCAGCGGCCCGCGTTGTCGGCGAAGACATAGCGCCGCGCACCAAGTGCGTCGAGCTGCCGCGTGTAGGTGGCCGGCATGCCCTCATAGGTCGCCACTTCGCAGCCCAGGCCCGCGGCCCATGCATAGTGCGCAGCCGACACGGCCGCGTTGCCCGACGAGGCCAGCACCAGCGTGTGGGCGTCGAAGTCGAGCGCCTGCGCCACGCCCACCGCCGTCATGCGGTCCTTGTGCGAGCCGGTGGGGTTACGCGATTCGTCCTTGAGGGCCAGGCGCGCCACGCCGAACTGCTGCGCCAGCTCCGGCATGTCCTGCAGCGGCGTCTGCCCCTCCCCCAGCGCGAAGCCGGAGGTGTAGGGCATGGGTATCGCCTCGGTGCTGTCGGGCAGGTAGCTGGCGCGCAGCGCCACGTGGAAGCCCGCGCGCTTGCATGCGGGACAGCCGTCGTGCGACAGCGTGACCGGGTAGAGCGCATCGCATCGCAGGCATTGCAGGCCGCGCAGGTTCGGGTTGCGCATGGGCTTGGGTGCCTGGTCACGCACCAACCCCAAGGGATTACCCGGAGGATGAGCCAGGGGATCCGGGGGAGGAGCGGCGAACTTGAAGTCCAGAACGGGCAATGTCGTCACGGGTGATGCGTCAGAAGTTGTGACCAAATCTTATGCAATCGGAAATAAAATTATGCAGCCTCAGATACTCAACCGATAACAAAACTTATCGATGCGATTCGGCGAGATCGAAACCTTCCGGGCACTCATGCGCGGCAGCTCCACCCGCAAGGCCGCTGCATTGCTGCATGTGACGCAGCCCGCCATCAGCCAATCGCTCAAGCGCCTCGAGACGCAAGCGGGGATGCTGCTGTTCCAGCGCACCGGCGGGCGGCTGGTGCCCACGCCCGAGGCACGCGCACTTTGGGTCGAGGTAGAGCGGGTGTTCATCGGCATGGACGCCATCGAGCACCGCGTGCGCAGCCTGCGCGACTTCGGCGTCAGCCAGCTGGAGCTGAGCAGCTTTCCGGCCTACGGCCTGGGCTTCATGCCGCGCGCATTGGCACGGTTGAAGGCGCACCGCGGCGCGAGCCCCTGGCCGCAGGTGTCGCTGCAGGTGCTGAGCTCCAAGGACGTGCGCGACCGCGTGGCCATGGGCATCTCCGACTTCGGGCTGATGGCCGACGAGCTCTCGCTCGAAGGCATCGACCACTCCACCTTCTCGCGCTTTCCCGGCGTGGTGGTGATGCCGGCAGGCCACGCGCTGGCCCGCTTCAAGACCATCAAGCCGGAGCAGCTGGCCGAGGCGCCCTTTCTCTCGCTCAACCCCGAAGACCCTTCGCACCAGCGGCTCGAAGCGGCATTGGCCCCGCACGGCGTCGCGCTGCGGGTGCTGGTGCAGACGCCTTATGCGGCCAGCGTGTGCGAGATGGCGCTGCGCGGCCTGGGCGTGGGGCTGGTCAACCCGATCACCGCGCTCGACTACGCGGAGCGCGGGCTGGTGGTGCGCAAGTTTTCGATTGACGTGTACTTCACCTGCCTGCTGGCGCTGCCGGCAGGCAAGGTGCTCTCGGCCACAGCGCGGGATTTCATTTCGCTCATGCGCCAGCAGCTGGCCGAGGACGAGAAGCGGATACAGCGCTACCTGCGCTGATCACCAGCGGTTCACTTCCAGCTGAACTCGTGGTTCAGCCCGATCACGAAGCCGCGCACGCCCTGCGGCCCGGTGCGCGATGTGCTCACATCCACGCTGATCAGCGGCGTGATGCTGAAGCGCCCTCCGATGCGCGAGGTCCAGAGGCCCGCCGCCCGGTTGCGTTCCGCGATGAGCGACACGGTGTCGTTCAGCGCCCATTCGACGCCGATGCCGCCGCGCGGCGTGCGCGCACCGGTTCCGTTGGCCCAGTCGGCGCCCACGTTGGCGTGGATCTGCAGGCTCTCGAGCGGCCGCCACGTCAGGGGCACCACGAACTGCCCGCCCGCGCGGCCACCGCGCTTCAGGTCGAACACCGCGCCCATCGACACGGCGGCGCTGAACGGCGCGTCAGCCGCCTGCCCGTAGAAATTCCACTTGAGCTGCGGTCCGCCGGTGACCGAATGAATGCCACTCACCGAGGTGCGGTCGAAGTTCAGTCCCAGCTCGACCGGCCCGACGCGGCAGGCAGGCCCGAAGTGAAAGCCCGTGACAGGCTCCACACCCGTGCGGCCCCACCAGGTCTCGTACTGGCATTGGCCCGGGTCAAGCGTGCTGGCATCGTCCACGTCGAAATGCCCCGCGGCATGTGCGCCCGGGCCCGCGGCCAGGTTCGCGAACAGGCAGGAAGCAGCAAGCATCCAGCCGCTGCATGGCGGTCGGGTTGTTGTTCTGTCGTGCCTGTTGTTCTTCATCGTGCGCGTCCCGGAGCCCTCGAACCATTCTAGGGACGCCGAAAGTAGTCGCCATGACGCAGGCGGCGCCGGCGGCATTCAGCCGGCCTTCTTCAGATCTCGAACTGGGGCTGCAGCTCGCGGATGCGCTTGATCGCCACGCCGGCCGCGGCCGTGCGCGTCTCCACGCCGAGCTTCACGTACACCCGCTCCAGGTGCTTCTTGGCGGTGGCCGGGCTGCTGCCCAGGATTTCGCCGATGTCCTTGTTGGTCTTGCCCTTGACCACCCAGTAGAGCACTTCGGCCTCGCGCGCCGTGAGCTTCAGGCTCAGGCTCATGGCTTCGATGACGGCGGTGTCGGACACCTCGCGCATGATGATCATCCACTCGTCGCCGTCGTCGTCGCTGCTGGTCTGCTGGTGCAGCCGCAGCGTGAGGCTGCTCGCGCCCTGCACGATCGACAGCGCCGGCGGCTCGATGCCGCGCTGACGCGCATCGGGCGTGTGGCTGCGCAGCCATTCGAGCACGGCGGGCGGCGTCTCTGGCGCGCGCGTGTCGCAGTAGCGCTGCAGCAGGTCGCGCGCGAGCGCGGTCTGCCAGATCAGCCGGCCTTCGGGCAGGCGCACGGTGATGCTGGCGTAGCCGAAGGCATCGAGCGCATTGCGCGCCTGGCCGGCCTGCCGCGCGTCCTGCCGCGCGCGGCGCGCGCCCTGCAGGTGCACGTTCATGCGCGCCAGCACTTCCTTCGGCTTGATGGGCTTGGTGACGTAGTCGACCCCGCCGGCTTCGAGTGCTGCCACAAGGTGTTCGGTCTCGGTGAGCCCCGTCATGAACACGATGGGAATGTGCGCCGTAGCCGCATCGGCCTTGAGGCGGCGCGCGACCTCGAAGCCGTCGATGCCCGGCATCATCGCGTCGAGCAGCACGATGTCGGGCCGCGCCTGCGCGGCGCGCTGCAACGCCTGCTCGCCGTTGGTGGCAATGAGCACGGTGTAGCCCGATTCGTCGAGCGCGTCGTGCAGCACCGCGAGGTTGTCGGGCACGTCGTCGACGATCAGCACGAGATCGCTGTTGGCACCCTGCTGTTCGCGCAGGGTCTTGGCGAGTGGTGAGGTTTCCATGGCGGGAGGTGGCGTCGTCGAAGTCATGCGGCGCTTTCGACGGCGTCGGCCAGCGCGCGGCTCATGGCCTCGAACTGGAACTGTCGCGCCAGCACGCGCTGGGCTTCGGTCCACGATGCGCACTCGGGCTGCGCGGCGTCGATGTCGTCGAGCTGGTTCATGATGCCGCGAAAGTAGCCCAGGCTCACGGCCTCGTCGAGCGCGCGCAGGCGGGCCAGCGAAGGCGCCTGCATCGCACGCGGTGCCACAGCCGCGGCGGGCCTGGCGGCGGTGTCGGTCCATTGCAGCCCGAGCCGGCGTTCGAGCCAATCGAGCAGCTCGGTGTGGCGCACGGGCTTGACGAAGAAATCTTCCGGCGCAATGCCCACGTCGTTGTCCAGCCCCTTGTCGAAAGCGTTGGCCGAGACGATGGCCACCGATGCCTCGGTCAGCCCCAGCTTGCGCGCACGGCGAATGGTTTCCCAGCCGTCGATGCCGGGCATCGCGAGGTCGACGAACATCGCATCGGGCCGGTAGCCGGCCGCGATGAGGTCGAGCGCATCGTGCCCGCTGGCCGCGCTGCGCAGCTCGAAGCCCAGCGGCGCGAGCACATGGCCCAGCAGGTCGCGGTCGGCCTCCTCGTTGTCGACCACCAGCAGGCGGCGGCGCGGGCCTTCGTAGCCGCGTCGCGCGCGCTGCACCGGCATCGGGCGGCCGGTGCCGGCCACGGTGTCGTGCACGCGCGGCAGGAACAGCCGCACGCAGAACAGCGAGCCTTCACCCGGCGTGCTTTGCACCTTCATCTCGCCGCCCATCAGGTCGGTGAGCATCTTGGCGATGGTGAGCCCCAGCCCCGCGCCCGGTGCGGCCGACATGCCTGCGGCATTGCCGCGCGCAAAGGGTTCGAAGATGCGCTCGATGTCCTCGGCCGGCATGCCGGGGCCCGTGTCCTCGATCTCGATGGACGCGAACTCGCGCGCATAGGCCAGCCGCAGCGTGACCTGCCCAACTGCCGTGAACTTGATCGCGTTGCCCAGCAGATTGATGAGAATCTGCAGCACGCGCTTTTCATCCGCGCGCACCACCTCGGGCAAGGGCCCCGCCGCCTCGAAGCGGAACTGCAGCCCCTTCTCCGCCGCCTGCAGCTCGAACATGTCGGCCAGCTCGCGCAGCGTGTCGGCAAAGCGCATCGGCCGCGCATGCAGCGTGAGCTTGCCGGCCTCGATGTGCGCGATGGCCAGCGTGCCTTCGATGAGCGACAGCAGATGCTCCCCGCCTCGCTTGATGACCGCCACCGCCTGCTGGCGGTGCGGCGGCACCGAGTGGTCTTCGCCCATCAGCTGCGCGTAGCCCAGGATGCTGTTGAGCGGCGTGCGCAGCTCGTGGCTGATGGCGCTGATGTAGCGGCTCTTCGCCTGGTTGGCCTGGTCGGCGGCCTGCTTGGCCAGCTCGGCTGCGAGCTTGGCCTGCTCCGCGATTTCGCGGGCTTCGTCGGCTGCCTGCTTGGCGGCCTGCAGGGCGCGATCGGTCTCGCGGTGCAGCTCTATTTCGCGCACCAGCAGATGGGTCTGGCGGTTCGATTCTTCCTGCGCCACCTTGCGACTCTGGTGCGCCAGCACCAGCCACCACGCGACGATGCCCGCGATGACCAGCAGCGCCATGTACGCCTTGAGGAAGCCCGAGCGCAGCGACAGCTTCTGCACGCCGGCCAGCGCCGCGGCCACGTCGGCCTCCGACGCCAACTCCAGTGCACCCTCGCCGAAGGCGCGCAGCTCCTGCTGGTAGAGCACGCCGAACACCACGGCCAGCAGCGGCACGATGACGAGCATCAGCAGCAGGAAGTGCCCCAGCCCGGTGTCCAGGTAGCGCCAGCTGCGCCGCGGCAGCAGCCAGCGCAGCACCGTCGACCATTGCGACGACAGGCTCGCATGCGGCTTGCACAAATCGCCGCAGCGTGCGTCGAGCGTGCAGCACAGCGAGCAGATCGCGCCCTGGTACGCCGGGCAGTGCGCCATGTCCGGCCCCTCGTACTCGCGCTCGCAGATCACGCAGTGCTGCACTTTCAGGCGCTGGTAGCTCCCCGTTTCGACTTTCGCCCAGCGCACCGCGCGCGGGCCCTCGGCAGGTGCGAAGGCCACGGCGCCGTGGGCCTCGTCGGAACCGCGCGCCAGGTAGTACTTGCCCCCCGTCGCCCAGGCCAGCAGCGGCGAGGCCACCAACGCCGTGCCCAGCGCTATCAACGCCGAGAACGCCTGCGCCAGCGGCCCGAACACGCCCAGGTGCGCCGTGATCGACAGCACCGACGCCAGCGCCATCGCGCCCACGCCCACCGGGTTGATGTCCCACAGGTGCGCGCGCTTGAACTCGATGCCCGGTGGCGACAGCCCCAGCGGCTTGTTGATGACGAGGTCTGCCACCACCGCCATCATCCATGCGATGGCGATGTTGGCGAACAGGCCGAGCACGTCGCCCAGCGCCTCGAACACGTTCATCTCCATCAGCATGAAGGCGATGAGTGCGTTGAACACCACCCACACCACACGCCCCGGATGGCTGTGCGCCACGCGCGAGAAGAAGTTGCTCCAGGCCAGCGAGCCCGCATAGGCATTGGTGACGTTGATCTTGAGCTGCGAGATCACCACGAACAGCGCCGTGGCCGCCACCGCCCAGCCGTAGTTCGGAAACACGTACTCGTAGGCCGCGAGGTACATCTGGTTCGGATCGACCGCGCGGTCGGCCGGCACCATGTGCGTGATCGCCAGATAGGCCAGCAGCGCCCCGCCCAGCATCTTGAGCACCCCCAGCACCACCCAGCCCGGGCCCCCGGCCAGCACCCCGGCCCACCAGCGGCGCGCCGTGGTTGCGGTTCGCGCGGGCATGAAGCGCAGGTAGTCGGCCTGCTCGCCCATCTGCGTGATCAGCGCAATGCCGACCGTCAGGGCAGCGCCAAACAGGTGCAGATCGAAACCCTTGGTGCCGGAACGAACCCCGTTGTAGTGCACGATGCCCGCAAACGCACCAGGATCGCGCACCAGTACATAGGCAAAAGGCACCACCAGCATCAGCAGCCACAGCGGCTGTGTCCACAACTGCAGCCGGCTGATGGCCGACACCCCGTGCGTGACCAGCGGAATCACCACCAGCGCACACACCAGGTAGCCCCAGACCGGCGGGATGCCCAGCGCCAGTTCCAGCGCATAGGCCATCACAGCCGCCTCGAGCGCGAAGAAGATGAAAGTGAAGCTCGCGTAGATCAGCGAGGTGAGCGTGGAGCCGATATAGCCGAAGCCCGCGCCGCGCGTGAGCAGGTCCATGTCGACGCCGTAGCGCGCCGCGTACACGCTGATCGGCACGCCCGCCAGGAAGATGATGAGCCCCGTCGCCAGGATCGCCCAGAAGGCATTGGCAAAGCCGTACTGCACCAGCAGCGTGGCGCCCACCGCCTCCAGGATCAGGAACGACGCCGCCCCGAAGGCCGTGTTGGCCACCCGCCATTCGGACCACTTGCGAAAGCGCTGCGGCGTGTAGCGCAGTGCGTAGTCTTCCAGCGTCTCGCTGGCCACCCAGCTGTTGTAGTCGCGCCGCACCTTGACGATGCGCTGCGGCGCGTCGTCAGGGGTGGTGGGTACGGCGTCGGGGTTCACACCGTTTCGGTGCATCTTTCATGCCACCCGTACGGCTTTTGGCGAACAGGGCACGACTGTTGCAAAGAAGCCGGCTTGCCCATAATGGCCGCCACTCTCCGCCACCCGATGCCGACCCCATGGAACTGACTCCGCGCGAAAAAGACAAGCTGCTGATCTTCACCGCAGCGCTGCTCGCCGAACGCCGCAAGGCCCGCGGCCTGAAGCTCAACTACCCCGAAGCCATTGCCCTGATCTCGGCCGCCGTGATGGAAGGCGCCCGCGACGGCAAGAGCGTCGCCGAGCTCATGAGCGACGGGCGCGCCGTGCTCACCCGCGCCGACGTGATGGACGGCATCGCCGAGATGATTCCGGACATCCAGATCGAAGCCACCTTCCCCGACGGCACCAAGCTGGTCACCGTGCACCAGCCCATCGTCTGAAATTCAAAGAACAAAAGGACTTTCCATGCGCCACAACGCCTCCAGAACCCTCGCCCTGCTCGCTCTCCTGCTGCCTCTTGCAGCCAGCGCCCACACCGGCGTCGACGGCGGCCTGCACCACGGCTTCACCACCGGCTTCCTGCATCCGCTGACCGGCGCCGACCACCTGGCCGCGATGGTCGCGGTCGGCTTCTGGAGCGCCCTGGCCGCGCGCCGCGCCTGGCCCGACCTGCTGTGGGCGCCGCTCGCATTCGCCGGCATGCTGCTGGTGGGCGCACTGATGGGCCTGGCCGGCGTGCAGCTGCCGGCGGTCGAGCCGATGATCGCGGCCTCGCTGCTGGTGCTGGGCCTGCTGGTCGTCACGCGCGTGCATCTGCCGGCGGTGGTGGCCATGGCGGTGGTCGGCGTGTTCGCGGTGTTCCATGGCGTGGCCCACGGCTACGAGCTGGCCAGCGAACAAGGCGCGGCCCTCACGCTGGCCGGCATGGTCTGCGCCACGTTGCTGCTGCACGCCGCCGGCATCGCAATGGGCTGGGCCCTGCGCCACGCCAACGCATGGGTGCCGCGCGTGGCCGGCGCCGCAGTGCTCGGCCTGGGCGCGACGCTGCTGGCCCAAGCCATCTGAGGCTGGCCATGATCCCTGGCGAACTCCTCACCGACGACGGCGAGCACGCGCTCAACCCCGGCCGCCGCACCCTCACGCTGGTGGTGCAGAACACCGCCGACCGGCCGATCCAGGTCGGCTCGCACTATCACTTTGCCGAGACCAACGGCGCGCTCGGCTTCGACCGCGAGGCCGCGCGCGGCATGCGGCTGAACATCGCCTCGGGCGCAGCGGTGCGCTTCGAGCCGGGCCAGCAGCGCACGGTCGAGCTGGTCGATTTTTCCGGCGATCGCATCGTCTACGGCTTTCGTGGCCTGGTTCAAGGAAAGCTCTGATGGCGACCATTTCAAGGCGTGCCTACGCCGAAATCTTCGGCCCCACCGTGGGCGACCGCGTCCGTCTTGCGGACACCGAACTGCTGATCGAGGTTGAAGCCGACTACACGCTGCGCGCCGGCGGCTACGGCGAAGAGGTGAAGTTCGGCGGCGGCAAGACGATTCGCGACGGCATGGCGCAGTCGCAGCGCACCAGGGCGCAAGGCGCCGTCGACACGGTATTGACCAACGCGCTCATCCTCGACCACTGGGGCATCGTCAAGGCCGACATCGGCCTGAAGGACGGCCGCATCGCCGCCATCGGCAAGGCCGGCAATCCCGACGTGCAGCCAGGCGTGGACATCGTCATCGGCCCGGGCACCGAGATCATCAGCTGCGAGGGCAACATCGTCACCGCAGGCGGCATCGACAGCCACATCCACTTCATCTGCCCGCAGCAGATCGAAGAGGCGCTGTCTTCCGGCGTAACCACCATGCTCGGCGGCGGCACCGGCCCCGCCACCGGCACCTTCGCGACCACGGCTACACCCGGCCCCTGGCACATCGAGCGCATGCTGCAGGCGGCCGACGCGTTTCCGATGAACCTGGGCTTCCTCGGCAAGGGCAACGCCAGCCTGCCGCACGCGCTGCACGAGCAGATCGAAGCCGGCGTCATCGGCCTGAAGCTGCACGAAGACTGGGGCACCACGCCCGCGGCCATCAGCAACTGCCTGGACGTGGCCGACGCCACCGACACGCAGGTGGCCATTCACAGCGACACGCTCAACGAATCGGGCTTCGTCGAGAACACGATTGCAGCCGTGGGCGGACGCGCCATCTGCGCCTTTCATACCGAAGGCGCGGGCGGCGGGCACGCGCCCGACATCCTGCGCGTGGTGGGCGAGGCCAACTTTCTGCCCTCTTCCACCAACCCCACGATGCCCTACACCGTGAACACGCTCGACGAACACGTCGACATGCTCATGGTGTGCCACCACCTGGACGCCGGCATCGCAGAAGACCTGGCCTTCGCCGAGTCGCGCATCCGCAAGGAAACCATTGCCGCCGAAGACGTGCTGCACGACCTGGGCGCCATCAGCATGTTCAGCTCCGACAGCCAGGCCATGGGCCGCGTGGGCGAAGTCATCATCCGCACCTGGCAGACCGCGCACAAGATGAAGCTGCAGCGCGGCAAGCTGCCCGAAGATAACGAGCGCAACGACAACTTCCGCGCCAAGCGCTTCGTCGCCAAATACACGATCAACCCCGCCATTGCGCACGGCATCGCGCACGAGGTGGGTTCGCTGGAGGTCGGCAAGTGGGCCGACATCGTGATCTGGAAGCCGGCCTTCTTCGGCGTGAAGCCGTTCACCATACTGAAGGGCGGCACCATCGCAATGGCGGCGATGGGTGACCCGAATGCGTCGATCCCGACGCCGCAGCCGGTGCACTTTCGCCCGATGTTCGGTGCGTACGGCGGCTCGCTGGCAAAGAGCTCACTGACCTTCGTCTCGCAGGCCGGGCTGGCCTCGGGCATCAAGGAGCGCTACGGCCTGAGCAAGCACCTGAGTGCGGTAAAGAACATCCGCAATGTGCGCAAGAAGGACCTGATCCACAACAGCTACGCGCCGAAGATGGAGATCGATGCGCAGACCTACGCGGTGCGCGCCGACGGGCATCTGCTGACCTGCGAGCCGGCAAAGCTGCTGCCAATGGCGCAGCGGTATTTCCTGTTTTGAAGCCGGGGTATGCGCCTGCTTGACAGGCTGCGTATCCTCGAAGGTATTCATTCAGCCAACGAGCGCCCCGGGGCGCTCCCTTCGCACCATGCTCACCGCCAACAAACTCATGCCCCAGGGCCGCGGCCTTGCGCCCGTGCTGCTCAAGCGCGCTGCCACCATCGAGCTCGACTGGGACATCCGCCAGAAGAGCCGTTTCGACGCCACCGACTCGCAGGGCCGCCAGATCGGCGTGTTCCTGCCGCGCGGCACCGCCGTGCGGGGCGGTGACGTTCTCGTGGCTGAAGACGGTTCGCTGGTGCGCGTGATCGCTGCGCCGCAGCCAATACTGCGCATCACGCACTGCACGGCCCATGGCACGCCCTTCGACCTGACGCGCGCGGCCTATCACCTGGGCAACCGGCACGTGCCGATCGAGTTGAAGCCCGACCACCTCAAGATCGAGCCCGACCATGTGCTGGCCGACATGCTGCGTTCGATGCACCTGATCGTCGTGGCGGTCGATGAGGCTTTCGAGCCCGAGGGCGGTGCATACGGATCGCACGAGCATTCGCACGGCGGTGGTCACGGTCATGACCACGGACATTCCCACAGCAATGGCCCGAAGCCGCTCGTGCTCGCGCCGGAGTTGCTCGACGACCATGACCACTCGCACGGTCACGACCACAGTCATCATGGTCACTCGCACTGAGATGAAATTGCGTCGATGCGTTGTTCGTCGTTCCGACCGCGCCCATGTGCGAATGGCACCGGGTGCTCCCCGCAGCGAAATAAAGGAGGAGCCGAAGGCGGGGGACATTCGCGGAGGGGAGCACCCGGTGTCATTCGCACGCACCCCGGACACGCAAATACAGCGCGCGCTGAAAAGCTGACATGCCAGACCCAGCCGCTCAAAGCCTCCTCCAGCTAATTTGGCTGGCCTCCCCAGCCCTGCCCGTAGGCGGCTTCTCGTATTCCGAAGGCGTCGAGGCCGCAGTCGAATGGGCCGGCATCGATTCCGAACCGCGCGCAGCCGAATGGCTCGCCGACCAGTTGCATCTGAGCTTCGCTCGCGGCGACCTCGCAGCCTTCGCGCAAGCCGTCATGGCCTGGCGCGCCAACGACACTCAACGCATTCGCCAACTCAACGAATGGGTGATGACCACCCGCGAATCGGCCGAATTCTTCCTGCAGACCGAACAGATGGGCCGCTCCTTCGTCGAGTGGCTCAAGCTGCATCACGCTGACACCGCCGAAGTCTTCGCCGACCTGCCTGCGAGCTACCCCATCGCCTTCGCCTTTGCAGTGAGCCGCACCGGTGCCACGGTGCACGACGGCTGCCTGGCCTTTGCCTTTGGCTGGGCCGAGAACATGGTCGCCGCAGCCGTCAAGGCCGTGCCGCTGGGCCAGAGCGCGGGCCAGCGCATCCTCGGGCGGCTGGCGCAGGAAATCCCTGAGGCCGTGACACGCGCCATGGCCCTCGGCGACGACGAACGCCAGGCCTTCGCACCCCTGCTGGCTGTGTTGTCGGCCCGCCATGAAACACAATATTCCCGCCTCTTCCGAAGCTGAACCGGACACCTCCTCCATGACCTCCGCCCTGCACCACATCCCCCATCGCACCAAGAAATTGCCCCCGCTGCGCGTGGGCATCGGCGGCCCGGTCGGCTCGGGCAAGACCACGCTGCTCGAAATGCTCTGCAAGGCGATGCGCGACAAGTACGACCTGATCGCCATCACCAACGACATCTACACCAAGGAAGACCAGCGCCTGCTGACCGTGGCCGGTGCGCTGCCTGCCGAACGCATCATGGGGGTGGAGACGGGCGGCTGCCCGCACACCGCCATCCGCGAAGACGCCTCGATCAACCTCGAAGCCATCGACCGCATGCTCGAAGACTTTCCGAACGCCGACATCGTGTTCGTCGAGTCTGGCGGCGACAACCTCGCGGCCACCTTCAGCCCCGAACTGTCGGACCTCACGATCTACGTGATCGACGTGGCGGCCGGCGAAAAGATTCCGCGCAAGGGCGGCCCCGGCATCACCAAGAGCGACCTCTTCGTGATCAACAAGACCGACCTCGCGCCCTACGTTGGCGCCAATCTCGACGTGATGGAGCAGGACACGCAGCGCATGCGCCGCCAGCGCCCCTACGTGATGACGAACCTCAAGACGCTCACAGGCGTGGCCGAAGTGGTGGCATTCATCGAAGAGCGCGGCATGCTCGCCGCGGGCTGAGGCCTCCGGAAAGAATCAAGGCAGGCCGAGGTAGACCCGCAGGTCGTCCTTGGCGGTGCCCGCCGAGGCCACTGCGATGCGCAGGCGCTCTTCGCTCACGCCGAACCACTGGGTCCAGTAGTCGACCTCCTTGAGGTCCGTGACGTCGATCCGTTCATCGTCCTGGGGAATGCGGATCTGGGTGTCTTCGCGCATCGTCTTCTCCTGAAGAGCCAAATTAAGAAGGAAGGGCGGCGGGAGCCGGTAGGGCAGTTTCTCCATCCGCCCTACCCGGCCAGCCGGACGATTCCGCTGCCCCGTGCAGGACATTTCCCATAGTCGCTCCCCGTGGCGCGCCATGCGGCGCCGTCCTGCACGCGGCCCCACGGCTTCGATGTTTGAATTTGGCATTGACCTCATTCACTCATGGAATGGAGAAGCCACCATGGAGCCTGATCACCAGCGACTGCTGAGCGTGGGCGTACCGGGCCTGAACGACGTGCTCGGCGGCGGCCTCGAGCCCAACCGGCTCTACCTGCTCGAAGGCACGCCGGGCGCCGGCAAAACGACCATCGCGATGCAGTTCCTGCTCGAAGGCGCGGCGCGCGGCGAGTCGGTGCTGTACGTGACGCTGTCCGAAACCGAGCACGAGCTGCGCGGCGTGGCCGTCTCGCACGGCTGGGACATCTCCAGCATCCACGTGCGCGAGATGCTGCCCACGCAGGACAGCCTGCAGCCCGAGGAGCAATACACCATGTTCCACCCCTCCGAGGTGGAGCTGAGCGAAACCACGCTGCGCATCCTGAGCGACGTGGAGGCCATCAAGCCCTCGCGCATCGTGTTCGATTCGCTCTCCGAGTTGCGGCTGCTCTCGGGCACCTCGCTGCGCTACCGCCGGCAGATCCTGGCGCTCAAGCAGTTCTTCGCGGGGCGCCAGTGCACGGTGCTGCTGCTGGACGACATGACCGCCACCGAACACGACCTGCAGGTGCAGAGCATCGCGCACGCGGTGGTGAGGCTGGAGCAGTCGCACTCCGACTACGGCTCCGCGCGCCGCCGGCTGCTGGTCGTGAAATACCGGGGCCAGTCGTTCCGGGGCGGCTACCACGACTACAAGATTCACCGCGGCGGCCTGCAGGTGTTTCCGCGCCTGGTGGCGGCCGAGCACGTCAACGACACCGCGCTGACCAAGCTGCCCAGCGGCATCGAGGCGCTCGACGCGCTGCTGGGCGGCGGCCTCGAGAAGGGCACCAGCACCCTGTTCGTCGGCGCGCCGGGCACGGGCAAGTCGTCGGTGGCGGTGCGATTCGCCATTGCGGCGGCCGAGCGCGGCGAGACGGCCGCGCTCTTCATCTTCGACGAAAGCGTCAACACCCTGCGCACGCGCAGCGCCGGCCTGGGCATGTCGCTGGATCCCCACCTGCAATCGGGCCGCATCCGCATCAAGCAGGTCGACCCGGCGGAACTCTCCCCCGGCGAGCTGGTGCACGAGATCCGCCAGGCCGTGACGCAGCACGGCGCGAAGGTGGTCGTCATCGACAGCCTGAACGGCTACCTCAACGCGATGCCAGACGAGCGCTTTCTGATCGTGCAGCTGCACGAGCTGCTCACCTACCTCGGGCAGGCCGGCGTGGCCACGCTGCTGGTCGGCGCGCAGCACGGGCTCATCGGCATGCAGATGCAGACACCTGTGGACGCCAGCTACCTTGCCGACGCCGTGGTGCTGCTGCGCTACTACGAGGCCGAAGGCGAAGTGCGCCAGGCCATCTCGGTGCTCAAGAAGCGCGGCGGCGCGCACGAGCGCTCCATCCGTGCGTTCTCGATGGACCAGCGGGGCCTGAACGTAGGAGAGCCGCTGCGCCATTTCAGAGGCATCCTGACTGGCGTGCCCGTGCCGATCGACGGCATTGCCACGCCAACGCAGTGACCGACGGCCCCACGATCCAGCTGCCGCAGCTGCGAGACCCGCAGCTGCGCGTGCTCATGAGAACGGCCACCGCGAAGGACGCCGTGATGGCCGCCGCCGTGCTTCTGCGCGCCGGCATCGAGACACAGGTGTGCGCCGACCTCCCCGAACTGCTGCGCGAAACCGAACGCGGCGCCGGCGCTCTGCTGGTGTCCGAAGAAATGCTCGCGGGCAGCGGCGCCACCGAACTCGCCGCGGCCGTGGCGGCCCAGTCCCCCTGGTCCGACCTGCCGGTGCTGATACTCGCGCGGCAAGGCGCCGATTCGCGCGCCATCACCACCGCCATGGAAGGCATGGCCAACGTCACCGTGCTGGAGCGCCCGATCCGCGTGGCCTCGCTGGTGAGCGCACTGCGCAGCGCACTGCGCGCACGGCGGCGGCAGTACGAGCTGCGCCGCATCCTGGAAGATCTCAACGAGGCCGACCGGCGCAAGACCGAATTCCTGGCCACCCTGGCGCACGAGCTGCGCAACCCGATGGCACCGCTGAGCACCGCGCTGGCCATCCTCAAGCGCAAGCCGCTCACGTCGGAAGCCGCCCGGCCCTACTACGACCTCATGGGCCGCCAGCTCGACCACATGGTGCGGCTGGTGAGCGACCTGATGGAGGTCTCGCGCATCACGCGCGGCAAGATCGAGTTGCAACTGGACGAGCTCGCGCTCGACCAGGTGATCCGCGGCGCGGTGGAGCTCAGCCGCCCGCTGATGGACGCCGGCCGCCACACGCTCGGGTTGCACGTCGCCGATGCCTCGCTGGCCTTGAAGGGCGACGGCGTGCGCCTCACGCAGGTGTTCGCGAACCTGCTGAACAACGCCGCCAAGTACACGCCCGAGGGCGGACGCATCGACGTGTTCGTCGAGCACGACGGCCACGGCCATGCAGTGGTGCGCGTGAAAGACAGCGGCGCGGGCATTCCATCCACCATGCTGGGCGCGATCTTCGACATGTTCGTGCAAGTGAGCGGCACCGCGCGCGCCGCGCAGGGCGGCCTGGGCATCGGCCTCACGCTGGTCAAGAGCATGGTGGAGCTGCACGGCGGCACGGTCAGTGCCAGGAGCGACGGCGCGAACCAGGGCAGCGAGTTCACCGTGTCCCTGCCGCTGCTCGACCACGGGTTGCGGGCCGGCGCGAAGGCCGGAGCCTCGGAGGCGACGATGGCGGTGCAGCACCGCATTCTGGTGGTGGACGACAACCGCGACGCGGCCGAGTCACTCGGGGCACTGCTGGGCCTGCTCGGCGCGCAGGCGACCGTGGCTTTCAGCGGCCTGGATGCGCTGGCGAAGGCCGAGCACTTCCAGCCTTCGGTCGCCATCCTGGACATCGGCATGCCCGGCATGGACGGCTGCGAACTGGCGCGCCGCCTGCGGACGCATCCGCGGCTGCATGGCATCGGGCTGATCGCGCTCACGGGCTGGGGCCAGCCCGACGACCGACTGCGCGTTGCGCAGGCCGGCTTCGACCATCACCTGCTGAAGCCGGTCGATGTAGAGGAACTGGCGGTGGCGCTGCAAAAGCTCGATCAGCGCGGCGCCGCCTGAGGCACCCCGTTCAGAGTTCGCTGCCGTCGCGCAGCTGCCGCGCCTTGTAGACCAGCCGCACGCTCGCACGGCGCGGGTCGCTGACCTGCTGCACGTAGACGTCGGTGTCATTGCTCACCCAGGCGGCGTACGCGCTGCCCGGGTCGCGCGATGCGAGTTCGTTGCCGAACGCCCCGCGGCCCCATTGCACCAGTGCCGCGAAGGCTGCGGCGCCGTTGTCGGGCGTGGCCTGCGCCGCCGCGACGTATTCGACGCGTCGCAGCTCCGAGGCGGCGAAGAAGAAGGTCGGCTCGAACAGCAGCCCGGCCATCTCGACCGGCGCTGCACGCCAATTGCCGACGAGGCCGCCGCCGAGGCGCTGCGGCCGCTGCACGCGCTCGGCGGCAGGCAGCACGGCCTGCAGCTCCTCGGCCGTCATGCCCAGCCGGACGCCCGGCGGCAGGGCCTGCGCATGCAGCGCACCGGCGGCGAGAAGGGTCGCGCTCGCAGCGAGCGCACGGAGAAAAGTCGTCAGGAAAACAAGAGATCGCACGTCTGGCATCGGGGAAAGCGGCGGCACCGTGGGACCGCGAGTATGACGCGGAGTTTCACGAGGCCCGTCCCTGCCGGCCTTGCGTCGATCAGTCAGTCAATCAATCAATCGATCAGTGAGCGCGCTCGTCGGCCAGCAACGGCAGGCGCAGTGTCAGTCCCAGCACGCCGCCGGCATCCGGGGCTGAATAGATGCGTCCACCATGATGGCCGGCAATGCGTTCGCAGGCCTTGGCACTGGCCCCCGCAATCGCGGCCTGCGCGGTGTCGAAAAACCGCGCAAGCGGCGGGCGCACGTCGACGGCATCGAGGTCGTGCCAGTGAATCACGGCCTGCGTGCCTTCCGCATGCGCGCGAACCTGCAGCGTGGCCCCCGCGCGCATCACGATGGCCGCGTAGTCCGTCACCTTGGCGAGCAGTTCGCGCAGCTCGGCCTCGATCGCCAGCACGGGCACGGCCTCAGCCGGCAGCTGGATGTCGAGGCGGATGCCCTGACAGTCCGGGGCGGCGTCGAGCAGCGGTCGCAGGTCCTGCACGCGGCTCGCGCTCATCCTTTGCTGCGCCTCACTGCGGGCTTGTGCCGCGAGCTCGCGCGCCTTTGCGCCGTTCCGCATGTTGGCGATGAACAGCGAGGCCATCAAGCAAACCACGCCGCCAAGGCCGAGAAGAATCACGCCGGCGATGATGGCGCCGAGGCTGCCGGAATGCAGTTGTCCCCCGCTCATCAGCGCGCTCCCGGGGCTTGTTGAATGTCGGGCTCGCCCGGCATGCCGCGTGCGCAGCCGCCCTGCACGCCGCCGTAGGCGTCGCACGCGGCCCATCCGGGAGGTGGCGGCCTGGGGGCGCCGTAGAACATCGGCGGTGGCCCTTCGCCGCGAAAGCCCGGTGGTGGCGGGCGATACGGCATGGGCGGCGGGGGCAGCATGATGCAGCCGGTCAGGCCGGTGGCAGCCAGCACGCCCGCGAGGAGTGCAATTCGGTTCATTGGAAGAAGCTCACTGCTGGGTAGAAAACGAAAAAGCCGCGCGGAAGAAAAAGAGCGCGTGCTCCTCTTCTCCCGCGCGGCGCGCGTCCTGCATCAGAACGCGTGGCGGATACCGAAGTCGTAGCCGGTGGAAGAGCGCGGCAGGCCCGTGTAGCTGGTGCCCGTGCTGCCGTAGCCCGTGGTGCTGGCCGACACCAGGCTGCCCGTGTAGTTCACGTCGTTGCGGTTGTTCACGCGCGCCACCGTCGCATACAGCGCCGTGCGCTTGGACAGGTTGTGCACGTAGCCAACTGCGAACTTGCGCGCCATCGGGTCTTCGCCCGTGATGCCGGCCGTGCCTTCGTTGTAGCGCACTTGCGAGTACGCCACGCGGATCAGGCCTGCGCCCACCGGCACGGTCGCGCCGATCAGGTAGCCGTTGTAGGTGTCGTGCGTGTCAGCCGCTGCCGCGTAGTCGAACTTGTTCTTCACGTTCGACAGCTCGCCGAACAGCTTCACAGGACCGAAGTCGTACGAAGCGCCCAGGTTGATGGTCTGCACCCTGCGCTCCAGCGCGGTGGTGTCCACGACGGTGCTCTGGCCCACGGCCAGTGCCACGTCCAGGGGACCGTTGGCGTAGCCGAAGCGGCCACCGACGTAGCGCCCAGCCGTGCTGCTGGAAGCTGCAGTGGTGCTGGTGGCGTCGGTGCTGGCGTTCTCGTGCAGGCTGTACTGCACCTGGCCGTAGAAGCCGCCCAGGTTCGGCGGCAGGAAGTAGCCGATCGAGTTGCTGGCACGCACGTAGTTGGCGTTGTTGATGGTGGTGTTGCCGCTGACGGTGCTGATGACGTTGGTGCCCGAGCCGTTGGTGCCGAACGGATCGAACACGGTGTCGTTCCAGAAGGTGGCGGTGTAGTCGCGGCCCAGGCGCAGTTCGCCGAAGCCACCCGACAGGCTCACGGTGGAGCGGCGGCTGAAGGTGGACACGCCGGTGGCGCCGTCGTCGTTGGTGATGGGCGCTTCGAGCCAGAAGCTCGCTGCCAGCCCGCCGCCGAGGTCTTCGGTGCCGCGGAAGCCGATGCGGCTGGAGTTGTAGGCCGAGTTGCCCAGGCTGGTCTTGCTTTGCTTGACCGACGCGCCGGTGGTCGTGTCGCGCGAGGTGCTCGACTGGTAGGTCAGGCCAGCGTCCACGACGCCGAACAACGTGACGGACGATTGGGCAGAAGCCAGGCCGCAGACGGCCAGGGCAGCGAATGCCGTGAGGGTTTTCTTCATTCAGGGTTCTCCAGTTGCAGCGGCTCTCCATCGAGCAGCAGGCACGCATCGTCTCGTTCAAATTCGGAGGAATCTTGTGAATGCCTCTGCTTTGCGTGAACTGTTGTTTGCGTGCACTGCGCCGGGAGAAGCCCCGCACAACCGGAAGAAACACCTCACACAAGAAGTCTCCCAAAAGCAGCGCAATGCTCGGCGACCGAAGGAGTCATCCATGACCATTGCCATGCCAAGCACCGTCGCCACCTCGCTGGGTGTGCAGCAGCTGACCAGCGCATTCAGCCCCGCCTTTTCCTACCTGCGCATTCTTCGCAACCTCATCATTCCGATGCCCGAGGGGCATGCGGTGCGCACCGCGCGCATCGACGCCGTGGTGGTGTGCGAAACCGGCCTCTACCTGTTCGAAATCAAGGCCTGGCGCAACGCCTTTGTCTATCGCAAGAAGTCGGACCAGTCCCCACCGCGGTGGTTCTTGCGCCTGAACGGCGGCAAGAGCGCGCGCGAGGTGAAAGACCCCGCATGGCAGGGCGGACGCAAGACCACCCAGCTGCGCAGCCTGCTGCCCGAGGATCTGCGGCTGCAGTACTTCGTGCTGCTGCCGTGCGAAGGCATCGAGCTCGAAGGCGTGATGCCGGCGGCCGTCATCACCCAGCAGGACCTGCCCTACATCGCGCGCCTGGTGCGCAACAACGGGCGCACCGCGCGCACCTACCGTCTGCTCGACGAAGAGGCCGTCGACCGCACGGTGGAGCGCCTGCTGCAGATACAAGGGTCCCTGTCGCTCGAAGAGCATCTGCAGAACTGCCGAGAAAGAGCCGGGGTCGTCGCGGGCGAACAGGCGGCGCCAGCATGGCCGGCATCAAACGCCATGGGGTTGCAGTAATGTAAAGACCCCGAGCGGCCCGGGGCAGCCGGAGAAAAGTCCCAAATTTCTCCGACATTGGCAAAGACCATCCGTCGATGCACTTTCCCAAGTCCCTCGCAGCGGCCGGCGCGCTGCTTGCCTCTCTCGTCGCCCCTCTCGTCGCTCTTCCCGCCTGGGCCGTCGAACCGTTCACCGTCAGGGACATCAAGCTGGAGGGCCTCCAGCGCGTCGAACCCGGCACCGTCTTCGCCACCATGGGCCTGCGCGCCGGCGACACCTACAGCGACGAACGCGGCAGCGCCGCCATCCGCGAGCTGTTCAAGCTCGGCCTCTTCAAGGACGTGCGCATCGACGTGAACGGCAACGTGCTGGTGGTGGTGGTGGAAGAGCGCCCCTCCATCGCCGACGTCGACTTCGTGGGCACCAAGGAGTTCGACAAGGCCGCGCTGCAGAAGGCGCTGCGCGAGGTGGGCATCGCAGAAGGGCAGGCCTACGACAAGGCCCTGGCCGACCGAGCCGAGCAGGAGCTCAAGCGGCAATACATCAGCCGCAGTCTGTACAACGCGCAGGTCATCACCACCGTCACGCCGCTGGAGAACAACCGCGTGAACCTGACCTTCACGGTGACCGAAGGCGAATCGGCGCGCATCAAGGAAGTGCACGTGGTCGGCAACAAGGCCTTCAGCGAAAGCACGCTGCTCGACCTGTTCGACCAGGACACCGGCGGCTGGCTCGACTGGTACACCAAGTCCAACCAGTACTCGCGCACCAAGTTCAACGGCGACCTGGAGACGCTGCGCTCCTACTACATCACGCGCGGCTACCTGGAGTTCCGCATCGAGTCGACGCAGGTCGCCATCTCGCCTGACCGGCAGACGCTGACCCTCACCATCAACATCATCGAAGGCCAGAAGTTCGTGGTGGCCGGCGTGAAGCTCGCGGGCGACTATGTGGGCCACGAGGACGAGTTCAAGACGCTGGTGACCATCCGCCCCGGCGCGCCCTACAACGGCGAAGACGTGGCCGCCACCACAAAGGCCTTTAGCGACTACTTCGGCACCTTCGGCTACGCCTTCGCACGCGTGAAGGCCGAGCCCGAGATCGACCGCGAGAACAACCGCGTCACGCTGGTGCTGAAGGCCGAGTCCTCGCGCCGTGCGTACGTGCGGCGCATCAACATCGGCGGCAATGCGCGCACGCGCGACGAGGTGATCCGCCGCGAGTTCCGCCAGTACGAAGGCGCCTGGTACGACGGCAACAAGATCCGCGCCTCGCGTGACCGGGTCGACCGCCTGGGCTTCTTCACCGAGGTGAATGTCGACACCGTCGACGTGCCCGGCTCGCCCGACCAGGTCGACCTGGTGGTGAACGTGGCCGAGAAGCCGACCGGCTCGCTGCAGCTGGGCGCGGGCTACTCGTCCACCGACAAGGTCTCGCTGAGCTTCGGCATCACGCAGGAGAACGTTTTCGGCAGCGGCAACTACCTGGGGCTGAACGTGAACACGAGCTCGTACAACCGCACCATCTCGGTCACGGCGACCGACCCGTACTTCACCAAGGACGGCATCTCGCGCACGATCAACGTGTTTCACACCACCACGCGGCCGTACTACGAGGCCGACGGCAACTACAAGCTCGCGAGCGAAGGAGGCTCCATCCGCTTCGGCTTTCCGGTGGGCGAGCAGGACACGGTGTTTCTCGGCATCGGCCTGGAGCGCTGGTCGTTCACCCCCGGCACCAACGGCACCTACACGCTGGTCGATGGCTCGTACGTGTACACCGCGACGCCGCAGGCCTACCTGGACTACTTCAAGTGCACGGGCACCGCGCCGAGCGTGACCTGCGCCAAGTCGAGCGTGGTGGGCATCCCGGCCACGCTGGGCTGGTCGCGCGACGACCGCGACAGCGCGCTGGTGCCCACGCGCGGCCGGCTGCAGAGCGCCAACCTCGAAATCGGCGTGGGCAGCGAACTGCGCTACCTGAAGACCAACTACCAGTACCAGCAGTACTTTCCGCTGTCCAAGCAGTACACGCTGGCCATCAACGGCCAACTCGGCTATGCGCGGGCGCTGGGCGACAGCACCTACCCGATCTTCAAGAACTTCTACGCCGGCGGCCTGGGCTCGATCCGCGGCTTCGAGCAGAACTCGCTCGGCCCGCTCGACTCGGTCACGGCCGGTGCGCTCGGCGGCACGCGCAAGGCGATCTTCAACATGGAGTTCAGCACGCCATTCCCGGGTGCAGGCAACGACAAGACGCTGCGCATGTACACCTTCTTCGACGCGGGCAACGTGTTCGCCGACCGCACCGCCAGCCTGACGGACGCGCAATGGAAGGCGCAGAACCGCATTCGCGCATCTGCCGGCATCGGCATCAGCTGGATCTCGCCGCTCGGCCCGCTGCGGCTGGCCTACGCGGTGCCGCTGATCTACCAGAAGGAAGACACGGCCAACAACATCGCGGCCGACCGCACGCAGCGCTTCCAGTTCCAGATCGGAACCTCCTTCTGAGCGGAGTGCCCTGGCCATGGCTCGCATCCTGCTGGTGGAAGACGGGCGCGACAGCAGCGCCCCGCTGCTGCTCGGCCACCTGCAAGGCGCAGGCCACGAGGTCGAGCAGGTCGAAGACGGCTCGGCGGCGCTGGAGCGCATCCTGAGCATGCCGCCGGCGCTCACCCTGCTCGACATCGTGCTGCCGCGCATCGACGGCATCCAGGTGCTGGAGACGGTGCGCTCGCACGGCAACCACCCGATCATCATGCTGACGGCGCGCGCGCAGGAGGCCGACCGGCTGCTGGCGCTCGACCTGGGCGCCGACGACTATGTCTGCAAGCCTTTTTCGCCGCGCGAGGTGGTGGCACGCATCCACACGGTGCTGCGCCGGCATGCGCAGTGGCGCGATACGGCCGCCCGGCCCTCGACCGCGGTGCGCTTCGACGATCCGCGCGGCAACGCCTGCCTGGAGGGTCGCGCGCTGAGGCTGACGCGCCGCGAGCTGCTGCTGTTGCGGGCGCTGTCGCGCGACCCCGGCCGGGTGTTCACGCGCTCCAAGCTGCTCGAAGCCGCGTTTCCGGAGGCGTTCGACGTCAACGAGCGCGCGGTCGACGGGCACATCAAGAACCTGCGCAAGAAGCTCGCGGCCGCCGTGCCCTCGCACGACTGGATCCGCTCGGTCTACGGCGTGGGCTTCAGCTTCGCGGAGCGGCCGGCCTGAGCCCGCACGCCCGCTGCAAGCGCGGCTTGCGAGGCTCAGCCTTCGGCGCGCGGCGGCACCAACGCGCGGGCGCGCGCAGTGCCTTCCAGCGCACGGGGCCGCATCGGACGCATGCCACCGCCACCGGGGGGCGGCATGCCACCGGGCGGCGGGCCACCAGCTCCCCCAAAGCCAGCACCGGGCTGCGGCGGCCGGTCGACCACCGGGGTCGCCGCCGGGTCCACCACCAGCGCGAGCGTGGCAACGTAGCGCTGCCGCTCCTCGCGCACCGCGCCGAGCACCGTTGCGCCGGCCTTCAGCGCAATGCCGTCCACGCTGTTCAGCGTGTCGCGCAGCCGCGCGCGCTGGTAGAGCGGCATCTGCGTGTAGAGAAACTCGCTCAGCGCATCGGGCAGGAAGAACTGCGAGGTGAGCACGGCGTGCGCGCCCTTGATCACCTTGAAATGAATGTGCGTGGTGCGCCCCGCATACCAGCCCGGGTACACGGTGCCGAAGGACACGGCGCCTTCGCCGTCGGTGTGCTGGCTGCCGCGCAGGAAGGTCTTGCCTTCGAACGACTGGGCGCGGTCGTCGCCCTGCTCGCCGAAGCCCGAGTAGCGCCCCAGCGCGTCGCAGTGCCACAGGTCCACGCGCAGCTTGGGCAGCGGCCTGCCGGCCGCATCGCACACGGTGAAGCGCACGTCCAGCGGCACGCCGTCGAGCCCTTCGGTGATGTCGCGGCGCTCCAGTGCGAGGTCGAGGTAGTACGGCCCTTCGGTGGCCTGCGCGGTCAGCGGCAGGCGGCGCGGCGCGGCCAGTGCCGGGCCTGCCGATGCCGACAGGCCAGCGGCGCCGAGGGCGGCCAGCAGGCCGCGGCGCCCGGGGAGCAGCGAATCGGGGGATGTCATGGTGTCTTTTCCTTGTCGATCGGTCCGGCGCCGGGCGCGGAGGGCCGCGTGGCGCATCCCTCCGCCCAGAAGACGAACAGCGTCCACGCCTGGGCGATCAGCCAGAAAAACACCGTGATCGCCAGCTGCAGCGGCAGGTCCATGTGGGGGGTCATGGGCTGCATCGTGCGGGCCGATTCAGGAGAAATGGTGGAGAAAATTCCTCCCAATTTCCTCCACATTCGGCCGCAATGATCGGCCGCTTGCCCATGAAGTACCCCTTCGCCTGCCCGCCATGCATGCCGCAGAATGCGGCCATGCCTCCCCCCAGTCCATGCCTCACCTGACACTTTCCAGGAAGATTTTCCTGGCGCTGGCCGCCCTGTTGATCGTGCTGCTTATCAGCTTCGCGGGCCTGTCGATCATCGCGCTGCAACGCGGCCTGGGCTCCTACGTGGCCGAGATCGAGATCCGGCGCATGGACTGGCTCACCGACCTGCTGCTGAAGCACTACGTCGCCAACGGCGACTGGAAGAGCCTGCACGACAACGACGACGCCTGGCGCCGCCTGCAGATGGGCCGGATGGCTGCCCTGCTCGACAGCACCAGCAACGGCAGCAACGCCGGCGACGAGCGGCGGCTGCCACCCTGGTACGACTACCGCGCCATGCGCGGCGGCAATCCTTCCGCCCCTCCACAGCACGACAACGGCACCGACGGCAGCCCGCCACCCCCGCCCCCGTCGGAGACGACGCTGTCGTCACCACAGCTCGACCTGATGCCGCGCCGGCTGCCGACCATGCCGCCGCCGTGGTTCTTTCGCGATCCACGGGAGTCGCCCGACTCCATCTTCCAGCGGCTGGCCGTGCTCGACGCGCACGGCGCGCGCGTGGTGGGCGCCGACGTCGACCTGGCGAACGCCGCGCGCACGCCAATCCGGCGCGACCGCACGGTCGTCGGCTACCTGGCGCTCACGCCGCTGCAGGGCCTCGAAAGCGAGGCCGACCGCGCCTTCGTGGCGCGGCAGTCGGGCGTGATCGTGCTCACGGGCCTGTGCGGCCTCGGCTTCGCGCTGGTGCTGTCGTGGCTGCTGGCGCGCCGCTGGTTCAAGCCCATCGACGAACTCACGCAGGCCGCGCAAGACCTGGCGCGCGGCCGGCTCTCCACCCGCGTCGCGGTGCAGGGCTCGGACGAACTGGCGCTGCTCGGCCGCACCTTCAACGACATGGCGCAGCGCCTGGACACGGTCGAAGCCTCGCGCCGCGCCTGGCTGGCCGATGCGGCGCACGAGCTGCGCACGCCGCTGGCCGCCATGCGCGCGGAAATCGAGGCACTGCAGGACGGCGTGCGCACCTTTGACGAACGCACCGCGCTGCGGCTGCACCGGCAGGTGATACGGCTCGGCCAGCTGGTCGACGACCTGCGCAGCAGCATGCGCGAGCCGCAGAGCGACCTGCTCACTGCCACGGTGTTTCCGCTGTCGCTGCTGAAAGAAGCCCTCGACCACACGCGCGACCGCTTCGCCGCGCGTGGCATCACGGTGGACCGGCGCGCGATCGACCTCATCGGCGCCGCCGCGCAGCCGACCATCGACGGCGACGCGCACCGGCTGCACCAGGTCTTCATGAACCTGCTGGAGAACACACTGGCCTACACCGACCAGGGCGGCCAGCTACGCATCGACGTCACGGTCGAGGGCGCATGGACCGGCAACTGCCTCACCCTGCTGTTCGACGACAGCGCGCCGGGCGTGCCCGAGGCCGAACTGCCGCGCCTGTTCGACCGCCTGTTCCGCGGCGAGGCCTCGCGCAGCCGCGAACACGGTGGCTCCGGGCTCGGCCTTTCGATCTGCCGCGCGACCATCGAGACGCACGGCGGCACCATCGATGCGTCAGCCTCGCCCCTGGGCGGGCTGCGCGTGACCATCACCCTTCCACTGGCGACATCCTCATGACACGCATCGTCATCGTCGAAGACGAAACCGACATCGCCTCGGTGGTGCAGGACTACCTGCGCCACGCGGGCTACGAAACCGAGCACTTCACCGACGGGCAAAGCGCGCTGGAAAGCATCGTCGCCGCACCGCCCGACCTCACACTGCTCGACATCATGCTGCCGCGGCTCGATGGCATCGAGGTGCTGCGCCGCGCGCGCGAGCACACGGCGCACCCGATCATCATGCTGACCGCGCGCATCGAAGAGGTCGACCGGCTGCTGGGCCTGGAGCTGGGCGCCGACGACTACGTGTGCAAGCCCTTCTCGCCGCGCGAGCTGGTGGCGCGCGTGCGCGCCGTGCTGCGGCGCACCGCACCCGGACTGGCCCAGGGCTCGGCCTCGCAGAGCGACGCGCCGGGGCTGGTGCTCGACGACGTGCACTGGCGCGCGTCACTCGAAGGCACGCCGCTGAACCTCACGCGGCGCGAGTTCGGGCTGCTGCAGGTGCTGTCGCGGCACCCGGGGCGCATCTTCTCGCGCTCCCGCCTGCTTGAGCTGGCTTATGACGACACGGTGGACGTGACCGAACGCGCCATCGACAGCCACGTGAAGAACCTGCGCCGCAAGCTCGGCTCGGTCACGCCCGAGCACGACTGGATACGGTCGGTGTACGGCGTCGGCTTTGCATGGGAAGTGCCGGGCTAGCCGGTGGCTATTGGCTGGCGAGAAGAGTCTTGAGCTCGCCGCTGTCGATGAGCTTCTGCAAGTCCGTGGCGCCGCCGACCAGCATGCCTTTGACGAACACCATCGGAAAGGTCGGCCACCCGGTCCACATCTTGAGCGCGTTGCGGTCGCGCCATTGGCTCAGGTAGCTGCCGTACCCGAGGTACTTGTACGGCTGCCCGATCCGGTCGAGGGCCTGCCGCGCTTTCTTCGGGAACGGATTGATGCCCATGCCGACCACGACCACGTCGTGACTCGCGACAGCCGCCATGACCTCACGCACGAAGGTCTGGCGGCTGTCGGCCAGCCTTGCGCGGATGGCGGGGTGGATGCGGGCTTCTTCGAGAACGGGGCGGGGCATGGGGAGCTTTCAGTGGTTCGTGTGAATGTAAGGGCCCGGGGGCGGCGCTTCCTGACTGCCAGCCAGCCAGTAATCCATCGTTGCAATGGCAAGCTTCTTGCTCGACGCCCCCCTGTGACTTGTTCATCCCGAGGGATCGCATATCGGCATCCGCCGTCGTCGAAACGACGAGATCGAGTGTTCTTTCGACGATCTGGTCTCTACCTTCGGTCTCCTGTCGTACCTACGATCACATCCACCGAAGACTGTCATCGCTTCAAGTCGAAGCCGATGCCTTGTTTTTTCCTTCCCCCCGAGCCCTGAAAACGGAGTATTCATCATGAAGCGTCGCGATTTTGTTGCTGGTTCAATGTTGGCGGCGGGTGCCGCTCCGTGGGCGACCGCGTTGGCGCAGGCGAGCGAATCGACATGGGAGCGCGTGACGCGCACCAAGGTCATGCGCGTCGGCGCGGTCGATGGCGGACTACCCTATTACAAGAAGGACATGGTGAGCGGGGAGTGGCTCGGCTGCATGGCCGATTTCTATCGCGGCCTGGCCAAGAGCCTGGACGCAAAGCTCGACATCACGCCCACCAGCTGGGGCAATTCCGTGCTCGAGTTGCAATCGCAAAAGATCGACATCTTCTTCGGCCTGAACCCGACGCCCGCGCGCCTGCAGGTGATCGACTTCACTGACCCGGTTTTGAACATCGCCTTTGCCGCGGTCTGCAAGAAGGGCTATGCGCCCAAGACCTGGGCAGAGCTAGACCAGCCCACGATCCGCGTCGTGGTCGACAAGGGCTCTTCGCACGACACGCTCGCCACGCGCCTGCTCAAGAACGCGGAGATCACCCGGCTGGACAGCGCCGTCGATGCAACGCTTGCGCTGCAGGTCGGGCGCGCCGACGCGCAGATCCTCGTCCTGCCGCTGGCTCTGAGCCTGGCCAGCAAGAATCCCGCGGTGGGTCAGGTGGTCATCCTGACGCCCGAAGAAGTCGCAACCTCCAATGGCGGCGTTCGCAAGGAAGCCGACACGCGCTGGCTCAAGCACGTCAACGGATGGCTCGCCAGCGAACGCGCAAGCGGAAACATCCGCAAGACCTTCATCTCGAACCTCAAGTCCGTCGGGGGCGTCAGCGAAGACAAGATCCCGCCGCAAATCAAGGTCTGACGATCACTCCCGGGCACCATCATCATGAAGATCCAGAACATCGAAGTGCACCTGCTCGAATCGCCCATCAAGATGAAGCGGTCGCAGGGCGTGGGGAGCATCCAGGCCTCCATCAAGCGCGTGGTGGTCCGCGTGCGAACCGACCAGGGCATCGATGGCATCGGCGAGGGGCAGGCGTGGGAGGTGTTCTCGGGCACCAACGAGAACCTGTTCCATGGCATTGCGCAGTACCTGCGCCCCGTGCTCCTGGGCACAGACCCGCGCGACATTCCGCAGCGCATGGCCGATTGCGACCGGGCGCTGGTCGGCAGTCCCGAAGCCAAGGCCGCGGTGGAGATGGCCCTGTTCGACCTGTGCGGCAAGGCGGCCAACCTGCCGCTGTATTCGCTGATCGGCGGCAAGGTGCGCGACAGGATTCCCTTTTCTTTCTCCATCGCCAATCCCGACATCGACGCCGACATCGAGCTCGCCAAGCAGATGCTCGGCGCCGGGCATCGCATCTTCAAGGTGAAGACGGGCTTTGCCTCGCATGCGGAAGACATGCGCCGGCTCTCGCTGCTGAGAGAGCATCTGGGCTTCGAGTTCGATTTGCGCATCGATTACAACCAGGGCCTGCAGCCCTACAACGCGCTGCAGCAGCTGCGTGACGTCGAGCAGTTCAAGCCCACCTTCATCGAACAACCGGTGCCGCGCGATGCCATCGCGGCCATGGCGCAGATTGCAGCGGCACTCGACACGCCGATCATGGCCGACGAAAGCGTGTTCTCCCCGGCCGAGGCGCTGCGCACGGTGCAGGAGCGCGCCGCCGACATCATCAGCATCAAGCTCATGAAGGCCGGTGGCATCGGCAAGGCCATGAAGGTGAACGCGATCGCCGAGGCGGCGGGTCTTCCTTGCTACGGTGGCACGCTGTGGGAGGGCGGCGTTGCACTGGCAGCGGCGTCGCACTTCATTGCGGCAAGTGCCAACGTCTCTCTGGGCTGCGAGTTCTACATGCCGAAGTATGTTTTCCAGGAAGACATCCTGGTCCGCATGACGCCGGCGGAAGCGGGGCACGTGCATGTGCCGAGCGGCCCGGGCATCGGTGTCGAGATCGACTGGAAGATCGTCGAGAAGCAACGCATCGCGTTCTCGGCCTGAAGCGCCGGCTTTGGCATGAACACCGTCATCGTGACCGGCGCGGGCTCGGGCATCGGCGCCGCAACCTGCCGGCTCCTTTCAACACAGGGCGTCGACCTTGTGATTCACACCGGCAGCAACCGTGCGGCGGCCGAAGCGGTGGCACAGCAATGCGGCGCGGTGCGAAGCACCGTCGTGGTCGGAGATATCGGCACGCCGCAGACGATCGACGCCCTGCTCGATGCCGCACAAGCCCAGGGCGGCCTTCGCGGCGTGGTGGCCAATGCCGGCTTCGCGGACAGGCGTTCGCTCGCTGAGCTGGATGACGAGATCGTCGAGCGCTCGCTGCACGTCATGGTCGTTTCGCTAGCGCACCTCCTGCGCAGGAGCCTGCCTCTGCTGGAGGCGAGCGGGCAGGGTCGCTTCGTTGCGGTGAGTTCGTTCGTCGCACATCGCTTCCGTCTGGGCAGTTCCACATTTCCCGCGACGGCCGCTGCCAAGGCGGGCGTGGAAGCACTGGTGAAAGCCGCAGCCGCCGAAATGGCGCCGCGCGGCGTGACCGTCAATGCAGTGGCGCCGGGCTATGTACGGAAAGACAGCGCGAAAACGGGTGCGCTCAACGAGCAACAATGGAAAGCGGCCCTGGCACAGGTGCCCGTGGGCAGGCTAGCGACCCCCGACGACATCGCGGCCCCGATTGCCTTCCTGCTGAGTCCGGCGGCAGCCTTCATCACAGGGCAGGTGATTCACGTGGACGGGGGAATGACGCTGTAGAAGGCCGGGTCGGGCCCCGAGGCGCGGATCTGCGTCGCGGTCTTCGCCCAGGTCTTC
The DNA here is from genome assembly GCF_051216835.1 of Variovorax multivorans. Lineage (NCBI taxonomy): Bacteria > Pseudomonadati > Pseudomonadota > Betaproteobacteria > Burkholderiales > Comamonadaceae > Variovorax > Variovorax multivorans. The sequence goes on from NZ_JBPJZL010000003.1 coordinate 198,426, forward strand.
TCCAGCATCCGCGACAGGTACGAACCCGACTCCCAGCCCACCTGCAGGGCAATGGACAGCACCGACTCCCGCGTGTGCGCCAGCAGGTAGGCCGCGCGCTCCAGGCGCCGGCGCTGCAGCCAGGCCAGCGGCGACACGCCGTACTTCGCGCGGAAGATGCGCTCCACCTGGCGGCGCGAGAGGCGGTGCTGCTGGGCAAAGGCTTCCAGCGACAGAGGCTCTGCCAGATCGCTTTCGATGGCTTCGGCCAGCAGTTCGGCCACCAGCAGGGCCGATGACGGATCGCCATCGGACAGCGGGTTGCCGCTGAGCCGCGCCGCCTCCATGACGAGCGCACCGCACAGCGCGTAGTTTTCGCCGGCACCGGTCTTCGCGGATTCGAACATCCGCTGCGACAGTGCGCGCAGCGCGGTGCTGCCCGCACGCATGCCCTGCGGCGGCCCCGAGACACCCTGCGCCTGCAACGCGGTCGCCCACAGCGCGGGATCGACGTAGACCGCGATGTGCGTCTGCCCTGCGGTAAGCGTGGTCGTCGAATGCGCGCTCCCCGCCGCAAACCACACGAAGTGCCCGGGACCGAGACGCTGCGCCTCGCCCCGCGCGTCGCCGACGCTGAAGCGCCCCGCGAGGGGCACGAACAGCATGTCGCAATCGTGCACGTGGGTGTCGGTCGCATAGCAATCGCGGGTGCTCGCGACCATGGTGGCGTGGTGCGACAGCCGCTCGACGAACAGCGACTGGCGGGGCGTCGGGGGCGCGTTGTTCAGGTGCATGGCCACTCCTTGTCGCAGTCCTTGTCGCAATTGAATTCGTGCATGTCGCAATCGGTCGCGCGCGTTTGCGCACGCTCAACAGAATCGGGAAACACCACTCCCGCAAGCAAGAAGCATGACCCCAAAACCTCTGCGCCGCGCGCTCCTCGGTCTGGCAGCCGCCGGGCTCCTGTACGGCCCTGCAGCCTCATGGGCAGCCCCGGACTATCCGAACAAGCCGGTCACGATCATCGTACCCTTCCCCGCCGGCGGCGGCACGGACGTGATCTTCCGCTCGGTGCAGCAGCGGCTGCAGGCCGCGCTCGGCGTGTCGGTGATCATCGACAACCGCTCTGGCGCGGGCGGCACCGTGGGCACAGGCTTCGGCGCGAAGGCGAATCCCGATGGCTACACGCTCGTGGCGGCCACCACGTCGACCATCGCATCGGCCGACGCGGTGTACCCGAAGCTGCCCTACGACCCGATCAAGGACCTGGTGCCGGTCGGCACCATCGGCACCACGCCCTTCGTGCTGGTGGTGACGCCTTCGCTGGAGGCGCGCGACGTGAAGGGCTTCATCGATTACGCCAAGGCCCACCCCCAGGCGCTCAACTACGGCAGCATCGGCAACGGCAGCCTGAGCCATCTGGCGGGCGAACTCTTCAAGCAGCGCACCGGCATCGAGATGACGCATGTGCCCTACCGCGGCGCGGCGCCCGCGCAGGCCGACCTGATGGCGGGGCAGATCCAGGCGCTGTTCGACAACCCGCCCGCGCTGCTCGCGCAGGTACGCGGCGGCCGCATGCGGGCGCTGGCCATCAGCGAGCCCTCGGCCGGCTTCGACGGCGTGCCCACTTTCGAGCAGGCCGGCATCAAGGACTTCAAGCCCCAACTCTGGTACGGCCTGATGGCTCCGGCAGCCACGCCGCAGCCGGTGGTGCAGCGCCTGCGCGCGGCGCTCGACACCGCCCTGCGCGACCCGGCCCTGCGCGCCGACATGCTGGCCAAGGGCGTGACGCCGTGGAACGTGCAGCCCGACGTGTTCCTTGCGCAGATACGTGGCGACATCAAGCTCTGGGGCGGCATCGCGCGCTCGGTGAACGCGAGGGCCGATTGACGATGGCCGCCGTTCACAACATTCGCGTCTTCGTGGGGCCCGACCCGGCGACCGGTGGCAATCCCGCGCCGGTGTGGCTCGATGCCGACGCACTCACGAGCGCGCAGATGCAGGAATACACACGGCTCAGCGGGCACGAATCTGTGTTCGTGCTGAAGCCCGCGACGGCCGCGCATGCCCTGCGCATGCGCTACTTCGTGCCGAACCATGAAATGGAAATGTGCGGCCATGCCACGGTCGGCGCACTGTGGCTGCTGCACCAGCGCGGCGAATGGGACGGCGCACCGGTCGCCATCGAGACGCTGAGCGGCACCGTGACGGGCCGGCGTATCGATGGCACGGTGCAGATCAGCCAGCCGCGCGCGGTGGTGCAAGAGGTGACTCAACGGGCGCTGGTCGAAGAGATCGCGCAGTGCCTGGGCATCGACGCATCGCAGATCGCGGGGTCGGTGCTCAATGCAGCCACCAGCCGCGTGAAGACGCTGGTGCGGCTGGCGGACACGGCGCTGCTGCATGGCTTGTGCGTGGATTTTTCGCGCGTCGAATCGCTGTGCGAGCGGCTCGGGTCCACCGGGCTGTATCCCTATGCGATGGCGCAGGACGCGACCGACACGGTCAGCGCTCGGCAGTTTCCGAAGTCTTCGGGCTATCCGGAAGACGCGGCCACGGGCATCGCCGCGGCCGCGCTCGCGTGGGGTCTGCGCCATCTGGGCCTGGTCGGCCACGAAGCGCTGTCGGTGACAGTTCGCCAGGGCGAGGCCATGGGGTCGCCATCCGCCATCCACGTCGAACTGCCTTTGGAGGCGATGGCGCAGGAAGGCTGCTGGGTGGGCGGCGACGCCGCAGCGGACCGCCCCTGAAGCAGCACGGCCGGTCCTGCCTTACTGGTACGCCGCCAACTCCTGCTTGGCGATCGCGTTGCGGTGCACCTCGTCGGGGCCGTCGGCCACGCGCAGGTGGCGCTCGTAGGCGTAGAAGTGCGTGAGCAGCGTGTCCTGGCTCAGGCCCATGGCGCCGAAGGCCTGCATGGCCCAGTCGACCACCTTCACGCAGTTGTTGGGCGTGAGCACCTTGATCATCGCGATCTCCTTCGCGGCGACCTTGTTGCCCACCGTGTCCATGCGGTAGGCGGCGTTGAGCACCATCCAGCGCGACTGCTCGATGAGCATGCGCGACTCGGCAATGCGCTCGCGCCACACGCCCTGCTCCGCCAGCGGCTTGTGGAATGCAACGCGCGACACGAGGCGCTGGCACATCATTTCCAGCGCGGCCTCGGCCATGCCGATGGCGCGCATGCAGTGATGAATGCGCCCCGGCCCGAGGCGGCCCTGCGCAATCTCGAAGCCCCGGCCTTCGCCGAGCAGGATGTTCTCGACCGGCACACGCACGTTGTCGAACACGATCTCGGGATGGCCGAACGGCGGGTCGTACACGCCGAGCAGCGCCATGTCGCGCACGATGGTCACGCCGGGCGTGTTCTTGGGCACGAGGATCATCGACTGCTGCTTGTGGCGGTCTGCGTTGTCGGGATCGGTCTTGCCCATCAGCACGAAGATTTCGCAGCGCTCGTTCATCGCGCCGGTGATGTACCACTTGCGGCCGTTGATAACGTACTCGTCGCCTTCGCGGCGGATGCTGCAGCGGATGTTGGTGGCGTCGCTCGAAGCCACCTCGGGCTCGGTCATCGCGAAGGAAGAGCGGATCTCGCCGGCCAGCAGCGGTGTGAGCCAGCGCTCCTGCTGGGCCTTGGTGCCGTAGCGCGCCAGCACTTCCATGTTGCCGGTGTCGGGCGCCGAGCAGTTGAAGATTTCGGAGCTCCAGTAGCGCCGGCCCATGATTTCGCAGAGCGGGGCGTACTCGACGTTGCTCAGCCCCGGGCCGTGCTCCGACTCGGGCAGGAACAGGTTCCACAGCCCGCGCTCGCGCGCCTTGGCCTTGAGGCCGGCCATCATCGGCAGCTCGGCGTAGGGGCGGCCTGCGCGGGCGTTGGCGGCCAGTTCTTCTTCATGGCGCTTTTCGTTCGGGTAGACGAACTCGTCCATGAACTTGAGCAGTTCCTCGCGCAGCGCGATCACCCTGGGTGTGAATTCGAAATGCATGGTGCGTCCTTCAGCAACAGTCGATGTGCCTTGAAGGTACGTCGCGCACCGCATTCCGGACGGTCTTCCGCGCGACAGCCGGGTGCCCCTGCTGTCGCCTTCGCAGCAGCCGCCGGCGCGACAATGCGTGCATGACAGCCAGCACTCCGGATGCCACGCCACAACCCGCTTCGCCGCCGCGCCCCGTGCGCTCGGCGGCCACCCTGATCGTTCTGCGCGACGCAAGCCACGGCCTCGAGGTACTGATGCTGCGGCGGGCCGAGAAGGCCAACGATCAGAACAGCGGCGCCAGCGTGTTTCCGGGCGGCGTGATCGATGCGCACGATCGCAGCCTGCACGTGCACTGCGGCGGCATGGACGACAGGGCCGCGAGCGAACGCCTCGCAGTGCCGGAAGGCGGGCTCGACTACTACGCAGCCGCGATCCGCGAGTGCTTCGAGGAAGCCGGCGTGCTGTTCGCTACCGACGACACCGGCCGGCTGGTGACGCTGGACAGCCTGCCACCCGACCAGCTCGCTGCCATGCGCCATGCAGCGGAGCAAGGCACCGATGCGCTGCTCTCGCTGTGTGATCGGCACGGCTGGCGGCTCGCGGCCGACCGGCTCGCCTATTTCGCTTACTGGCTCACGCCGCCGGGCATGCCGCGTCGCTTCGACACGCGCTTCTTTATCGCGCCGATGCCCGAGGCGCAGAGCGTGCAGCCCGATGGCCGCGAGACGGTCGAGCACATGTGGCTGCGCCCCGCCGAGGCCGTGGACCCGGCGCGCGGGCTCAAGCTGATGAACGTGACGCGCCGCATCCTCGAGCAGCTCGCGCAGTTCACAAGCACGGCCGAACTCATGGCTCATGCGCGCGGCCTGAAGCACATTCCGCGCGTCATGCCCCGGCTGGCGGACGGGCCCGCGGGACGACGGCCGGTGAACATGGACGAGCCGGCGTATGAGGAAGTCGCGCATCTCGACCCGGACGGCAAGGGCGGTGGCCGCTATGCGCACGAGGCCGGGCTGGTGACGCGGCTGTCGGCGCGGGTTCTGCGGGTTACGGGCGAAGCATCGGGCGAGCTGGCGCACAGCTACTTCGTGGGAGCTGCGGGCGGCGATTGCGCGTTGGTCGATGCGTTGCCCGCGAGCCCTGGGCACATCGCGGCCCTCGTTACAGCGGCGCCCGGGCGCTTGCGATGGATCCTGTCGACGCGGGCGCTTTCGGAAGAAGCCATGGGCGCCCTCGACGGCCTGCGCGATATCTGGCCCGATGCCTCCGCCGTGTTGCCCGCGCCGGGTGAACGGATCGACCTTGGCGACGCCACGCTGCGCGTGCTGCCAGGCACGGACGGGGCGCAATCCCGTCAGTTCCTGCAAGTTGAGGACGAGATGCTGCTCACAGGGGTTGCCCCCGCAGCCGACAACGCCCAAGCCCGGTGGATCGCCCCCCGCCACGGCTTCCTGCGCAGTCGACCCAGTTCTTAGCCACAAGGCGCCACACGGCCGTGGCATGCATCGTGCAAGATCAGCCCATGCTTCCCCTGTCTCCCGACGCGCTGCGCCAGCGGCTGCGGTCTTTCGCTTCCCGCGCGCAACCCGTTCGCATTCTTCTCACCCTCGGCAGCCTCATGGCGGCCTGCGCCTGGACCGGCCACCCCGATGCGGTGATTCCCCTGTTCCTCGGCGCCATCGCCAGCGCGCTCGCCGAGACCGACGACAGCTGGCGCGGCCGGCTGCGTGCGCAGGTGGTCACGCTTGGCTGCTTCGCGGCCATTGCGTTCGCGGTGGAGGCGGCGTTCGGCTTGCCGCTGCTGTTCATCACCGGGCTTGCGCTCGCGGCCTTCTGCCTCACGATGCTCGGGGCGGTGGGCGCGCGCTACAAGGCGATCGCGTATGCGACGCTGATCCTCGCGATGTACGCCACGCTCGGCATCGAGAACATGGGCGCGCACGGCGGGGCCCATCGCGGGCGCGAGCCCTTGCTGCTGCTGGCGGGTGCGGCCTGGTATGGCGTGTTCTCGGTTTTGTGGTGCGCGGCCTTTCCGGCGCAGCCGGTGCAGGCGCGGCTGGTCACGCTGTTTGCGGTGCTGGGCAATTTCGTGCGCTTCAAGGCATCGCTGTTCGAGCCGCTGCGCGGCATCGACATCGAACGCAAGCGGCTCGCGCTGGCGCAACTCAATGCCGAGGTGGTGACGGAGCTCAACGCCGCGAAGGAAAGCATCTTCCTGCGCATCGGCGCGCGCGCGCCGACCGGGCGCCTCTCGCGCTACCGCGGGCTCTACCTGATCGCGCAAGACGTGCACGAGCGCGCCAGCTCCTCGCACGACGACTACAACGCGCTGGCCGACGCTTTCTTCCACAGCGACCTGCTCTACCGCTGCCAGCGCTTGCTGGGCCTGCAGGGGCTGGCCTGCCAGCGGCTGGCCGATTCGATCGCGCGGCGCGAGCCTTTCGACGTGGGCACGGAGACGGTGCAGGCGCTGGCCGACCTGCGCAGCGCCATCGAGCACGAGCGCGCGCGGGCCGATACACCCGGGCGACTGGCGCTGCTGGCATCGGTCGAGGCGCTGGCACGCAACCTCGCACTGCTCGACGGGCAACTGGCCGGGGCCAGCCAGCCATCGGCGCGCGCAGGCCGCACGGAGATGGGCCTGTTCGACCGCTCGCCGCGCTCGTGGCGCGACGCGGTCGAGCGCGTGCGGCGGCAGCTCACCACGCGCTCGCCGCTGTTTCGCCATGCGCTGCGGCTGTCGGTGGCGCTGGTGGTGGGCTATGGCGTGATGCACGCCATTCACCCGGCACAGGGCTACTGGATCTTGCTGACCACGCTGTTCGTCTGCCAGCAGACCTATGGCGACACCATTTCGCGCATGGGGCAGCGCATTGCCGGCACCGCGCTCGGCGTGGTGGCCGGATGGGCCCTGCTGCAGCTGTTTCCGCAGCCGCTGGTGCAGTCGGTGATCGCGGTGGTGGCGGGCGTGCTGTTCTTCGCGACGCGCACCACGCGCTACCTGCTGGCCACCGCCTCGATGACGCTGCTGGTGCTGATGTGCTTCAACCAGGTCGGCGACAGCGGCGTGCTGCTGGTGCCGCGGCTGGTCGACACCGCCATCGGCAGCGCGATCGCCGGGCTGGCCGTGCTGCTGGTGCTGCCGCACTGGCAGGCGCGGCGCATCAACGAACTGGCGGCCGCCGCCATGCGCGGCCATGCCGGCTACCTGCGGCAGATCGTCGGGCAGTACCGCACCGGCGCGCGCGACCACCTCGACTACCGGCTGGCGCGGCGCAACGACCACAACGCGGATGCGGCTCTGTCCACGGCCGTGTCGGACATGTTCCGCGAGCCAGGCTACGTGCGGCCGCGCGCGGGGGTGGCGCTGCGCTTTCTGATCCGGTCGCACACGCTGCTGAGTTATCTCTCGGCCCTGGGCGCCCACCGCGCGGCGCTGCCCGATTCGGCACAGATGGCGGTGCTGCGCACGGCCGCCGAAGGGGCCATTGCAGCGCTGGAAGGGCTGGCGGCCGGACTGGAAAAGGGCGTGATCGAGGCGCCGGGCGATGCAGTTGCGGAGTCAATCGCACGCGTCGAACTGGCGCAGGCCGTTGCCGCCAGCGGCGAGAACGGGGACGGCGGCGACCCGCAGGCGCGAACTTTTCACACCGAACTCGGTCTGATCTGGCTGCAGATAGACGCGTTGCGCACCCATGCACGCGAATGGCTGCAGTCCGAAGGCAGCGAAACCACGACCGCGCCAGCCTGAGCGAACATCCATGCGATCCGGTCGGTTGAAAGCGCCCGCCGCGAACACCCCACGGCGCGGCAGGTAAGATTACCCCTACATGTCCCGCTGGTTTGTCGCCACTGTCCTGTCCATCATGCTGTCCTGCTACGGCTTTGCCGTGCTTGCACACAGCGTGATCGGTGGCGGCCATTCGCACGGCGAACAGCAGGAGTCCGCGCTGGTTGTCAGTGCTGACTTCTCCGATGCAGCAACGCCGGCAAGCGATGCCGACAAGACATCGGACGACTCCCTCTCCGTCGACGAAGCCGGCTCCGAGCACGCCGAACTGGTCGACGCACGCAACGGCGCCCCCGCGCTGCTGCGCTTCACGGAACAGCCGCCGAAACTCGGCCTGACCACCTCCGTCGCGCCGTTCCTCGCGCGACCCAAGCGGCCACCCCGCGCCGCGTCCTTCGTCGCCTAGGCCCCTCAAGGCCTTGCGCGACCGGGAGCCGCCACGGCTCCCGCCCTTTCGATCCGGGCTTCCCGCCATCCGGCGGCACCCGCATCGCAGCAACGACATCTCTCATTTCCGGCCCTGTGCCCCTTGCGCGCGCCATTGCGTGCAGCCGGCACCGGTCCAGCTTCAAGGAATCAACACAATGAACAACAGTCCCTCCACCTATCACGACGGCTTCGCCCTTCCGCTCGCCTCGCCGCAGGAGCGCAACCGCGTGCTGCGCAACACCTACTGGCTGCTCGCGCTGTCGATGGTGCCCACCGTTCTGGGCGCCTGGATCGGCGTTTCCACCGGCTTCTCGCGCGCCATGTCGCCGGGCATCGGCCTGATGGTGTTCCTCGGCGGTGCCTTCGGCTTCATGTACGCCATCGAGAAAACCAAGGAATCGGCCGCCGGCGTGCCGGTGCTGCTGGCCTTCACCTTCTTCATGGGCCTGATGCTGTCGCGCCTGGTGGGCTCCGTGCTCGGCCTGGCCAACGGCGCCAGCCTGGTAATGACGGCGTTCGCCGGCACCGGCGCGATCTTCTTCGGCATGGCCACGCTGTCGTCGGTCATCAAGCGCGACCTGTCGGCCATGGGCAAGTGGCTCTTCATCGGCGCGATCCTGCTGCTGGTGGCTGGCATCGCCAACTTCTTCATCCAGTCGAGCGCGCTGATGATGACGCTGTCGGTCGCGGCCATCGGCATCTTCTCGGCCTTCATCCTGCACGACCTCAAGCGCGTGAAGGACGGCCTGGAAACCAACTACATCTCCGCCACGCTGGGTGTGTATCTCAGCATCTACAACGTCTTCCAGTCACTGCTGGCCCTTCTGGGCATCGCGGGCGGCCGGGACGAGTAATTCCCCACGAAGGAAGGAAAGGAACAATCCCATGCGTCTCACCACCAAGGGCCGCTTCGCGGTCACCGCGATGATCGACATCGCCCTGCACGGCCGTTCGGGCCCCGTCACGCTGGCCTCGATCAGCCTGCGCCAGCGCGTGTCGCTGTCGTACCTGGAGTTGCTGTTCGGCAAGCTGCGGCGCGCCAGCCTGGTCGAATCGACCCGCGGCCCCGGCGGCGGCTATTCGCTCAGCCGCAAGGCGGCGGAGATTTCGGTGGCCGACATCGTCCTCTCGATCGAGGAACACGATGCCGAATCCACCCGCCGGCGCGATGCCGACGCGCAGGGCGAGACCGGCCGCTGCGAAATCGACGAGCTCTGGGCCACCGTGAACCTGCGGGCGGTCGAGTTCCTCAAGTCGATCTCGCTGCAAAGCCTGGTCGACGAACAAAAGGCCAAGGGCGTGCAAGCCGCGGTACGAACCGAAACCCGGCGCACGCCGACCGGCCAGCCAGCCACGCGCAAGCCTTTTGTGGTCGACGCGCCGAACTCGGTGTTCGCACTGGGACGGCGTCAGCAAAGCGCCAGCTAGCTTCAGCCAGCCAACGCCATCACGGACCATGCGGTCGCCCGGCGCGGCCGCACACGACGACGTCCTGACTCAGCGCTCTTCGGTGGCGGGCGAGCGCCTCGGCACGCCCGGCAGGGTCCACCCGAAGGTCATGCCAGCCGCGGCTATCAGAATGGCCGCGGCGCCTACCACCTGCAATGCGCCCAGCCGCTGGCCGAAGGCGACGTAGTCGACGCCGATGGCCACCAGCGGATAGATGAACGACAGCGCGCCGGCCACGGGCGTCGACAGCTTCTGCAGCGCCCCGTACAGCAGCACGAACACCAGCCCCGTGTAGACCACGCCCATGGCCAGGTGCACGCCCCACGTGGCCGCATCGGTGGGCAGCGTCTTCAGATGCGCGAACGGCGCGAGCATCACGATGCCCACGCAGACCTGGATCAGCGCGATGAGATGCGGCGCAATGCCGTCGAGCTTCTTCGCGATGAAGGCCGCCAACGCGTAGCAGAAGGCCGCGCCCAGTGCCATCAGCACGCCGACGAAATAGGCCGAACCGTCGGCCCCGCCGCCGGGCTTGGCCTGCGCCACCAGCACCACACCGGCGAACGCGATGCACAGCCACACGGCCTTCATCGCGGTCAGCCGTTCCGACAGCAGCAGCGCGCCTAGCGCGACCAGCATGAAGGGCTGCGTGTTGTAGACCGCCGTGGCAATCGAGATCGACGCGCGCGAGAAGGACGCGAAGATCAGCACCCAGTTGACGACCAGCGCCACGCCGCCCAATGCGGCCAGCGCAAAGCTGCGCAGCGTCAGGCCGCGTCGCAGCAGCCCCAGCGCGAGGCAAACGACGAGCAGCGTGGCCGCGCCGAATACGCAGCGCCAGAACAGCAGGTCGGGTAGCGGCTGGCCGGAGCGCACGACGAACCATCCGATGGTTCCGGAAATCACCATGGCCGCGCTCATCTCCAGCGCGCCGCGAAGCTGTGTCTGCATGTCTGTTTCGAATGGCAGAAAGGAAGGAGCAAGCGTGCCACTTCCTGCGCGGATTGGATATGCTTTGAATAAGGCAATTACCGCTGATTGCCTTTCAAAACAAGCCATCGTGGCCCAGTCACTGGAGATCGGCAACATGCTCGACGCAATCGACGAAACCATCGTGCAGGCATTGGCCGGCAATGCGCGGATGTCCCTGAAAGAACTGGCCCACCACGTGGGGCTGTCGTCGCCCAGCGTGTCGGAGCGGCTGCGACGGCTCGAAGAGCGCGACGTGATCCGCGGCTACACGCTGGACGTGAACCCGAAGGCGCTGGGCTACCTGTTCCAGGCCATCGTGCGCATCCGTCCATTGCCGGGGCAATTGCAGGCGGTGCAGAAGCTGATCGAGGCCACGCCCGAGTTCTGCGAGTGCGACAAGGTCACGGGCGAAGACTGCTTCGTCGCGCGGCTGTTTTTGCAATCGTTCGAGCAACTCGACGGCATTCTCGACCGCATCGCGAGCAAGGCCGAGACCAATACATCCATCGTGAAGGCGCAGACGATCCGCAGGCGGCTGCCGCCTTTTCCGGCTCAGTGAATAAATGGATCAATAAAGGTCAGGGCCAGAACTGCTTCAGTATTTCCGGCAGCATGCTCTCGACAAAATCGTTCGTGCACGCGTTGCCGGCCTGCTCGCCAAACTTCTCGTCCAGCGCAAGATGCGCAAAGCCGTGCACGACGGACCAGGCGCCCAATGCGGCGGCCTGCATCGCGCGGTTTGGCGGCTTCTTGCTGCTCCAGCCGTTGTAGTCGCGCACTGCCTGCTCCAGCTCGGCAAATGCCGCATCGCCGGCCGCCTGCAGCCGGAGGTCTTGCGTCAACCGGTCCTTGCGGAACATGAGCTGAAAGCGCGCCGGGTAGGCCAGCGCGAACCGCACATAGCCCATGCCCTGCCCGCGCAAGCGACGCGCGGGGTCGGTGCCACCCGTTTCCGTGCCGGCGCGCAGGCAGCGTGTGAGTTCCTCGAAACCCAGGATCGCCACCTCGGTCAACAACCCGGCTGCGCTGCCGAAGTGATGCATGGGCGCGGCCGCCGACACGCCGGCGCGCCGCGCTGCCTCGCGCAGGGTGAAGCCCTCGATGCCGCGCTCGGCCAGCAGGGCTTCGGTAGCCCCGATCAGCGCCGCGTGCAGATCGCCGTGGTGATAGGGCGCGGGGGCTTCCTCTGTTTTCTTTGCCGCCATGGCTGGTTGCTGCTTTCGGTCTTCAAAGGGGGAACTCTACCTTCTAAAGAATCTGCTGGCGCTTTTATCTAAACACTGTCAAGATTACGGCATGCCAATCCTGGCGAGCCCCATTTTTTCTGGAGGCCCTTGCATGTTCGACTCACTTTTCAGCGCAGGCAGCACCGTCGCTCTTCCTGCCTGGGCGGCGCTCGGCGCGGCCCCGTGGCTCGGGCGAGCCAAGCCGGTCATCTGGACAACGACAGGCATCGTCATTCCCGTTGGCCTCGGGCTGGCGTACTGGTGGCTGATGGCGACGTACTGGTCCGCGGCCGGTGGCGGCTACAGCTCGCTGTCGGCGGTGCACGCGCTGTTCCAGCATCCGGGCCTGCTCACCGCCGGATGGTTCCACTACCTTGCCTTCGACCTGTTCGTGGGCACGTGGATCGCACGCGAGGGAGAGCGCGCAGGCATCGCGCCGGTACTGCTCATTCCCTGCTTCGCCCTCACATTCCTGTTCGGGCCGGTCGGCCTGCTGGCCTTCCTGGCGCTGCGGGTCGCGCCCGCATGCATGGCGCTGGCGCGCGAGGTGCATCGGCGGCAACCGCAGTTGGCGTGGTTCGGCGGCCTGCTGCTCGCGGTGATGGTGCCTGCCCTCGTGGCTGCATGGCTCGATCCGCGCACGCTGAACGGCGTCGGCGTATGGGTCAAGCCGCTGAAGTTCATGGCTTCGGTCAGCCTCTATGCACTGACCACCGCATGGCTGCTCGGCGACCTGCCGCGCGAGCGACGCGGCGGCCGCATCGAACGCGCCATCGTCGCGGTGGTGATCGCCATGGGCGTCTTCGAGGTCGGCTACATCACGCTGCAAGGCGCCCTCGGGCAGGCCTCGCATTTCAATGAAGACTCGACCTTCCACATCGTCATGTACAGCCTGATGGGCGTGGGGGCGCTGTCGCTCAACGCCACGGCATTGCCGCTCGCGTGGCTGTTCGCGCGCCACGGCTACGCGCTGGCGGCGCCTTACAGGCTGGCCGTGGTGCTGGGGCTGGTCCTGACCTTCGTCGCCGGTGCGGGCGCGGGCATCGCGATCAGCCAGCACGGCGGATCGACCATCGGCGCCATCTCAGGCAGCGCAACGCTCCCCCTGTTCGGCTGGTCGGCCACCGGCGGTGATCTGCGCGTGCCTCACTTCCTCGGCGTGCACGCACAGCAGTTGCTGCCGCTGGCGGGCGCGCTCATCAGCGTGTCGCTCATGCCATGGGGCCGCGCGGCAGTCTGGCTCCTGACAGGCCTCTACGCGGCGCTGATCCTGCGGATGTTCAGTCTGGCCTATGCGGGCGTGCCACTGATTGCGCTAGGCGTTCAGGCCGCGACATAGCGGTAGATCAGGAAGGCGCCAGAACACAGCACGGCGAGCGCCACCACCCTGAGAAACTGCTCACGCGACAGCCGCAGCGTGATGCGCCGCCCGACCGCCGTGCCCACGAGCATGGCCGGAAACAACAGCGCTGCCAGCCACAGGATCGACGTCTGCGCGTACACGCCGGCCAGCAGGAAAAGCAGGGCTCGCGTGAGTGTGCTGAGCCCGATCAGCGTCGATTGGGTCACGCGGATCTGCTCCTTCGCCGCGATGCGCCCCGACAGGTAGATCGCGTAGATGAAGCCGCCGCTGCCGAACATTGCCGAGAAGATGCCGCCCACGAAGCCGAAGGGCACGGCCGCGCGCGGCGACAGCCTGGAAACAGGCTTGATGCCGCTGAGCGAATACAGCGCATAGGCCACCGCGAAGATGCCCAGCGCCAGCAGCATCACCTGCGGCCGCCCGAGCAGCAGCAACGCCGCGCCGACAAGGCTGCCCAGCGCCATCACCGGCACCAGCCGCCGCAGCTCGCTGGTGTCAGCCGAACGCGCGTCGCGGCTCACGTTGACCACGGCCGCGAAGAAGTCGAGCAGCGCCAGCAAGGGCACGACGCTGGCCACCGGAATGAAGTTGGCCAGCACCGGCCCCGCGATCAACGCAGTGCCGAAGCCCGCAATGCCGAAGATGACGTAGGCGGCAACGACGCCCGCGCAGACAACGGCGAACTGATAGGGCGTGACCGGCAAGGCGCCGAAGAAGGAATCCATGCCCGCGAATCTAGAGGCTTCGTGCCTTGCGCGCCAATGCCGAATGGGGCGCCCTTCGATCTCGAAATCAGCTGGCTCCGCCGCGCGGTGCCTGCATGGCGGCACACAGCGAACCGACCAGGTCTTGCGCAAGCCGCGTGGCATCGTCGGCGCGCCACAGCACCAGCACGGTGGTGCTGGCATCGTCGCCGTCCAGCGCAAGCAGCTTCACGCCCTCGGGCGCCATGCGTCCCATCGATTCGGGCACGATCGCGATGCCGAAGCCCGCCTGCACCAGCGCCAGCTGCGACCATTTGCGCGAACGCACCTGCGCGCTGGTCGGGTGGTAGCCCTGCGCGCGGCATAGCTCGGCCACGCGATGGCTCAGGCCGCCGCGTTCGAGATGCGGTGTCGCAACGAAGGGCTCGTGGCGCAATTCGGCGATGGCCACGTGCTCGCGGCCCGCCAGGGCATGCGCGGCCGGCACGGCAACCACCAGCGGTTCCGAGAAGAGCGGCGCCTGTCGCACGCCTGGGTAGCGGCGCAGCACCGGTTCGCGCGCCAAGCCGACGTCGGCATTGCCTTGCTCGATGTCCTGCGCCTGATGTTCCGATGCGCGCTGCGACACCTCGATGGAAACGCCTGGATGGCGCTGCGCATGGTCCTTCAGGCATTCGAGCAAGCCATGCGTCAGGGGCACCGAGCTCGAATGCAGCAACTGCACAGTGCCCTCGATGCCGCGCTGCGCATGTCGCGCGCCCACGGCCGCGCTCTCGAGGGCGGCAAGAATGCGCCGCGCATCGCCGTACAGCGAACGGCCCGCAGGCGTCATCTCCAGATGCCGCGCGTCGCGCTCCAGCAGCGGCACCTGCAGATGGCGCTCCATCTCCTTGACCTGCCGGCTCAGGGCCGACTGCGCAATGAAGAGGCGCTCGGCCGCGAGGCTGAAGCTGCCCGCGTCGACGATGTCGACGAAATAACGGAGCTGTTTGTGGGTGAGCATGGGAACGTCCTGCTGGCCAGTGCCGCGGCCTGTACGCCGATTCTGCAGTGGTGGGTTCTGTCCTGTTTTTGCGTAGATGCGCACGGTTGCGCGGCGGTTCGCCGTCCCAGAATGAAGCTGCCGTGCGAGGTACGGCGTGCGCCTTTCCTGGCGCTTCTTCGCGTTTCTTCATAAAACCAAGGAGACCCTCATGCTCACTTCCCGTCGCGGCCTGTTGGCCGGTTCCGCTGCCATGGCCACGGGCGCCATTGCCGGTTGTGCATTGCCCGCCGGCGCCAGCCGCACACAGGCAACGCCGTTCGATGTCTCTGCATCGACCATCCCGATCGTCGGCAGCGAGCAGGTCTATCCGGTGCGCCGCATCTACTGCATCGGCCGCAACTACGAGGCCCATGCGCGCGAGATGGGCTCTGACCCGAGTCGCGAGCCGCCCTTCTTTTTCCAGAAGCCGGCCGACGCGATCCAGGTCGTGACGCCCGGCGTGGTGGCCGACCATCCCTACCCGTCGCTCACGAAGAACTACCACTACGAAGTGGAACTGGTGGTGGCGCTGGCCAAGGGCGGGCGCAACATTCCGGCGAGCTCGGCGCTCGACTACGTGTACGGCTATTCGCTCGGTCTCGACATGACGCGCCGCGACCTGCAGCGCGAGATGGGCGACCAGAAGAAGCCGTGGGAAATCGGCAAGAGCTTCGATCATTCGGCGCCCATCGGGCCGATCCACCCGGTGGCGAAGGTCGGGCACTTCACCGACGGCGCTATCTGGCTCAAGGTGAACGGGCAGACGAAGCAGAGCGCCACGCTCAAGCACATGATCTGGTCGGTGGCCGAGCAGATCAGCCGGCTGTCGCAGGCCTTCGAGCTGAAGCCGGGCGACATCATCTACTCGGGTACGCCGGAGAACGTCGGGCCCGTGGTGCGCGGCGACCTGATCGAGATCCACATCGACCGACTGCCGGAGCTGTCGGTGCGGATCGTCTGAGGGCGCGTAGGCTGCCGCACCATTTTTCCTACCAGATTGGTGCCGATCATCGGGGCTCCTGCATCTCCAGAGCCACCATGTCCCAGCCTCCGCAAGCCACCTACATCGACGACCTGCACGCCCCGCAGGTGTTCGCGGACGAAGTCTCGGGATACTGGGTCAACGCGGGCTGCGTGCACATCACCTTCGACGCCAGCCGCGTCGACCACAGCTCCGACCGGTGCCCTGTCCATCGGGCCGCCGTGCTGCGCGTGACGCTGCCGATACCCATTGCGCAGGTGCTCGCGGTCAGCCTCTACGACTTCCTGAAGCAGCGCGGGTTGGCGCCGGCGCCTGGCAACGGGCACTGAGGGGAGCAAGCAGCACCCGACGGCGGGTGGCCTCCAAGATTTCTCCGAGATTCAACTCTAAAATGAGAAGCATTCTTATTTGCGAAGTGAGTCAACGTTGAATCCTGGACGCCAGAACACCGCCGGCACCGTCACGGTCCCCTCCCCGACTTCATTCAGGCGCAGCGCATTCGGCCCGCCCGCGCGCGCCACGCTGCTGGTGCTGTGGGCGGCCGCCCAGATTGGCCGCGCACATGCACAGGAGGCGCAAAACAAAGAAACCTCCTCGCTGCCGACCGTCACGGTCACGGCCGAATCGCAGGACGACTCGCAGCAGCACCTCGGCGCCAAGGTGAGCAGCGGCGCGCTCGGTGCTCGCTCGCAACTTGAAACGCCCTTCTCCACCACCGTCGTGACCAGCGAGGATATGGCCGAGCGCCAGGTGTCGAAGCTGGGCGACGTGTTCGCGCTCGACGCGTCGGTGTCCGACAACAGCGGCGCCTACAGCAGCTGGGCCAGCTACATCACGGTGCGCGGCCTGCCGCTGGACTGGCAGAACGCCTACCGCATCAACGGCCAGCCCTTCCTCAGCTACGCCATCACCATGCCCTACGAGCACTTCGAGCAGATCGAGCTGCTCAAGGGCTCGTCGGGCTTCATGTACGGCTTTGGCTCGCCGGGCGGCATCGTCAACTACGTGACGAAGAAGCCGACCGACACGCCGGTGCGCAGCATCGAGGTCGGCTACAAGACCGCCGGCATCTGGAGCGAGCACGTCGACCTGGGCGGGCGCTTCGGCACCGACGACCGTTTCGGCTACCGGCTCAACGCGACGCACGAGGAAGGCAAGACCTACAACGACGGCAACATCCGCCGCGACTCGGTGTCGCTCGGGCTCGACGCGAAGCTCACCGACAAGCTCACCTGGACCTTCGACTCGCTCTACCAGAAGCGCACCTCCACCGGCCAGACGCCATCGATCTACCTGGGCAGCTACACGGGCACGAGCCTGCCGTCCACGATCAGCGCCAACAACGCAAGCCTTGTGGGCCCGGGCCAGCACCTGGCCACCGACTTCAGGCTCTATTCGACCGGCCTGCAATACCAGCTGTCGCCTGACTGGACGCTCAGCACCAGCTACAGCCACAGCAGTGCCACACGCAGTCGCAACGAAGGCATCTCCTACCTGCAGGACGCAAGCGGCAGCTATGACGACTACCGCTCCGACAGCGAGGAAGGCCATCGCTTCAACCAGTGGCAGGCCATGGCCACGGGCAAGCTGCGCACCGGCGACTTCGAGCACCAGGTGACGCTGGGCGCGTCGTGGCAAAAGCAGGTCAACTACTACAGCAGCAACGCCGTCTACCAGCTGGTGGGCACCGGCAGCATCTTCGGGCAGAACACCAACAGCTACAACAGCGTGACGAACCTCACGCCCTACCGCAACAGCGACATCACGCAGCGCGCAGTATTCGCGAGCGACACGATGAAGCTGTCCGAAAAGTGGTCGGTGCTGGCCGGCCTGCGCAGCACCACCTACGAACAGGTCGGCTACGACACCACCGGCCTGCAGAATTCCACCTACCGCAAGAGCGGCGTGATCACGCCCACGCTGGCGCTCATGTACAAACCCGCGCCCGACACCACGCTGTACACCAGCTATGTCGAATCGCTGGAGCCCGGCAGCACCGTGAGCAACCTCTACGCCAACGACGGCGCACTGCTCAACCCGCTGAAGAGCCGCCAGTACGAACTGGGCGTGAAGACCGAACGCGAACGCTGGAGCGCCACGGCCGCGCTGTTCCGCATCGAGCGCGGCGCCGAATACGCCAACAGCTCCAACGTGCTGGTGCAGGACGGCCAGTCGATCTACCAGGGCCTGGAGCTCGGCGCTTCCACACGGCTGGGCTCGCAATGGCAGATCGGCGGCAACCTGATGCTGCTCGACAGCTCGTACGAGCGCGGCAGCAGCTACGTCGGCAACCGCGTGGCGGGCGCGCCGAAGCTGGTGGCGACCGCGCAGGTGTCGTACACGGTGGCGCAAGTGCCCGGCCTCAAGCTGTCGGCCGACATGAAGTACACGGGCAACACCATGCTGAACGCGGCGAACCAGCTGACCGTGCCCGGCTACACCATCGCCAACATCGGCGCGAGCTACACGACGCGCATCGGCGGGCGCAACACGACCTTCCGCGCGGCCATCAACAACGTGGCGAACCGGAAGTACTGGGAATACCAGTACGACAACTACATCAAGCCCGGCGACCCGCGCACCTTCAGCCTGAGCGCCAAGCTCGACTTCTAGGCCTTCTCGCAGTCTCTGCTTCCTTGGCCGGCCGCCGTCTTCGACGGCGCGCCGGCTTTTGAATTTCTGCGGCAGCCGATGGCCATCGAAGGGGTCCGCATCCAATTTTTCTCCCCCTTTGAAGTTCACGATACGGTTCATGAACACCACCCCGCATCGCAACCCGCACGGTGCATCGCACGCGCTGCGCTTCACCGGCCTGCCGGCGTTGGCGCATGCGGATCGCCACTTCCCGGAACTCACCATGCAAGCACGCTGGCGCAGAACACAGCCCGCCCTCGTCGCTGCGCCGCGGCTGAAGAAGTCCTTCTGGCTGTCGCTTCTCGCGGGCCTGCTGGCCTTCGGCGCACTGGCGTTCGGTGTCTTCGTGGCCGCGAGCGACACTGGCTGCGCAGCGCGTGACGCCGGCGCTTCGGGCAACTACAGCCAATCGACGCTCGCACCGATCACATCGGCCGGCGGCGGTTGCAAGCGCAAGCAGGGGCCGGGCCGCCTCGAGCATCCGAAGACGATGCTCTAGCACGCCCCGCTCGCGACGGCCCACTCCCGAAGAAAGCACATCCGTGTTCGACACCAAGCTCCCTGGCGGCGCCTCGGGAATGTTCCGGCCACAGCCTTTCTTCGGTGCACTTGTGGTGGAAAGCGATCCCGCTGTCGCGAGCCGCCTGAATAGCGTCCTGGGGGTCCTCGCGCCGGGACGGTGCGTGGTGTTTGTGCCCGCGCGCGAAGAGGCCGATGCGATGCTGGCCACGCTGTCCTTCGACCTGGTGTTCGTCGAGACGCTGACGGTGCCAATCTGCGCCGACGCCTTCCGCAAGCTCGAGCTCAGATCCCCGACCCCGGCGATTCCCGAGGGAACACGCCACGGTCTTCCAGGCTGACGCCGACACGAAGACGCTTCTTCTCGCGCGGCAGCTCGTGCTCGACGATGCACCGCCGGGCAAGGAGGAACGCCAGGCGCCGGGCATCCCAGGCCAGGAACATCGCCAGCAGCACGACGTCGCACACGGCCAGCGCGATCAGGGTGCGCCAATCCCACAGCCAGTCGAACGAAGTCATGAGTCGGTAGAGGTGATGGATGCGAAGCCCCGAGATTGAGCCCTTCGCATTGCCTGCGAATTTCACCGTGTTGCGGTGATCAGGGCTCAGGCTTCGCGGGTGCGCGTGACGGCGGGCACGAACATGTACCCCTCGTTGCGCACGGTGCGGATCAGGTCGGCGCGCGTCTCGCCAAAGGCCAGCTTGCGTCGCAGGCGGCTGATCTGCACGTCGATGGCGCGGTCGTACGAATCACTCTCGGCGCCGAGCGCGTACTGCACCAGCTGGTCGCGCGTGAGCACCCGCCGCGGGTGCTGCACCAGCGCGCGCAGCAGGCGGAATTCGCCGTCGGAGAGGTCCACCGGGCGGTCTTGCGGGTCATGCAGCAGCCGGGTTTCGAGGTCCATGCGCCAGCCCGCGAAGTGCAGCACCGTGGGCTGCTGCGCCTCTTGCGCTGCGGCCGCGCCGGAAAGCGGCGGCGGCACGGGTTGTTGCGCCGGCAGCCCGACAGCGGCCGCGTGCGCGGTGCGCCGC
The DNA here is from genome assembly GCF_051216835.1 of Variovorax multivorans. Lineage (NCBI taxonomy): Bacteria > Pseudomonadati > Pseudomonadota > Betaproteobacteria > Burkholderiales > Comamonadaceae > Variovorax > Variovorax multivorans. The sequence goes on from NZ_JBPJZL010000003.1 coordinate 218,509, forward strand.
AGCACGGTGCGGATGCGCGCCAGCAGCTCGCGCGGATTGCAGGGCTTGGCCAGGTAGTCTTCGGCGCCGATCTCCAGGCCCACGATGCGGTCGATGTCGGTGCCCACGGCCGACAGCATGATGACGGGCGGCCCGCCGATGCGCTGCAGCTCGCGCAGCGCGCTCAGGCCGTCTTCGCCGGGCATCATCACGTCGAGCACGATCAGCGCGTAGTCGGCCTGCGCGAGCCGCTCGCGCATTTCCGCGGGATGGCCAGCCGCATCGACATGGAAGCCGTGCTTCTCCAGGAAGGACGCCACCAGGCTGCGGATGCCGGCGTCGTCGTCGACGATGAGGATTCGGGTAGACAGGTTCACGTTACGGCGGATCGGGTAGCGGATCATAGGCCGGGCGCGGCCCCCGCCCGAAGCCCCGCGAGCCTTGAAATAATTTGCAATGCGCTGAAATCTGGCTGCAACATCCGCTTCACAGACTCGTACGCTCGAACGTTTGCGCATGCCCTGGCCTCGCGCATTCGCGCTGACAGCTGGGAGAAAAAAGATGGGAACGCAAAGATCGAGCCACGGTGGCGTGACATCGCTTCCCGTCCGTGCCAGCATCAACCCATGAACTCCCAAGGTACCGCGCGCCGCTGGTCGGGCCCGCCGCTCGCGTGGCAAATCATGGGCCTGCTGCTGGGCGGGCTGGTGGTGGCGCAAGTCGTGACACTGGCGCTGACCGTGCTTCTCCCGCCGCAACCACAGCGCCAATGGGAGATGGGCGACATTGCGCGCGTGCTGTCTGGCCGAAGCGCCGAAGGCCGCAACGCGAACCTGCTGCAGCGCACGCTGCATGCGAACGCGCCCCAACCCAAGGGGCAAGGCTGGCTGACCTCCGAACGCTCGCGGCGCGACCTGGCGCAACTGCTGACGCGCGACGAGGCCGAGGTGCGGCTGTACTTCTTCACGCCGCTGCCGTTCGCGGGCACCACGGGCCCTGTCGCGGCAACGGAAGACGGGCATGACGCAGCGCAGCCAGTGCCGCGCCGCATCGCCAACACCTTTGCTGGAGCGGGCTTTCTGCGGGTCCAGGCGAGAGGTGGGCCGGGGGGCGGCGGAGGCGGCGGCGGACCGGGAGGACCCGGTGGGCCTGGAGGCATGGGATTTCCGGGTGGAATGGGAGGCCCGAGGGGAAACCAGATGGGCACTTCTCCGCCGTCACCACCACCCGGCAGCGTGACAACGAATCCCGCGACGGGCAATGCGCCGGCCACTACGCCGGACGCGTCGGGCGGTCCATCCACGCCCACGCCCGCGGCCGGAAACCCTCCGGGCAGCACGGCAACGGCTTCCCCCGGTAGCGGTGCAGGCCCCGCCGGCACACCGCCATCGCCCGGGTCGGCGACACCGAGCACGACGACCGCGCCGGACTCGGCGACTGCACCAGGCTCAATGACTGCGCCGGGCGCAACCGGTGCCGCCCCTCCACCGGGCCTCTCGTCCGCAGCGCCGCCATCGGGCCCCGCCCAAGGCCAGCCCGGAGCCCCCTCAATACAGTCAGGGCCCTCCATGCGAGCCTTGCCGCCGGTCATCGAAAGCCCACCACGCCGCGAGGCCCCTGCCAGGGCCGAGGCACCCGTTGCCCCCCCTACCGCGCAATCGCCGCGCGCCGAGCCCGCCACGCGGCCGTCTTCGGCCAGTACGCCACCTGTGACCGCGACTGCACCGCCGCGCGTCGTCGCCCCTGTCGAACCGCCCCACGCGTCCAGAGACACCGACACGACGATCACGACACCCATCGCCACCACTGACAACGAACGCCCCGCCGCGCGCGGCCTCTTCGGGCTCGCGCCCGCGCCATTCGTCGAAGGCGACTTCATCGCCGCGGTCTACACGCCCGAAGGCAGCTGGGTGGTGGTGCAGCCGGTGCCCGAGTCTTTTCCGAACGCGTGGCAGCGCCGCGTGCTGCTGTGGTTCCTGATCGCTGCCGCAATCGTCGCCCCTGCGGGCTGGCTGTTCTCTCGCCGGCTGGTGCGGCCGATTGCCGGCTTCGCGCGCGCGGCCGACCAACTGGGCCGCGACCCTGCGGCGCCGGTGCTGGCACTGGAGGGCCCCGCCGAAATCGGCCGCGCAGCACAGGCCTTCAACCGCATGCAGGCGCGGCTGCGCAGCTTCGTAGACGACCGCACGGTGATGATCGGCGCCATCAGCCACGACCTGCGCACGCCCCTCACGCGGCTGCGCTTTCGCATCGAGGACGTGCCCGACGACGTGCGCGCCGGCATGCTCGAAGACGTCCAGGAGATGGAGTTGATGATCGGCTCCGTGCTCAGCTTCATCCGCGATGCCTCGGTGGTGAGCGCGCGCGAACGCATGGACCTCTCGAGCCTTGTCGAGGACGTGGTCGAGCAGGCCGTGTTCGTCGGCAAGAACGTGCAGCTGCGACGCGTCGAGAGCGCGCAGGTGGAGGTCGACCCGATCGGCATGCGCCGCGTGCTCGACAACCTGATCGAGAACGCCGTCAAGTACGGGCACCTGGCACGCGTGCGGCTGTTCACCGATGGGCACGACGCAGTGGTCGAGATCGGCGACCGTGGGCCGGGGCTGCCCACAAACGAAATCGAGCAGGTGTTCAAGCCGTTCTATCGGACGGCACAGGCGCGGTCCTCGCGTGCTGCGGGTAGCGGACTTGGCCTTGCCGTGTGCCGCTCCATCGCGCGCGCGCATGGCGGCGACGTGGTGCTGAGGTCTGGCTCGCATGGGCTTGTTGCGCAGGTTCGCGTGCCTCTGGCGCTCGAGGCGCAACGGCTGGCGTCTGCGGCGCACTGAGCAAAGCCCGCGCACACGCGCGATGACACCACCCTTCAGATGCCATGGCACGCGCCGCCGCGCGTCATGACGAAGCGGCACGAACAGGTCCGCGCCTTTACCTCCTGAAACACCTGTCAAAACACGCATGAACCACCGCAAGACGGGTGGCATGCGGACTGCAGAAAGAAGTTCGTCCCGGTGAGTTTTTCCGGGCGCACTTTCTCAACTGCAGGAGTTTCACAATGAACCATCGTTCCTTCGCACGCAACGTGCAAAAGGGTTTCACCCTCATCGAGTTGATGATCGTCGTGGCGATCATCGGCATTCTGGCTGCTATTGCGATTCCGCAGTACCAGACCTACATCGCCAAGTCGCAAGTGGCTCGCGCCATGGGCGAAACCGGCGCCCTGAAGACGGCGTATGAAGATTGCCTGAACAATGGAAAGACTGATGCGGCCGCTTGCGACCTCGGCGCTACCAGCTCCAACATCTTGAGCTATACATCCCCCCTGGCTTCGACTGCTGGCACGGCACTTAGCACGACCACCAATACTGTCGCGCTGACTACTAGCGGCACCATTTCAGCCACATTCGCCGGCAGTGCGGCTGCAACGCTGAAAGCGACGCCCTACACGATCACCTGGACTCGAAGCACCGCGGGCAGCTGGACCTGCGCAACTACAGCTGACTCGAAGTACGCACCGGCGGGCTGCCCTAACGGCACCTGATTCAGCCGCATCGCTTAACGCAAGCCGCCTTATGGCGGCTTTTTTTGCGTCTGCGTCAGGGCGACGAGATCTGTTGCGCGCTGGCCTTGCGGTATGCGGCCTCCACCAGCGCCTCGCACTGCCCCGCACCCGTGGTATCGAGACAGCCTCGCTGAAAGAGCTGATACATATCGAGCGCCGCGCGAGCCGCCAGTCGCTCACCTGTTGACGAAGGCGGCGCTTCAGCACACTCGTAGAGATCCGGCACTCCCGCCGCATTGCATTTCTGCTGCGCGACGATCATGCTGCGCACCGCGACATCCGCACCGAAATCGGCCGGCTCATCACCAGGCCTACGTGAGCCTACGCAAGCTGCCAGTACTGTGAGCACGAGTGCAGGGCAAACAATCCACGCAGACAACCGGACGCCTACGGCTCGCCGCATCCCGCCCTCATGCCCTGAATCTGCTGGCAGGCCACCGGATGCCCCAGCGAAGCCGCCTTGGCGATCCACATGATCGCGAGGCTGTCGTCCTTCGGCACGCCCAGGCCCGATGCATGGCAGTTGCCGAGCCACTGCATGGCGTCGGCATTACCTTGCGCGGCCGCCAGATCGAGCCAGTAGACGGCCGCATCGAAGCGGCCCGCGACGAAGAACATCTCGCCAACATCGGCTTGCGCGTTCGCATCGCCGCTGTCGGCCTTCACGATCATGTGCAGGTCTTCATCGGACAGCTCGAGCTTGATCAGACCGGCGATCTGCGCAAAGGCGAGCATCGCCCGTCCCCGCGCGTCTTCCTTGTGCTTGGCGATGGTGCCGTCGGACACGCGACGCCACAGCGTGCGCTTGCTGATGCCGGTCATCGCGATGGCGGCCTCGAGGCTGATGGCATCCGACCTCAGCTCCGGGCCACCCTCGGGTGCGAGGCCGTCGTACACATGCGGCAACGTCTCGCTCTCAGTCGCCTGCCGGCGTCGGTTGCTGCGAGGTAACCGCTGCCGTACCGTCATTTCCGGGGTGCACTGCCAGGGGGTGCTGGTGGCCTGCCGCCGTCCTGCGCGGGCTTGGTGAAGCCCGCCTTGGTCATGCACGCGGTCATCGCGGTCTCGTCGGGGCCGCCGTTCGAATCCTTGGCCACGCTGGCCGCGCAGGTCTTCAATGCAGCATCAACGGCCGAGTTGCCGCCAGTGCTGCTGGTGCTTGCGCTGCTGCTTTCCGTGGTCGTCGATGCAGCCCACGCCGCGGCCGAACAGCCCACCAGACACGCCATCCCGAGGGACGGCAACATCTTCTTTTTCATCGATCACTTCTCCTGAACATCGGTCGATCCGATGCAGCAGCGATGCTCGACAACAAAGTCGGAGAAACGTCGGATTCACTGCGCCCACGCGCACACAAACCCCAACGCATCAGCCAGCTTTCTCCCAAATTGCATGTTCGACTCGGCGTCCAGGAAGTTTCTGATTGCTTCCGGTTACACGAGGAGAAGAACCACCATGACGCGGCTGCAGAAGAAGCCTCAAGAGCTCCGTGCGCGAGTGCTCGGCTTCACCTTGATCGAGGTGATGGTCACCGTGGCGATCGTGGCGATCCTGGCGTCCCTCGCCCTGCCCTCCTACACGGACTACGTGCGGCGCGGCCGCATTCCGGAGGCGACCTCCAATCTCTCCGCCAGCAACGCAAAGATGGAGCAGTGGTTCCAGGATGCCAAGAGCTACTACGCCACCGGCTCCACCAGTGCATGCGGCGTGAGCATCTCGAATACCAACCTGAAGTACTTCACGCTCACCTGCTCGCCCAGTTCGTCCACGAGCTACACCATCACCGCCACCGGCACGTCTGCCATGGCTGGCTTCGTCTACACCATCGACCAGGACGGCACGCGGACTACCACCATCACCGGCGTGTCGGGATGGACCGCAACCTCGTCGAGCTGCTGGATCACAACCAGGGGCGGGAGCTGCTGATGCGCACGCGGCAGCCTTCGTCGGCGGGATTCAGCTTGATCGAGTTGATGGTGGCTATCACGATCCTGGCGATCCTGACTTTGCTGGCCGCACCCGGGTTCAGTGACTGGACACGCAACAACCGCCTGCGCAGCACGGCCGAGTCGCTGCGCTCCGATCTGCAGACGGCCCGGGCGGAAGCCATCCGCCGCAACACCGGCACGCGATTGCAGTTCGTCAGCTCACTGGACGCCAGTTGCGCGTTGAGTACCAGCGTGGCGATCTGGGTGGTGAACGCCGGCATCTCCCAGACACCGGCCGGCGCCTGCGGCAATGCCCCGAGCGCCACCAGTACGCCCTACCTGATCAGCAAGAGCCCGATCGAATCCAGCAAGAGCTCGGATCTGGTGCTCACCGCATCGCGCAGCACCGTGGGCTTCGATGCACTGGGCCGCCAGTCGGCCACGAGCAACCCGACCACGTCAATCGCCACGCTGACGGTGCAGCTGACCAGCGCAAGCAGCACCTGCGTCGCCTCTGGTGGTTCGGTGCGCTGCCTGAACGTGATCGTCTCGCCGGGCGGTGATGCCCGCATCTGCGACCCCGCGCGCAGCGGGAGCACCGACCCCATGACCTGCTGACCATGCCGCGCCGCCAAACACCTTCATCCGCCATGGGCGGCTTCACCCTCATCGAGGTGATGGCTGCGCTGCTCATCTTCGCCATCGGCCTGCTGGGCATCACCGGCCTCTACGCCAGCGCAGCGCGCACTGCTACTGGTGCCGAATTCCGTACAACCGCCGCCATGCTCGCCAGCGACCTGATCAGTCGCATGTGGATGAGCGACCGCACGGCAGCCACCCTCCAGGCCAACTACGGGAGCACTGCCGCCGGCACAGGCTACACGAGCTGGAAGGCCACCGTCGACAAATCGAACCTGCCGGGCATCAGCAGCCTGCCGCCGACCGTCACTTTCAGCACGGTAGCCGGCGGCGGCAGCTCGGCCGTCAGCAGCAGTCTGGCCACCATCACCATCTACTGGAAGGGCCCGGGCGACAGCAGCGCCCACCAGTACGTGGCCATGGCGCAGATGAAGCCGTGAGAACCTTCATGCCCGCCCCACACCCCATTCGCAGCCAGCACGGTTTCAGCATCATCGAACTCATGGTCGGCCTGCTGGTCGGCATGCTGGCAGTGCTGATCGTTGTGCAGTTGCTGTACTCCACGAGCACACAGCAGCGGCTGACCAGTACCAGCGGCGACGCTGAAATCAACGCCGCCACGGCCACTCACATCCTGACGCGTGAACTGAGCCAGGCCGGCCTGGGCATCAGTGCCTATACGCTGCTGGGCTGCAGTCTCACGTACACCACGACCTCGGACAGCAAGAGCGTTACGCTGTCGTCGCTGGCCCCGGTCACTATCAATCCAGGCACTTCGCTGGTACCCGCGGGTGACACCAGCACCGACACGCTCCTTGTCGTCAGCGGCAGCTCGGCCAGCCCCACCGAGGGGGACGCCCTCGCGGGCACCAGCACCGCCACCAGCTACACCGTGACCACCCCGTCGTCCTTCGCCACGGGCGACTGGGTGATGGCCGCCTCGACCACACGCGACAGCACCTCTTCCTGCGCCATGACTCTCGGCAAGGTGACTGCCATTGCGAGCTATGTGCTGACTGTGTCCAGCGGCACCGCGGGCCTGGCGGCTGCGGAGGCCGCCGTCTACAACCTGGGGGCCGCCCCGGTCATCCATGCCTATGCGATCCGCAACGGCAACCTCACTGTGTGCGACTACGCGGTCTACAACTGCGGCGACACCAGCTACACCACCACGCTCAACAGCAGCGTCTGGGTCCCGGTGGCCAGCCACGTCGCCAGCCTGCGGGCCCAGTACGGCCGCGACACCAGCGACCTGAGCACGCCGAAGATGGACGGCGTGGTCGACAGCTACGACCAGACCACCCCCGGCAGCACGAGCGATACCTCGGGCCTGTCCAGCTACTGTGGCTGGCTGCGAGTGGTTGGCCTGCGGCTCGCGGTGGTCACGCGCAGCCAGCAATACGACAAGGACACGGTCACCACCACCGCACCCACCTGGTCCGGCAGCAGCACCAACACCAGCACCACCAGCACGCTGACCACCGTGACGCCTACCGCTCTGGCGATTGACCTCAGCGCCAACTCGGATTGGAAACACTACCGCTACAAGACCATCGAGACCACGGTGCCGCTGCGCGACATCATCTGGAACGGCAACCAGGTCACCTACCAGAGCGGAGACGTTGCATGCTGAGCCCGCAGCGCAGGCAGAGTGGCTTCGTCATGATCATCGTCCTGATTGCACTGGCGATCATGAGCATGGCCGCGATCGGCCTCATGCGCACCGTCTCCAGCTCGGCGAGCATCGCCGGCAACCTGGCCTTCGAACAGGCGGCTTCCACCTCTGCCGACCAGGCGGTGGAGACGGCGGTGACCTGGCTGGAGAACAACAGCGGACAGACCAGTTCCAGCACCGCCAGCACTTGTTCGACAGGAACCTCCGTGCTGGCCTGCAACCAGGCGAGTCATGGCTACGCCGCCACACGCACCGACCCCAGCAGCACGCAGTCCTGGTCGCAGCTGTGGACCCAATTGGTCAGTGCGGGTTACACCGCCATCCAGCTGAGCCAGGACAGCTCGGGCAATACCGCGGCCTATCTGATCCAGCGCATGTGCGCCAGCACAGGCGATGCGTCATCCACCAACGGTTGTGGCAGTTCACCCCTGACCGTGAACACCGGCGGAAGCAAGAAGTCCGGCAGCACCCAAACGTCCAGTACCCAGGTCTATTACCGCATCACCGTCAAGGTGAGCGGGCCGCGCAATACCGTCTCCTTCACGCAAGCCATGGTCGCCCTATGAATATGTTCTTTCCCGGCCGCAGGTCGATCGCCGGCCGCTGGCGTGCCCATGTGGGCGCCTATGTGGGCGCCCTGGCGGCTGATCCTCGGAGCACCCGCCTTCGGTGCTCTCACCGACCTGGCCACGGCCCCGCTGGAAACATCCTCGGCCACGCTAGTCAAGCCGAACATCATGTTCATCCTGGACAACTCCGGCAGCATGAGCTCTGCCTACCTCCCGGACTGGGCAGACGACTACAGCGCCAGCAGCTATCCGTACCTCTACCGCAACAGCCGCTTCAACGGCATTTACTACGACCCGTCGGTCACCTATACACCGCCTGTCAACTACGCCAGCACCAGCTACACCAGCATGACCTCGGCCAACACGTCGGCATGGGCCAAGGTGCCAACCGACGGCTTCGGCATCATCTCCACGGGCACGACCGACCTCACGGGAACAAGCACCCCCGCCACGTACTACACCTTCATTCCTGGCGAGTACTGCTCCTCGGCCAACCTGCGCACCTGCAACAAGCAGAGCGCGGCCACCACCGCCTATGCCTACCCGGCCTACCTGCGCTGGTGCACCACGTCCGCACTGAGCACCTGCCAGGCCGTCTACGTCGACAGCACCTCCGCACCGGCCACCTACAAGTACCCGCGGTATCCGGGCATAAGCTCCACCGCAACGATCGTCATCAGCGGATCGGGCAGCACGAGCATCAGCGGCATCACGGTCAACGGCGTGCAGATTCTCTCGGCCACGACCTCGGCCAGCACGTCGTCCACCACGGTGGCCACCAACATCGTCACGGCCATCAACAACTGCACCAGCAGCAAGACCGGCAACTGCGGCATTGCCGGCTACAGCGCCAGCCGCAGCGGCAGTACCGTGACCATCACCTCGCCCAAAGGCGCCGATGCCTATGGCTATTCGCCCGTGGTCACGCAATCCGGCAGCATGACGGCCACCGTCACCGCCTTCAGCGGAGGCACGCCAGGCAGTTGGGTGCAGACCACCATCAGCAGCAGCACAACGTCCTATGCCTACCCCGGCACGAGCGCCCGCTCCACGACGCGCACCGACTGCACCACCAACAGCACCACCTGCACCTATGCGGAGGAGATGACCAACTTCGCCAACTGGTGGGCTTACTACCACACCCGCATGCAAGCGATGAAGAGCGCCACGACCCTCGCCTTCAGCGGGCTGACTTCCAGCTACCGGCTGGGCTACATGACCATCAACAAGGTCAGCAGTTCGACGGATTTCCTGAACATCGCCGACAACACCACCACCAGCGGCGGGCAGAAGTCGCTGTGGTACGGCAAGCTCCTGGCGGCCCAGGCCAGCGGCACCACGCCGCTTCGCACCGCACTGTCGAATGCCGGCCGCTACTACGCCGCCAAGGTTTCCTCCATCAATGGCGTCACGACCACCGATCCGATGCAGTACGCCTGCCAGCGCAACTACACGCTGCTGTCGACCGACGGCTACTGGAACGAGACCGCAACGCCCTACAAGGTCGACGGCACGACCGCCATCGGCGATCAGGACGGCAGTGAGTCCCGCCCCTATCTCGATGGCAATGCGGTGTCCAACACCTTGGCCGACACGGCGGAGTACTACTACGTCACCGATCTGCGCTCATCCTCCCTGAGCAACGCAACAAACACGAGCGGCACGGACGTCTCCAGCAACAGCTATTCCAACAAGCGCCAGAACATGGTGACATCCACCATCGGCCTGGGTGCCTCGGGCTACATGCTGTTCGACGCGGACTATGCGAACGCCACGAGCGGCGACTACTACGACATCGCCAACGGCACCGCTACCAGCAGCACGACGCAGGCTGCGGGGGTATGCAACTGGCAGAGTTCCGGCAGCTGCAACTGGCCCACGCCGGTCAGCAACACTCAAACCGCCATCGACGACCTCTGGCATGCCGCCGTCAACGGCCGGGGCGGCTACTACAGCGCCTCGAATGCATCCGACATCAAGACCAGCCTGACCAACTTCCTCAACACCGTGGACGCCACGACCAGCAGCTCCGCAGCGGTCACGCAAAGCGCCGCCGTGCTGACCTCCACCTCGACTGGCTACACCTTCTCGACCACCTATTGTTCCGGCAAGTGGTTTGGCGAATTGGCGCGCTATGCAGTCAATTCCAGCACCGGGGTCACCTCCACCACGGCGGACTGGGCCGAGTCGGGCGCGGGCTCCGACTGCTCGAGTACTTCGGGCAGCCTCACCACCACGGCACTGCTGGACAACGTCGGCTACGCCTCGCGCACCATCTTCACCTACGACCCCAGCACCGCGACGAAGCTCAGTTTTTCCTGGGATGCGCTCACGACAACGATGCAGGGCTACTTCAAGATCGCGTCGATCAGCTCACTGTCCCAGCTGTGCAGCTCGGGCAGCGCCTGTCTGGCGACGGCATCCCAGGTGGGCAGTTCCACCGCCGGCACTACCACCGGCGCGGGCGCAGTGAACCTGGTGAACTACCTGCGCGGCGACCGCAGCAACGAAGGCTCCACCAACACCAAGTACTACCGTTCGCGCACCCACGTCCTGGGCGACGTCGTCAACTCCACGCCGGTGTACATCAAGGCCCCCTCGCGCAGCTACAGCGACTCGGGTTATGCCACCTTCAAGTCCACCTACGCCTCGCGCCAGGGCATGGTCTATGTGGGTTCCAACGACGGCATGCTGCATGCCTTCAACGCCGACACGGGCGCCGAGACCTGGGCGTACATCCCTTCGGTTCTGCTGCCCAATCTGTACAAGCTGGCAGACAAGAACTATGCGTCCAACCACGTCTACTTCGTGGACGGCCAGATCACGCAGGCCGACGTCTACTACAACAGTGCCTGGCACACCATCATCGTGGGCGGCCTGGGCGATGGCGGCCGCGCGTACTACGCGCTGGACGTGACGAACCCGGCCTCTCCGACGGTGCTGTGGGAGTTCAGTTCGAGCAGCACGCTCACGCCCAATCTGTACGACGTGGACCTGGGCTACACCTATGGCGCCCCGGTGATCACCAAGCTGTCGGACGGGACCTGGGCTGTCATCCTCAGCTCCGGCTACAACAACGTCTCCGACGGCGACGGCGAAGGCCACCTGTGGGTGAGAAACGCCATGACCGGCGCGCTGATCAAGAAGATCGACAACGGCATGGGCACCACCTCCAGCGGTGGCACGGTGACCGGCTGTTCCGTCGCGCCTTGCCCCAGCGGCCTGGCGAAGATCAGCGGCTGGACCAGCAGCTCCACCGACAACACGACCACCCAGCTTTACGGCGGCGACCTGTTCGGCAATCTCTGGCGCTTCGACATCAGCGCCCTGGCCTCCAGCAGCGGCAGCGCCACGGTGCAACTTCTGGGCACGCTGTCGGACAGCTCGGGCACCCGCCAGCCCATCACCACCGCGCCGGAACTGGGGCTGGTGAGCAGCCAGCACGTGGTCTTCGTGGGCACCGGCTCCTACCTGGGCGTGACCGATATCACGACGACACAGGTGCAGTCCATGTACGCCATCAAGGACTCGCTGAGCGGCAGCTCCACCACCAGCGCCATCTACAGCAACCCGCGCAGCAATGCATGCGGCACGGGAACGGTGACCAACTGCTTCGTCAAGCTGACACTCACCGATTCCTCCGGGGTGCGCACGGCTGCCAGTTCAGTGAGCTACACCACCAATTTCAGCACCATGTACGGCTGGTTCGTGGACATGCCCGAGTCGGGCGAACGCGTCGACGAAGACCCGGTGCTTTCTTCCGGCACGCTGGTCTACGTCTCCAACACGCCCAGCACCTCGGGCGCCTGCAGCACCGGCGGCTCCAGCTACATCAACTACGTCAACTACGCCACTGGCCTCGCGGTGTCGGGCGCCAGCAATACGGGCGTGCTGCTGTCGAGTTCGGGCTTGTCGAGTTCGGCTGCGCTCGCGGTAACCAGCAGCGGCAAGACCGTCGCCACCACCAAGGACTCGACCGGTGCCGTGACGACAACCACCATTCCGGTCTCCTCCTCGAGCAGCACACGCCGCCTCTCGTGGCGGCGGCTGACCGATGGGCAGTAAAGAAGAGCATTGCCGACTGCACGCAAGGCGGCCCCCTCAAGATGTCTCCCACATCGCCGCGCAGACTCGCCGGCATGTGCACTCCTGCAGCTTCGCGCCCATGGATCCGCCTGCGCTGGCGGTTGCCGTGCGTGGGCCTGTTCGGACACCCCGTCGAGGGCCACTGGCTGTGGGAGCCTGACACACCGTCGGTGCGTGCCGCATTCCAGGCGGCCGTGGAGGCCGGCAACAGGGCTCACGGTGCAGGGACGCATTGGGTGGAGCAGGAAGAAGCCGAGGCAGCGCCGGGCGGGACGGCCATCCGGCAGGCACCAGGGGCGGATCACATGATCGGGTGATTGCAGACGGACGGCACTCTTCGAGAATTGCGAGCGGAACGACGGCCTCCATCGCACTTCGAGGAGAACAGCGATGCCACCCTACGTCTGCAGCTGCGGTCTGAAATGCTGGGACCCGCACGCTCCCCCGGTCTATTGCACGCGACGCCCGAGCTGCGGTCCTTTTGTTGACGAAGGCACTCTGCCGCAGGAGTTGGCGCCCGACTCTCCTCACCCGCCTCCCGATCTGCCACCGCCCCCAGGCGGCTCAGTGGCTGTTCAGTCCGCCTCCAACACCATCACGATAGTTCCCATCGCACACCAGCCCATGCCGGTCGGCCTGCTGTCGATGCCCGTGGAAATACTCCACCTGATCCTGACCAACATCGGACCCGGGCTGGTGCCGGTACTGGGCGCGCTGCGCCGAACGAGCCAACGGACGCGCCACCTGACCCAGCTGGCACTGGGGTCCGACATGCATCTGGCGACCGTACCGATCTTCACCAACGTGCTCTTCAGATTCCAGACGCAGTGGCAGCCACATGCGACAGAGATCACACAACAGCTCGCGGTGACGTTGACGGGGAACCTGCAGACCCTCAAGGCGCTGGTGAAGAAGCTCACTTTGCTGCGCAAGGAATGCCTGTTCCTCATCACCCAGCTGGAAGGCCTCTTGTCGGGCATAGAAAACGTGTGCCGCCTGGTCGACGGCGCCGACCCCGTGCGCCGCGCCACCATCACGGCGAATCTCGTCGCGCTCAGGGACCGGGTGAGGGCCCTGAGAGACCAGATTGCAGCCCAGGCGACAGCGTTGGGCCTGAGACTGCAGGCCGCGAAGAAGGCCGAGAGCCAGAAGCGATCCCTGATGCGCCTGTAGCGATCCGCCTCAACGCGCCGCGTTCCGATCCGAAATCATCTTCGGGCTGATGAAGATCAGCATCTCGGTCTTGTTGTTGACCCGGCTGCGGGTGCGAAACAGAGCGCCGACCACCGGCAGTTCGCCCAGCACCGGCACGCGCGATTCCGAATTGGTGTCCGTCAGCTCGAAGACCCCGCCGATGACGACGGTGCCGCCGTTCTCCACCAGCACTTCGGTCTGGATGTGCTTGGTGTTGATGGCGTAGCCCGCGGTGGTCGATTGGCCCACGGTGTCCTTGTTGACGTCGAGCGCCAGGATGATGTTGCCCTCGGGCGTTATCTGCGGCGTTACCTCGAGCTTGAGGTTGGCCTTGCGGAACGCAATGGACGTGGCGCCGCTCGATGTAGCTACCTGGTAGGGCAGCTCGGTGCCCTGCTCGATCAGCGCCTTGGTCTGGTCGGCCGTCACCACGCGCGGGCTCGACACCACCTTGCCCTTGCCGTCCGCCTCCAGCGCGGAGATTTCGAGGTTGAGCATCTTCGTCAGGCTCGAGTTGAACAGCGACAGCGCGAAGGTGCCGACTGCATCGCCAGTCGTGCTGGTAGCCGGCAGGTTGACGAAGCTGGTGCTCGAATAGGTGTTTGTGCTGGTGGTGGTGGTCACGCCGCCGGTCGTGGTCGAACTGACGGAAGGCGTCACGCCCACCGACGAGTTCGAATTGACGGAGCCGCCGCCGAGCTTGACACCCAGCGACTTGCTGAAGGTGTCGGTCGCCTCGACGAAGCGCGCCTCGATCAGCACCTGGCGCACCGGCACGTCGAGCTTCTGCAGGAGGTCAGCCACCTGCGACAGCCGCGAGGGAATGTCGGTCACGAAGAGCTGGTTGGTGCGCACCTCGGCCAGCACGCTGCCGCGCGAACTCAGGATGCGGGTGGTCGAGCCCGAGCTGCCACCGCCGCCTCCACTGCTTCCGGTGCCGGTAAGGCCCTGCGCCACCGTGGCGGCCTTCGCATAGTTGAGCTGGAAGGACTGCGTGCGCAGCTGCTCCAGCCCCTGCAGCGTGGCCTGCGCCTCGTACTTGATCTTTTCCTTGGCGTTGAGCTCGTCTTCAGGCGCGATGCGCAGCACGCTGCCGCTCTTGCGCATGCCGAGGTTCTTCGCCTCCAGGATGATCTCGAGCGCCTGGTCCCAGGGCACGTCCTTCAGGCGCAGCGTGAGCGTGCCGCTGACGGAGTCGGAAGTGACGATGTTGAAGTTGGTGAAGTCCGCAATCACCTGCAGCAGCGAGCGGATCTCGATGTTCTGGAAGTTCAGCGACAGCTTCTCGCCGCTGTAGCCCGTGCCTTGCGCGAGCTTGTTGGGGTTTTCCTTGCGCGGACGCACCTCCACCACGAACTGGCTGTTGCTCTGGTAGGCGCTGTGCTCCCATTCGCCGCGCGGGTCGATCACCATGCGCACGCGGTCGCCTGACTGCTGCATGCTCACCGACTGAACCGGCGTGCCGAAATCGGACACGTCGAGCCGGCGGTTCAGCCCCTCGGGCAGCGACGACTTGGTGAACTCGACCACGAGGCCCTTGCCCTGCTGGCGAATATCCACGCCCACCTGGTCGTTGGGCAGCGACACGATCACGCGGCCAGCACCCTCGCTGCCCAGGCGGAAATCGACGTCGCGCAATGGCAGCACGTCGCGGTTGCGGTTCTCGGCAAACTCGAAGGGCGTGGAGGCCACCAGCGCGGGGCCCGCCGCGGGCTGCAGCACCACCAGCAGCGACTTGCCGCGCAGCTCGGTCGTGTAGGCGGTCGCCTGCTTCAGGTTGAGCACGAGGCGCGAGCGCTCGCCCGCCTGCACCACGTTGACGGAGCGCAGGTTGCCCTGGCTGATGTCGATGGCTTCCCGGCCCAGGCTGCTGGTCATGCCAGGAAAGTCGAGCGCGATGCGCGCCGGCGACTGGATGGCGAAGCCGTTGGGCGCTGCTGCCAACGGTTCGGAAAAATCGACACGCAGCACTTCGCTGCCTGCCTGCACGGAGCCCGTGACTGATTCGATTCTGTTCTGTGCCTGTGCCGCTGCGAGCGACCCGAAGGCAACGAGCAAAAAGACGGACGCGCGCAACCAGCGCGCGAGCACGAATGACTGTTTTTTCATTTCACCTGCCTTGAAACTGCGGCTCCATCTCCTCGCTGCCCTGAGGTCCCTCCCGAGCGCAGCGATGCTCCGGCGCCGCGCAGTCCATGCGCAGCGGGAGCGGGCAGCGCGGCGGCTTGTCGGCCGCGCTGCCCCCGTCACGTCCTCACGTCATCAGAACGCGTGGCGGATACCGAAGTCGTAGCCGGTGGAAGAGCGCGGCAGGCCCGTGTAGGCCGTGCCCGTGCTGCCGTAGCCCGTGGTGCTGGCCGACACCAGGCTGCCCGTGTAGTTCACGTCGTTGCGGTTGTTCACGCGCGCCACCGTCGCATACAGCGCCGTGCGCTTGGACAGGTTGTGCACGTAGCCAACTGCGAACTTGCGCGCCATCGGGTCTTCGCCCGTGATGCCGGCCGTGCCTTCGTTGTAGCGCACTTGCGAGTACGCCACGCGGATCAGGCCTGCGCCCACCGGCACGGTCGCGCCGATCAGGTAGCCGTTGTAGGTGTCGTGCGTGTCAGCCGCTGCCGCGTAGTCGAACTTGTTCTTCACGTTCGACAGCTCGCCGAACAGCTTGACGGGACCGAAGTCGTACGAAGCGCCCAGGTTGATGGTCTGCACCCTGCGCTCCAGCGCGGTGGTGTCCACGACGGTGCTCTGGCCCACGGCCAGTGCCACGTCCAGGGGACCGTTGGCGTAGCCGAAGCGGCCACCGACGTAGCGGCCTGCCGTGCTGCTGGAAGCGGCCGTGGTGCTGGTGGCGTCGGTGCTGGCGTTCTCGTGCAGGCTGTACTGCACCTGGCCGTAGAAACCACCCAGGTTCGGCGGCAGGAAGTAGCCGATCGAGTTGCTGGCACGCACGTAGTTGGCGTTGTTGATGGTGGTGTTGCCGCTGACGGTGCTGATGACGTTGGTGCCCGAGCCGTTGGTGCCGAACGGATCGAACAC
Source organism: Variovorax multivorans (assembly GCF_051216835.1). Taxonomy (NCBI): domain Bacteria; kingdom Pseudomonadati; phylum Pseudomonadota; class Betaproteobacteria; order Burkholderiales; family Comamonadaceae; genus Variovorax; species Variovorax multivorans. Next base: position 235,174 of record NZ_JBPJZL010000003.1, read on the forward strand.
GGTGTCGTTCCAGAAGGTGGCGGTGTAGTCGCGGCCCAGGCGCAGTTCGCCGAAGCCACCCGACAGGCTCACGGTGGAGCGGCGGCTGAAGGTGGACACGCCGGTGGCGCCGTCGTCGTTGGTGATGGGCGCTTCGAGCCAGAAGCTCGCTGCCAGCCCGCCGCCGAGGTCTTCGGTGCCGCGAAAGCCGATGCGGCTGGAGTTGTAGGCCGAGTTGCCCAGGCTCGTCTTGCTTTGCTTGACCGACGCGCCGGTGGTCGTGTCGCGCGAAGTGCTCGACTGGTAGGTCAGGCCAGCGTCCACGACGCCGAACAACGTGACGGACGATTGGGCAGAAGCCAGGCCGCAGACGGCCAGGGCAGCGAATGCCGTGAGGGTTTTCTTCATTCAGGGTTCTCCAGTTTCAGGTCTGATGCGGCCGTTCGGTATCGACCGGCTGTACGCATGGTTTCGCCCAAATCAGGAGGAATTTGGTGGTTCCGTTTTCTGCGGCTTCGAGTGTTGTGCGCGTACATCACACACGCACAAGCCTCATGCGGCAGGGCCATTGCACCGTCCTTCAAATTTCTCCCAGATCGCCTGAAAAGATCCACGCATGACGAAGCTGGAGACTCACAGGTGAAGCGCTCACGAATCCTGATGGCGGCGATTTGCGGTGCCTTGGCCATCGCATGCGCCAGCACGAGCATCGCAATGGTTCACTCCACCTCCGTGCTTGCGGCGAGCATGTTCGTCGACCACAAGGTGCGCACGCAGGCGCAGGCAAACACGCAGCAGCAACACTGGTGGGCCAGCTTCGAGGACACGGCGATGAACCGGCTGATGGCCGCATCGGGCAACGCCAACGAATCGGGCGTGGCCGCAACCTACATCGCGCTCAAGGTAAAGACGCTCGAGCTGCTCTATCTGGAGAACACGCGCTCCGCCGTCGTGCGGCAAACCATGCTCATCCAGGGCACCACGCAGCCGTACGACGACTTTGCGAAGCAGCTTGCGGCACGGCACGCCAGCGCGGAAACGACCATCGGCAAGCTGCAGGCGCAGCGCGCAAGCTACATCTCCTATCTGGCAAAGCAGTGCCACATGTCGGAAGCCGCATTGAACGAAATGCTCGCCGACGCATTGCAGGACAAGTCGCTGCCCCGCTTCGCAGCCGAGGTGCCGCGCGAGCTCCCGATGGCGGTGCTTGCCAACAGGAACGACGTCAACCTGGCCGCCGCACTCTACGGCGCCGACCCGAGCGCGATGCCCGACGGCGTGATCGAAGCGACGAACGAGGCGACGAACGAAGGGCAACAGAGCATCGACGTGCCCGGCAATCCCTTCTACGTGCACGCGGTCGCGCAGGCACGAGAGCAGGTTTCAGAGGCACTGCGCCGCCTGCAGGCGCAGAGCGACATCGCGAACACCGCGTACGCGCGCGTTGCGAATGCAAGGGCCGAGTTCGAATCGTCGAAGCAGCGCCGCGACCGCGGCGAGATCTCCGAAGTGCAGCTGATGGAGGACTTCCAGGGCCTGCTGCTCGACCTGCACGTGCTGGCCGCGGCCAACGGCGAGCTGGCGCTCGCGTGGGTCGTCTTCATGGGAAGCATCGGAAACAGCCCGTCGATCGACGCAATCGCGGGCCCGCAATCCGCGCAGGCCGAACAAGCGGATCAATTGCCGTTTCTGCACAAAGTCTCCCGAAAGTTGCGCAATCCTTGAAGTTCGAAGGAGCCTTACATGACCACTGCCTTGCATAAAGTCCCCACCCGCCCCGTGCTGAAACTGGCCGGCCACGGACACCCGAAGCCCGACACTGCCGCACCCGTGCGCCGCGCGTGCTCCGCGGATGGCGAGCAGGCGAACAACACCACGGCGACCACGCTGGCCATCCAGCAACTCGTGAGCGCGTTCCAGCCCTCATTCGACCGGATGCATGTGCTTCGGGACCTTGTCATCCCCATGTACGAAGGCAGCGCCGTGCCCACGGCCCGCTTCGACGTGGCACTGGTGTGCGAGGCCGGCGTGTACCTGTTCGAGGTGAAGGGCTGGCGCAACGCGGTCGTGTATCGCAAGACCGCCGCCCAGGCGCTGCCGCGCTGGTTCCTGCGCCAGAACGGGCATTCGCTGGCGCGCGAGGTGAAAGACCCGGCCTGGCAGTGCGGTCGCAAGACCACACACCTGCGCAGCCTGCTGCCGCCCGACCTGCGGGTGCAGTACTTCGTGCTCCTGCCGTTCGAGGGCGTGGAGCTGCAGGGCGTGATGCCGTCCGTGGTCATCACGCCGCAGGACCTGCCCTACATCGCGCGCGTGGCGCGCAACAACGGGCGCACCGAGCAGGGCTATGCGATGCTCGACGACGACGCCATCGACCGCACGCTGCGGCTGCTGACCGGCCTGCAGGGCAACCTGACAGTCGACGACCACATGAGGAACAGCCGCGAAAAGAGCGCGCCGGCTCCGGTCAGGCCTGCGCACCCGGGCGTCCTGAAGCTGCAATGACGCGATGAGCCGGATCCTGCTGGTGGAGGAAGGGCGCGACGCCGCGTCGGTGCTGCTGGACGAACTGCATCGCGCCGGGCACGAGGTCGACCACATCGACGACGGCGCGGTCGCGCTCCATCGCATCCTGACCTCGCCGCCCGCGCTCACCCTGCTCGATGTTCAGCTGCCGCACGTCAGTGGCCTGCAGATACTGGAGAAGATCCGCGCGCGCAGCGACCACCCGATCATCATGCTGACGGCGCTCGCACACGAAGCCGACAGGCTGCGCGGCTTCGAGCTCGGCGCGGACGACTACGTGTGCAAACCCTTTTCTCCGAGGGAAGTCGTGGTGCGCATCCACACGGTGCTGCGGCGCTATGCGCAGCGCCGCATCGTCGCGCGCCCTTCGGTGCCGATCACCTTCGGGGCCGTGCGCGGCTGCGCGATTCTCGACGGCCACTACCTGCCGCTGACGCGCCGCGAATCGCTGCTGCTGCGCGCGCTTTCGCAGGAACCCGGGCGGGTACTGACGCGCTCGAAGCTGCTCGAGGCCGCGTTCCCGGAGGCGCTCGACGTCAACGAACGCGTGGTCGACACCCACATCAAGAACCTCAGAAAGAAGCTGGCCACCGTCTCGACCGAGCACGACTGGATCCGCTCGGTCTATGGCGTCGGCTTTGCATGGGAATCGCAGGCCAGGCAAGACGCCTGACCCGACGCCGGCTTGCTTCCTGGAAATCCTCTCACATGAAATTACGCTGGCGCGGCTTTCCGCGGCCGCCGATGGTGTTGCTGTCGCTGCTTCTGCTGCGTGCGCAAACAGCCCCGGCACAGGAAACATGGACCGAGGCGCCGATGACGCTGCGCCGAACGCCAGAGCTCGCGGAGACCATCGCGCCGACCGAGCGCAGCATGCGCCCCAGCCTGGTCGACGGTGACAAGCTCAGCGGTCGGCCTGACCTCGAAGTGGTGGTCGAGGGCAATGCCTCATTGAGGCGCGGCGACACGCGCATCACGGCCGACAGGCTCGAATACCAGCCGCCGGGTGACCTGGCCACGGCCACCGGCAACGTGCACCTGAACCAGGCCGGCAACGTGTACGAAGGCCCCGAGCTGCACCTGAAGGTCGAGAGCTTCGAGGGCTTCTTCAACCACGTGCGCTACACGCTGCTGGCCAACGGCGGGCATGGCGAGGCCGATCGCATCGACTTCGTCGACCCGAAGGTGTCGATCGCGCGGCACGCCACCTACACCACCTGCCTGCGCGACAACTACTCGAGCTGGGTGCCCGCGTGGATGCTCACGGCGGTCACGATGACCACCGACACCGACACCAACCTCGCGACAGCCACCGACGCGCAGATCAGCTTCCTCGGCGTGACCACGCCCTCGATACCGTCGGTGAGCTTTCCGCTGAGCAACGCGCGCCAGAGCGGCCTGCTGCCGCCGGTGATCGGCTACGACACCACCAACGGCTTCGAGTACCTGCAGCCCTACTACTGGAACATCGCACCCAACCGCGACCTCACGCTGTACCCCGAGATCATGACCAGCCGCGGCGTGAACCTGGGCACCGAGTTCCGCTACCTCGAGAAAACCTACAGCGGCCAGATACGCGTGGACGAAATGCCCAGCGACAGCCTGCGCGGCATCAACCGCTGGGGCCTGTGGGCTCAGCACAACCAGCAGTTGGATCCCAAGCCCTTCGGGCTCGATTCGCTCAGCACCTCGTTCAACATCAACCGGGTGAGCGACGACGACTACTGGCGCGACTTCTCGCACACGCCCACGCTGACCTCGCGCACGCTCACGAACGAGTTCGACCTCAACTGGACCAAGGGCGACTGGAGCGGCCAGGCGCGCACCCTCGCCTACCAGACGCTGCAGTACGCGGCCTCGCCCATCACGCCTTCGTACAACCGCGTGCCGCAGATCACGGCCAACTACAACAAGTACGACTGGCACGGCTTCGACGTGTCGGGCACGCTGGACTACACGCGCTTCGAGATCGATTCCGCCTACTCGCCCACGCTCAACGGCATCAAGCAGCCCAACGGCGAGCGCATGGTCGGCAACCTGCAGATCAGCCGGCCGTGGGTCACGCCGGGCGGCTACGTGATTCCGAAGCTGCTGCTGCACACCGCCGCCTACCAGCTCGATTCGGCGCTGGCCAGCGGCGCGACCTCCATCACCAGCGTGGTGCCGACCGTGAGCCTCGACAGCGGCCTGGTGTTCGAGCGCGACACCAATCTGTTCGGGCGCGCATGGCGCCAGACGCTGGAGCCGCGCGCCTACTACGTGCACACGCCCTACCGCGACCAGAGCCAGCTGCCGGTGTACGACACGGCTGCCAATGACATCAGCTTTGCCACGCTCTACACCGAGAACGCGTTCTCGGGCAACGACCGCGTCTCGGACACCAACACGCTGACCACGGGCGTGAGCACGCGCCTGATCGACCCGGCCACCGGCGCCGAGTCGGCTCGTTTCGGCATCGCGCAGCGCTTTCGCTTCAGCGACCAGAACGTCACGCTGCCCAGCGGCACCGCCGTGACCGACCGTACGGGCGACTTCATCGTCGGCGGGCTGGTCCACTGGAACCCGAAATGGAGCGTGGACGGCATCGCGCAATACAACATGGACACCGGCAAGAGCTCGCGCGACGCACTCACCCTGCGCTACACGCCTGCGCCGTACCACACGCTCACCGCGGCCTTCCGCTACCAGGCGGACAGCAGCTCGACCGCGGACGACGGCACGAAGACGGTGGACTTCAACTGGCAGTGGCCGCTGAGCGAGCTGACGAGAGGCCTCTTCGGCAACAAGTCGCCCACGGACCCGGGGCGCTGGTATGCGGTGGGGCGGCTGAGCTACAGCCTGCACGACCACGCGATGTCCGACAGCCTGATCGGCGCGGAATACAACGCCTGCTGCTGGGTGGGCCGCATCGTGCTCGAGCGCCTCGTGTCGGGCCGCACGACGCCCGACACGCGGCTGATGTTCCAGATCCAGTTCAACGGCTTCGGCAACATCGGCTCGAACCCGACGAGCACGCTGCTGCAGAACATCCAGGGCTATCAGCCGCTGAATGCCCCCACTCAGGAGCCGAGCCGGTTCACGAACTACGACTGAGGGGCTTCAGGCCGGTTCAGGGCAGCAGTTCGAACTTGAGTTCGGCCAGCGGCGTGACCTTCTCTTCGCGCACCATCTTGTATTCGGTGTTCGGGCCCAGCCACTTGGCCCAGAGGCGGTCGAGCTCGCCCGACTTCTCCAGCGCATAGAGGGCGGCGTTCACCTTGGACAGCAGCACGGGCTCGTCCTTCTTCATGCCGATGCCGATGGGCTGGAGCACCATCGGGTCCTTGATCATCTTCAGCGCCACGCCTTCGGTCTTCGACTGGTTGACCAGCTTGGTGATAGTCATGGTGTTGGCGACCATGCCGACCGACTTGTTCTGCTGCACCGCCATGAAGGCCGAGCCCGTGTCCTGGAACGTGACCGGCTCCGAGCCGTTCATCTTGATCGACATCTCGGAGGTGGAGCCCTTGGTCGAGCTCAGGCGCTTGCCCTTGAAGTCGGCCTTGGCCGTGCCGGGGTCGGAGGCTTTGACGGCCAGCATTTCCTTGGCCACGTAGTACGGGTCGCTGAACTGGATCTGCTCGCCGCGGCTCTTGGTGTAGGCCAGGTTGGCGATGGTCACGTCGACGCGGCCGAGCTTCACTTCGGGCACGCGCGCTTCCACCGACAGCGGCGTGACCTTGGCGGTGAGGCCGAGCTCCTTGGCAAGCGCGTTGCACAGGTCGACGTCGTGGCCCACCATCTCGCGCGTCTTGGGGTCGGGTGCCGCGAAGGGGGGCACGTCGGCGAAGGTGCCGCACTTGAGCTCCTTGCGCTGGCTGATGTCGCTCCACTGGTCGGCGTGCGCGAGCAGCGAGGCCGCGCTGAGACAGGTGCCAAGAATGGCGAGGCGGAAGACGGTCTTGTTCGACATGGTGAGCTCCTGGGAGATTGCGAAAGGGTGAACAAAAGGTGAGCGACAGGGACTGGACTCAATGCGCGCGCAGGTCCGACAGGAAGCGCTGCGCGCGCGGATGCTGCGGACTGCCGAAGAAGGTCTCGGGATCGGCCTTCTCGAGGATGCGGCCCGCGTCCATGAACCAGACGCGGTCGGCCACCTCGCGGGCGAAGTTCATCTCGTGGGTGACGCACATCATGGTCATGCCGTCGTTGGCAAGCCCGCGCATCACCGACAGCACCTCGCCCACCATCTCGGGGTCGAGCGCGCTGGTGGGCTCGTCGAAGAGCATGGCCGGCGGCTCCATCGCCAGCGCGCGGGCAATCGCCACGCGCTGCTGCTGGCCACCCGACAGCTGCGCCGGGTACGCGCCGGCCTTGTTCGACAGGCCCACGCGTTCGAGCAGCTGCCCGGCCTTGGCCTTCGCGTCGGCGCGCTTCACGCCGAGCACGCGCATCGGCGACAGCATGATGTTCTCCAGCACCGACAGGTGCGGGAACAGGTTGAAGCTCTGGAACACGAAGCCGATGCGGCTGCGCAGCTTGTTCAGCGCCGCGCTGCCCATGGGCGCATGGATGTCATGGCCGTCGAAAAGCAGCTGCCCCGACTTCACTTCTTCCAGCCGGTTCACGGTGCGGATCAGCGTGGACTTGCCGGAGCCCGAGGGCCCGCAGACCACCACGACCTCGCCCTTCTTGACCTCGGCATTGATGTCGGCCAGCGCCTGGTAGTCGCCGTACCACTTGTTGATGTTCGAGAACAGGATCATGGTGTCGTCCTTGGCGGCAGCGGGCCGCCCTGCGGGGTGTGGAGCGGGCGTTGTCATGGCTGGGTCACCACAGGGGTTGGAAGCGGCACGCCGTCTTCGGCGGCCTTCACCGGCGCGGCGCCGAGCCGCTTGTGCGCGATGCGCCGCTCCAGCCACTGCGCCAGTTGGGTCAGGCTGAAGCAGACCACGTAGTACGTCATCGCCAGGATGAAGAACACCTGGAACGGCTTGGTCAGCAGCTGGTTGTTGATCTGGTTGGCTGCGAAGGTGAGTTCCTGCACGTTGATCACGTAGCCCAGCGTGGTCTCCTTGATGGTGGAGATGAACTGGCTCAGCATGCTCGGCAGCATGTTGTAGAGCGCCTGCGGCAGGATCACGAACCACATGGTGCTCAGGTGGCTGTGGCCGAGCGCGCGCGCCGCCTCGCTCTGGCCCTTGGGCAGCGACTGGATGCCGGCGCGCACCACCTCCGAGAGGTAGGCTCCTTCGTAGATCACCAGCGTGCACAGCATGGTGGTGAAGCCCGACACCTCGCGCCCGATGAGGATGGGCACCAGGAAGTAGACCCACAAAATCACCATGAGCAGCGGTACGCCGCGCACCACGTACACCAGCACGGTGGCGGGCCAGCGCAGCAGGCGCCAGGGCGAGAGCCGTGCCAGCGCAAGCAGCACCGACAGCGGAAAGGCCAGCACGATGCCGAGCACCGACAGGATCAGGGTGGCAACGATGCCGCCGAGCGGTCCGGTGGGGTACTGGCCGACCAGCAGCAGCAGCCAGTTGTCGCGGAGGATTTCGTAGACGCTGAACATCGTGGCTCCTGCTTAACGTGCACCGACGATGCGATAGCGCCGCGACAGCCAGCCACCCACCGCCATGATGAGCAGCGAGCACACCAGGTACAGCACGGTGGCCACGCTGTAGGCCTCGAAGGTGCGAAAGCTCTGGCTCTCGATTTCCTTCACCGCGTGCGTCAGCTCGGCCACGCCGATGGCCATGGCCAGGCTGCTGTTCTTGAAGAGCGACACGCTGTGGTTCACCAGCGCCGGCACCGCGTTGCGGATGGCCTGCGGCAGCATCACGTGGCGCATCGAGCCGATGTAGCCGTGGCCCAGCGCGCGCGCGGCCTCGGCCTGCCCCGACGGAATGGCGCGCAGGCCCGAGCGCATGTCTTCGCTGAAGTAGGCGGCCTGGCACAGGCCCAGCGCGACGATCGACAGCAGCCTCTCTGCGTTGTGCACCGACAGCCAGCCCTGCAGCGCATCGGGCAGCAGGCTGAAGATGCCGAAGTACCAGAACATGAGCTGCACCAGCGTGGGCACGTTGCGGTGATAGGAGACATAGCCGGCCACGATGCGCTCGGCAATGCGGTTCGGCGTGAGCCGCACCACCAGCAGCACGACAGCCATGGTCATCGCCAGCAGCCAGGAGCCGGCCGCGATCTTCAGCGTCTCCAGCATGCCGTGCAGCAGCATGTCGCCGAACTCCGGCTTCAGCAGGATCGCCAGCAGGTCGAAGTCCTTCATGCGCTGTTCCTTTGCGTGGCGTGCATGGGCCGGGGGCTCAGTCGCGCGGCGTTTCCGGCCGCGTGGTCGAGAGGCCGCCGGGCACCTGCAGCGTGGGCGTGATTTCCATGTGGCCCACGTTCACCGCGATGGGCGCGGCAATGGCGAAGGCGATGGCATTGGCGATGTCTTCGGCCTGCGGCAGTTCGTAGCCTTCGACGAAGCGCTTGTAGGTGTCTTCGGAGTCGCCGTGCACGTGCGCGAAGATGTCGGTGGCCACGCGGCCCGGGCAGATTTCGGTGACGCGCACGCGCTTGCCGAAGCAGTCGATGCGCAGCTGGCGCGACAGCATGCTCACGGCCGCCTTGGTCGCGTGGTAGGTGCTGTTGCCGCCGAAGTTGTAGGCCGCGGCTATGGAGCTGATGTTCACCACATGGCCGCGGTCGCGTGCCGCCATGCCGGGCACCACGAGCCGGCACAGGTGCAGCACGGCGCGCAGGTTGACGTCCACCAGCAGGTCGATGCCTTCGGCGTCGGCCTTGAGGATGGAGCCGGGGCGGTCCACGCCGGCGTTGTTGACCAGCACGTCGAACTCGACTTCCTTCGCGAGGCGCGTGACGGCGGCGAGGTCGCTCACATCGATGGCGTGCGGAATGCAGCCGGTGCGCGCGGCCAGGTCGGCCAGCTTGTCGGCGCTGCGCGCCAGCGCATGGACCTTCAGACCTTCCTTGCTCAGGCGCTCGACGACGGCGGCGCCGATGCCTGAAGAGGCTCCGGTCACCAGCGCGGTCTTGTAGTCGGAAAACGGCATATCGGGTTCTTTCGTTAAGGGGCAGATGACTGCCTGGATTTCACTGTAGCCAGCGCCTGCGGGCGGCGCCAAGACGGATTGACTGTGGAGCGATAAGCCCCCCTTATGTCGCCCGGCATCTGTGCATATGAGTAAGGGTAAGCACCATGTTCGTGCCCCGATGCATCAGGTCGATTGCCTGGAGATGGGCACCACGCGCCCCGCCTTCTCGACCACACCACGCACGGCGCGGGCCAGGTCGACGGCGCCGGGCGTGTCGCCGTGCAGCAGGATCGAATGCACGCGCATCGGGATCTTCTTGCCGGTGCTGCTGGTGACGGTGCCCTCTTCGAGAAGCTGGCGCACGCGGGCCAGCACCGCGTCGCGCTCGTGGATGACCGCGCCGGGCAGCTTGCGCGGCACGAGCAGGCCGTCGTCGCCACAGGCGCGATCGGCCAGGAAGGTGGTGCGCACGCGCAGGCCGCAGCGCTCGGCCGCACCCTCGATGGCGCGGCTGGCCGATGTGCTGACGGTGAGCGAGGGATCGAAGTCGGCCACGGCGCGCACCAGCGGCTCGGCCAGTGCGGCGTCGGCCGCGGCCATGTTGCCGAGCGCTCCGTGAAAGCTCATGTGCGTCATGCGGTGGCCGGCAGTGCGCGCCATGCCTTCCAGCGCGCTCAGCTGGTAGAGCACGTACGCCACCAGTTCCTTGGTCTCTATCTGCATCGGCCGACGCCCGAAGCCCATGAGGTCGGGAAAGCCCACGTGCGCACCCACGTCGACACCACGCTGGCGCGCCATGCGCACGGTGCGGTCCATGATGACCGGATCGCCCGCGTGGAAGCCGCAGGCCACGTTGGCGGAAGAGACGATGTCGAGCAGGGCTTCGTCCTCGCCCATGCGCCAGGGGCCGAAGCCTTCGCCGAGGTCTGCATTCAGATCGATGTCCATCGTGAATCCTTGTCTCGTTCGTCAGAGGGGGTGCAGGTCGAACAGCGGTGCGCCGTAGCCGACTGCGAGGCCGTCGGTTGCGTGGATGCTGTCGACGATGCCGGCTTGCGGTGTGGTCACGGGGAGCAGCAGTGGGCCGATCTTCAGCAGGCCGACGATTTGGCCTGCTTCCACGCGCTGGCCGATGCGCACCAGCGGTGTGGTGGCCATTGGATGGCTTTGCAGGAATACGCCGAGCGAAGGGGCGTGGATCTTCAGGAGCTCGGGCTCGGCTTCTTCATCCGGCAGCTCCACGATTTCGTCGCCCTGCCGGCCGAGGCGCAAGGTGCCTTCTGGCGTGCGCAGTTCCAGCAGGCCTATGTCGGTGCCTGCCAGCCAGGCGGCGAGTTGCGGAGTGCGCAGTGCGGCGTCCTGCATGTCAGTTTTTTCCAGGGTGCGTGCGAAGAACACCGGGTACTCCCCTCCGCGAATGTCCCCCGCCTTCGGCTCCTCCTTTATTTCGCTGCGGGGAGCACCCGGTGCTCTTCGCCCAATGAGCGCGGCCGTTGTGCCGGTCGCACGAGCGCAGCGTCCATCGATCACGCCGATGGGGTACCTTGCGCAGCGAAATAAAGGAGGAGGCCGCAGGCCGGGGGACATTCGCGGAGCAAGGTACCCCGTCGGCGTGAGCGCGCCCTGAACAACGAATCTCACACATGAGGCGCCCCCCGATGCAGTTCCACCACGCGCGCTACCTTGTCGAGCCACGCGCGCACTTCGTCGAGCGCGGTAAGGGCCTCGTCCCAGGTGGTTTCAATGAAGCGCATGCGGCTGCCGATGGGCGCCTGGCCGAGGCGCCACATGTCGGCCTCGATCACAGTGCCGAATTTTGGGTAACCGCCCGAAGGCTGGGCGTCGCGCATCTGGATGATGGGCTGCCCGTTGTGCGGCACCTGGATCACGCCGGGCACGATGCCGTGGGAGCGCAGTTCCATCGGTGCGATGGGCCGCAGTGCCTCGCCGTCGAGCCGGTAGCCGTAGCGGTCGCTCTGGGAGGTAATTTTCCATTCGCCGGACCAGAAGGCCTCGCGCGAAGTCGGCTCGAAGGCCAGGTACTCGGCCGCGGGCAGCACGCGCACGGCCGCCACGCCATCGCGCTCCAGCGGCAGTGCGAGCGCGGGCGGCACCAAGCCGAAGCCGGTGCGGCATGCGTTACCTGCGCCGGCTGCGCGCAGCACGTCACCGCGGCGCAGTGCACGCCCTTCATGCCCGCCGAACGCGCCACGCAGCTGGGTGCTGCGCGAGCCCAGCACCTCGGGCACGTCGATGCCGCCGGCCACGCACAACACTGCGCGGCTGCCGCGCTGCGCGCCGCCTTGCGGCAGGCCCAGCGTGAGCACCTGGCCGGCGCGTGCCTGATGCACCCACCAGGGCAGCAGGGGTTGCTCGTCAAGCTTGGCGGCGCAGTCGGCACCGGTCAGTGCGAAGGCGCAGTCTTCGTCGAAGCGCACCTTGAACGGGAACACCGGCACCTCGACGGCAGCCGCACCGAGTGCATTGCCCAGCAGCAGGTTGCCGGCGGCCAGCGCGAGGTTGTCCATGGCACCCGAGGTGCCGACGCCCCAGCGCAGGCTGCCGGTGCGGCCCAGGTCCTGCACGGTGGCGAGCGCGGCGGACGAAAGGATTTCGATCATCGGACGATGCCCTCCACGCGAAAACGGATCATGTCGCCCGGCTGCAGCATGGCGGGCGGGTCTTGCGCGGGGTCGAAGAACACCATCGAGGTGCTGCCGATGGTGTTCCAGCCGCTGGGGCCGGCCGATGCCGACACACCCGTCTGCGCACCGCCGATCGACACCGCGCCGCCCGGGATGCTCAGCACCGGCGTCTTGCGACGCGGCGTGGCGATACACGGGTCCATGCCGCCCAGATAGCAGTAGCCGGGATGGCTGCCGAGCGCATACACCGGGTAGAGCGGCGCGCTGTGCAGTTCGACGATGGCCTCGACGCTCAGGCCGGTGTGCGCCACCACGTCGGCCATGTGCGGGCCGCCCTCGCCGCCGTAGACCACGGGAAGCTCGACCACGCGGCCTTCGCGCGGCACGGCGGTGGCCACGCTCCAGGCGTCGCACAGGCGCGCGCACAGCGCATCGAGATGGCGCGGCGCGCGCGTGAAGGTGAGCATCAGGTTGTTCATGCCCGGCACGGCCTCGCGCACTTCGGGCCAGCTCTCGGCCTCATGTGCCAGCGCCCAGATGCGCTGCTGCGACGGCAGGTTCATGTCGCCGGGCGCTTCGAACAGCAGCGCCGTGGTGCCCAGGAGGCTGATGGATGGTTCGGTACGGGATGCCTGTGCGCTCACGCCGCGCTCCTTTGCTGCAGCCAGCGTTCGAGGTGATGGATGTCGACGCCGCCGGCGGCAAAGCCGTCGTCGCGCAGCAGCGCGCGGTGCAGCGGCACGTTGGTGGCAATGCCTTCCACATGCGTCTCGGCCAGCGCCAGGCGCATGCGGTCGAGCGCATCGGCGCGGGTGTCGCCGTGCACGATGAGCTTGGCGATCATCGAGTCGTAGTACGGCGGTACGCGGTAGCCGGCGCCCGCGTGCGAATCGACGCGCACGCCGAAGCCGCCGGGCACCTGCCAGCCGGTGATGCGACCGGGCGCGGGTGCGAAGGTGTCGGGGTTCTCGGCATTGATGCGGCACTCGATGGCATGGCCCTGGCAGCGCACGTCGGCCTGAGCCAGCGACAGGCGCTCGCCGAGCGCCATGCGCAGTTGCTGCTGCACGATGTCGATGCCGGTGGTCATCTCGGTCACGGGGTGCTCGACCTGCAGGCGCGTGTTCATCTCGATGAAATAGAAGGCGCCCTTCTCGTAGAGAAACTCGAAGGTACCAACGCCGCAGTAGCCGATCTGCCGGCACGCAGCCGCGCAGCGCTCGCCCACCTCGGCCATCAGCGCGTCGTCGATGCCGGGCGCGGGCGCCTCCTCGATCACCTTCTGGTGGCGGCGCTGCAGCGAACAGTCGCGGCTGCCCAGCCACACGGCGTTGCCGTGGCTGTCGGCCAGCACCTGGATTTCGACATGCCGCGGATGCAGCAAGAACTTCTCGATGTAGACCTCGGGGTTGCCGAAGGCCTGGCGCGCTTCCTCGCGCGTGAGCGCCATGGCGTCGAGCAGCGCGGCCTCTTCGTGCACCACGCGCATGCCGCGCCCGCCGCCCCCGCCCGCGGCCTTCACGATCACCGGATAGCCGATGTCGCGCGCCAGGGCCAGCACTGCGGCCGGGTCGTCCGGCAGCGCCTCGTCGGGACCGGGCACGCAGGGCACGCCGGCCTTGCGCATCGCGCGCTTGGCCGAGACCTTGTCACCCATGGTGCGGATGCACGCGGCGCTGGGCCCGACGAACACGAGGCCGGCCTGCTCGACGCGCGCGGCGAAGCCCGCGTTCTCCGAGAGAAAGCCGTAGCCGGGATGGATTGCCTGCGCACCGCTCACTTCGGCGGCGAACAGGATGGCGGACTGGTTGAGGTAGCTCAGGCGCGGTGCGGCCGGCCCGATGCACAGCGCCTGGTCAGCCTGCGCGACATACATCGCGTCGCGGTCGGCCTCCGAATACACGGCTACCGTTCGCAGGCCAAGGCCCCGGCAGGCGCGCTGGATGCGCAAGGCGATTTCACCCCGGTTGGCAATGAGCACGGTGTCGAACATCGCGCGTGCCTCCTCATCCGAAGCGGAACAGGGGCTGCCCTGCTTCCACTTCCTGGCCCGAATGCACGAGCACCTGCTGCACGGTGCCGGCGCGGTCGGAGCGGACTTCGTTGAACATCTTCATCGCCTCGATCACGCAAAGCAGCTGGCCGGCTTCCACAGCCTGCCCCGGTTGCACAAAGGGCGGCTCGCCGGGCGCGGGCTGCAGGTGCACCACGCCGAACAGCGGTGCAAGGCATTCGGCGTTGGCCACCGCGGTTGTTTCTTCCAAAGCCTGTCGCGGAGCCTTCCGTGCAGCGGACGGGCTTCGCACGGCAGTTGCGACGCCCAGCGCCGACAGTTTCACCAGCCGCAGCGTGCTGCCGTTCTCGCTGTACTCCAGTTCCGCCAGGTCCGATGCGGCCAAAGCGTCGATGAGCGTCTTGATCTGTTCCTGCTTCATGCCGATGGCTGTGATGGCCGACGCATTCCGCGAACGCGTGACGGCATGCATGAAAGGTAACGGGCCGCGGGCTCGAAGCCAAAGACGGATTGGCTGTGCCGGGATAAGGGCGCCTTATGACGGGCAGCCCATCAGCTCAAGACAAGGCGGCGAGCTCGGGTTCAGGCGTCGATGCGACGGTGCGGGCCAGGTCGACCACGAGTTCGAGCAGGATGTCTTTCACCGCCTGTGCGGGTTCGGACAGCGGCAGGTGGTCGGACTGGCACAGCGCCAGCGGCGCCTCGATGACCGGGTCGACGATGGGGAATTGCCAGGCCCCGCAGCTCGCGACCACCTCGCGCGCCATCGACGCCGGCAGGATGGTGGCGCCCAGCCCGTCGGCAATGGCCGCAGTGAGGGTAAAGGCCGATTCGATCTCCGCCACCACGCGCGGCACCATGCCCGCGCGCACGAAGGCCGCATCCACCAGCTTGCGCACCACGTTGTACGGGCGCGGCAAGAAGAGCTCGATGTCGCGCAGGTCGGCCAGCTTCACCGGTTGAGAAGGCGCGGGCATCGATGCGGGGCCGACCAGGAACAGCGGTTCCTTGAGCAGCGGCAGGAAGGTGAGCCCATGGATGGCCTTGTCGCCGTAGAGCACGGCCAGGTCCATGCGGCCGTTCATGATGAGTTCGCTCAGCGTAGTGCCGTAGTTCTCGTTCAGGTAGAGCAGGATGCCCGGGTGGCGCGCACGCACGGTGCGCAGCAGCGGCAAAGAGAGTGCCGAGGCCGCCGTGCCGGGCGCGAGCCCCACGGAAACCTGACCGGAGAGCCCTTCGCCCGCAGCCTCCATGTCGACGCGAGCCTGCTCGCACTGGCGCAGGATGATCTGCGCATGGCGGTACAGCACCTTGCCGGCTTCGGTGGGGGTTACGCCGCGCTTGGTACGCACCAGCAGCTGCTGGCGCACCTCGCCCTCGAGCGTGGCCAGTTGCTGGCTCAGCGCGGGCTGGGCGATGAAAAGAACCTCGGCGGCCTGCGTCAGGCTGCCGATGTCCACGATCTTCACGAAATATTTGAGGCGTCGCAGGTTCACGCCTTGTCCCCAAGCAAAAGCCAAGCCTAGCACCGGCCCTGCGCGGCCGGTATCGGGGCTCACCATAAGCTGCGCCTATACAACCAGTGAAAAGTCGTCTTGGCCTCGGCTGTTCGATGTGCGTACCGTTCGGTCCATGCAAGCCACTACCTCCCGCATTGCCGCCCGCGTGCGGCGCATCAAGCCCTCGCCCAGCACCTCGGCCGCCGACCGCGCCAACGAACTGCGCAGGCAGGGCAAGTCGATCGTGAACCTCGTGGTGGGCGAGCCCGACTTCGACACGCCGCCCCACATCCGCCAGGCCGCGGCCGCCGCCATCGAGCGCGGTGCCACGCGCTACACACTGATGGCAGGCACGGTGGAACTGCGCGAAGCCATCGTCGCCAAGCTCGAACGCGAGAACGGCCTGCGCTACGCGATGAACGAGATCATTGCCACCAGCGGCGCGAAGAGCGCTATCTACAACGCCTTCGCGATCACGCTGGAGCCGGGCGACGAGGTGATCATTCCCGCACCCTACTGGGTGTCGTACCCCGACATGGTGCTCGCCTGCGAGGGCACGCCCGTTACCGTGGCCTGCCCCGAATCCCAGGGCTTCAAGCTCGCGCCCGCGCAGCTCGAGGCCGCCATCACACCGCGCACGCGCTGGCTGCTGATCAATTCGCCGAGCAACCCGACCGGCGCGAGCTACACCGCCGCCGAATACTGCGCGCTGACCGAGGTGCTGGAACGCCATCCGCACGTGATGGTGATGACCGACGAGATCTACGAGCACATCCGCTTCGACGGCGAGCCGCTGCCGCACATCCTTTCGGTGGCACCGGCCCTGCGCGATCGCACGCTGATCGTGAACGGCGTCTCCAAGACCTATGCGATGACCGGCTGGCGCATCGGCTATGCGGCCGGGCCTGTGGACCTGATCAAGGCGCTGGACACGCTGCTGTCGCAGTCCACCGGCAACTGCTGCTCGGTGAGCCAGGCGGCCGCGGCCGCGGCGCTGAACGGCGACCAGGGCTTCGTGGCCGAGAGCGTGGCCGTGTACAAGCAGCGGCGCGACCGCACGCTGGCACTCATCAACGACATTCCCGGCCTGAGCTGCGCCACGCCGCCCGGCGCCTTCTATCTGTACATCAACTGCGGCGGCCTCATCGGCAAGACCACGCCCGAGGGCAAGCGCCTGAACGAGGACGGCGACGTGGTGATGTACCTGCTCGAAAGCGAAGGCGTAGCCGTGGTCGCGGGCACCGCGTACGGACTGTCGCCCTACTTCCGCCTTTCCATTGCCACGTCGATCGAGACGCTGGAAGAAGGCTGCACGCGCATCGCGCGTGCCGTGGCCGCACTGCGCTGACGCGCGCTGAAAACTCACAAGGACCAGTCATGCCCTACAAAGCCATCCGCAAGAACCCGTCAGCCCCGCAAGTGGCGCCGGCCATCATCGCCGCGCTGCAAGACATTCCGGTGGCCGCGCTCAGCGACAACCTGCACCGCAACATCGGCAGCGTCGGCCTGCAGCCGTACCACCGCCCCGGACACAAGACCATGGCAGGCACGGCCGTCACGGTGAAAACGCGCGGCGGCGACAACCTCACGCCGATGCGCGCCTTCGAGTTCTGCCGGCCCGGCGACGTGCTGGTGATCGACGCGGGCGGCGACATCACGAACGCCGTGATCGGCGGCATCCTGTCGTTCTATACCGCGACCATCGGCACCGCAGGCCTGGTGCTCGACGGCGCCATCCGCGACGTGGCCGAAATCCGCGAGCGCGACTACCCGGTGTATGCGCGCGGCGTGAACCATCGCGGCCCGTACAAGGACGGCCCCGGCGAGATCAACGTGCCGGTGTCGGTCGGCGGCATGATCGTGAACCCGGGCGACATCGTGGTGGGCGACCAGGACGGGCTGCTCGCCTTCTCGCCCGACGAGGCCGAGTTGCTGATCGAGAAGGCCCGCGCGCACCTGGAGACGGAAGCGCGCACGATCCAGGCGATGAAGGAAGGCCGCTGGGACCGTTCGTTCCTCGATGCGCTCGAGGCACGCTGCGCGAATTGAAACTGGCGCGATCAGGCGCTTGAAGCGCCACCACTGACCAGCGCCCACAGCGCCTCGGCCACCGGCGCCATGTGCGCCTGTTGGCGGTACAGCCGGATGTCCACCGGCACGCGCCATCCGCCCGCGCCGGCATCGACCAGCGTGCCGCTGCGCAGGTCATCTGCCACCAGGCTCATCGGCAGCCAAGCGAGGCCACGGCCTTCGAGTGCCATGGTGCGCAACAGCGCGGCATGGTGGGCCGTGAAAACGATCGACAGCGACGCAGCGAAGTCCTTGCCAAACTCGCTGTCCTGCATGGCCCGCATGATGCGGCCCAGTCCCGAGGCATCGCTGTAGGCCAGCACGGCGGGCGACTGGCCTGCACCCAGCGCATGCAGCGGAGCGCCGTTCGCATCGGGCGCGCTCACAGGCACCAGCACATCTTCGCTCAAACGCTGAACGGGGTAACCGGTGTCGTCGAGCCGCCCCGGCGCGCCTGCGTGTCCGTGGCACAGCACGAACTGCACGCGGCGCTGCAGCATCAGGTCTTCGCAGGCGTACGAGCTGTCGGAAACGGTCTGGATCGGGCCCATGCTCAGGCGCGACTCCACGCTGCCCAGCCAGCGCGGGAAGAAGGTGAGCGACAGCACGTGCGTGGCGGCGAAGCTCAAGCTGGCGGCGTCGAGGTCGTGTGCGGCGCGGGCCTTGATGCGGGCGGCTTCGAGATCGGCGAGCACTTCCTGCAGCAGGGGCTGGAAGCGCTTGCCCGCCGCCGTGAGCGCGGTGGGGTGCCCGCTGCGGTCGAACAGGTCGACCCCCACCCACTCCTCCAGCGACCGGATGTGGCGGCTGAAGGCGGGCTGCGCAATGGAGCGCGCCTGCGCGGCACGCGAGAAATTGCCGGACTCGGCCAGGGCCAGGAAATCTTCCAGCCATTCGAGGTCGAGGGGTCGGTTGCCGGGGCCCATGCGCAGCGCAGTTGAATAGTTGTATGCGATTCGAGTATTGGACGGCTCGCGCCCCGCCGGCAAAAGATGCACCCATTCCTGCACCTTGAACCACAACGGAGACACAGCATGCCTTCCATCGCGAATTATCGCGGGATCATCCCCGCCATTTCCTGCCCCTTCACGGCCGACCACCGCATCGACGAGCCGGCGCTGCGCAAGCTGGCCTCGTGGCTGGCCGGCCATGACGGCGTGGTGGCGATCATGACCAATGGCCACACCGGCGAAGTGTTTTCGCTGACGCCCTCGGAGCGCGCCGAGGTGACGCGCATCGTCGCCGACGAGCTGCGCGGCCGCACGCCGGTGATTTCGTCGATCGTGTGCGAAGGCCTGGCCGAGGCCGCCGAGCATGCACGCGCCGCGCAGGCCGCCGGCGCGGTGGCGCTCGACGTGATGCCGCCGCACCACTGGCTGCGCTTCGGCTTCACGCCCGGCCATGCGCTGCAGTACTTCGAGGCCATCCACCGCGCCGCGCCGGAACTGGATCTGGTCTGCCACGTGTACCCGGCATGGACGCGGGCCTCGTACTCGTCGCAGCTGCTGGCCGAGCTGGCGCGCCTGCCCTACCTGCAGGCCTTCAAGGTGGGCCAGCGCGACATGAACAAGTACGCCCGCGACATCCAGGCGATCCGCGAGGCCGATGCGTCGAAGGCCATCCTGACCTGCCACGACGAGTACCTGCTGGCCTCGATGGTGCAGGGCGTGGACGGCGCGCTGGTCGGCTTCGCGACCTTCATTCCGCAACTGATCATCGACCTGTGGAACGCGGTGAAGGCCGGCGACCTGAAGAAAGCAATGGCGGTGCAGGCGCTCATCACGCCGCTGAAAGACGCGGTGTATGGCGGCGGCGAGCCGACCGGCGAGGCGCATGCGCGCATGAAGGGCGGCATGTTCCTGGCCGGCGTGCTCGACAACGCCACCGTGCGCCCGCCGACGGAAGCGCCGAACGCGCGCGAGATGGATGCGCTGCACGCCGCCGTGCAGCAGGCTGGCCTGTCGAAGCGCTGAGCCCACGGGGCCGCGACACCCGCGATGCCCCGATGAAGAACCACAAGGAGACAAGAGACATGCAACGCAATCATTTCCTGCGAGCCACGCTGGCCGCCCTAGCGCTGGCCGCGGTGTCCGCCACCGGCTTCGCCCAGACCTGGCCCAGCCGCCCGGTGCGCATGGTGATTCCGTTTCCGCCCGGCGGCACGCTCGACACCATCGGCCGCCTGCTGGCGCAGAAGCTCGGCGAGCAGACGGGCCAGAGCTTCATCGTGGAGAACCGCGCGGGCGGCAACGGCGTCATCGGTGCCGACGTGGTGTCGAAGGCGCCGGCCGATGGCTACACGCTGCTGTTCAACGCATCGACCTTCACCACGGCGCCGATGACCATGAAGGCCGTGCCGTACGAGGTGGTGAAAGACTTCACGCCGGTAGCCTTGGTCGCCAAGGCGCCGCTGTCGGTGGCCGTCAACAAGAACCTGCCGGTGACGGACGTGAAGTCGCTCATTGCGTACGCCAAGGCGCACCCGGGCAAGATGACTTTCGCGGTGGGCTCCATCGGATCGGCCGGCCACCTGTCTACCGAACTTCTCAAGCGCGCGGGCGGCGGGCTCGACTATCTGATCGTGCCGTACAAGGGCACGGCGCCCGCGTTCCAGGACCTGATCGGCGGGCAGATCGACGGCTTCATCGACCCCATCCTCGGCTCGCTGCAGTACCACAAGAGCGGCATGCTGAAGGTGATTGCCGTGACCTCTGCCACGCGCGCCAGCAGCCTGCCCAACGTGCCCACGGTGAGCGAGAGCATTCCGGGCTACGAGTTCTACAGCTGGTATGGCCTGTGGGGGCCGGCGAAGCTGCCGGCCGCCGTCACGCAGCGGCTCAACGCCGAGGTCAACAAGGCGCTGGGCACCGACATGCGCGAGACGCTGGGGGTACAGGGCCTGCTGCTGACGCCGGGCAGCGTCGAGGACTTCGTGAAGTTCCAGGCCGACGACATGGCGCGCTCCAAGAAGATCATCGTGGAGGGCAACATCCATGTCGAATGAAGCCGCCACGGCACCGCATGCGGTGGTGACGGGCAGCAGCGGCGGCATCGGCCGTGCCATCGCGTCGCACCTGCTGGAAGCGGGCTGGCGCGTGAGCGGACTCGACCTGGCCGCGCCCACGTTGTCTCACGCGGACTTCGTGCATGTGGCTGTCGACCTGTGCGATGCCGATGCCATCGCGCGCACAGCCGCCGCGCTTCAGGACGCCGATGCGCTGGTGCACGCGGCCGGCGTGCTGCGTGTCGGCCCGCTGGGCTCGCTCGACCACGCGGGCGGCGAGCTGATGTGGCGCCTGCACGTCGACGCGGCCACGCGGCTGGCCGATGCGCTCGTGCCCGCGATGGCCGCGCGCGGCCACGGCCGCGTCGTGTTCGTCGGCAGTCGCGTCGCACAAGGCCTGCCCGGTCGTGGCCAGTACGCCGCGACCAAGGCGGCGCTGATCGCGCTCGCGCGCAGCTGGGCCGCGGAGGTCGCGGCACAGGGCGTGACCGTCAACGTGGTGTCGCCCGGCGCAACGCAGACCTCGATGCTGCAGGACCCGGCCCGCGCGGGCAGCGCACCGCGCATGCCACCCATCGGCCGGCTGATACAGCCCGAGGAAATCGCCGCGCTGGTGGGCTTTCTTCTGTCGCCACCGGCGGCGGCCATCACGGGGCAGGACGTCGCCATCTGCGGCGGCTCGTCGCTGCACCGCTGAACGTCTTTTGCTTTCTCCATCCCCCGAACCCGACCATGAAAATCGTCAACATCCTCGAATCCACCCGCCCCATCAAGTCGGACATCCGCAACGCCTACATCGACTTCTCGAAGATGACCCTGAGCCTCGTGGCCGTTGTCACCGACGTGATCCGCGACGGCAAGCCCGTCATCGGCTATGGCTTCAACTCCAACGGCCGCTACGGCCAGGGCGGGCTGATCCGCGAGCGCTTCCTGCCGCGCCTGCTCGAAGCCGAGCCCGCGTCGCTGCTCGACGAAGCCGGCGACAACCTCGATCCGCACAAGATCTGGGCCCGCATGATGATCAACGAGAAGCCCGGCGGCCACGGCGAGCGCTCGGTGGCCGTGGGCACCATCGACATGGCGGTGTGGGACGCCACCGCCAAGATCGCGGGCAAGCCGCTGTACCAGCTGCTGGCCGAGCGCTACGGCAACGGCACGCCGAACCCGCGCGTGTTCGTCTATGCAGCGGGCGGCTACTACTACCCCGGCAAAGGCGTGGATGGGCTGCAGCACGAGATGACCAGCTACCTGGAACGCGGCTACTCGGTGGTGAAGATGAAGATCGGCGGCGCCACGCTCGCTGAAGACTGCGAGCGCATCGAGTCGGTGCTGAAGATCCTCCGCCCCGGCCAGCAGCTGGCGGTGGACGCCAACGGCCGCTTCGACCTGAAGACCGCCGTCGACTACGGCCGCGCGCTCTCGCAGTACCCGCTGTTCTGGTACGAGGAAGCCGGCGATCCGCTCGACTACGAACTGCAGGCCAAACTCGGCGAGGTGTACGCCGGCCCCATGGCCACGGGCGAGAACCTGTTCTCGATGCAGGACGCGCGCAACCTCATCCGCCACGGCGGCATGCGCCCCGACCGCGACTGGCTGCAGTTCGACTGCGCGCTGAGCTACGGGCTGGTGGAGTACCTGCGCACGCTCGACATGCTGAAGGCGCACGGCTGGTCACCCTCGCGCTGCATTCCGCACGGCGGCCACCAGATGTCGCTGGCCATCGCGGCCGGCCTCGGGCTCGGCGGCAACGAGAGCTACCCCGACCTGTTCCAGCCCTACGGCGGCTTCCCCGATGGCGTGAAGGTGGACAACGGCTACGTCACGCTGCCGCCGCTGCCGGGCATCGGCTTCGAGGGCAAGGCCGATCTCATTGCGGAGATGCGGGCGCTTGCTGCCTGACGAAAGAAAGTCTCAGGGCTGGAAGTCTCAGGGCTGGAAGCCGGAGCGCCGTACAACGGGCTCCCATTGCGCGCGAAAGGCCTTCAGCATCTGCGCAGTCTCGGCCGCATTGCTGACCACGGGCGTGATGTAGAGCGCGTCGGCCGCCTTCTGCAGGCCCGGGTCTTTCATGACGTCGCGGATCGCGTTGGCCAGCAGTTGCACCTTGGCGGGCGGCATGGTGCTGGGCGCGAAGAAGGTGTTCCAGCCGTCGGCATCGATCTTCATGCCGGCTTCGCGGAAGATGGGAATGTTGGGCGCGAAGCTCGCGCGCTTCTTGCCCGAGGTGGCCAGGATGCGGATCTTGCCGGCCACGTGCTGGGGATAGAGCGAATCGAGCGTGTCGATGGCAATGGGCAGGCTGCCGCCGCTCAGGTCGGCCGCCAGCGGCGCCGAGCCGCCGTAGCCCTTGATCTGCGGCTGCACGCTCAGCGCATCGCCCACCATCAGGCCGAAGAAGTGGGGCAGGCTGCCGGTGGCGGGCACGCCGAAAATCGCCTCTTCCGGATGCGCCCATAGCCGGCTGACGAGAAACATCGCGCGGTCGAGCTGGAGCTTGTTGCCGACCGCGAGTGCGAAGTCGTAGCTGCTGACCTGCGACACGGGCACGAAGTCCTTGTCGGGGTCGTAGCCCGCGTCCTTGAAGACCAGCGGTGCGACCACCATCACGGCGGGGTTGCCGAGCATCAGCACGTTCTGCCCAGCGGGGGTGCGCTTCACTTCCTTGGCCGCAAGCCGGCCGCCCTCGCCCGGGCGGTTTTCCACGGTCACCTGAACGCCGAGCTTGGGCGTCAGCCGCTCGGCGATCAGGCGCGCGATGCGGTCGGTGCTGCCGCCCGGCGCATAGCCGACCACGAGGGTGATCGGCCCGCCGTCCAGCGCGGCGGGCGCCTGGGCGTGGACCATGGGAGCGCAAGCGGCCAGGGCAATGCCCCACGCCATGATGAGCTTGCGCCTGGAAAGAAATGCGGGCATCGGATCTCCTGCGAGCGGTTGTCGTGAACGGGCCCGCGCGAGTTTTCACGGCGAAAATCGCGCGCCAAGAATGTTTCTGTTCGTTCAAATTTGTTACCGGTTTATACGTATGGGCAAACAGTTGATCTAATCAACTACCGGTGCTCCGAGGCGGGCGAACCACACTCCCCATCCCACTTTTCATCCGTATGCAACAAGCTTTTCCCGATGCGGCAGCGTTGCGCGCGCCCCGTTCCCTGAACGACCTGCTGCTGTACCGCCTGGCACGAGCCATGCGCTCGGGCAACGGCATGGCAACCCGCCTGGTCGAAGGAGGCTTCGGCATCACGCGCCGCGAGTGGGGAATGATTGCCACGCTGGCGCAGGAGGGCGAGATGACTGCGTCGACGCTGGCCACGCACCTGCACCTGGACCGCGTGCGCACTTCGCGCGGACTGCGCAGCCTGGTCGACAAGAAGCTGGTGGTGCGGCGACAGGACGCTCAGGACCGCCGCGAAGTGCATGTGCGGCTGAGCGCTTCGGGCCAGCAGTTGTTCGGCAGGCTGTTCCCCCGGATCGCGGGGCTGAACACCGAATTGCTCGAAGGCATCGAGCCTGCGGATCTCGATGTCTTTCTTCGCTGCCTGCAGCACCTGGAACAACGCGGAGAGCAGTTGCTCGTGCAGGGCGTTGTCATGGAGAAGGCGGACCGGCGCTCGGGGGGCACGCGGCACCGGTGGCCGGAGCGCGGAGGCTGAGTCAGGCCTTCACGTCCAGCATGCTGCCGATCGAAGTGCCGCCAGCGCCACCGGCACTGACACGCTGCGATGTGCTGCCACTGCTGCTGTCGCTCTCGTCCATCGAAGCCATCGCGCTCTTTTGAACGCTGGCCGTGCGCAGCGCATTCATCTGCTGCTGCAGCATGGCAAGCCGGGCCGCCAGCGCGTCGAGCTGCAGCCGGATCGCATCGCGTGCATCGCCCTCGGGTGTGCCGAGCAGCTGACCCTGCGTTTCCGCGATCTGCTTCTGAGTCGTCGTGATCTGGCGCTGGATCTTCGCGATTTCGGCGTTGACGTCGCCTCCGCTTCTGGCGCTGCCGGTCGCACTGATGGCATTCAGCATCTGGGTCCTCTGTTGTGTCCTCAAGAGGGTTATCGGCAACCGAGGCGAAAACTGAAGGGCCTTGCATGACCGCGATCGCGAACTAGACTGAACATGAGGGCACCCGCGGTGCCGGGGGCCAAGGAGCCTGCCATGTACAAGCGTGTTCTTGTCGCAACCGACGGCTCCGCGCTGTCGGAGCAAGCAGTCAACGCCGCCGTCGACCTGGCCCTGCTGACCAACGCGGAACTGGTGAGCGTCACCGTCGCGCACATCGAGCCGGTCGGCTACTTCGAAGGCTCGATGATGCTGAGCCAGCGAGACATCCAGGCCACTCAGGAGCATACGGACCGCGCCGCCCAGCAACTGGTCGACAAGGTCGTGGCCACTGCGGGCGCCAAGGGCGTTCGCAACCCGCAGGCCATCGTCATGAAGTCGAACCAGGTGGCCGAGGCCATCATCACGACCGCAAAGAACCAGCAGTGCGACCTGATCGTGATGGCCTCGCACGGACGGCGCAGCCTGGCGCGCCTGCTGATGGGCAGCGAGACGCTGCATGTGCTGACGCACTCGCACATTCCGGTGCTGGTGCTGCGCTAGCGCGACGGCGCAACCTTTCGCAGGCACTCCATCAGGAGCTGACTGGCGGGCGTCTGCGAGCGCCCCCGCAGCGTGATGATGCCGACCGGCGGTAGTTCGATCGGCACGTTGATCTTCAGGATGCACAGCTGCTCATGCTTCGCAAAGTGCCGGGCGACACTTCGCGCCAGGAACCCCACGGCCGGCCGCTCATGCATGACGGACAGCGTGACAAGAAACGACGCTGTCTCGACGATGTCCGCCGGCGGCACGAGGCGGTGCTTGTAGAACATCTGGGCCAGCTTCGAGCGTGACGAAGCCCACGGCGGGGGCACCACCCAGGGCAGTTCGGCGAGCATCTTCCAGCTCGGCCTGGCAGCCTGCGCCAACGGATGCTCGGGGCTCACCACGATGCACATCGGCTCTGTGTAGAGGGCCTCGGTCTCCAGGTCCGGCGAGGCATAGCCGGGCTCCAGCCGGCCGACGATCAGGT
Organism: Variovorax multivorans; assembly: GCF_051216835.1. Taxonomy (NCBI): domain Bacteria; kingdom Pseudomonadati; phylum Pseudomonadota; class Betaproteobacteria; order Burkholderiales; family Comamonadaceae; genus Variovorax; species Variovorax multivorans. Next base: position 261,019 of record NZ_JBPJZL010000003.1, read on the forward strand.
CGAGTTCGCCCACGCGCAGGCGGGGGAGCAGCCGTGTGAGGTCGCCCTCTTCCACCATCACGGTGGTCAGCGCCGACTGCTTCTTGAGCTGCTGGATGGCCTTGACGAGAAGGCTCGGCGTAGCCACCACCATCGCGCCCACGCTGGTGCGGCCGGCACCGCCGCTGGCCACGGCATCGATCTCGTCGCGCGTGCGCTGGTAGTCGGCCAGCACCGAGCGGGCAAAGCGCACCACCGTCACGCCGAAGGGCGTGGGCTCGGTGCCGCGCGTGGAGCGCGTGAACAGTTTCAGATCGAACATGCGCTCGATCTCTGCCAGCATCTTCGAAACGGCCGGCTGCGTGATCGAAAGAAACTCCGAAACCCGCCCGAGGTGGCGGAACTCATCCAACGCCACCAGCAGTTGCAGATGACGCAGCTTGAGGTTGGAACGAAGAACGCGGTCGATCTGGCTCATGGGGTCGCAGGGGTTTTGAGCGGGCTTTCTTCTTCATAACCTGGAGCTCATGAAGAGAGTCCGCTATTTCATTGGATGGCAATGATTGTCTCCGGAAGAATCCGCCTTGCTTGCCGAACAACGATTTCTGGAGACAACGATGAAAACCCCTCGCAACATGGCGCGGCGTCAGCTCGTGCTGGGCGGCCTTGGCGCCGCCGCGCTCGCCACCGCCCCCGCTCGCGCACTGGCCGCCGACTACCCCGAACGCCCTCTCACATTCATCTGCCCGTGGCCCGCGGGCGGCACGGCCGACCGGTCGATGCGCATCATCTGCCAGATCGCCGCACGCGAACTCGGGCAGCCCATTGCGCTGGAAAACCGCGCAGGCGCCTCGGGAATGATCGGCACCAAGGCCCTGGCCTCGGCGCGGCCCGACGGCTACACCATCGGCCAGATACCGATTTCGGTCACGCGCTTCTCCCAGATCGGCACCGTGCAGCTCGATCCGCTGAAAGACCTCACCTACCTCGCGCGCACTTCAGGCCAGACCTTCGGCATTGCCGTGCCGGCGCGCTCACCATTCAAGTCGCTGCGCGACGCGGTGGCGCAGGCCAAGGCCCATCCCGGCACCATCACCTATGCGCATGCCGGCATCGGCGGCGCCACGCACGTGGGCATGGAACAGTTCGCGCAGGCCGCCGGCGTGAAGTTCAACGCCATCGCCTACAAGGGCGGCTCGGCCGCGCTGCAGGACGTGCTGGGCGAACAGGTCGACATGCTGGCCGACAGCAGCTCGTGGGCGCCGCATGTGGAAAGCGGCAAGCTGCGCCTGCTCGCCACCTGGGGCGAGGCGCGCACGCCGCGCTTCAAGGACACGCCCACGCTCAAGGAACTCGGCTTCGACGTGGTGGTGGAAGCGCCCAACGGTATCGGTGCGCCCAAAGGCCTGCCGCCCGCAGTCGAGAAGCGGCTGCGCGATGCGTTCCGCACAGCCGTCAACAGCGAAGAATTCCGCAAGGTGGCGGAAAGCATCGATGCGCCGGTCATGTACCAGGACGGCCCCGACTACCAGAAGTACGTGCAGACCGTGTACCGGCAAGAGACCGACCTGATCCGCAAGCTCAACCTCAAGGAGCTGATGGAAAAGGGCTGATGAAGCCTTCGCCCACCGGCATCCGAACCTGCTCGAAGCAACCCCACGCCACGCCATGAACGACAGCCCCCTGCTTCGCCTGCACCCGAACGACAACGTGCTGGTCGCCAAGAGCGCCATTGCCCTGGGCGAGACCATCGCCGAATTCGGCGTGCGCGCCAGGGCGCAGATTCCTGCCGGCCACAAGATCGCGTCGCGCGCCATCGCGGCCGGCGAGGAAGTGAAGAAGTACGACACGGTGATCGGGGTGGCTTCGCGCGACCTGCAGGCCGGCGACTACGTACACAGCCACAACCTCACGCTGGTCGACAGCTACCGCGACCCCGCCTTCTGCCAGGACGTGCGCCCGGTGGACTTCGTACCAGTTGCCGAGCGCGCGACCTTCATGGGCTTCGAGCGAGCCGGCGGCGGGGTCGGTACGCGCAACTTCATCGGCATCCTGTCGTCGGTGAACTGCTCGGCCACGGTCATCAAGCGCATTGCCGCGCACTTCACGCCCGAGCGTATGGCCGCCTTTCCCAACGTGGATGGCGTGGCCGCCTTCGCGCAGACCAGTGGCTGCGGCATGTCTTCGCCGAGCGAGCATTTCGACGTGCTGCGCCGCACACTGGCGGGCTATGCGCGACACCCGAACCTGGCCGGCGTGCTGATCGTGGGCCTGGGCTGCGAGCGCAACCAGGTCGATGCACTGGTCGATTCGCAAGGGCTCGAAGCGGGCCGACTGATGCGCACGCTGGTGATGCAGGAGGTGGGCGGCACGCGCCAGACCATCGAGGCCGGCATCCGCGCCATCGAAGAAATGCTGCCCGAGGCCAACGCCGCGCGGCGCACGCGCGTCGGCGCGCACCACCTGAAGATAGGGCTCGAATGCGGCGGCTCCGACGGCTTCTCGGCCATCACCGCCAACCCGGCACTGGGCGCGGCGATGGACGTGCTGGTGCGCCACGGTGGCACGGCCATCCTGTCGGAGACGCCCGAGATCCACGGCGTGGAATTCATGCTCACGCGTCGCGCCGTAACGCCCGAGGTCGGGCAGAAGCTGCTCGACCGGCTGGCCTGGTGGGAGCGCTACGCGGCCGGCCAGAACGCGCAGTTCAACGGCGTGGTGGGCCACGGCAACCAGGCCGGCGGGCTGGCCAACATCTTCGAGAAATCGCTGGGCTCTGCGATGAAGGGTGGCACCACGCCGCTTCGCGCGGTGTACGAATACGCCGAGCCCATCGACGAGCCCGGCTTCGTCTTCATGGACTCGCCGGGCTACGACCCGGTGGCCGCAACGGGGCAGATCGCCAGCGGCGCGCAGCTGATCTGCTTCACCACCGGACGCGGCTCGATGTTCGGCAGCAAGCCCGCGCCGACGATCAAGCTCGCGAGCAACACGCCGATGTTCCGCCGCCTGGAGGAAGACATGGACATCAACTGCGGCGTGGTGATCGATGGCGAACTCTCCGTGCCCGAACTGGGCCAGCAGATCTTCGAGCAGATCCTGCGCCACGCTTCGGGCGAGCCGACCAAGAGCGAGACGCTGGGCCTGGGCGACCACGAGTTCGTGCCATGGCACCTTGGCATCGTGAGCTGACTGCCTTCTTTCCTCCTTTCTTCTTCTCGCCATGCCCCTGACTCTCTCGCGCCCTAGCCTGCAACGCGCGGCCAACTTCATCGCCGGCGAATGGTTGCGCTCCGCTTCCGGCCGCACGCTCGACGTGACCGACCCGGCCACCGGTGCCCTCATCGCGCAGGTGCCCGACTCCAACGCAATCGACTCGCGCGCGGCCGTCGATGCCGCGCATGCCGCCTTTCCCGCCTGGCGCAAGACGCCCGCCAAGCAACGCGCGCAAATCCTCAAGCGCTGGAACGATCTCGTGATGTCGCATCAGGAAGACCTGGGGCGGCTCATCTCGCGCGAGCAAGGAAAGCCGCTGGCCGAGGGCCGTGGCGAAGTTGCCTATGCGGCCAGCTACATCGAGTGGTTTGCCGAGGAAGCCACGCGCGTCAACGGCGACGTCATTCCGGCGCCCGTGCCGGGCCGGCGCATGTTCGCGCTGCGCGAACCGGTCGGCGTGGTCGCGGCGATCACGCCGTGGAATTTTCCGGCCGCGATGATCGCGCGCAAGATCGCTCCGGCGCTTGCCGCGGGCTGCACCGTGGTGTGCAAGCCGGCCGAGGACACGCCGCTGACTTCGCTGGCCCTCGTGGCGCTGGCCGCCGAAGCCGGCGTGCCGCCGGGCGTGCTGAACATCGTGACGGCATCGCGCGAGCACACGCCCGAGGTGGTCGATGCCTGGCTCGACGATGCGCGCGTGCGCAAGATCACCTTCACTGGCTCCACGCCGGTGGGCAAGCACCTCGCACGCCGTTCGGCCGACACGCTCAAGAAGCTTTCGCTCGAACTCGGCGGCAATGCGCCGTTCATCGTGTTCGAAGATGCAGACATCGAAGCCGCGGTGGAAGGCCTGATGGCCGCCAAGTTCCGCAACGGCGGCCAGACCTGCGTGTGCCCCAACCGGGTCTTCGTGCACGAGGCAGTGCACGAGCGTTTTGCCGAACTGCTGGTTGCACGCGTGGCGGCGCTGCGCGTCGGCCCGGCCAGCGATGCGGCCTCGCAGATCGGGCCGATGATCAACGCACGCGCGGTCGAGAAGATCGAGCGCCACGTGCAGGACGCTGTGGCGCGCGGCGCGCGCGTGCTCACCGGCGGCACGCGGCTGCCCGAACTCGGCACGAACTACTTCGCACCAACCGTGCTCGCCGATGCCGACGCCACCATGGCCTGCGCCTGCGAAGAGACCTTCGGCCCGGTCGCGCCCCTGACGCGCTTCTCGAGCGAGGCCGAGGTGATCGCGCAGGCGAACGACACGCCCTTCGGCCTGGCCGCGTATTTCTATTCACGCGATGTGCGCCGCATCTGGCGCGTGGCCGATGCGCTGGAGACCGGCATCGTCGGCATCAACGAAGGTGCCCTGGCAGCCGAGGCCGCGCCCTTCGGTGGCGTGAAGGACTCGGGCTACGGTCGCGAGGGCTCGGTCCACGGGCTGGACGACTACCTGCACACCAAGTACGTGTGCCAGGGGCAGCTGGACTGACGGCCGGCGCCAATTCATCACCACTCTTCGACAGATCCCACATGCCCGCTCACAACCCCTTCAAGGCGGCCCTGGCCGCAAACCAGTCGCAGGTCGGCCTCTGGCTTTCGATGGCCGATCCATACATGGCCGAGGTCAGCGCAACCGCCGGCTTCGACTGGCTGCTGATCGACGGCGAACACGCCCCCAACGACCTGCGCTCGACGCTCGCCGCGTTACAGGCGGTGGCGCCGCATCGGGCCCAGCCCGTGGTGCGCGCCGTGCAGGGCGACACCGCGCTCATCAAGCAGCTGCTCGACATCGGCGCGAAGAACCTGCTGGTGCCGATGGTCGACACCGCCGAGCAGGCGCGTGCGCTGGTATCTGCCACGCGCTATCCGCCGCGCGGCATTCGCGGCGTGGGCAGCGCGGTCGGGCGCGCATCGCAATGGAGTGCGCGCACCGACTACCTCGACGCGGCCGACGACGAAGTCTGCCTGCTGGTGCAGGCCGAGACGGTGCAGGCGCTGGGCAACCTCGCGTCGATCTGCGAGGTCGATGGCGTGCACGGCGTGTTCATCGGCCCCGCAGATCTCGCAGCCTCGATGGGCCATCGCGGCCGGCCCGGCCACCCCGAGGTGCAGGCGGCCATCGAAGGTGCGATGCGGAACATCGTGGCCTCCGGCAAGGCCGCGGGCACGCTGACTTCAGATCCGAAGCTGGCGCGCCGCTATCTCGAACTCGGCTGCACCTTCGTCGCCGTTGGCGTCGACGTGCTGCTGTACGCGGGCGCTGCGCGCAAGCTGGCGGCCGACTTCCTCGGCGCGCCGGTTGCCACCCCCGTGCCGCCTGAATCGCGCGGGGCGTACTGAGCCGCGGCGCATCGGCAGAACGACAAGTACTGCCGTCGCCGCAACAAGAATATGCGCCCGGTCAGCGCGCCTCTACCGCAGTTCGTCCAGACGCAACACGTAGCGATGCGACCCGAGGTTGCGCAGTTGCGGCGAACGGTGCACCAACCCTCGATCACTGCCTTGCGTATCCACGCCACGGCCCTGAAGGAGCGCAACGGCCTGAAGCGGCATGCGCTCGAAGGGCCCAGTAAAGCCCTTAGGCATCCGCAGTGCCGTGTCTGCGTGCGGAGATGCCACCCACTCCGTGCCCAGGCCGCTGTAGCTGCACAGCAGATGCAGTCCGGCATGGTCGAGGTGCCAGTTCTCATCGATGCCGCAGCCGCGAACCTGCAGCGTAAGGCTCATCCGGGGGCTTCCGGTGATCAGCGCGAAGCGTGTGGCGAGCATGTCGATGTCTGCCAGCAAAGCGTCTCGCCCGGGCCCACGCGGCGTGCGCGAGGTCTTGCACGCTGCGTGCAGCGCAGCCGCTACATCGGCCGCACGCAATGGCAGTTGCGCCGTGGGATGCCTGGCCGGAGGCAAGGCATCCAGCCATGCAGCAATCGGAGCCTGCGGTTCGCGCCGCCACAGTGCCAGGTCGATGCCCGGTTCCAGGATGCGTTCGAGCACGTCGATGTCCTGGCCGAGCAGTATCTCCGGTGGGAGCCGCAAGGGCGTTGGCCGACTCAGGCAATCGCGGACAAAGGTCTTGCCGTAGCCGGCCGCCGCATCCGCGACCGCGCTCTCCAGGTCAGCCGCCATTGGCCAGACCACAACGCCGGAGATGCTCGCGCCAGCTTGTGAGGTGGCCGATCTCGCCATCGGGCGCGCATTCGAGCAGACAGTGCACCACGGAGGCATAGCTCTCCAGGGGCAGACGAATCATGAGGCGGGCGCGCGGAGCGCTATTTGCGCACGTTGCATTCACACGCATCAGGGGCTCGCAACGCAGCACGCCGGCACCCTTGCATGCGGCGATGCCGCGCCGCACGCGGCACGCGTCGACCGACGGCACCGTGACATCGAGCACCTTGAAAACCGTCTCGCTCTTGGCACGCACAGTGCCTGCGTATTCCCGATAAGCGGCGTAAGCCATGAAACTCCTGCAATGGAAAAGAACACGGCTTCAGTATCGGCAGGCGCGTGTGAAAACGGTGTAAACAATGCACCCTGCGGTGGAAATGCCGCGTAAATATGCTGGCTTCAGCGCTGGCCCGATCTGGAACTGGCCGTGGACGAGCAATAGATTTCCCAGCAACCCGGGCAGCCCTCTTGCGGAACAACGCTCACCCAACGCGCTGCGCAATGAGCGCAGGAAGCCAGGAGAACTTCAGCGCCGTCTTCGCTTCGAAGGCGCTCCTGCACGGGATCGAGCATGGGCGTGCCGCAGCAGGACCAATGCAGGCTCATGTCGGGCAAGGCACGAGCCGCCCGAACCCGCGCCGCAGCGCGAGACCAGATCGTTTCTCCTGGACGCATGGTGTGCACGAAGGCGGGCCGCGGCCCGCCTGTCGCCTTGAGGGTCAGAGCGTCTTCGTCAGCGTGAGGATGAAGCGCGCCTTGTTCGGCGAGTAGGTTGTCTGGCCGAAGGTGCCGAAGCCCAGGTCGACGCCCGGGTTGGCCACTGCGAGGTACGAGCTCTTCTTGTTGGCGCCCTGCACCGAGCCGGTCAGCGACAGGCCGTTGCCGAAGTCATAGCTCGCGCCGACGTTGTAGTCGACATAGCTCTTGTAGCCCAGGCTGCGGATGTCGCTGGACATGTTCGTGTAGCCCACGGCTGCCTTCAGCGTGACCTTGGGCACGATTTCCTTGCTGTACGACAGGTTCAGGTAGCCGGTGTTGGTGCCCTTCAGGCCCGAGCCGGCCTTGTTGCCGGCGTAGCCGAAGTAGTCCTTCGACACGGTGTGCGAGTACTTGGCGGTGAACGAACCGAGGGTTTCGTTGGCGTAGGTGCCCGCAACGTACAGCTCGGTGGTGTTGCCCGAGGAGTTGCCCGGGTAGATGTAGGTGAGTGCGCCCACGTCCATGTCCAGCGGGCCGGCCTTGAACTTGTAGCCGCCGTAGATGTCGCTCTCGATGCTGTTGCCCTTGAGCCAGTTGACGCTGGAGTTCCAGTTGCCCACGTAGAAGCCGCTGTCGCCGAAGGCGTAGTCCAGGCCGCCCTGGATGGCGGGCTTGAAGCCCTTGGTCTTGGCGTAGTCGTTCTTGCCGATCATGTCCTGATCCTGGCCACGGAACTTGTAGTTCGTGGTCAGCGAGACGTTGCCTGTGAGATTCGAGGCGGGGGCAGGAGCGGCCGCCGCGGCATCCGTCGTTGCGGTCTGCGCCAGGGCTGCGCCCGAAGCGGCGAATGCAGTGATCAACACGAGCGCATGCTTGACTGCGATGGTGGAAGCGGCCCTGCTGGGGATTTTTTTCATGAGGCAAAAGTTAAAAAAACGGAAGCGCATAGCCTAGAAGCCGCCTCGTAAAAGCCTCGTAAAAAGTAGCGCCGTGCGCATAAAGATTTCATCGCGGCTTCGTGCTCCGGCGCTGCCGGACCTGGTCAGACGGACAGCCTGTAGCCCACCGCCGTCTCGGTCAGCAGGTGGCGCGGCTGTGCAGGGTCGACTTCCAGTTTCTGGCGCAGATGCCCCATGTAGATGCGCAGATAGTGGTTCTGCTCCGTCTGCGCCGGCCCCCACACGGTGATCAGCAACTGGCGTTGCGTCAACACGCGCCCCACGTTGGCAATCAACACCGACAGGAGGCGATATTCCGTTGGCGTGAGGTGCACTTCGACACCGGCGCGCCGCACCACCCGGGCAACATGGTCGACCTCCACCTCGCCGAAGCGAAAGACGGCTTCGGCCTCCTCCGCACCGCTGATCGGGCGCGGCCGACGCAGCGTGGCGCGCACGCGCGCAAGCAACTCGCCGGCGCCGAAGGGCTTGGTCAGATAGTCGTCGGCGCCGGCATCCAGCGCGGTGATCTTGTCGGCCTCGCTGGTGCGTGCCGACAGCACGATGATCGGTACGGCGGACCACCGGCGAACGTCGAGGATGAGCGATACGCCGTCGCCGTCCGGCAGTCCAAGGTCCAGAACGAGCAGGTCGGGCCTGCGGGTTCCTGCGGCCGTCAGGCCTTCGCGCAGCGTGCCGGCCTCGTGCACCTGCCAGCCTTCGGTTTCAAGCGCACCGCGCACGAACCGCCGGATCTGGGGCTCGTCTTCAATAACAACGGCTGTGTGGGAGGACATGTTCTTCAGAGTTGGGCTTCCATGGATACCGGCGGGGCCCGCCGCGGCAATGTCACGACGAACTCGGCGCCACCGTCCTGCGCGTTCGTGGCGGTCACGTCTCCGCCGTGCGCATTGACCACGGCCTTGCAGATGGCAAGACCCAGGCCGACGCCAGGCGTGGCCGATTCCGCCTGGCCACGCGTGAACTTGTCGAACAGCGTCTGCTCATGGCCCTTCACGACGTCGGGCAGGCCGGGCCCGTGGTCGCGCACCGTGAGCACCAGGGCGGTGTCGGTGACGGAGCCACTCACCACGATCGGCGGCGCGCCGTATTTCGCGGCGTTCTCCAGCAGGTTGACGAGCACGCGCTCGATGAGCACGGCATCGAACTCGACGAGCGGCAGGTCGACCGGCAGCACCGTCTGCACATGCACGCCGCCCAGCGCCGGTTCGGCCGCCCGGATCGCCGACCCGAGGACTTCTTCCACCGACTGCCAGTCGCGCCGCAGGTTCACGGCGCCGCCGGTAATTCCGCTTTCGAGGCGCGCCATGTCCAGCAGATTGCTGACCAGCGCGTGGAGCTGGTGTGCCTGCGAGACGATTGCGCGAGCTGCCTCCACATGCTCGCCAGATGGCAGGCTCTGCAGCGACTCGGCCAGTGCGATCAACGCGGTGAGCGGGGTGCGTACGTCGTGCGAAATCGCCCCGAGCAAGGCGTTGCGCAGGCGCTCCGATTCCATTTCGACCACCGCCTGCTGGGCCACCTCGACGTAGTGCACACGCTCCAGTGCGATGGCGATCTGCCGCGCCAGCGTCTCGAGCTGCTGCGCCTGCTCGGGAATCAGTAGCCATCGAGGCTGCGCCGGCGACAGCGCGAGCACGCCGCGAATGCGCATCGGCGCCTGCAGCGGCACGTAGTGCCAGGGCTGCGCCGCCAGCGTGGCGGTTGCGAGTCCGGCCGGCTGGCCCTGGCGAAACGACCAATCGGCGACGGAGGCGTCGAATCCCTTGGGCGCCTGCGACGGCATCACGAGGCGGTCGTTCGCGTCCGTCACCAGTACCAGCGCGCGGCCGCCGAAATGGCCTTCGACCGCCGCGGCTCCGAGCTCGACGACCTGCGTGCTCTCGAGCGCAGCCGACAACTCGCGCGTCAGTTCGAACAGCGATTGCGCCCGCCGCTCGCGGCTTGCCGAAACGCCGGCCGCGAAGCGCAGCCCGGCGGTCAGCTGCCCCACCAGCAGGCCAACGCCGAGCATGACGACGAAGGTCAGCACGTACTGCACATCGCTGACGCTGAAGGACAGCCGCGGCGGCACGAAGAAATAGTCGAACGCCGCAACGTTGAGCAACGCGGCGAAAGCCGCCGGTCCACGCCCGAAGCGCAGCGCCGAACCGACCACACCGAGCAGGAACAGCATCACGATGTTGGTCAGCTCCAGCACATTCGACAGCGGCATGGCAACCAGCGTCATGCCCACGCTGATCGCCGCGGTAAAGGCATAGCCGGGCCATCGCGCCCGTGGCCTGTCCGTGTCTTCCACGTTGTCGTCGGCAAGCCGGCCAGGGCGCCCATGCGCGATTCGTCGGGAGCTTTCGGCTCGCGCGACCTCGACGATGTCGAGGCCCGGAGCGTGGCGGGCGAGCTCACGCGTCAGCGCGGCCGAAGGCCACCACCGCAACCAGCCTTCGGCCGGTTCGGCACGCCCCACGACCAGCGTTGCGCAGTTGAGCCGCTGGGCTTGTCCGGCAAGTTCCGCCGCAACGTCGACGCCAGTCAGCACCGCAGTCACGGCGCCCAGTTCTTCCGCCAGCTTGAGCACCGCGAGGATGCGATCGCGCTCCTCCGCAGCAAGCCGCTGCAGCCGCGGCGTTTCGACATACGCCGCATGCCAGCGCACATTCAGTTGACCCGCGAGACGCGCCGCAGTGCGCACCGTCTGCGCCGCGCCTTCATGCGGGCCGACGCAGGCGAGGATCGCACCCGATGTGTTCCAGGCCTGCAGTTCGCGGCCCTGCCCGTTGCCACCAGCGCCCGACTGCTCCACGCGCCAGCCGCGCACGTCGTCTTCCACATGCTCGGCGGTGCGGCGCAGCGCGATCTCGCGCAATGCGATCAGGTTGCCCTTGCGGAAGAAGTTCTGCGCGGCGCGTTCGGCCTGCTGCGGCATGTACACCTTGCCGGCCGCGAGCCGTGCCGTCAGCTCGTCGGGCGTGACGTCGACCAGCACCACCTCGTCGGCCTCGTCGAGCACGGTGTCGGGCACGGTCTCGTGCACGCGCACGCCGGTGATGGCGCCCACTGTGCCGTTGAGGCTTTCGAGGTGCTGCACGTTGAGCGCCGACCACACCTCGATGCCGGCGGCCAGCAGTTCCTGCACGTCCTGCCAGCGCTTGGCGTGGCGCGAGCCGGGGGCGTTGGTGTGAGCCAGTTCGTCGACCAGCAGCACGGCGGGCTTGCGGGCGAGCGCGGCGTCGAGGTCGAACTCGGCGAGGGTGCGGCCGCGGTAGTCCAGCTCGCGCAGCGGCAGTGTGTCGAGCCCAGTGAGCAACGCGGCCGTCTCGCTGCGGCCGTGGGTTTCAATCACGCCGATCAGCACGTCGCGCCCTGTGGCGCACTCGCGCTGCGCGGCGCTCAACATCGCCCAGGTCTTGCCTACGCCTGCGCTGGCGCCGAAGTAGATGCGCAGCTTGCCGCGCAATGCGCGCGCTTCGTCGTTTCGCAGTTGAGCCAGCAGGGCGTCGGGGTCCGGGCGATTGGCATCTTGCATGAACAAGGCCTGCTAGCGTTGCGTGGGGTCCTTGCGCGAAGCAGGACCACTTGCCTTGAGCTCCCTGCGCCTAGCTCCACGCGCATGCCGGCGTGCAGTGCGGGACACGATGAACCACGCGAACCCCAGAGGAATGAACAGCGCCGCCATCGCGCAGAGGACGTGGAACAGGTCAGTCACCATGGTGCAGCTCGGGCTATCCGATCGCCCATTACTTCACCTTGTCGAGGCCAATGTTGAGCGACAGCACGTTGACGCGCGACTCGCCCAGCAAGCCGAACAGCGGGGCCTGGGTGTTGCTTGCAATCAGCGCGTTGACCTGCTCGATCGGCACGCCGCGCACGCGCGCCACGCGCGCGGCCTGGTATTGCGCGGCGGCGGGGCTGATGTCGGGGTCGAGCCCGCTGGCCGAAGCCGTGACGAGGTCGACCGGCACCGGCGCGGTGTTGCCCGGATCGGCCGCGCGCAGCGCCTCGACGCGCGCCTTCACCGCATCGGTCAGCGCGGGGTTGAGCGGACCCTGGTTGGAGCCGCCCGAGGCGGTTGCGTTGTAGGGCTGCGGCGCGGTGGCCGACGGGCGGCCCCAGAAGTGCTTCGGGTCGCTGAAGTTCTGGCCGATGAGCCTAGAGCCCACGGTCGTGCCGTCGAGCACGATCAGGCTGCCCGCCGCCTGCGACGGAAACACCGCCTTCGCGGCGCCGGTGACGGCCATCGGATAGATCAGGCCGGTGAGTGCGCTCAGCAGTGCAAAGACCACGAGCACGGGGCGAACGATATTGCCGTTGTTGTTCATGATTGGGAACTCCTCAGACGAGATGGACGGCCACAAGAAGCCAGTCGATCAACTTGATGCCGATGAAGGGGACGACCAGGCCGCCCAGGCCATAGATGGCAAGGTTGCGGCGCAGCAGCGCGGCGGCGCCGACGGGCCGGTAGCGCACGCCCTTCAATGCCAGCGGAATCAGGAACACGATGACCAGCGCGTTGAAGATCACCGCGCTCAGGATGGCCGACGACGGGCTCGCGAGCCGCATCACGTTGAGCGCACCCAGCTGCGGATACGTCGACACGAAGATCGCCGGAATGATGGCGAAGTACTTCGCCACGTCGTTCGCAATCGAGAAGGTGGTGAGCGAGCCGCGCGTCATCAGCAGCGCCTTGCCGGTTTCCACCACTTCGAGCAGCTTGGTCGGGTTGGAGTCGAGGTCGACCATGTTGCCGGCCTCCTTCGCAGCCTGCGTGCCGCTGCCCATGGCCACGGCCACGTCGGCCTGCGCGAGCGCGGGGGCGTCGTTGGTGCCGTCGCCGGTCATGGCCACGAGGCGGCCTTCGGCCTGGTACTGGCGGATGAGCGCGAGCTTGTCTTCGGGCGTGGCTTCGGCCAGGAAGTCGTCGACGCCGGCTTCGGCCGCGATGGCTGCTGCCGTGAGCTTGTTGTCGCCGGTGATCATCACCGTCTTGATGCCCATGCGGCGCAGCTCGGCAAAGCGCTCCTTGATGTCGGTCTTGACGATGTCCTTGAGCTCGACCACGCCGAGCACGCGGTTGCCTTCGGCCACGGCCAGCGGCGTGCTGCCGCGGCGGGCCGCTTCTTCGGCCGCGCGCAGCACCTCGGGTGCCATGTTGCCGCCGAGCGCCTCGACGTGGCGGCGCACCGCGTCGACCGCGCCCTTGCGCAGCTGGACGGCGTCGGTGTCGAGGCTGTTCGGCGCGGCGGGCAGGTCGACGCCGCTCATGCGGGTCTGCGCGGTGAAGGGCACGAAATGAGCGCCCTCGGCCGGCGTTGCCGGGTCGAGGCCGTCGCGGCGGGCCAGCTCGACGATGCTGCGGCCTTCGGGCGTTTCATCGGCCAGCGATGCGAGCATCGCAGAGCGGGCCAGGCGGGCCTTCGGAATGCCGGGTGCGGGCAGGAACGAAGTGGCCTGGCGGTTGCCGTGCGTGATGGTGCCGGTCTTGTCGAGCAGCAGCACGTCGACGTCGCCGGCGGCTTCCACCGCGCGGCCCGAGGTGGCGATCACGTTGGCCTGCATCATGCGGCTCATGCCGGCCACGCCGATGGCCGACAGCAGGCCGCCGATGGTGGTCGGGATCAGGCACACCAGCAGCGCGACCAGCGCGGTGAGCGACACCACGGTTCCCGCATTGGATGCACCGACGCTGAATATCGAGAACGGAAGCAGCGTGGCGGTGACGATCAGGAACACCAGCGTGAGCGCAACCAGCAGGATGGTGAGCGCGATTTCGTTGGGCGTCTTCTGGCGCTTGGCGGCTTCGACCATGCTGATCATGCGGTCGAGAAACGACTCGCCCGGGTTCACCGAGACGCGCACCACCAGCCAGTCGGACAGCACGCGGGTGCCACCAGTCACAGCCGAGAAGTCGCCGCCCGATTCGCGCACCACTGGCGCCGATTCGCCGGTGATGGCGCTTTCGTCGACCGAGGCCACGCCTTCGATCACTTCGCCATCGAGCGGAATGACGTCGCCGGTCTCGACCAGCACGACGTCGCCCTTGCGCAGGTTGGGCGCCTGTTCCGGCAAGAACGCCGCGCCGTGGAAAGGCTCCTTGAGCTTCTTGGCCCAGGTGTCCTTGCGCAGGCCGCGCAGCGAGGCGGCCTGCGCCTTGCTGCGGCCTTCGGCCAGTGCCTCGGCGAAGTTGGCGAACAGCACGGTGAACCACAGCCAGATGGTCACGGCCAGCACGAAGGCGGGCTTCATGCCGGTGTCGCCCGGGAAGCTCATCGCATGCACCCAGAGCAGCGTCGTCAGGATGCTGCCGATGTAGACGATGAACATCACCGGGTTGCGCCACTGCACCCGCGGGCTCAGCTTGGCGACGGAGGCCCAGAGGGCGGGCCGCAGAAGCGCTGCATCGAACAGCGAAAGGGAAGTATTGGTCTTTGTAGTCATGGTCCGGGCCTCACTTCGCCCACAGCATCAGGTGCTCGACGACCGGTCCCAGCGCGAGCGCCGGCACGTAGTTGAGCAAGCCCACCAGCAGCACGGTGCCGATCAGCAGCGTCACGAACAGCGGCCCATGCGTGGGCATGGTGCCGGCCGTGACCGGAAGGCGCTTCTTGGCGGCGAGCGCGCCGGCAATGGCAAGCACCGGCACGATCACGCCGAAGCGGCCGAACCACATGACGACCGCCAGCAGCGCGTTGTAGAACGGCGTGTTGGCCGACAGGCCCGCGAAGGCGCTGCCGTTGTTGTTGCCGGCCGAGGTCAGCGCGTACAGGATTTCCGAGAAGCCATGCGCGCCGGGGTTGGCGATGCCGGCCTTGCCCGCATCCGCGATCACGGCAACGGCCGTGCCGGCCAGCACCAGGATCGGCGTCACCAGGATGGCGACCGAGGTGAGCTTCATCTCATAGACCTCGATCTTCTTGCCGAGGTACTCGGGCGTGCGGCCGATCATCAGGCCGGCGATGAACACCGCCAGGATGGCGAAGATCAGCATGCTGTAGAGCCCGGTGCCCACGCCGCCGAACACCACCTCGCCGAGCTGCATCAGCACCATGGGCACCATGCCGCCGAGCGGAGTGAGCGAGTCGTGCATGGCGTTCACCGCGCCGCACGAGGCGGCCGTGGTGATGGCGGCGAAGAGGGCCGAGGCGTCGATGCCGAAGCGCACTTCCTTGCCTTCCATGTTGCCGCCGCTTTGCAGCACGCTCGACACCTGGTCGACGCCCAGCGGCGTCAGCAGCGGGTTGCCGGCCTGCTCGGCAGGGGTGAGCACGACCACGGCGATGACGAAGATCACCGTCATGGCCGCGAGCACGGCCCAGCCCTGGCGGATGTCGCCGACCACGCGGCCGAAGGTGAAGCACAGCGCCGCCGGGATCACGAAGATCGCAAGCATCTGCAGCAGGTTCGCAAGCGCCGTCGGGTTCTCGTAGGGATGCGCCGAGTTGGCGTTGAAGAAGCCGCCGCCGTTGGTGCCGAGCATCTTGATGGCTTCCTGCGAAGCGACCGGGCCCATGGCGAGCGTCTGCGTCTTGGTGGTGGCGTCTTCCATCACCGGCTGGCCCTTGTCGTCCTTCAGCGGCTGGCCGTTGGCGTCGTTCTTCGGCTGCTGGAAGGCGGTGGTCTCGAGCGTGTCCACGGTCTTGTAGGCGTCGAAGTTCTGGATCACGCCCTGGCCCGCAAGGAACACCGCGAGCACGAAGGAGATCGGCAGCAACAGCCAGGTCGTGATGCGCGTGACATCGACCCAGAAGTTGCCCACGAAGCCCTTGCCGTCGGTGCGGCGCGCCGCAAAGCCGCGCACCAGCACGAAGGCCACTGCAATGCCCGTGGCGGCAGAGAAGAAGTTCTGCACCGTGAGGCCGAGCATCTGCGTGAGATAGCTCATGGTCGATTCACCGGCATAGCCCTGCCAGTTGGTGTTGGAGACGAAGCTCACCGCGGTGTTGAAGGCCGAGTCGGGCGACACGGCCGTCATGCCCGCCGGGTTGAACGGCAGCCAGCCCTGCAGTCGCTGCAGGCCATAGACAGCCAGTGCACCGACCGCGTTGAACGCGAGCAGCGCAAAGGCGTAGGTGCGCCAGTGCATGGAGTTGTCGGGCGAGACCCCGGCAAGCTTGTAGAGCGGTGCTTCGACGCGTTGAGTCCAACGCGGCATATGGCCAGTGCACATCGCCGCCAGGAAACGTCCGAGCGGCCATGCGAGCAAAAGCAGCACGACGAGATAGAGGGCCAGAAGCCCCCAGGCCGAGCTACTCATGATCAGAACTCCTCGGCGCAGATGAGCGCAAAGACGAGGTAGGCGAACAGGATCACGGCGATAAGCCCGGCGAACCCGTAAAGGACTTCAAGTCCGATCATGGCCGTTCTCCCTTGGGCGTATCGAGCTTGTGCAGCCCGACTACCAGTTCGGCCACTACGACCCACATGACCGCAATGGCGGCAATCCACACGATGTCCATTCATCACTCCTGCAAACGAAACAAGTCAGTGAGTCTCTGCAGGCGCGCGTAAAAACAGGGATAAATCTTGGGAGCGGGCTGTAAAAAGAATATAAAAATCCGGAGAGCGCGGTATGCAAAGGAACGACGCATCGCTTTGAAACATGCGAAAGCACGTGCCCCTTGACGAAAAGCCGGTGCTAGACTGCGCCGCTCCAACCGGAACGCCCTGCTGCCGGGCCTGAAGGCAAGACAGATTGCCCAAGGGGCTGCCGGTAGGCCCAGGCGGCGGTTCGCCGCTGCGACAGCGCTCGAGAGACCCCACAAAGGACCCCGATGAACGCGATCAAAGAAGCACGCCAGATCATCACGGCCGACCCGAACGGCGAGGAGTCCCTGACTCTGGCCCGACTCGTGCTGGCCCTGGAATCCGAGGGCGACTTTCCTCTTGCCAGCCTCTACACGCTGAGCCTCGGCACCTTCAGTCTTGCGATGGAAATCCTGAAGGAGTGGCGGATCGACCGCTACTACGCGAGAAAAGGAAAGCTGCTGGATGTGTCCTATCAGGCGCAAGTCCTGGCAGCACACTGAAACACCACCGGAGGCCGCACCTTGGAACGCACCATGGTCCCGGCAAGCCAGCTGCGGGTCATCATCGACGAGGTTGAACCTCACGCGTTTTCCTGGACGCTCATGGAGCGCAAGGAGACGGACATCATCGATGTGCAGGTGGCGCGCTCTCCGAAGAACTTTCCCGAATTCGATCTTGCACTGGAAGACGGCTTTCTCGCGCTGAAGGAATTGGCGCGCGAGCACAAGCGTTGACTGACGGCGCTGCCCGGTGCGTCACACCAGGCAGCACCCGGATCCATTACTTGGCAGCGGCGACAGACACCTTGTTCGCGGCTTGCTTGATCAACGCAGCTACGGCCTTGGGATTCGAAACGTAGACGGCGTGGCTGCCGGGGACTTCCGTCACGGTGGCACCCGCGCGCTTGGACATGTTGCGCTGCGCAGGCGGCGGGATCATCTTGTCGTCCTTGGCCACGAGGTACCAGCTCGGCTTCGACTTCCATGCCGGTTCGCTGACCGCTCCGGCGAGGGCGGCAACACCCCACGGCACCTGCGAATTCGCCATGAAGGCGGCCGTTTCGCTCTTCACGTCCGCTGCGAAAGAGGCAGCGAACTTCGTCTTGTCGAGCATCAGGAAGCCGTCGACCGGCGCAAGGATCGGGGGCACCGGCGCGCCGGGCGGCGGGTTCTTGATCAGCGAGTCGACCGACTCGCCCTTGTCGGGAGCGAACGCAGCGATATAGACGAGGCTCGCCACTTTTTCGTCGTTGCCTGCCTCGGTGACGACGACACCGCCATACGAGTGGCCGACGAGAACGACCGGCCCCTTCTGCGCGGCGATTGCACGCTTCGTGACAGCGACATCGTCAGCCAGCGAGATGGTCGGGTTCTGGACGATGGTGACGTCGTACCCGTCCTTCGTGAGGATCTTGTAGACGCCTTCCCAGCCGGAGCCGTCGACGAAACCACCGTGCACCAGGACGATGCCGGGCTTTGCCGTCGTGGCGGCGGCAGCGCTGGCCGCACCCGTTGCGATGACTGCGGCGCCGAAAGCGGCGGTGAAGAGCTTTGCGATCTTGAGCATGGACATTTGCAACTCCTGAATGCGCGCGTCAGCGCGCTGCTGATTGAACAAGTGCGTTACGGGCGATGCCACCGAAAGCCGCACACGAACTCTCGTGGTGCCGTAAATTTATGACTCAATAGTTTAAGTGTCAAGTATTTAGTAGTTAAGCTGTTTTCCGCTCGTGAGGGTTGACGAAAGCCGCGTTGGAGGGGATGAAAGTGACGCACGAAATTACGGCCGTCGGCACCTTGCGGGCGCGGACGGCCGTACTCTCGTGCAGCAGCACGAGTCTCGGCTTATGCCTCGTAGTGGCTGAGGAACAGGTCTACCGCCGCATTGGCGATCTGCCGCTGCGCCCGTGGCGCCAGCTTGGGCTGGCCCAGCGCGACCTGCGGCCAGAAGGCCACGCCCTTGACCAGGCTCTCCAGTTGCTGCGCGGCCAGTGAAGCGTCGCCTGCCTTCAGGCGGCCGTCCTTCTGTGCGGCGCGAATCCAGCCGAGCACCCCGCCCTCCTTCTGGCCCAGGCGATTCATCATCTCCTGCACGCGTTCAGGCGAATGGATGGCGGCCGCGATGGCCACGCGTGCGAGGTCGAGAAAGTTGTCGTCGGCCAGCAGGGACATTTTCTGCATCAGCAGCGCGAGCAACTGCTCGCGCACCGGCACATCTGCTCGATAGGGCAGCTCTTCCTGGCTCGCGGCACTTTCCCACAGCACGCGCAGGATCTCGGCGAAGAGTTCGTCCTTGCTCGGAAAGTGGTTGTACAGCGTGCGCTTCGAAACCTCGGCGCGGGCGGCGATCTTGTCGACGCTCGTAGCCTCGAAGCCACTGGCGCGGAATTCGGCGATGGCGGCCTGGACGATCGCCTCGCGCTTGCGGTCGGTAAGACGTATAGCCTGGGTCATGGGGCGGATTTTACACCGCTGAGTTTACTTTTCCGGAATTCGCTGTACACTCCGAAAAATTACACCGCCTGGTGTACTTTTTATCCTCCCTCTTGATCGGAGTGCTCCGCATGACCAACCAGTCCCTCTGCCTTCGCCGTAGCGAGCCCGTCGTTCGCGCCTCGTCGCCGCGACAGCTCGACGGCAAGTTCCGCAATGTCGTGCCACGCGAGGAGCCCGGTTTCGCCAAGACGCTCGCCATTGCCTGGCGAGTGCTGACACAGAAGCCCGACACCACGGTGCCGCGCGCGCCGATTCCGGTGCAGCCCCTCAGCGCGGCAGCACTGGCCTCCGCACCCGACGCAAGCTTGTTCCGTCTCGGGCATTCCACCCTGCTCCTGAAGCTTGCCGGCGAGTTCTGGCTCACCGACCCGGTGTTTTCCGAACGCGCATCGCCGTTCCAGTGGATGGGGCCGAAGCGCTTTCATGCACCGCCCATTGCCATCGACGATCTGCCGCCGATCAAGGGCGTGATCCTGTCGCACGACCACTACGACCATCTCGACCACGCAGCCATCATGAAGCTGGCGCCCAAGGTGGATGTGTTCATCACGCCCATCGGTGTGGGCGACCGTTTGATCGCCTGGGGCGTGGACGCGGCCAAGGTGCAGCAGCTCGACTGGTGGCAGCAGACGGCTGTGGCGGGCGTACGGCTCGTGGCGGTGCCGGCGCAGCATTTTTCCGGCCGCAGCCTCACCGACAGCGACCGCACCCTGTGGGTGTCGTGGGTGATCATGGCCGGCGACCTGCGCCTGTTCTTCAGCGGAGACACCGGCTACCACGCCGACTTCAAGACCATCGGCGAGCGCTTCGGCCCCTTCGATGTGACGATGCTCGAAACCGGCGCCTACGACGCCCAGTGGCCCGAGGTGCACATGCAGCCCGAAGAAACGCTGCAGGCCCATCTCGACCTCAAGGGCCGCTGGCTGATGCCCGTGCACAACGGCACCTTCGACCTGGCGATGCACGCCTGGCACGAGCCCTTCGACCGCATCCAGGCGCTGGCCGAAGCGGCAGGCGTCGCACTGGCCACACCGGGCATGGGCGAGCAGCTGTCGCTCGCCGAGCCGCACACGGGGCAGCGCTGGTGGCGCGAGCTCTAGCAGCAAACTCCGCCTCGAAGACACCCGCACAAAAGAGAGAATGATTCTCATCCGTACGCATGAGATAAACTTCGCCTGAATTCTCTTTGAGTACTGCGCGCTTGCACGCGGCGCGGGCTCGCACGCTCCCATGCACAAGCTCTTTCTGGCAACGCCACTCGCGCTCGCGGGCGCCGTTTCTTACTCTCACGCACAGACGCCCGACTCCGCTTCTGATGCGTCCGGGCAACTCAGCACAGTCACGGTGCAATCCAGTGCCACCAACGGGTTCGTCGCGAATACCGTGGAGGCCGGCACATTCCGGGGCGCCAACATCCTGGAGGTTCCAGCGACGGTCAACACGGTCACGAGCGACGTGTTCGAACTCCAGGGTGCAGCAGGTATCTACGACGTGCTGCGCAACACTGCCGGCGTGACGCGCCAGCAGAACGGCGGCGACACCTTCGACCAGCTCGTGATCCGCGGCATCGCGGTCGAGAACCGGACGAACTACCGGCTCAACGGTTCGCTCGCAATTCCCAACGTCTCCGAGATCCCCATGGAGAACAAGGAGCGTGTCGAGGTGCTGAAAGGGGCCTCGGCGCTCTACTACGGCTTCACCACGCCGGCCGGCATCATCAACCTGGTGACCAAGCGCGCCGGCAGCACACCGGTGACCTCCGTTGGCCTCACCGTCGACGACAAGGGTTCGCTACAGGCATCCACCGACATCGGGCGCCAGTTCGGCGACCAGAACCAGTTCGGGGTGCGAATCAACGCGGCCGGCGGCCGTGTCGGCTCCAACATCGACGGCATAGACGGCAACCGCAGGTTCGTGTCGGCTGCTTTCGACTGGCGCGTCAACAACCGCCTCACCCTCAAGGCCGACGTCGAAAACTACCGCAAGCGCATCACCGAGCAGGCTGGCATCACGAGGCCGGCGGCCGTCAACGGCGTGATCACCCTGCCCGCCCTGCCCGACCCGAACAAGCTGCTGGGCCCGGCCTGGGCAGTCTTCGACGCCGAAGTCACCAACACCCAGTTGCGCGCCGACTATTCGCTCAGCGACAACTGGGCGCTGACGGTGGAAGCCGGGCACTCCGAAGCCGAGCGCGACCGCAGGCTCGCCAGCTTCAGCAACTACAACGTGCGGACCGGCGCAGGCCGCATCACCGGCAACGACCAGAGCCTGAAGCAGACCTCCGACCTGTTCCGCACCGAGCTGTTCGGCACGTTCTCGACCGGCAGCTTGCAGCACGAACTCACCATCGGCGCCGCGCAGAGCAAGAAAACGCAGGACCCGATCTACCAGCGCAACTACGGCGGCGCGAGCACCGCGCAGAACCTGTACAACCCGGTCGTCATCGGCTACCTGCCGCTGACCGCGCTCCCGACGCGGCCCACCACCGGGGCACAGGACAGCAAGGAACTGGGCCTCTACGCACTCGACCGCATCACCTTCTCGCCGCAATGGCAGTTGGTGGTCGGTGCGCGCCATACGCACTTCGAGAGCACGCAGGGCGCGAGCGCCACGATCCCCCTGATCGCCTTCGACGTGCGCAAGACCACGCCGCTCGCGGCGCTCAGCTACAAGTTCACGCCCGACCTGGTGGGCTACGTGTCATACGCACAAGGCGTAGAGGAAGGCGAAATTGCGCCTGCCGGCACCACCAACCAGAACGCCCACATGCCACCCGGCGTGAGCAAGCAGAAAGAAATCGGCCTGCGCTGGCTCACCAGTGGCGGCATGCTGCTGTCCGGCGCCCTGTTCGACATCGAGCGCCCGGGCGCCTACACCAACAGCGCCAACACCTTCGTGGCCGACGGACGGCAGCGCTACCGCGGCCTCGAACTCTCGGCACAGGGCCGCCTGACCCGTGCACTCGCGTGGCAGCTCTCGGCCCAATCGCTCGACGCCGAGTTCCGCGACATCAACGCGCAGTACAACGGCAAGATGCCCGAGAACACCGCCAAGCAAACGGCCAGCGCCTTCCTCTCGTACGACATCGCGGCGGTGCCGGGCCTGTCGGTCAATGGCGGGGCCTACTACACGGGGCGGCGCCCGGTGGACGACCTGAACCAGGCGTTCATCGGCGGAAACACCATCTTCGGCCTGGGCGCCCGCTACGTCACGCAGCTGTTCGGCAAGCGCACCCTGTGGCAGATCAACATCGACAACGTCGCCGACAAGCGCTACTGGGCGGCGGCCGGCACGCGGCTGGCCGTTGGAACGCCGCGCTCGGTCAAGGCAACGCTGAAGATCGATCTCTGATCGATCTCTGACACCAACAACAACCCGGCCGCCCCCACGGCGGCTCCAACCCCACTTCTCGACATGGCCCTCCTGAGGCGCGCCTGGTTCCAGATCCACTGGTTCATCGGCATCACAGCCGGGTCCGTGCTCGTGCTGATCGGGCTGACCGGAGCCACGCTCTCCTTCCGCGCCGAGATCATCGACGCGATCAATCCCGAACTGCGCCACGCACCCAACCCAAGCGGCGCGGTGGCGCTGTTGCCCGCTGCACTGGCGCAGCAGTTGCAGGCGGCGCATCCAAAGCGCCGGATCGGCACGCTCACCGTGTTCGCCGAACCCGGGCGGCCGGCACGCGTCAATTTCGCCCCACCGGAAGGCCAGCGCCAGGGCGAAGTGCGACTGGTCGATCCATGGACGGCCGAGCTGCTGCCCGAGCCGAAAGGCGACGCCTTCTTCGAGTTTGTCGAAAGCCTGCACCGATGGCTGCTGCTGCCCCGCGACACGGGCAAGCCCGTCACCGGTACCCTGGCCACGGGCCTGCTGATCCTGGCGTTGTCGGGCCTCTATCTGCGCTGGCCACGCCGGCCGCTTGCCTGGCGGGCCTGGCTGAAGCTCGACTTCGCACTCACCGGTCGCGCATTTCTCTGGAACCTGCATGCGGTGGTCGGCACCATTGCACTGCTGGCGTACCTGGCCTCCAGCCTGACGGGCCTCTACTGGGGCTTCGATGGTGTGCGAACGCTGATCGACAACGCAGCAGGCGAAGGTCGCATGGTCCGCACGCAACGCATGCAGGCCGGCGGCGCACAGGCCAAGACGGCTGTGGCACCCAAGCCCGACCTGCAACGGGTGTGGCAATCCTTCCTGCAGGAAACCAACGGCGACTGGAGCCTGGTCACGCTGCGCATGCCCACGCGCAACGCAACGCAGATCGAAGCGACCTACCTGCGTGCCAACCCCGAACACGAGCGAGCGCGCAACCGTCTCTATCTCGATGCCGTCACCGGTGAAGCCACGCAGCATGAACGCTATGCCGACAAGCCGTTGGCGGGCCGACTGGTCAACAGCATCTATCCGCTGCACATGGGAACCTACTGGGGCCTGCCCGGCCGTATCGTGATGACGCTCAGCAGCCTGGGGCTGTCGCTGTTCGCGATCACCGGATGGATGCTCTATCTCGGACGCCGACGCACGAAGCGGGCAGTGCGCGACGAACGCGCACGCCTCAGCCCCGCCCTGCAACCGGCCGGCCGCGGCGCCGAGCCCGTGCTGCTCACCTTCGCAACGCAAACCGGCCACGCGGAGCGCATCGCGCTGCAGACGGCGGCGGTGCTGCAATCGGCTGGCGTCGCAGTGGTGCTGCAGCCACTGGTCCGCCTGAGCGTGGATGCGCTGCAGCGCTACCGCAAGGTGCTGCTGGTGGCCAGCACCTTCGGCGACGGCGATCCGCCGGACAGCCTGCGCGCCTTTGCACGCCAGTTCGCGCGACAGACCGGTTCCGGCTTGCAGCACGTGCGCTACGGGTTGCTCGCTCTGGGCGACAGGCACTACGCCAACTTCTGCGGCTTCGGCAGAGCGCTCGACCACGATCTGCGCGGCCATGGCGCGCAGGCGCTGTTCCCGATGATCGAAGTGAGCAACGGCGATGCCGGCGCCCTCGCGCGCTGGCAGCAGTCGCTGGCCGACGCGTTCGCGGTGCAGGTCGACACTTGGCAAAC
The DNA here is from genome assembly GCF_051216835.1 of Variovorax multivorans. Lineage (NCBI taxonomy): Bacteria > Pseudomonadati > Pseudomonadota > Betaproteobacteria > Burkholderiales > Comamonadaceae > Variovorax > Variovorax multivorans. Next base: position 285,097 of record NZ_JBPJZL010000003.1, read on the forward strand.
GCACCAGCCGAAGGCGGCACCCTTCGAGCCGTGGCGCCTCGTGCGTCGCACGCTGCTCAACGCAGGCAGTCAAGGTGCCCCCCTTTTCGAGATCGAACTGGCCCGCCCCGATTCGGCAGCCTGGGCGCCAGGTGCACTCGTCGAACTGCTGCCGCGCCAGGCTGGCCCCGCAGTCGAGCGGTTCCTGCGCGACGCCGGGATCGACGGGCGAACACCCGTCCGCTTCGATGGCCATGAGTGCACGCTCGAAGATGCCCTGTCTCGCAGCACACTTGCGACGGCGACACCCGCTGCAACCGCGCAGGCGTTGGCCGACACGCTAGTGCCGCTGGCGCCGCGCAGCTACTCGGTGGCATCGATTGCGGCGGACGGCTGCGTGCAATTGCTGGTGCGCCAGGTTCGCCACGATGGCGGACTTGGCATCGCATCAGGCTGGTTGACCGCCTCGGCCCCGACAGACACCGCCATCGAGTTGCGCCTGCTGCCCAATCCCGGTTTTGCGCTGGTCGACGACGAGATGCCGTGCATCTTCATCGGCAACGGTTCCGGCTTTGCCGGCCTGCGCGCGCATCTTCGCGAACGCGCGCGGCGGGGACACGGGCGCAACTGGCTGGTCTACGGCGAGCGGAACACCGCACAAGATTCCTTCTGCGCCACGGACATCGCGCAATGGCAGGCCGCCGGAGCGCTGGAGCGCATCGACCTGGTGTTCTCTCGCGACCAAGCCCAGCGCCGGTACGTGCAAGACCAGTTGCGCGAAGCTGCCGATGCGCTGCGGCAATGGGTTGCCGAGCGTGCCGTGATCTATGTATGCGGCAGCCTCGAAGGCATGGCCCCGGGCGTCGATTCGGCGCTGCGCGAGGCTCTGGGTGAGCAGGTCTTCGACGACCTGGTCGCCCAGGGCCGCTATCGCCGCGATGTCTATTGAGTCACGGCGGGACGCCGTATCCGGCGAAGGCCCGGCTCATGTGCAGCATCCCGAAGAGATTGGCCTCGAGTTGCTCGCGCTACTGCTTGCGCGTTGTCTTCCGTGGCTCGATGTCCATCCCTGAGATGCCGTTTACGAACAGCTGAGTCGCGATCGGCACCATCTGCTCGTAGGTGAAGCGCCCCTCGGGGCGGAACCAGGTGAACATCCAGTTGAGCATGCCGAACAGGAACATCGTCAGCAGCTTGTGAAGCTGCGCGTCGTGCAGGTCCGGGCGTGACGCGGCGATGGCGTCGGCAAACACCTGCACCACCGTGCGCTCCTTGTCGAGCACGCAGGCTTGCGCCTCAGGGTCCAGGAAGCGCACGTCTTCAGTGAGCACGCGGTGCTCGTTCTGCGCCTCCGCGTACTCGAGCATGAACGCCTCGATCAGCTCGGGCAGCCGCTGCTCGGCGGCGAGGTCCAGCGCCTCCACGCCCGTCACGATGTCGACCAGGCGCGAGACATGGCCGTGCGCGATATAGAACAGCACCTCGGCCTTGTCCTTGAAGTGGTGGTACAGGCCGGGCTTGGACAGATGGCTGGCTTCGGCGATCTCGTTCATCGACGTCGCTGCGTAGCCCTTGCGGGCGAACAGCTCGGCGGCGCTCCTGGCGATCAGGCTGCGCTGGTCGCTCGGGCGGGAAGAGGGGGAGTCAACGGTCATGGGTCGAGATGGATGAGCCCTGCGCCAGGCGGCGGCAGCGCGATCGCCGATCTTAGGGGTTAGTCCCGAGCTTTCGCCGCTTGCCTGTATTCGCGCTCCTGCGTTAGTCTCGCCCAGCCCATTACCGACCGGTCGGTCGGCATCTTGACGATCACCCGACCCAACGAGAGGCACCGGATATCCGGTGCACAAAACAAACATTGGAGACGACCATGCGCGACGAAAAACGTGTCCCCCGAGCCCTGCTGCCGAAGGGCTTGCTGCTGGCTGCGGGCCTGGCCCTGCAAGCCTGCGGAGGCGGCGGGGGAGGAGGCGGTGGCTCTCTGCCGATCGTTCCTGCGCCCGCGCCTGCTCCTGCGCCCCCTGCACCGCCGCCGCCTGCGGGGCCCACCGCCGAGCAACTCAAGGCCACCTGCAACGCGCTCACCGGACAGGTCATCGAGGGCGTGACCGTCACGGGCACTGCGCGCTTCGAGGCGAAGGCGCCGATCTATTCGTCAGGCTTTTGCCAAGTGCTCGGCACGCGCGCGCCCTTCCTCGACATCGAGATCGATGTGCCGGACAACTGGACCGGACGCTACTGGCAGCAGGGCGGCGGTGGCTTCGACGGACGCATCGCCTCTGTTGTGACGAAGGACGCGGGCGGTGCCGTGACCGCGGTCGATCCCACGCTCGCCCTGAAGGGCGCGGTGTACGCGGCATCGAACGGAGGCAACCGGGCCAGTGTTCCTGCGCAGGCGGCGCCGGGCGTCTGGGCAAGCGGCACGCCCGAAGGCCAGCAGTCGGCCGTCGACTACGCGTACGCCGCGGGAGGCACCACGGTGCGTTTCGGCAAGGCCGTCGCCAGGGCCTTCTTCGGCAAGGCGCCGACGCACAGCTACTTCAACGGATGTTCCAACGGTGGACGCAACGCCTACATCGCAGCGCAGCGCTGGCCCCAGGAATTCGACGGCATCGTCGCCGGCTGTGAAACCATGGACATGGGCGGGGCCGTCACCGGCCTGATGAACACGGCCGCCAAGGTTGCCACGCCGGCCGAAATCACCCCTGCCCAGTACGCCGCCGCCTACACAGCCGCAGTGACAGCCTGCGACGCCAGCGACGGCGCGACCGATGGCTACCTCGCCAACCCCGGTGCCTGCACCCTCCCCGCCGCGTCGCTGCAATGCGGCCAGCCCGGCGCGAATGCCGACCCCACCCTGTGCCTGTCGGCTGCGCAGGTTCCCACGCTCGCGGGCCTGCTCGGCGACCTGACGCTGGCCACCGGCGCTACCGCGTACAGCAAGTACAACTGGACCAACTTCGCTCCTGCTTCCGCCATTCCCGGCGTGCCGGCGCTGGGCGTCACGAGCTACGGCGGCCTGGGTGGCGGTTTCGCGTTCCTGGCAACGAACGATCCCCTGTGGTTCGGTGCGCCTCCCCCGGGCACGGCGCCGGCCCCCAACCTGGCAAGCTTCGACATCAACCGCGACTACTACGTCTTCAGCAGCGGCCTTCAACGCATCGGCGCCGACCACGACAAGAACGCCATCGCGGCCTACGTGGCGTCGGGCCGCAAGCTGCTCTCGTGGCACGACGCAGGAGATCCGCTGCTGTCGGTCAACGATCACGTTCGCAACTTCACCACCATGTCCGGTGTCGCCAAGACGTTCGGGCTGACCGACCCTCGCACCAACGCCCGCATGTTCATCGTTCCCGCTTCGACCCACGGGGCGGGCGGCAACCTGGCCGAGGTCGACTGGCTCAGCGCCATCGTCGACTGGGTAGAGAACAGCAAGGCGCCGGATCAGCTGACCTACAACTTCAGGGTGGGCGCCACGGCCCGCACGATGCCGGTCTGCGAGGCGCCGAAGTATCCGCGCTACAACGGGACGGGCGACGTCAACTCTGCGGCCAGCTTCACCTGCACGCCGTGACGACCGCAGCTACGGCAACGCGACGTCGGGCCTTGCAAGCCATGGGGGCTGGGGCGGCGGCGCTGGTTGCCGCGCCATGGGCGTCGCCGGCTCCACGCGCCGAGGCAGACACCGAGATCCTGATCGGCCAGTCGTGCCAGCTGAGCGGCCCGCTCGCCCCGCTGACGCGCGAACTCCAGGAAGGCGCCGGGTGGTGCTTCGAGCAGGTCAATGCCAAGGGCGGTGTGCACGGGCGGCAGATCAGGCTCGTCGCGCTCGACGATGCCTACGACCCCAAGCGCACGGCAGAAAACGTGCGGCAGCTGATCGAGAAGAATGGCGTTTTCGCGCTCTTCAATCTCGCGGGCACGCCGACCACCCTGGCCGCGCTGCCGGTATTGCGGGAGTACAAGGTGCCGCTGATCGCGCCCTTCACCGGAACCGATGTCCTGCGCAGCAGCCTCGACAAATACGTCTTCAACGTGCGCGCGGGCTATGCGGACGAGATCGAGAAGATCGTGCAGCACCTCAGCGTCCTGGGCATCGATCGCGTGGGCGTGGCCTATCTGAACAACTCGTTCGGCGCGGGAGGACTCGACGCCGTCAAGAGCGCAGCCGCCAAGCGTGGCGTGGCGCTTGCGGCGGCAACGCCGCTGGAGATCGACGGCAGCAGGCTGCAAGAGGCGGCGCAAGACCTCGCGCGCTCCAGGCCGCCGGTGATCATCCTGGCTACGGCAGGCAAGGTCACGAGCGACTTCATCGCGGCCTATCAGTCGTCCGGAGCCAGCGCGCAGTTCTATGCCTTGTCCGTGGTCAGTTCCCAGCAACTGATTCAGGCCCTTGGCGATCGCAGCAAGGGAGTCGCCATCGCCCAGGTGATGCCCTACCCGTGGGGCAACGCCACAAAGCTTGCGCGCGAGCTCTCCGACCTTGCGAGCCGCAAGGCAGTGGAGGTCGGCTACAACCACATGGAGGGCTTCGTGTCCGCCAAGGTGCTCGTCGAAGGATTGCAGCAGGCTGGCTCGTCCCCTACGCGCGAGAGCCTCGTGCGAGGCCTCGAAGGGCTTCGCGAACTCGACCTTGGCGGATACGTGGTGCGCTTTTCCGACCGCAGCCACAACGGATCGAGCTATGTCGAGCTGACGATCGTTGGTGCCTCGAAACGGGTCTTGCGCTGACCTGCAGAAATCCAGATCCAGATGGGCACGAAGATGATCTTCAAAGCCCCGCGAAGGGCCTCGCGACTTCGCCGGCGGCCACGAAGCGGCGCTCGCGCATCCACTTGGTCATGACCCACTTCTCGCCCTGGGTCACGGTCGCGCTGGCGTGCAGGGAGCGCGTGTCGACGCGGCCGTTTTCATCGGCGTACTCGAAGTAGCAGGCATTGCCGCGAATCGGCGAAACCGCCAGGCCAAGTTGCGGGAAGACGGTCTGGCCGCCGTCCTGCACGTCGTTGAGATAGGTCACCAGGGTGCTCACGCGCTGGCCGCTTCGCGCGATGGATTCGCGGTTGGCGACGTTGGTGGGCGCCAGGTAGTCATAGTGAGGCTCGCTGCCTGCGCCGGTCGGGTAGTACAGCACCTGCAGCCCCTCGCCGTTTTCCAGCGGAAGGTTCATCAGCGCCGACAGGCGCCGATCGAGACGGGCGACCAGATCGTTCTCGCCCAAGCGGAAGAACATGCCCCAGCTGGCGCGCTTGTCGCTCACCACATCGCGGCCGCTCATCGGATCGACCAGCGTGGAAGGCTTAAGGCGCGGGCGCGCCATTTCGATGATGTCCTTGCATTCGTCGGCGTCCACGACGTTGCCGAGCGCAGCAAAGACCGGGTCTTCGCCGCGCGAGTGCACGACGATCTCGCGGTCGGCTGCCGAAATCCGCGTGCCCGGTGCGAGTCGTGCCACGGGCCTGGACGAAGCCTCGTCCGGCAGTTCGATGGCGTCGGCCGGCATCGCTGCGCCACGCTGGCGCGCATCGACATAGGCCGCGACGATGGCCTGCGCCGCGCGCTCGTTCATGCCTTGCTTGAGCATGGTGGTCACCAGCGCCTGCGGCGCCTGGCCGGCATTGAGGTTGTGCGTGAGCCAGCGGCCCAGATCAGGCGAGAAGCGGATGACGGTGCTCATGAGTCACCACAGGTGCGAGTCAAACCGGCTCCATCCGGGCGACCCAGCCCTTGTCGCCGAGCGTGAAGCCCTGGCGAAGCTGCAGCTGCCCGCCCGCGCCATTCGTGATGCGCGTGATCATCGGGAACACGCGCTGCGCGTCGGCGCTCTGCATCCAAGGCGCCGTGTCGATCTGGTAGGTGTAGCTCACCACCGCCAGCGGATGGCTTGCGTCGGATGCATCGACCTTGACGTCGACGATCTTCTCGCGCTTGAGATGCGCCACGCAGAAGTCGTTGGCGTGCTCGGTGCCGTGGTTTGCGTACGGATGCGGCTTGTAGAACTTGCGGCCGGCGTCGGTCAGCTCGAATCGTTTGACCGCGCCGTCCGGGTTCTCGCTGCTCTTCGGTACGGAGACGATGGTGCTGTGCACCAGGCCCAGTTGTTCCATCACCGGAAACTGGATGGCGTGGCGTGCACCGGAGCCGGCCTCGGCTTCGGTCAGGTCGATCGGCCAGTCGAACATTGAAAGGCAGATGTCGCCACGCTGGGCCAGGTGGTCATCCAGTGCAGCCGCGAGGTTCTCGGCGGTGGGTGCCTTGGCATCGTGGCTGGCGCTGCACGCGGCCAGCGCGCAGACGATGGCGATGCCCGTCAGGGTCTTGATCGAAGTCCGGGTATGCCGGCTCGGGCTGATAGAGCGGAGATTCATGGGGTCTCTGGTTGATTTACGGGTAGCAAGCAGTGCATGGCGATCGCGGACCTACTGCGCATCCAGTTCGTCCGCGACCCAGCCGCGCCGCGTGAGGTGAACGCCAAGCCGCACCTGCATCGTTCCTTCGCGCTGGATGGCGCGCGCCAACAGCGGGAAGACCTGCTGCACTTCGGGCGCTGTTGCCCAGGGATCGGGCACGATGCGGTAGGTGAAGAGCAACGAGGTCGCGGTGCGGCCATCGCGTGTTTGCGGCGGGTCCCAGCCGATCAGGCGATCCAGGCTCAGGGTGGCCGCGCAGAAGTCGGCCGGGTGCGTGACCGTCTGCGTCGTGGTGCGTATCACCACGGGCACCTGCAGGTAGTACTTGCGCCCCGCATCGGTCAGCGCGTATTCGCGGGCCGGCACGGTGATGGCGACATCCTTGCCGGTCACCAGGCCCAGCTTCTCGAGCACCGGCATCTGCTGCGCATCGGGTTCGTGCGATCCGGCCGGCACCGTGATCGGCCAGGCGTATTTGGCAAGGCACACGTGCCCGCGCTGCGCGAGATAGTCGTTGACCGTCGCCGTGAAGTTGTCGCGGTCCGGAAAGCGCGCCTGCTCGTTGTCGCACCCGGCGAGCAAGGCCAGCGAGGCCAGCAGCGCCAGCACGGACGCGGCGCTGCCGATGCGCAGGGCAAGGGCTGAGGCTGTGTTCGTCTTCACTTCACGCACCTGCCCGTGGTCGGTGCGGCGGAGGGAGGCTGGTAGCCGTCACTGAACGTGCCCAGAAAGCAGACCAGGTCGGCGATCTGCTGCGGTGTCATGACCGGCGGGGAGCCGGGTGCGCGCGGCTGCGTGCCGCTGGCAAGCGTCTTGTCGCCGCCCTCGCCGGTCCCCATCGGAACTTCCTCGTCGATGCTGCCCTGCTGCGAGGCCGGCAGGTCGTTGTACTTGTTGACCGCTGCGCCCGGCACATGGGTGGGTTGCAGCGCCCAGCCCGGGTTGGCCTGCGGCGCACCGGCGGCGTCGTTGTTGGCGGGATACCAGTACTCCGGGTTGGTGTCGCGCGTGTTGTAGAAGTTGACGACCTGCTCCAGCGAGTGGAGCACGCCGTTGTGAAAGAAGGCCCCCCGCGTCGCCACGTTGCGCAGCACCGGAACCTTGAACATGCCGCAGTACGGGTTTGCCGTGTCCGGCATGGCGGGCATGTGGTCGGTGCGGTAGGGGCCGCACAGTCCCATGTCGAAGTATTTCGGGTCGTCGTTGGCCGGAATCGGGTCCGGATTGTTCGGGATCGATCTGTCGTTGCGCGGCGCACCCAGGGTCTGGTAGGTGAAGTCGGTCATCAGGCCGGTGCTGCCATTGAAGTTGGCGCCCGTGTAGTGGCAGCCCGAGCAATTGGTGACGCCGGTGCTGTGAAACAGAACCTCGCCGCGCCGCTCGGCCGGCGTCAGCGTGCCGCCGATCTTGTTGAAGACATAGAGGTCGTACTTGCTGCTGTACGGGTGAAAGCTCAGGTCTTCCGTCTCCAGCGCCTGGATAGCGGTGCCGAGAGCGTCGAAGGCCTTGTCGGTGTTGTTGAACACATCGGCACCGAAAGCCTGTTTGAACAAGCCTGCATAGGTGCTGTTCTGAACCACCTTCACGACCGCTTCCTTCGAGGTGTTGTTCATCTCGACCGGATTGAGCAGCGGCATCCCGGCCTGTATCGCCAGCGTCGCCGCGCGGCCGTCCCACATGAGACCGCCACCGGGCGAATTGGTGGTCACGCCGTCAGGGTTCGGCGCGTCGTCGCTGTAGGCCGGCGTCGATGCCCTGTAGCGCAAGGAGGGCACGGCGCGCGCGCCGGTTTGCGTGATGTCGGAACCCAGCTGCACCGAGATGCTGTTCGGTGGGCCGTAGGCGTATTGCGGGTCATGGCAGCTCGCGCACGACATGTTCTTGCCGCTCGACAGGTTCTTGTCGAAGAAAGCCAACTGCCCGACCTGCGCGCCCAGGCTCAGGGGCGGCTTGCGCGGGCCAGTGGTGCTGCCTGCCGTCGTTGCAGTGCTCTTGCCGTCGCAAGCCACCAAAGCCAATAGCGCTACCGAGAGCACCATGACGAGCGGGACTGTCTTGTCCATTACCAGATTCATCATTCACCGTTGCATCTCGCAAGAGCTGCCTTGTCGCCTTGGATGAGTTCGCCTTGCGCGAGCTCGAAGGCCAGAAAAAGCTGTTCCAGGCGGGCCCCGCAAAGGATTCCGCCTGGAACACCGCACGCCTGGGGGGCGGCCTTCGGCTTACTTGGTCGCCCAGACGTTGTTCTGGCTCGCGTCGGGACCGACTTGCGGGGTGATCTGACCTTCCAGCTTGCCCGTAGCGGCGTCCTGCACGCCGACGATGTCATTCGCGTACAGCTTCTGGGTGTAGTTGGCCGGGATCACGTAGGCATGGTTGATCGGTCGCACGGAGTCGAAGTGCGTGTCCGCGCTGCTTTGGTATTCCGGCAGCGCAAGGATGTTGGCCGTGATGAACGCTTCCGTGTATTTGGTGCGGTTCAGGTACGACGCATCCACGGCCGGGTCAGCGATCTGGAACATGTCCTGCAGCGTGCGCAGGAACGCGAAGTGGCTGTAGGCATCGCTGTCTGCAACCTGCTTCTTCGCCGTGCCCAAGTCTTGCTGGTTGGACATGATGCCGAAGATCGAGTTGCCGTGACCGAAGTTGCCTCCGGCGTAGTTGGCCGGTGGGGTGGTGGCCGTCGCCTTGCCGTTCGCGTCCACGGTCACCGGCGCGGCGCCGGAAGCTGGGCCGCCCGCGTTCCAGCCGCAGCAGGAGCCGTTGTTGCCGCCTTCACCTTCGTCGTACATCACGACGATCGCAACGCGCTTGTGCGGGTTCTTCCACAGCGCCGAACTCCGGATCTTGTTGACCACCATGCCCAGGTAGATGTCGGCGCGCACGGTGCCGGCGGCCTGGCCGTCGTTGTTGGTGTTCGCGCAGCTCGTGTCGGAGCCGACACCGTGCATGTCGTCGCACTGGTCCGGAACGATGAAGTTGATGTTGCCCACATCGCCCGTGTCCAGGTCCTTGCCGAACTGGTCGTAGATCCAGCCGCTCGGAACCGGGAAGATCGATGACTTGAGCCAGTCCGCTTCCTGGTACTGCGTGCCGAAGATGGTGCGGTTGTTGGCCACGAAATCGGGCAGGCTGCGGGCGCCCTGGAAGGCGATCGACGGGCCGTGCTTGACCTTGTAGAGGCCACCTTGCGCGGGGAAGTTGGGGGAGCCGACGAGGGTGGCCGGGGCGGAGCCGTCGAGGTTGGTGGCGCCCTTGAGCTTGCTCGAGTCGTAGGTGGCGGTAACGACATTGTCGAGGATGCTGTCGGCGCGCACATCCTGGCCGGGGTTCATCGACTCGCTGTAGGTGCGGATGGTCAGGCCCGCCTTGGACATCGCCGTGAACAGGTTGCTGCCCGGGATGTTGTGCACGGTGCCGCCGGTCGGGTTATCACCGCAAGTCGCGTCGGCTGCGGAGTAATGGGAGCGGCTCTGGCTGTTCGCCGGCGGGAGCTTGCCCTGAGCGGGCATGGTCTGGCCGTCAGAAGCCGTGCCACCGGCGAATGCAACGTCCTTGATGTCGTAGGGAGCGACAGCGCCGCAACCGAACCAGTTGTCGTCGGTGATGCCGAAGTCGTCGCCGCCACCCAGCGCGGTGTAGTTCGGCTCGGACGGGTTGCCAGTCGAGTAGTACGTCTTCAGCTGGTTGTAGTTGTTCAGGATGTAGTTGATGTTGGCCGCACGCGGGTTGCCGACGATCACGTCGGTCGATTTGTTTTCCTCGACGATGACGAAGATGTTGTCGTATGCCGGCACGCCTTCCACGTTGAAGGCCGCCTGCTGCGCCTGCGCGAAGGTGATGGGCGTCTGCTTTTGCGCCGGCACCGTGGGGGTGGCCTTGCTGCCATCGCTGTTGGTGAGCGTCACGCTCGACAGGCCGACGAGGCGGGGGTCGCCGCCCGCGACGGCCAGGTTGTCGGGGAACAGGTCCTTGCGGTCGAGCTTGGTCGTCGCGTAGGTGTAGCGGTTGGTCAGCTGGTTGTCTTCATACAGCGCCGCGTACTGGGTCGCGCCGGCCAGGGCGTTGACGTCTGCCAGCGGATCGGTGAACGCGGCCGTACCCAGATTGAAGGTCGGCCCATTGAGGCGTGCGACGAGGTTGGCCTTCTCGGCCGCGTAGCTGCTGCCGTTGGCTTCCACCAGGCGTTGCGCTTCGCTCGACAGCGGGCTGATGACGATCTTGCTCGCGCCCTGGTCGGCGATCTGGGCGGCCGAAGCGCGCAGGATCAGATGGCTGGCCACGGTAGCGCCGGTGGCGGTATTGATCGCGGCGGTGCCGATATCGGCCACCAGCGGTCCGGTCTGCGTGGTCGTCAGCGTGAACTTGCCGCTGGCATCGGTGACGGTCGAGACTTCGCCGCTGTCGAGCACGCCGTTGCCGTTGGCATCGACGAAGACCGTGGCCTTCTGGTAGTAGCCAGGCTTCAGGGTCGGGTTGCCCGTGGTGCTGCCCGGCACGTAGCCGCTGGCGGTCACCACGCCGCTGAAGGTCGTGCTGGTGCTGGTGGGAGTGCCGGCGGGCGGAGTGGTGATCGGGAAGAAGCCGCCGCCCCCGTCGTTTCCTCCCCCGCAAGCGGCGAGCACGCAAGCCGCAACCGTCGTCAATGACGTGAGCAAAGCTTTTTTATTGAGAATGAGCATGTATATCCTGGGGCAGTGAGTTATGGATGGTTTTTACCGACCGGCAAGGGACAGCTGGGCCGCGTCTTTTTCAGTAAGAAGCGCCAGATCGAGGAGGAATGTAGAAATAACGGGTGACATTCATGTGTCAAAAGAGCAATGAATATCCAATTCACAGAGCACATACCGATCCGTAATTTCTTTGCTTCCAGAATTAACTGACCTCAAGCTGACCATAGAATTAGAAGACGATTAGCAACTAATTCGAAAGGAATTCGAAAGACAGCTTGCAGGTAGAACTGCAGCCTTGCCACCCCGCGGATGGAGATCGGTTCGCGCAGGGCTTCGCCTCCGGAATTTCCTGTCTGGAAATTGGAGATGGAGTTCTGCCTGTGGAGTTCTGAACGGAAATTGCTGCGTCAAGTGCGCCGTTTTTCGGCAGCAATAGATTCACGGAATCGATGAATCCTTTGAGGCACAGCCCTACTTCGACCTGATTGCGGACGAGGAATTAGAGACCCTCAGGTCTACGTGCGAGTTGGCTGGTCATTCAATTGACCACCGCTGAATTTGCGGAATTCAGCGCCCGTGCCGCGGAATCCAATACGCCAGCGTCCCCGCCGCAGCGAAGGCGATCAGTCCGGTCACCGCGATTCCCGCAGCGAGGGACAGCCCACCCGCCAGAAGAGACAGCAACGCCGGGCCGCACGAGGAGCCGATGTCGGACATCAGGCGCCATATGCCGAGGAAGTGCGCGCGCCCGTGACGCGGCGAGTGGTCGGCGCCGAGGGTCATGATCATTCCCGACCCGATACCGTTGCCGAAACCGATCGCCAGTGCAGCGATCAACAGCGTGAGAACGCCGGACGTCAGGGGCATCAGCAGCATCGCGAGCCCCATGATCAGCATCGACGGCACCGCGACCCAGCGCCTGCCCTTCCGGTCCATCACCTTGCCGGCCGGGTAGAACACCAGCATGTCGACACCACCGGCCAGGCCGTAGATCAGCGAAGCCACCGAGGGAGCAAGCATCAGGTGGTCGGCCCACAGCGGGATCACGGCCTGGCGCGAAGCGCGCACCGCGCTGACCAGCACCACGCCGACACCGAGCGTGAGGAACACATGGCGGTGATCCCGCAGCGTCGAGACAACGGACGTCGAAGCCGGCGCCGCCTGCCCGGCCGGGAGCGGCGGCGCCTCGAGGTCGGGAATGCGCGCGCCGATGGCCGCAGCCGCCATCACCGCCACGATGCCGACCACATAGGCCGCCGACAGGCCGAACACATGCACCGCCCCGGCAGCAAGGAAAGGCCCGGCGAACATGCCGATGCGCATGACGCCGCCCAGCGTCGACAGCGCCCGTGCGCGGTATTCGATGGGCACCGCCTCGGTCATGTAGCTCTGGCGCGCGAGGTTGTAGACCGCCTGCGACATGCCCACCATGAAGCACCCCGTGGCGAACAGGCCGAGATGCGAGGTGAGCATGCACAGGAGCATGCCAAGACCGCTCCACACCCCCGCCGCAACGATGGCCCAGCGCTCGCCCCAGCGCATGGTGATCATCGAGGCCGGGATGTTGTTGAGCAGCGAGCCGATGCCGATCATCGCGATCACCAGCGCGGCCATGGGCACGGAAGCACCGAGGCCGCGCGCCGTCAGCGGCACGATCGGCAGGATGGCACCCTCGCCCAATCCGAACAACAGCGAAGGGGCGAAGGCCGGTACGGCGATGCGCCACAGGGAGAACGAAGGCGTGGGGGAAGAGGTCGAAGCGGCGGGCGGGATTGACATGCGCAGAAGGGTTCGGATTTGTTGCCGCCGCCCGCCGGGCGGACAAGGGCGCGGCAATTGTCTCGCCGATGCCGAATGTCTGCAGGGTCCCTCCTTTCCTTTTCCTTTCCTCACCCCGTCCTGCGCTGCATCTCCCGCGCGGTCTTGCCCACCACGTCCCTCAGCGACTGCACCATCGGATGCCCTTCCAGCTCCTTCAGCGTGAAGAAGCTCACCGGCGGCAGGTTCCAGTTCAACCTGTAGGGCAGCGCCGCCCAGTGCCCTGCGCGCTCCATGTCGGCCACCACGTCCCGCGCCAGGATGGCGATCGCGTTCGGCTCGGTCCGCAGCACCATCTCCATGCTGCGGATCGACGTGGTCTCCAGCATCGGCACCGGGGGCTGCACGCCGGCACCCACGAAGATCGCGTTGTAGGTTCTGCGCATGGGCGTATTCGGCGGCGGCAGGATCCAGTCGAGCTGCGCCAGTCGCGCCCAGTCAAGAGGCCCACGCGACAGGCGCTTGACGCTCTTCGCAGCCACCACGAGGCAGGGCTCCTGCTGGTAGATCGCCTCCTGCACCAGCCCCGTTGCATCGCCGTCGTACGAACGGCCGATCGCGCAATCGAGCTCGCGCGCAACGAGGCCGGCGACGAGCTCGTCCGTCGTGCCCTCGCGCGTCATCACCGCCATGCGCGGGGTGCGATCCAGCAAATGAGTGAGTGCCGCGGACAGCAGCTGTTGCGGCACCTGCTGCGTGAGGCCCAGCCGCAGGCGGCCGCTGCGCCCCGCCTCCAGTGAGGTGAGCACGCGCGTGGTGGCCTCCAGCTCCGCGAGCCAGCGCTGCGCGTAGTGCAGCACGGCCTCTCCGGCCGGCGTGGGCACGAGGCCACGGCTGGTGCGCTCGAAGAGCTTGCTGCCGAAGATGTCTTCCGCCTCGCGCAGTGCCTTGGTGATGGCCGGCTGGCTCACCCGCATTTCGGCGGCCACGCGGCCCAGCGTGCGGTGGCGGTCGATGGCCTGCAGCAACGACAACTGCCGCAGCTTCAGGCGGGAGAGCAGTGTGTGCTGCAGGTCGGCGGCAGGGTCACGGGCGGTCGGCATGGCCATAACTCTCAGGTTATCGGGTCATCAGAATTTAATGCACTTCGGTGAATTACGGCGCCTAGACTTTCTTCATGCCCATCGCCACCGCATCGATGCCCATGGCCCTCACGAACGAGCTTCTGGACGTGCTCGCCGAAGCGCGCAGTGCCGACGCAGCCCTGCGCCAGGTGGACCGCATGCGAAGCCTGATCGCAGGCGACGGCATCTTCAGCATCCAGCAGAACGTGACGACCGCGCACGACCCGGCGGGCGAGATCCGGCTGCGCCGCTTCTATTCGTCCGAGGCCGAGCGCTATCCAGCGGGCGGCACCAAGCGCAAGACGCTCACGCCGTGGACGCAATGCCTCTTCGTGCAGGGCCGGGTGTTTGTGGCGGAGGGCGCGGAGGCCGTGGCACCGCATTTCGACGACTTCGAGCAGATGCGCCCGTATGGCCTGCAGAGCGTGATCAACGTTCCCCTGCTCCGGGGCACCGTCTGCTACGCCACGTTCAATGTCTTCGGCACACGCCCCGAATGGCAGCCGCACGAAGTGCTGGGCATCCGCCTCCTGGCACTGGCCGCGGCGCGCTGGGTGCCGGCCGCGCCCGGGCTCGCGTACCGCTTCACCGATATGTCCTTCACTTCGCCGATGGAGAGCTGACCATGCCAACAAAAATTCCTGTCGTGATCGTCGGAGGCGGCCCGGTGGGGCTGTCGATGGCCATTCTTCTGCAGCGCTTCGGCATCGAATTCGTGCTGCTCGAACGCAGCCCGACCACGACCGATCACCCCAAGGCGCGCGGCACGTACACGCGCACGATGGAGATCTTCCGGCAGTGGGGCATCGACGGGCTGATGAAACGCCACGCGCTGCCCGACGGCGCGGACTTCTTCGCGTTCTGCGAATCCATGACCGGCCACGAGTGGGGCCGCACCAACCCCGAGCCCAACGTGGGCCACTCGCCGTGCTGGAAGATCATCCAGTCGCAGGACACGGTCGAGGTGGAACTGCTGGACCATGCGCGCAAGAGCGAGGTCGGCCAGTTCCTGTTCGGCCATGAGTTCGTGCAGTACGAAGAAAGCGCCGACGGCATCGCCGTGAGCGGCCGCAAGCTGGACACAGGCGAGATGCTCACCTGGCAGGCGCAATACCTGATCGCAGCGGACGGTGCCGCCAGCTCGGTGCGCCGGCAGGCCGACATCGAGATGCGCGGGCCGGCCACGCTCGCCGTGATGGCCAACGAGTTCTGGCAGGCCGATCTCTCCCATGTGCGCGATGCGAAGACGTGCGCGGGCTGGCGCGTCTACGCGAAGGAGTCGCCCTACCCCATCACCACCGTGCTCAACACGAACGGCAAGGACCGCTGGCTCAATCTGTTGCCCGTGGGCCGCGAGGTAGACGAGCGCGCCGGCGAGCGCAGCGATGAAGAAGTCGTGCGCCTCGCCCGCACGGTCTCCGGCGTTCCCAACCTCGATGTGAAGGTCATCAACCGATCGGTATGGCGCATGAGCCGCCAGGTGGCCGCAAGCTTCCGCAAGGGCCGCGTGCTGCTGGTGGGCGACTCGGCGCACCGCTTTCCACCCAACGGCGGCTACGGCATGAACTCCGGCATCCAGGACGCGCACAACCTCGCATGGAAGCTGGCGTTCGTGCTCACGGGGCGCGCCGGCCCGCGCCTGCTGGACAGCTATGAGCAGGAGCGCCGCCCCGTGGCCGAATCGAATGCCGACTTCAGCCTGCACAACGCGACGCGCTTCACCCGGTGCGACGAGGCTCTGCGCTCGGGCAACAAGGACCGCATCGACTTCTGGATTCGCGACAGCGACAACCACATCCACAGCATCGGGCAGTCGCTGGGCTTCTGCTACGAAGACGGCGCGGTGATTCCCGATGGCACCGGCAGGCAAGTGACGCGCGCGCGCTGGTACGAACCCACCGACCGGCCGGGTGCACGCTTTCCGCACCTGTGGCTGGACCTGGCACGGCGCCACACCACGCTCGACTGGTTCGACCGGGAGTTCGTGCTGGTCGCAGGGCCCAAGGCAGACGGGTGGATGGAAGCGGCGCGCGCCGTTTCCGGCAAGAGCGGGCGCCTGGTGCAGGCACACCAGCTGGACGACGCCCACGAGAAGGACGGGCTGCTGCTCGGCCTGCGCGGCGCGGTGCTGGTGCGGCCGGACGGGCACGTGGCATTCCGCATGCCGTGGACGCCGTCGGACCCGGCCGCCGAACTGTCCGCCGTTCTCGCCAGGCTGCTGGACTGATGCCATGCCCGTCACCGCACTGCACCACTACACGATCCGCTGCACGCCGGACGAGCTGCCGCCGCTGATCGACTTCTACACACGCGTGATGCGCCTGCAGGTCGGGGCGCGGCCGGAGATCCCCGCGCCCGGGGCCTGGCTCTATGCGGAGGGCCAGCCGATCGTTCACCTGTATGCGCACCTTGCGACGCCGGACGCAGCGAGGCAGCCGGTGACGGGCCACGTCGACCACATCTCGTTCCGGTCGCGCGGACTGAAAGAAATGCGCGAGCACCTCGATGCGCTGGGGGTGTCTTATATCGAGGCGCCGATTCCGGGTTGGGACATCCACCAGCTGTTCCTGAACGACCCACGCGGGCTGAAGATCGAGATGACCTTCTGGCTGGATCAAGAAGAAGGCGGTGCGGCATGACCGACTTCGTGCAGGCCGGCGAAGTGCGTGTCGCCTTCGAACGCGAAGGACAGGGCCCTGCGCTGGTGCTGATGCACGGCGCGGAAGCAACGCGCGGAATGTTCGCAGCGCTGGTGCCGCACCTGTCGAAGCACTTCACCGTGATCTCGTACGACCAGCGCGATTGCGGCGACACCGAAGGGCCCGAGCGCGTGGCGACGCTGGCGGACCTGGCCGGCGACGCACACCAGTTCATCAAGGCGCTCGGGCTCAAGCGTGCGCATGTGTTCGGGTCATCGTTCGGCGGCAGGGTGGCGCAGGCCCTGGCACTGCTGTATCCGCGGGCTATCGACCACCTGGTGCTGGCCAGCACCTGGCCGCTGCCGCGGCCGTATGAAGAGCTGTGCCCGGAGGCGCGCCGCCTGGCCGAACTGCGCAACGGACTGCCCGGCACCGCCGACGAATTGGCGACCTGGTTCTTTCCGGAAGCCTATCTGCAGCAGCGGCCCGAACTGCGGCGCGTGTTCGCGAATGCCCGGCCCGAGTCGGCGCGTTCCCGGCGGCGAACGGCCACCGTGGCAACGGCCCTGGAGAACGGCGTGGCGGACATCGTGTCACCAACCCTGGTGCTGGCCGGCGAACTCGATCGCGTGGTGCCGGCTGCAGTAACGCTGGCCATGGCCGGCCGCATCCACGGGGCGGACGCCGTGCTGCTGCCGGCCATCGGCCATGTGGCGGCCATGCAGGCGCCGGAGGTTCTTGCCCATCACCTCATCCGCTTCCTGAAGCCCGAAGGAGCCAAGGCATGAACAGCACCGACTACATCCGGATCGAGGGGCTGTCCAAGCACTTCGGCACGGGCAGCGAAGGCGTGCTCGCGCTCCAGCAGATCGACTGCAGCATCCAGCAGGGCAGCTTCGTCACCATCGTCGGCCCCAGCGGCTGCGGCAAGAGCACGCTGCTGCGCATCCTGGCCGGACTGCTCGACTACCAGGTCGGCAGCGTGATGCTCGACGGCCAGCCGATCCAGGGCACGCGGCGCGACGTGGGCGTGGTGTTTCAGAGCTCGATCCTGCTGCCCTGGCGCACGGTGCTGGAGAACGTGATGCTGCCGGCCGAGGTGATCGGGCTGGACACGAAGAAGGCGCGCGAGCGCGCCATGCAGCTGCTGCACATGGTTCGCCTCGACGGCTTCGAGCACAAGCTGCCGCGCCAGTTGAGCGGCGGCATGCAGCAGCGCGCCTCGATAGCGCGTGCGCTGCTGCACGACCCCAAGATCCTGTTGATGGACGAGCCCTTCGGCGCACTGGACGCGATGACGCGCGAGCGCATGAACCTCGAGCTGCAGCGCATCTGGATGGAGAGCGGCAAGACCGTCGTGCTGATCACGCACTCCATTCCCGAGGCCGTGTTCCTGGGCGACAAGGTGTTCGTGATGTCGCCTCGCCCGGGCACGCTGGAGCGCGTGCTGCCCATCGACCTGCCGCGGCCGCGAACGATGGAAGCAATGTCGCATCCGGCCTTCGCGTCGGCTTCCGCCTCCATCCGCGAGCGCTTCTCGCACGCCGCTTCATTCGACTGAAAGGACGCTGCCATGACGACCGCCACGTTGACCTCCGATTCCACCGCGCAGCCCGACGCCGTTGCCGCCCCGCCCAAGAAGACGCCGCGCCCGCGCCGCGCCAACCCGCTGGCCTCCACGCGCGTGCAATCCATCCTGCTGCTGATCACGCTGCTCGGCTCGTGGGAAGCGGCCGTGCGGGTGTTCAAGTTGCCCAGGCACCTGGTTCCGCCGGTCAGCGACATCGCGGTCGCGCTCTGGCGTGGCTTCGCCACCGGGCCGATGGCGAAGGACGGCTTCTGGTACCACGGCGGCGTGACCCTCGCCGAGATCCTGCTGGGTTTTTTCATCGGCAGCGGCATCGGCCTGGCGATCGGCATCGTGGTCTCGCAGATGCCGAAGCTGGAGGCACTGCTGGAGCCCTACGTGGCCGCGCTGCAGAGCGTGCCCAAGGTGGCGGTGGCCCCGATCATCGTGGTCTGGCTCGGCTTCGGGATCAGCTCCAAGGTGGTGATCATCTGCCTGCTCACCTTCTTCCCGGTGCTTGTGACCGGCATCGCGGGCTTCAAGGCGGTAGACCCGGACCGCATCGACCTGCTGCGGTCGCTGTCCGCCACGCGCTGGCAGATCTTCCGCAAGGCCAAGTTCCCGAGTGCCCTGCCTTACATCTTCGCCGGCCTGAACATGGCCGCCGCCTTCAGCGTGGTGGGCGCGGTTGTGGGGGAGTTCGTCGGCGCCCAGGCCGGGCTGGGCGTGCTGATCCTGCAGATGGAAGCGCAGGCCGACACCGGCGGCAGCTTTGCGGTATGCGTCGTGCTCTCGGTCATCGGCATCCTGCTGACCGGGCTGCTGCGCCGCGTGCAGCGGCGGGTGCTGCACTGGATGCCTGCCGACACCTCGCAACGCACCGTGAACGTTTGACTCGCCCTTGTGCGGCGGGCGCCTCCAGCCGCACGAACGACTGTTTTCTTCCAACGTGGCCGGCCCCGTGCCGGCAAGGAGTGGACCATGTTGACGCGACGTGATTTCGGCCTGGGGCTGGGTGCCCTCGGACTCGCCGGCGGGCTGCCGGCACTGGCGCAGAACCTGCGCGTGATGAAGGTGGCGAACACCGCGGCGGTCAATGACCCGCAGCAGTGCTTCGTGACTGCGGGCCAGCATCCGAAGCTGAACTTCTATAAGCCCGGCGGCGTAGACGTGGAGTACGTCAACATGTCGAACATGACGCAGGCGCTGCAAAGCCTGCGCGGCGGCCACGTGGATTTCGGGCCCGCCGTGCCCGGCATCCTGCTGCCGGCGATGGCCAAGGACCCGACGCTGGACCTGGTGAGCGTGTACAAGTGGCTGCCGCGCAATGCCAACGTGATCGTGGTGAAGCCGGGCAGCCCGATCAAGTCGGCGGCAGACCTGGCGGGCAAGCGCATCGGCGTGCGCAGCCAGGGCGACAGCGGCATCGTGGTCACCAAGACCATGCTCGCCGAACTGGGCCTGAAGGACGACAAGTGCGAATACATCGCCATCGGCGACGGTGCGCCGGCCGGCGCTGCGATAGACAACGATCGCGTCGACGCGGTGGTGAGCTTCGACACCGCCGCGGCGCGCATCGAGCTGATGGGCACGAAGCTGCGCTACGTACCGATCACGCCGAAGTTCGCCCAGGTGGGGTCCGGCTGGATCTGCGTGCCGCGCAAGCTGCTGAAGGAGGAGCGCAAGGCGCTGGTGGCGCTGTTCCGCGGCATCGCGAAGTCAACGATCTTTGCGCACAACAACCTCGATGCCGGCATCGATCTGCACTGGGCCGTGTACCCCGAAAGCCGGCCCAAGGGCCGCAGCGAGGAAGAGGTGCGCAAGGAACTGGCGTTCGTCCTGAAGGACCGCAAGAACAGCTGGATGCGCCGGCCGGACGATCCCGACCAGCGCATCGGCGCGTCGTCGCTGGCCGAGTGGAAGGCCAACATCGAGATGACCGCAGAGAGCAGCAAGAACCCCAAACTGGCCGAGGAGCTGGGCGATCCGAACCGGCTGTTCACCAACGAGCTGATCGACGAGATCAATGCCTTCGACAAGCAGGCGGTGGTGGAGATGGCGAAGGCTTTCAGGCTGTAGCCGCCTTTTGCGTTGTGGCCGACTGCGGACGCGTCTTGATTCAAGCAGTTGTGGGCCGCGCAAACTCGATCGGCAAATCCTTGAACTGCTTGCGCAGACCCGGCACGGGCGCCCCGCCCACCACGATGCGCGCAAACGCATCGAGCGGACTGAAGAAAGCGGGCCGCAGGCGATTGAGCTTGCTTTCATCCACGATCAGGAAGCTCTGCGACGCGCTGCGGATCGCCGCCTGCTTCACCGGCACTTCGTGAAAATTGGAGCAGCTCGCGCCCCGCTCCAGGTCCAGTCCGCCGGCTGAAATGAAGGCCTTGTTCACACCCAGCCGATTGAGATATTGCAGCCCCTCGTCGGAAAAGAACGTGGCCGACGACGCGTGGTACAGCCCGCCCAGCAGCATCAACTGCGTGTTCGGCCGGCGGCTGAGGATCGACGCGATGTTCGTGGAGTAACACACCACGCTCAGCGGCATGTCGGGCGGCAAGGCCTCCGCGAAATGGGCCATGGTGGTGCCGCAGTCGATGAACAGGCTGTCGTGCGCCTGCACCCATGTGGCGGCACGTTCGCAGGCCACGCGCTTGTGCGCCGCGTGCTGGTCGCTGGCCTCGTCGAGCGAGTACCTGTCGGCGCCCGGCAGCGTTGTGGCAAGCACGTAGCCACCGAGGGCGGTAAGCGGCGAGTCGGCGGCCGACAGGTCGCGGCGGATCGTCATTTCCGTCACGTCCAGCCGCTGGGCGGCCTGCTTGATCGGCAACGGTCCGCCGGCCTCGACGAGCTCCTGCATCTTTGCAAGGCGCAAGGCCCGGGCCTCGGCGCCGGCGGTCTTTCGCATGTTCTGGTTCCTCTGGTCCACAAGCCCTAGGGTGAATCGACATTCAAACGGGGCCGCGAAGGACGAATGCCGGGTGCAGTGCAAGGCGCGGTGAGCGCCGCGTAGCTTAGCTACGCAAGCGAGCCGCAACGCCGCACTGCGCCCGGCATTCGTCCTTCCCTTCGGGTTGGCCCGCTTTGCACCCGCCTGCTTTGTCGGGCGGCTTGGCCAGAGATGACTCTGGCCTGCGCCGCCCTTCGCGCATCCGGGTGCAAAGCGGGCCAACGCGGCCCCGTTTGAATGTCGATTCACCCTAGTATCGGGCATCAAAAATGTTATTTCAAAAACATCTTGCACAGATAAATGTTATTGAAATAACATTCACGCCAATGCGCCACCGGCCCTGCACGGCGGCCTGCACAACGATCGGAGACAAAGACATGCCCCTTGCCTGCCTGCCGCTCACGCGGCGCCTGCGCGCCCCGGCGCTCATCACTCCATGACCTCCACTTCCCTCGTTCGCGCCAGCGGCGCGGTGCGCTCGCGCCCCATTCCGGCCGCCGCGACTGCGTCGCCTCCAGTCGCCGCCACCGCGACGACGCACGACAAAAAGCCACACCCCATCGCACGCAACACCGCGCAACCCTTCGACGCCGGCTGGTTCGACAACATCCGCGTCAACCTCTCGGCCGCCGAACGCCGCGTGGCCACGCTGCCCGGTCGCCGCTCGGTCAAGAAAGATGCACAGGCCGGCTGGCTGCTCAAGGCCATCACCTGCATCGACCTGACCACGCTCAACGGCGACGACACGGCCGAGCGCGTGCGCAGGCTGTGCGCCAAGGCCGTGGCCCCCGTGCGCCCCGACCTGCTGGCCGCGCTGGGCTTTGCAGATCGCACGCTGCACACCGGCGCGGTCTGCGTCTATCACCGCTTCGTGGCCACGGCCGTGGATGCGCTCGCGGGCACCGGCATTCCGGTGGCGGCGGTGTCCACGGGCTTTCCGGCGGGGCTGATTCCGCACGAGCTCAAGCTCAAGGAGATCGAAGCTTCGGTGCGCGACGGCGCGGCCGAGATCGACATCGTCATCACGCGCGAACACGTGCTCACCGGGCAGTGGCAAAAGCTCTACGACGAGATGCGCGACTTTCGCCTGGCAGCGGGCGATGCGCACGTGAAGGCCATCCTCGCGACCGGCGAACTCAAGACGCTGCGCAACGTCGCCAAGGCCTCGATGGTCTGCATGATGGCCGGCGCCGATTTCATCAAGACCTCCACCGGCAAGGAAGGCGTGAACGCCACGCCGCTGGTCACGCTGGTGATGCTGCGCATGATCCGCGAGTACGAAGCCCGCACGGGTTTTCGCGTGGGCTACAAGCCCGCCGGCGGTGTCTCCACCGCCAAGACCGCGCTCGACTACCAGGTGCTCATGAAGGAAGAGCTGGGCCGCGCCTGGCTCGAGCCCGACCTGTTCCGCATCGGCGCCTCCACCCTGCTGGCCGACATCGAGCGCCAGCTGGAACACCACGTCACGGGCCGCTACTCGGCCTTCCACCGCCACCCGATCGGATGACCCGATGAGCAGCAACAGCAGCGTCGCACGCTATTTCGACACCATGGACTACGGCCCCGCGCCAGAGAGCGACACCGACGCCCGCCAATGGCTCTCGCGCCATGCAGAAGGCTTCGGCCACTTCATCGGCGGGCAATTCACCGCCGCATCGGCCGGCCCGCATTTCGACACGGCCGAACCGGCCACCGGCCAGCGGCTCGCTGGCATCGCACAGGGGTCCGCGCAGGACGTGGACGCCGCCGTCGCCGCAGCACGCGCCGCACAGCCCGGCTGGCTGGCGCTCGGCGGCCACGGCCGTGCACGGCATCTGTACGCCCTGGCGCGCATGGTGCAGCGCCACGCGCGCCTGCTCGCGGTGGTCGAGGCGCTGGACAACGGCAAGCCGATCCGCGAGACCCGCGACCTCGACGTGCCGCTGGTGGCGCGCCACTTCTATCACCACGCCGGCTGGGCCCAGCTGCAGGAGCGCGAGTTCGCCGACCAGGTGCCGCTGGGCGTGATCGGCCAGATCATTCCCTGGAACTTCCCGCTGCTGATGCTGGCCTGGAAGATCGCGCCCGCGCTTGCGCTGGGCAACACGGTGGTGCTCAAGCCCGCGGAGTTCACGCCGCTGAGCGCCCTGCTGTTCGCCGAACTCGCGGCGCAGGCCGGTCTGCCCGCTGGCGTGCTGAACGTGGTGACCGGCGACGGTGCCACGGGCGCGGCGCTGGTGGCGCACGAAGGCGTCGACAAGATCGCCTTCACCGGCTCGACCGACGTGGGCCGCCTGATTCGCGAAGCCACCGCCGGCTCGGGCAAGTCGCTCACGCTGGAGCTGGGCGGCAAGTCGCCCTTCATCGTGTTCGACGATGCCGACATCGATGCCGCCGTGGAAGGCGTGGTCGACGCCATCTGGTTCAACCAGGGCCAGGTGTGCTGCGCCGGCTCGCGGCTGCTGCTGCAGGAAGGCATTGCGGCCGACTTCATCGAACGCCTCAAGCGCCGCATGCAGAGCCTTCGCGTGGGCCTGCCGCTGGACAAGGCGATCGACATCGGCAGCCTGATCGACTCCTCGCAGCTCGAACGCGTGCGTTCGCTGGTGGCCACCGGCGTGCGCGAAGGCGCAGTCTGCTACCAGCCGCCGGGCGTGCTGCCCGCGGGCGGCAGCTTCTTTCCGCCCACGTTGCTGACGGGTGTGCACCCTGCTTCCACCGTTGCGACCGAAGAGATCTTCGGCCCGGTGCTGGTGACCATGACCTTCCGCACGCCCGACGAGGCCGTGGCACTGGCCAACAACACGCGCTACGGTCTCGCCGCCAGCGTGTGGAGCGAGACCATCGGCCTTGCGCTGGGTATCGCGCCGCAGTTGCAGGCCGGCGTGGTGTGGGTCAACGCAACCAATCTGTTCGACGCGGGCGTGGGCTTCGGCGGCTACCGCGAATCGGGCTACGGCCGCGAAGGCGGACGCGAGGGCTGCTACGAATACCTGAAGCCGCGCGCATGGGCCGAGCGCAAGCCGCGTTCGGCAACTGCATTTGCCCAAGCTGCGAACGAGGCAGACAAGGCACCGGTCGCCGCGGGGCTTCCGGCCATCGACCGCACGGCCAAGCTGTTCATCGGCGGCAAGCAGGTGCGCCCGGATGGCGAGCTCTCGCACTCCGTGTTCTCCGCCACCGGCCAGCGGCTCGGCGAGGTGGGCACCGGCAACCGCAAGGACATTCGCAACGCCGTGGCCGCCGCGCGCGCCGCCGCGGCCTGGTCGAGCGCCACGCCGCATCGCCGTGCCCAGGCGCTCTACTACCTGGCTGAAAACCTCTCGGCGCGCGCCGGCGAATTCGCCGCGCGCCTCACGAGCCTGACCGGCGTGGCCGCGCGCGCCGCACAGGCCGAAGTCGACGCCGCCGTGAGCCGCCTCTTCGCCTACGGTGCATGGGCCGACAAGTACGAGGGCACGGTGCACGTGCCGCCGCTGCGCGGTGTGGCACTGGCCACCGTCGAGGCCATCGGCGTGGTCGGCGTGGTGTGCCCCGACGAGGCGCCGCTCTTGTCCTTCGTGAGCCTGCTCGCGCCGCTGCTCGCCATGGGCAACCGCATGGTGATCGTGCCGAGCGAGAAGCATCCGCTGATCGCGACCGACTTCTACCAGGTGCTCGAGACCTCCGACCTGCCGGCCGGCGTGGTCAACCTCGTGACCGGCCCTGCCGCCGGCCTTGCGCAGACGCTGGCCGAGCACGACGACGTCGATGCGCTGTGGGTCTTCGGTGCGAAGGAGCTGTCGCGCGCCGCCGAGCGGCTGTCGATCGGCAACCTCAAGCGCACGCTGGTCGACCACGGCCTGGCCACCGACTGGCACGACGGCGCGGCGGCCGAAGGCCCGCTGTTCCTGCGCCATGCCACGCAGGTCAAGAACATCTGGATTCCCTATGGCGAATGAGCGTCGGCAGTGCCGCCAAAGCGTCAAAAACCAAGGGAAATCCCTCAATAGCAAACGTTTGCGCAAACGTTTTCTTTCTCTAAGATCGCAGCCAACCGAACCGTTCCATCGCCAGGAGTCCGCATGCTGAAGTCCATCCATCCGCTGCTCAATGCCGACGTGCTGTACGCCCTGCGCGCCATGGGCCACGGCGACGAACTGGTGCTGTGCGATGCCAACTTTCCGGCCGACTCGGTGGCACGCCACACCACGCTGGGCCGGCTGCTGCGCATCGACGGCGTGGGCACCACGGAAGCGGCGCGCGCCATCCTGTCGGTGCTGCCGCTCGACGAGGCGGTGGACGATCCGGCGCGCCGCATGGAAATCATGGGCCAGCCGCACGAGATCCCGCCGGTGCAGCAGGAAATGCAGCGCGAGATCGACGCCGCCGAGGGGCGCGTGCGCCCGCTGGGCTCCATCGAACGCTTCGCCTTCTATGAAGCCGCGCGCCGCGCCTACTGCGTGATCGCCACCGGCGAGCGCCGCTTCTACGGCTGCTTCATCTTCAAAAAGGGCGTGCTCGCGCCGCAGGCCTGACCCCATGACCGTCCTCACTTCCAGGCAGCACGGCGTCGCCGTGCTCGGCATCTTCGTTGCCGACCTCGCATTTCGCGCGTCCTGCCTTCCGGGCGTGGGCCAGACCATCGCCGGCTCTGGCTTCGCAATGGGCCCGGGCGGCAAGGGATCGAACCAGGCCGTGGCAGCCGCACGCGCAGGCGCCGGGGTCACGTTCATCTCCAAGCTGGGGCAGGACGCCTTCGGCAACGACGCGCTCGCCCTGTGGTCGCGCGAAGGCATCACGCCGCGTGCGCCGCAGGTGACGGCGCAGCCGACCGGCGCGGCATTCATCTACGTGCACGAAGTTACCGGCGACAACGCCATCATCGTGGTGCCAGGCGCCGCGATGCTGATCGATGCCGCCGATGTCGACGCGGCAGCCGATGCGATCCGCGGCGCACGCGTGTTCGTCACCCAGCTCGAGCAGCCGGCCGCCGCCGCGCGCCGCGGGCTGGAGATTGCGCGTGAAGCCGGCACGCTCACCGTGTTCAACCCCGCGCCCGCCCTGCCCTTCGACGACGCGCTCTACGCGCTGTGCGACTACATCACGCCCAACGAGCACGAAGCCGCAGCCCTGAGCGGCATGCCCGTCGAAACCATCGAGGACGCGCGCCGCGCGGGCGACTTCTTCCTCGCCAAGGGCGTGGGCTGCGCGCTCATCACGCTCGGCGACAAGGGTGCCCTGCTGCACAGCGCCAGCGGCTCCGAGCACATCCCGGTGTTCCGCGCCGGCACAGTGAAGGAAACCACCGGCGCGGGCGACGCCTTCAACGGCGGCTTTGCGGCCGCGCTGGCCGAGGGCGCCACCGCCCGCGAGGCGGCGCGCTTCGGCGCGGCGGTCGCGGCCATCTCCGTGACACGTGCCGGCACGGCGCCCTCGATGCCCACGCGCGCCGAGGTCGATGCACTGCTGGCCCGCGTCGCCTGACAGGACCCCGCCCATGAAGCTCAAGTTTTCAGACCGCGAACTCAACTTCCTGGTCGGCATCAACGTCCTCATCCTCGTGGTGGCGACGGTGCTGTCCAAAGGGGACTTTCTCGACGTCTACAACTTCCAGTCCATGGGTGGCCAACTGCCCGAGCTCGGCCTGTTGGCCATGGGCGTGGCGCTGTCGATGATCTCGGGCAACGGCGGCATCGACCTGTCGGGCGTGGCGCTGGCCAACCTGGCGGGCGTGGTGGCTGCCACCCTCGCGCCGCAGCTGGCCGCGCCCGATGTGTCGCCCTGGCTCTACACCGGCTGGTTCGCCGCCATCGCACTGGCGGTCGGCCTGGCCGGCGGCCTCCTCAACGGCGTGCTGATCGCGAAGGCGGGCCTCACGCCCATCCTCTGCACGTTGGGCACGCAGCTGCTCTACACCGGCCTGGCCGTGGTGCTCACGGGTGGCTCCAGCCTGCGCGTGGGCGATGCCGAGGCGCTCTCGGCCATCGGCAACGAGATGGTGCTGGGCGTGCCGATTCCGTTCGTGATCTTCCTCGTGATGCTGCTGGCCGTCGGCTGGCTGCTGCGGCAAAGCCCCTTCGGTATCCGCCTGTTCCTGCTCGGCACCAACGCCAAGGCGGCGCGCTACGCCGGCATCTCGCAGGCCCGCATGCTGATCGCGACCTATGCGCTGTGCGGATTCCTCGCAGCCGTGGCCGGCGTGATCATCGCCGCGCGCACCGCGAGCGTGAAGTCGGACTACGGCAACTCCTACCTGCTGATCGCCATCCTCATCACGGTGATGGCGGGCGTGCGGCCGCAGGGTGGCTACGGGCGCATGGTGTGCCTGTTCTTCTCGGCGGTGGCGCTGCAGCTGCTGTCGAGCACCTTCAACCTGCTGGGCATTTCCAACTTCTTCCGCGACTGCGCCTGGGGCCTGCTGCTGCTGTTCTTCCTGGCCTACGGGCGCTTCGGCCTGCAGGACCTGCGCGTCTTTCTTTCCACTTCGCGCACCAGCGCACCGCCGCACCAGCTCCCTCCTGGCGCGACGCAAAGAAACCCCGAGGGCTAGGAGACAACATGCTGAAGAAAACAAAGATCGCCTGCACCGCACTCGCCCTCACCGCCGTGGCCTTTGCCTCGGCGCTGCACGCGCAGGGCAAGCCGCAAGACATCGTCACCGTGGTGAAGATCACCGGCATCAGCTGGTTCAACCGCATGGAAGTGGGGGTGAAGGAATTCGGCGCGAGCACGCCGGGCGTGACCACGCGCCAGATCGGCCCGGCCCAGTCGGACGCCGCGCAGCAGCAGCGCCTGGTCGAAGACCTGGTGGCCAAGAAGGTCGACGCCATCGCCGTGGTCTCGATGGACCCGCCCACGCTGGAGCCGGTGCTCAAGCGCGCAATGGAGCGCGGCATCAAGGTCGTGACGCACGAGGCCGACAACCAGAAGAACACCATGGTCGACATCGAAGCCTTCGACAACACGGCCTACGGCGCGCGCATCAACGAGCGCCTGGCGGCCTGCATGGGCCAGCAGGGCAAGTGGACCTCGCTGGTGGGTTCGCTGGGCAGCCAGTCGCAGGTGCAGTGGGCCGACGGCGGCGCCTCGAACGCGAAGAAGTACCCCAAGATGACGCTGGTCGATGCCAAGAACGAATCGCTCAACGACGCCGAGAAGGCCTACGGCAAGGCCAAGGAAATGCTGCGCAAGCACCCCGACCTGAAGGGCTTCCAGGGCTCGTCGTCGCTCGACGTGCTGGGCATCGGCCGCGCGGTGGAAGAAGCCGGCCTGCAGGGCAAGGTCTGCGTGTTCGGCACGGGCCTGCCCAGCGAAGCGGCCAAGTTCCTCGAGTCGGGCGCGGTCGGCGGCATTGCCTTCTGGGACCCGAAGGACGCCGGCCTCGTCATGAACAAGGCAGCCAAGATGCTGATCGACGGCAAGACCATCACCGACGGCACCGACATGGGCGTGCCGGGCTACAACAAGGTCTCGGTCAAGAAGGGGCCGGGCGTCGGCATCGTCGTCACGGGCCAGGCCTGGGTCGAGGTCGACAAGCAGAACTACAAGAAGTACGCCTTCTGAGCCTGCGAACCATGACCCTTGCAGCAGCGCCCTCCATGCAGGCCACGCACGCCCCGGCCACGCCGGCGGGGCGCCGCGTCTTTCTCGAGGTGCAGGACGTGCACAAGCGCTTCGCGGGCGTGCACGCTCTGCGCGGCATCGACCTGACGATCGAGGCCGGCGAGATCTACCACCTGCTCGGCGAGAACGGCTGCGGCAAGAGCACGCTGATCAAGATCATCTCGGGCGCGCAGCCGCCGAGCCAGGGCCGCATCGTGATCGACGGCAGGCCGCACGATGCGCTGTCGCCGCTTCAGGCGCTCACGCTCGGCATCGAGACGGTCTACCAGGACCTGTCCCTGCTGCCGAACATGAGCGTGGCCGAAAACGTCGCGCTCAGCGAGCAGCTGGTGAGCACCGGCGGCAAGCTGGCGCGCCGTTTCGACGGCAAGGCGGTCGCGGCCACGGCCGTGCGTGCGCTGGAGACGGTGAAGCTGCCGACCGACGCCGCCTTCCTGGCGCGCCGCGTCGACGAACTGCCCATTGCCACGCGCCAGTTGGTGGCGATCGCGCGCGCCGTGGCCACGCGCGCGCGCATGGTCATCATGGATGAGCCCACCACCTCGCTCACGCAGAAGGAAGTGGACAACCTCGTGCACGTGGTCGAGGCGCTGCGCGCGCAGGGCGTGGCGGTGCTGTTCGTGAGCCACAAGCTCGACGAGTGCATGGCCATGGGCGGCCAGGCCATCGTGTTCCGCGACGGTACCAAGGTCGCGCAGGGGCCGATCAAGGGTTTCACCAAGGCCGAGCTTGCGCACTGGATGACCGGCAAGCAGCTCGACGGCGCGCGCTATCGCCACCGCTCGCATGACGGCGACGCGCTGCTGAAGGTCGAAGCGCTGGGCCGCGGCACACAGTTCAGCGACGTGGGCTTCACGCTGCACAAGGGCGAGATCCTGGGCATCACCGGGCTGCTCGACTCGGGGCGCAACGAGCTGGCGATGGCGCTCGCGGGCGTGCAAGCCGCAGACCGCGGCCGCATCTCGCTCGCAGCGAAAGAGATCACGCTGAAGACACCGGCCGACGGCATCCGCCAGGGCATCGGCTATGTGCCCGAAGACCGGCTCAGCGAAGGCCTCTTTCTCGACAAGCCGATCCGCGACAACATCGTCACGGCCGTGCTCGGCCGCCTGCGCGGGCGCTTCGGCGCGCTCGATGCGCGCCAGTGCCAGGCGCTGGCCGAACGCACCGTGGCCGACCTGCAGATCGCCACGCCCGACGTGGACCGCCCGGTGCAGTCGCTCTCGGGCGGCAACCAGCAGCGCGTGCTCATCGGCCGCTGGCTCGCCATCGATCCGCGGGTGCTGATCCTGCACGGCCCGACCGTGGGCGTGGACGTCGGCTCGAAAGACACCATCTACCGCATCGTGCAGCGGCTGGCCGAGCAGGGGCTGGGCGTGATCCTGGTCAGCGACGACCTGCAGGAACTGCTGCAGAACTGCGACCGCATCCTGCTGATGCGCAAGGGCCGCATCGCCCACGACTTCGACGCGCAAGGGCTGGCCGAAAGCGAGCTGTACCGCGCGCTGGTTTCCGACACCCCCTCTCCCGCATTCTCATGACGGCTTCCACCATGCAAGCGCACACCACCGCTGTGCCCGCAGCGCCCGAGCCCCGGGCCCGCACGTCCTGGCGCCACTGGCTCGCGCAGCGCCCCTCGGTCTTCACACTGGCGCTGATCGTGCTGGTGAGCCTGGCGGTGGGCGCGATCAACCCGAGCTTCTTCCAGTTGCCGGTGCTGTTCGACATCGTGCGCGCCTGCACGGTGCTGGGCCTGTTCGCGCTCGGCGTGCTGATCGTGCTGGCCGCGGGCGGCATCGACGTATCGTTCGCGGCGATTGCCGCGCTCACGATGTACAGCATCACCAAGCTCGTGCTGAACTATTTTCCGGAAGCGCCGATCGCGCTGCTGCTGGTGGCGGGTGCGGCCAGCGGCGCGGTGCTCGGCGTGCTCAACGGCCTGCTGGTGCACTGGCTCAAGGCGCCTTCGCTGATCGTGACCATCGGCACGCAGTACCTGTACCGCGGCATCCTGCTGACCTTTGTCGGCACCGTGTTCTTCATGAACGTGCCGCTGCCGATGGATGCCTTCGGCAAGCTCGCGCTCTGGCGCTTCGACACGCCGCAGGGCCTACATGCGGTGCTGCCGGCCACCGTGCTGGTGCTGGCCGGCGCGGCGGTGCTGACCTGGTGGCTGCTGAACCGCACGCTGATCGGCCGCGCGGTGTACGCCATCGGCGGCAGCCTGGCGATTGCGGAGCGGCTGGGCTACAACCTGCGCACCGTTCACGTCTTCGTGTTCGCGTACGCGGGCTTCCTGTCGGGCCTCGCAGGCATCGTGCATGTGTCGAGCACGCGGCTGGCCAATCCTTTCGACCTGGTGGGCAACGAACTGGACGTGATCGCCGCCGTGATCCTCGGCGGCGCCCGCATCACCGGTGGCAGCGGCACCGTGG
Source organism: Variovorax multivorans (assembly GCF_051216835.1). Lineage (NCBI taxonomy): Bacteria > Pseudomonadati > Pseudomonadota > Betaproteobacteria > Burkholderiales > Comamonadaceae > Variovorax > Variovorax multivorans. The sequence continues at coordinate 316,213 of NZ_JBPJZL010000003.1, forward strand.
GCGGCACGCTGCTGGGCGTGGTGCTGGTCACGCTGATCAACAACGTGCTGATCCTGGCGGGGGTGCCAAGCACCTGGCAGAAGGTCATCATCGGGGCCTTCATCCTCGTGGCCGGGGCGTGCTTCGCGATGCGCAAGCAGGGCTGAGGGCTTCACGCCGCTATGCGCGAGCAGGATGACGGCCTTCGGGAGGTGAAGGCCCGGCGGCCATGTCGCCGCGCCCGGCTCGACTGGAGCCGTCCTCGTTTGCCATGAGCTCCAGGGAAAGTGGCACTGGCCGTGGACAGCACCGATCGGTGGCATGCGTGTGCGCGTCGATGAGGCCCGGCATCACCAGCCGCCCCCCCAAGGTTCACGCGACGGATGTCTGGGCCTGCAGCCCCCTCGCCGTCATCTCGTTCGACGGAAGAAATCTTCCCGTCCGAAATCCCGATGGTGTGGTGGTCGTCACCGAAGTAGCGATCGCCGTCGAACAATCTTGCGTGGGCAAGAACGAGCTGCGGTGACATGGATGCCCCTTTGCAGCAATTCTAGAAATGGGGGTGGCATTTCTCTTGTCTGCATGCATGGCGATTGATCCTGCGTGCCGATCCTGGGCCCTTCGGGGCCCTTTCCATGGGATATGCTGCGCCGCGCAATCTTTGTTTGAACTTGGAGTAACTCGATGGAAGACGTGAAGATCCTTCAGATCATGCCCGCCGAAGGGTGGGTCGCCGTGTACGACGGCGGCGATGAAGGAGAAATGGAAGAGCCGCTGGCCTGTTTTGCGCTGGTGCAGGTCGACTACAAGAATGGCGACGGCATCCAGACCGAAGTACGCGGAATGGCGCCCGACGAAAAGCTCATGGCATTCGTGGAAGACGCTACAAACTTTGTGACGGTTCGCCGCGCTGAAGAAGCCGAAGACGAAGAGGAAGATGAAACCGCCGAGTAGTTACACGCCCAATCAAACCTTGAGCCTGTACCCGGTCTTGAAGATCCAGCGCACGGCGACCAGGCACAGCGCCAGGAAAACCAGCGTCACGCTCATGCTGATCGGCAGGCTCACGTCGGAGACGCCGTAGAAGCTCCACCGGAACCCGCTGATCAGGTAGACCACCGGATTGAACAGAGAGACCTTCTGCCAGAACGGCGGCAGCATGTTGATCGAATAGAAACTCCCGCCCAGGAAGGTCAGCGGCGTGACGATCATCAAGGGAATGATCTGCAGCTTTTCGAAGCCGTCGGCCCAGACGCCGATGATGAAACCGAACAGGCTGAACGTCACCGCGGTGAGCACGAGGAACGCCACCATCCACAGCGGGTGCGCGATCTCGTACGACACGAACAACCGGGCGGTGATCAAGATGATGATCCCGAGGATGATCGACTTGCTCGCCGCCGCACCGACGTAGCCGCACACGACCTCGACATACGAGACGGGCGCGGACAGCACCTCGTAGATCGTGCCCGAGAACTTGGGAAAGTAGATGCCGAACGAGGCATTGGCGATGCTCTGCGTCAGCAGCGACAGCATCACAAGGCCCGGGATGATGTAGGCGCCGTAGGCGATGCCGTCGACATCCACCATGCGCGAGCCGATGGCCGAACCGAACACGACGAAATAGAGCGACGTGGAGAGCACGGGCGAGGCCACGCTCTGCATCAGGGTGCGCCACGTGCGCGCCATCTCGAACAGGTAGATGGCGCGGATTGCGTACATGTTCATGCTTGCCCCCTCACGAGGCTGACAAAGATTTCCTCCAGCGAGCTTTCGGAGGAATGCAGGTCCTTGAAGTCGATGCCGAGCTCGCCGAGCTGGCGCAAAAGGCCGGCGATCTGGTTGTCGTCGCCCTGCTTGTCGAAGGTATAGATCAGCGAGTGGCCGTCGTCGGCCAGATCGAGCTGGTAGCGGTCGACGAGTGCTTCGGGAATGGCAACCAGCGCGTTCCGAAGGCTCAGCGTCAATTGCTTCTTGCCGAGCTTTTTCATCAGTGCGGCCTTGTCCTCCACCAGGATGAGCTCGCCCTTGCGGATCACGCCGATGCGGTCGGCCATCTCCTCGGCCTCTTCGATGTAATGCGTGGTCAGGATGATGGTGACGCCGCTTTCCCGCAGCTTGCGCACCATCTCCCACATGCCGCGTCGCAACTCCACGTCAACGCCAGCGGTGGGCTCGTCGAGAAAAAGAATCCGGGGTTCATGCGACAGCGCCTTGGCGATCATCACGCGACGCTTCATGCCGCCCGAAAGCGCCATGATCTTGGTGTCCTTCTTGTCCCAGAGGGAAAGATCGCGAAGCACCTTCTCGATATGGGCCGGATTCGGCGGATAGCCGAACAAGCCGCGGCTGAAGCTCACCGTGCCCCATACGGTTTCGAAGGCGTCGGTGGCCAGCTCTTGCGGCACCAGGCCGATCTTCGTGCGTGCGGCCCGGAAGTCGGTGACGATGTCGTGCCCATCGGCCAGCACCGTGCCTTCGCTCGGGTTGACGATGCCGCAGATGATGTTGATCAGCGTTGTCTTGCCCGCCCCGTTGGGGCCGAGCAGCGCGAATATCTCTCCTTGGTGGATATCCAGATCGACACGCTTGAGTGCCTGGAATCCCGACGCGTAAGTCTTGGAAAGCTGATTGACCGAGACGATTGAAGGCACGAGACCTCTTTTGAGTCTGTAGGGGGAGGCTGGAATCTTACGCTTGGGTCGCGCTGGGGCTGAGGCTGCACTCGCTGCCTCCTGGAGCGCGCGGTCGAAGTGGCAACCGGCCGCCTCAAAAGCTGAAGAGGTCTTGAGCACTTGCATTCGATCTCGCTAGAAGAGCCCGCGCTGTGACGTCGTCAAAGCCATGAAGCTTTCTCCAATGGGCTGAAGAATGGCATCGGCAATCGGCTGAAGCTGCCTGGTCAGGTAGTGTTCGTAGTCGATTCGGGACTGACGAATCTCCATGGGTTCAGGGCCGCTGCGAGTCATGACATACCGGATCCAGCCGCCGTTCTGATACTGCCTGGGTCGGTTGACCCGACTGTTGTGATCGTCGGCAATCCTTGCCGCACGTACCTGCGGCGGTACGTTGACCAGGTAGGCATCGAGGCGGTGGCGCAGGCGCTTCCTGTAGATGAGCAGATCGTCCATCTTGCCCGCCAGCAGCGCCTCTGCATAGTCGGTCACGAACTCCTTGTAAGGCTCGTCGTGGAAGATGCGCGAAAGCAGGCCCTCCTGGAACTGGCGCGCCAACGGGGTCCAGTCGCTTCGGGCCATCTCGAGACCGCGATAGACCATCTCCTCCTTGCCGTTGGCGTCGACGCTCAGGCCCGCATACCGCTTCTTGCTGCCCACGTCCGAGCCGCGAATGGTCGGCATGAAGAACTTCTTGTAGTGGGTGTCGAACTCGATCTCGAGGAAGTTCTGCAGGCCGTGCTCCTCGCGAAGGGAGTTTGTCCACCACGCGTTGATGTCTCTCACCAAGGTGGTCGCAACGGCATGCGCGTTCTCGTTGGTGTGGGTACGCCTGAGCCAGATGAAGATGGAGTCGGTGTCGCCGTAGATGACTTCGTAGTTGCGGTCTTCCACGAATTCGCGCGTGAGCTTCATCATCTCGTGGCCACGAAGGGTGATGGCGGACACCAGCTTGGGATTGAAGAAACGGCAGTCGGCCGCACCCAGCACGCCGGCAAAGGAATTCATGAGCAGCTTCAGGGCCTGGGACAGCGGCTCGTTCTTCGTCCGCTTGGCTTCGTCCCGGGCGCGCCAGAGCGTGGTCACGATTTCCGGCAGGCAGTGCTTTTCGCGCGAGAAGACAGTCCCCTGCGGGCCCTTGACGAGCATGGTCGCGTCGCCAGCATTCGAGCCCTCGATGAAGCCGACCGGATCGACAAGGAAGGTCCGGATGATCGAGGGGTAGAGGCTCTTGTAGTCCAGCACCACGACGGAGTCGTAGAACCCCGGCTTCGAGTCCATCACGTAGCCGCCGGGGTAGGCCTTGCTCGCAATCTCGCCCACGTTCGGCGCCACGTAGCCCTGGCGATGCATCCGCGGCAGGTAGTGGTGGCTGAACGCGGCGATGGAGCCACCGAAGTGGTCGGCCTGTAGGCCTGTGGTCTGGGCCCGCTCCATCACGAACTGCAGCAGCTTCGCCTTGTCGAAGATGCGCAGGACCAGCTCGCAATCCCGGATGTTGTAGAGCGCGAGCGCGGGCTTGTCTTCCTGGTACCGCCGCTCGATCTCTGCCATCTTGTCGTACTCGTCGCCGATGGCCTTGCCCTCGCCCAGCAGCGTTTGCGAGACGGTCTCCAGGCTGAAGGAGGGAAAGCTCCACACGGCGGCCTTGAGGGCGTCGATGCCATCGATGATCACCCGGCCGGGCATGGGCGCGAACAGGTAGCCCTGCTTGCCCGGATGGGTACGCCATTCGATGGGCCGCCGCTCCCGCCCCAGAAGGAGCTGCGTCCCGCACTCGTTGGCGGTCTTCTGAAGCACTCGCAGGTCGAACTGGATGACGTTCCAGCCGATGATGACGTCCGGGTCGTTTCGCTCGAACCAGTCGTTGAGCCTCTCGATCATGGCCTTGCGGGTCGGGCAATAGATGAGCGAAAAGCCCATGGCCCCACCCGACCCGGATGGCGGCTCACCCAGCATGAAGACGACGCGGTCCGCCATACCGTCCAGCGCAATGGAATAGAGCGCCTCATGCTGGCTGGTCTCGATGTCCAGCGACGCCACCTTCAGCACCGGCCGGAACTCGGGCGCTGGCTTGAGCTTGCAGTCGACGATGGTGGAGCGGTCTGCCCGCCCTCCTTCCACCAGCACGCCAGCGGTGATGAACCGCTCCATCAGGTAGCGATCGTGCGGGCGCACATCGGCTTCGAGCAGGGGAATGCCCTGTGCCTGGAGAGCACGCATCAACCGGCCGAGCTGGCGGAAGTGCTTCGCATAGATACCGGTGACGGGTTCCTGATGAAAAGTCTTCAGCTCGAGCTTACGTATCTGCAAGCCTGGCATGGCCACGAGGTGCGCTTCTACCGCTGCCCTGTGCTGGGTTGCGACGAATGCGACGGAGCTTTGGGAGGTCAGGACCACTTTCACCGGCCCCGCATCCGTTGCCAGCCAGTACTCGATCTCCGTGCCGGCGGGCGCATCCCGCCAGTGGCGGGTGAGGATGAAGCCCTTGAGTTCGGTGGACGTCACGAGAGCTTGGCGAGTCGGATAGGACAAGAGAGCGGGCTTGGCGTGGCCGATTCTCGCCCGGCCATGTCCAATTGCCGTCTGCGCAGGTAGCACATCATGAAATTGTCCAGGGGACTGGGGTTGAATGCCGCGACAAGGAATTCGCTCACGACGCGCACCTTCGCTGGGGGCGCCCGCTCAGGCGCACGGACCAGATGGATCCCTCCGAGATCCGCCGTATCGGCATCCAGTGCAATGCGCTCCAGTGCGCCCTGCCGAATGGCGTCGGCCACGATGAATTCGGGCTCGTAAAGAACACCAAGCCCGGCAACCGCGGCCGTGACCAACGCATCCCCGTTGTTGGCCCGCAAGGTTCCCTTGATGGCAACGCGCTTCTGCGCACCTTTATTCGTCCGGGCGCGACAGGTTCGACAAGGAGAAGCTCGAGCAGTTGTGCGCCTGCAGGTCCGCCCAGCGCTTCGGGCGCCCTCGCTGCATCAGGTATCCGGGGGCTGCACATCGCTGCTGCCAAGCTGCGCATAACGACACCAACTCTACTGGCCAGTGCGCGACTGCATTGGAGTTGCCTCGCTTCAGTTCGATGCGTATGGCGTGCATCGAAGGCCTGGAGAACGCGATCAGATCAAGAAACTTCATGGCCACATCTTTCGGGTGTTCGAATTTTCGTCCGCTTCCCCCAATCGCTTCGGCTTCAAAAACTACTTTGACGGAAGCGCATGGCGCGTGGCGTTCGCTCTGCTTCAACACGTCACAGACATCACGCCCTAAACGGTCCAGCCGTCAGCAACGGCCTCGAGCGGACTATTACATCTCAGACGAATAGTCGCTCTGACCAATGCACCGGCGCGCCAGCCGGTAGCTTACAAATACTCAGCACTCAACTCGCCGACCTGTTGCGCCCAGACTCTTTGGCTTCGTAAAGCGCGCGATCGGCAGCTTCGATAAGTCGACGCTCAACGCCGTCCGCATGGATTCCTTGAAAGCTCGAGGCCCCGGCGCTACATGTGACGCGTCCGTGAGGACTCGCGCGGTGCGGAATATTCAAGGCATGGATGCGCGCTACCAGCAGGTCAGCGACGTCTTTGGCGCCCTGCAGATCAGTGCGAGGCAGAATCACAACCAGTTCCTCCCCTCCATAGCGCGACCAGGTCTCCCGGACGGCGAGCGCAATGCTGCAGTTCCGCGGCAACGGCCTGTAGACACTTATCGCCCGCCAAGTGGCCGTAGGTATCATTGAAGTGCTTGAAATAATCCAGATCAATGAGAACCAAGGCAAGAGAGGCTCCTTCTCGTGCGGCTCGCCGGCATTCCAAGCTCAAGGTCTCATCGAAGCCACGACGATTGGCCACCCCGGTGAGCTGATCCTGGGTCGCAAGCAGTTCGAGTCGGCCGTTGGCTTTCAAAAGCTCTTCACGCGTAGCCATCAATGAAGCCTCTGCACTGACGCGATGCTGAATGTTGATGATCAAACGCCGGCCCACCATTGCCATGGTCGCGAGCAAAACGCCAACCACGCTGAGCGTCAGAAGTGACTGGCGCCGCCACGCTCGCAACGCCTCGCTCTGGCCGAGTGCAACGGTAGTTACCACCGGGTAGCGATCGCTTTTGCGGAAGGCATAGATTCGCGGAATTCCGTCGAGGCTCGAGCGGAAGGACGCAGTGCCCGATGCAACATCGGCATAGTGACGAAGGAAGTTCGGCGACTTGGAGAAGTCTCGGCCCACGTCCTGTTCACGGTATGGATAACGCACCAACAACTGCCCGCTGGTGGTCGCCAAGCTAATCGCGCCGCTACTACCGATGTCGATCGATCCAAAGGGTTGCAGGAAACTCTCGACGGCAAGCGTGACGGCCACCACGCCGGTGAATTTCCCATCGGGATCTTCAAGGCGCCGACTGATAGTAATCACCCATTCTCCGGAAGACCGGCTCTTTATGGGCGGGCCGATGAAAAAATCCCGCGAAGGACTGTTTCGATGGTGCAGAAAATAAGCGCGCTCGGCACTGCTGTTGCCGGAGGGTCCACCCGTCATGGATTGCAGGATCGAATCGCCCTGAGCATCAAGGATGGAGATGCCACTGAGTTGGTCCAGCAACTGTTCTTGACCTCTGACCAACGACTGTATGCGTCGCAGGCTCTCCGGCTCGCGACCTTCCGCCTCGAGCCGCTCGGACAGGCCGAGCAACAGGACTGCGCTTTGGGTGAAGACACCGTCAGCATAGATGTTCAGCGCCTTGGCCAGGTTGAGGTTGCCGACGTCGATCTCGGCCAGCGCATGCTTTCGAGTCGACCAGATCTGCCAAGCGGTTGCCGCTGACACGGAAAGCACAACGGCAAGCAGCAGGAATCTCGCAAGACCAACGTCACGCTTCACCTACGGCTCCCTCGATCAAGACTGTTCTCATCACTGACTCTCAGCGCCCCCCGCGGCTCTTCAATCGTGTAACGCAAGATCCACGAGCGTGACCCGTCGATGATTTGGAGATACAGGCCAGGGATGCCGCCCACGTTGTGATCGCCCTCTTCGCGCAGGCGCCCTACCTCCGTTGCAGACAGTTCACGAGATCGCTTCGGCATCGCTTCCTGCCGGCCATACCACCGGCCATCCCAAAAGCGCTTTCACGGCATGTTAGGGCTGCTTGAGGCGGCAGAGTATAGGCATTGCCCAATGAAAAACGCGCCTTGCGGCGCGTTCTGGTGTGTTGAAAATACTCGTCTCGGCGGAGAGTGTGAGATTCGAACGATTATCTAAACCAATTTCTGACACTTACCACCACCTGGCTCAGCGACAGACCCGCATCCGGTTTGTTGCACAAATGTGCATCTAATCAGGTATGGAAGGCGTGGGATTCGAACCCACGGAGGGCTTGCACCCTCGCCAGTTTTCAAGACTGGTGCCTTAAACCGCTCGGCCAGCCTTCCCCAAGACGTCTAGTGTAGTTGACCAAGAAAAGGCCGGATGGAAGCGGCTATATCTAGGGGGCAGCACACTACCACTTGGCCTCAAAGATCTCCGAGTACGTTGCGACGCGCATGGAGAATCTATCGGGGGCGAAATGCAGCAACCACCGCATAACGGTCTGCCAATCAGCAAGCACTGAGTCAGGTCGATTGAATTTTCGAAGGAGTTCGCGCATTTCACCGAAACGCCTGGGCGTTATCGCGAAGGCCGCAAGCTTTGCTATCAGCGGCGACGAGTGCACCGTTCCGGCAACAAAGGACTCGAACTGGTCGCGGCTGAGGCCAACTGGCGGTTCAATATGCAGAAGATCCGCCAGAGCCGCATTACGAGTAGCGTGCGTAAGATCGGCAAGGCGCCCACAATAAGCATCGAAGAGCGCTTCCGGCGTCCTGCACGTCGGAAGCCAGTGCGACCAATTAGGACTAGCCGAGCTGGAGCCAGGTAGAGGCAGAATATCCGGCGGTGACGCATCGCTTGCAACGGCGGACATCGGAATAGGTGGCAATGACTCCAGAATGCGACGCAGCGCGTTGTACATCTCTTGAGTCGCCGGTACGGCAAGACTTGCGACGTATGCCTCGAACGCAGCTGTTTGCGCATTGGCTTCGACCGAGATCGCGATCTCGAGATTGGAAGGCTGTTTGAACCCCAGAGCAGCCCCAGTGATGTTGCATGAACTAACGATGACATCGGCATCGAAGCGAAAGTACTTGGCGTGAAGGTCCCGGATCAGCAGGAGTTGAGAATTGCCCCGCGCGCAAAGGGTCTGCCAGACGTCCAAGTCCGATACCCTACACGCCAGCTCATCCACCCGCCACCTCGTCACGCAGAGCACGGGCGTCGAAGCAGGAAGATGCTCAACCAAGCGAAGCAGCGTGGCTTGCTTGATGAAAGGAGCGACCAAAACGACCTGATCCCGAGCTCCTGCGGCCAAGGCTTCGAACTTAGTGCCGAGGCCCACCCACAACACCACTGGCTAGTCCTCTTGGAGAAAGCGGCGTGCGATCCGCCCCCAATCGATGCGAGCGTCTTGAGCACGTGCTCGAATGGGACCATCTGGTTGCTCGTCCTCGTATCGAGCCCATGCCATGAGCAAGAGCTTAAGGCCATTGAGGGCACGATTTAGGCGCGCGATCGTTTGCTCCGGAGTGGCCTGCGCTGCGTCTTCATCGATGCCGCTTTCCAATACGTCGACCAACCGCGGATAGGCTGGGTGCGTAGTATTTAGCGTGATGATGATCGCGCCGCCCTTCGGCTGTACCGAGAAGAATGCGGGTGAGTCAGTTGCGGCCTCGACGAAGACGTACTTCAGAGAATCCTTGACAGTGGACGCCGCAAGATCGTGCGCAACGTCCTGAGGCAACCCTTGCGTGAGCAGCACGGTTTCAATTTCCGTCTGCTTCTGTTGCGGCGGGAGGTTCTCACCTGCGTCGCTACCGCCCTTGTGACCTTCCGTTTGGCGCTCCTTGGTCTTATCGGTCGCTTCCTTCTCGGGGCTGTCCGGCGCGGGAATGTAGCGGCGGCGGCCGCCGCGCGTGTTCTTGGTCTGCTGCTCAATCAGGCGACGAAGCTGGCTTAGCCGACTATCGATCAAGTGGGCCAGCGAAAGCAAGGGTGCCTTGGGGTCCTCGTCGAGCTCAAGTTCCTCACGGGCTTGGGAAAGCGTCTTCTTCCCACCCTCAAGGAGTGACGTGAGATCCATTTCCGCCACTTCCGAGAAGTTGCGCGCTTGCTGCTTGTTGTTGGTGACGCCGAAAAGCTCATCCAATGCGGGAGGAAACTCCAACTCGATTCCCCACCACCGTTCGCGCGGGTCGTATTGAATTACCAGAGATTGATCAAGGTCTGTTGTTTACCGTCGAAAATTGACCCAGCTAGCGCAGTAATTTCCGTCTAAGACTGACCCACGTAAAACCCTACCCTGCTGTTTTTTAAAGCAGGGGATCCTAGGAGTGATAGACGTGGCGACATTGAGTGTCATCAGACGTTGGGCCCTGCGCGAGCAGATGTCCATCCGCGAGATAGCCAGGCGTACAGGCCTGTCTCGCAACACCGTAAAGAAGTACCTGCGAGGCGGCGAAGAAATGCCGCGCTACGCCAAGCGGACGGGCTCGAGCAAGCTCGATCCCTATGCCGAGAAGCTCGCGACCTGGCTCGCGATCGAGGCCACCAAATCGCGGAAACAGCGGCGCAATCTGCGGCAGATCCACACATTCTGCAAAGCCTCAACCTAAAAAGGAGAACACCAAGCACTTATCCACACCGTGAAGCCTTCAAGCTCACAAAGCGGGTGGGTCAGTATTCAATGGAAATCTAGGGTCAGAGATCGGCGGAATTCAACAAGTAGTCGACGTTGTGTTCACAAAAGGCGCTGAATGCCTCAACGGGTGTTCCGTCCAGGGTCTTCAGCCTCCATGTCGGCAATCCATTGCGAACATCTTTCTCCCGGACAAGATTCTTCAGCCCTCGCTTCGCCATTGCACTCCAATCGTTTACCCCAAAGGGGCAGCATATTAACGACTAGATGCACAAATGACCGGCACGCGACGACTGACATGAATCACTCTTGAGAGCTCCACCTGTACGCCTCAGATTAGACGCACAAATTTCTGCTTAAGATAAGAACTCACGGACGCTTTCACGTCGGCAGTTTTCAAGACTGCTGGTTTAAACCACTCACCCAACTCTCCGGAACCGTGGATTTTATGCCGACGGCGCTGCCCTACTCTCCATCGGGCAGGAACATCGCCTGCAGATCGCTCAGAAAATCCAGCCCGCGCTCGGTCGGCCACACGCGAAACAGGTCGCGTGCCACGAGCCCCTTGCGCTCTGCTTCTTCAAGACCACGCTGGATCGACGTCATCGCCAGCCCCGTGCGTTCGCTGAATTGCGGCAGCGTGAAGCCCGTCTTCAGCCTCAGCGCATTGAGCATGAACTCGAACGGCAGATCGGCCAGCGCCACTTCGTCGCTCTGCGACACCGCGGCCCCCGCGCGCGCGTTCTCCATGTACAGGCGCGGCTCGCGAAAGCGCACCTGCCGCACGATGCGGTGCGCAAAGCTCAGCTTGCTGTGCGCGCCGGCGCCAATGCCCAGGTAATCGCCGAACTGCCAGTAGTTGAGGTTGTGCGCGCACTGGTGCCCCTCGCGCGCATAGGCCGACACCTCGTAGCGCGACATGCCGCTGGCGCTGGTGCGCTCGGTGATGCGGTCGAGCATGGCGTAGGCGATGTCGTCTTCGGGCAGCGTGGGCGGGAACTTGGCGAACCAGGTGTTGGGCTCGATGGTCAGGTGGTACACCGAGATGTGCGGCGGCGCGAGCGCCAGTGCCTGCGACAGGTCGGCGTCGAGGCCTTCCAGGGTCTGGCCCGGCAGCGCGTACATCAGATCGAGGTTGAAGGTCTCGAAGGTGCTCGCGGCCTCTTCGAGGGCGGCGATGGCCTGCGCGCGGTCGTGCACGCGGCCCAGCGCCTTCAGGTGCTCGTCGTTGAAGCTCTGCACGCCCACCGAAAGGCGCGTGACGCCAGTCGAGCGGTACGCGCGGAAGCGGTTGCGCTCGAAAGTGCCGGGGTTGGCTTCCAGCGTGATCTCGCAGTCGGGCGTGAGCTTGAGGCGCGCGCGCACGTCGCCCAGCAAGCGGTCGATGGCTTGTGGCGAAAACAGGCTGGGCGTGCCGCCGCCGATGAAGATGGTGTGGACCGAACGGCCCCAGATGAGCGGCAATGCAGCGTCGAGGTCGGCCACCAGCGCGTCGATGTACGCCGCCTCGGGAATGCCGTCGATCTCGGCCTCGCTCGCCGCGCGCCATTCGTGCGAGTTGAAGTCGCAGTATGGGCATTTGCGCAGGCACCACGGCAGGTGGATGTAGAGCGACAGCGGCGGCAGCGCGCTGAGCTGCAGCGGACCGGGCCGCATCCAGTGCAGTACGTCGTTGGCCTGCGGCGCGCCCGTGGGCTGCGCCGGCAGGATCGGGAAGGTGGTGGCCATTACAGCCAGCGCTCGCGCATCAACGCCAGCATGGCCTGCGCCGCGCGGCCGCGGTGGCTGTTGGCGTTCTTCACTTCGGGCGGCAACTGGGCAAAGGTCTTGCCGAAGGCCGGCAGGAACATGACGGGGTCGAAGCCGAAGCCGTTGTCGCCAACGGGTGCGGGCGCGATCTCGCCGACCACGCGGCCGACGGCGATGAGCGGCTCGGGGTCGTCGTGGCTGCGCAGCGCGACCAGCGTGCTCACGAGCGCGGCGCGGCGGTTGGCCACGCCGTCGAGCTGTTCGAGCAGCGCCTTCACGTTGTTGGCGTCGCCCTTGGTGTAGCCGAACTGCGTGGCGTAGAAGGCGGTGTCGACGCCCGGCAGGCCGCCGAAGGCATCGACGCACAGGCCCGCGTCGTCGGCCATGGCCGGCAGGCCGGTGGCGGCGCTGGCGTGGCGCGCCTTGGTCAGTGCGTTCTCGACGAAGGTGCGGAAGGGTTCTTCAGCCTCGCCCACGCCCAGTGCCGACTGCGGCACCAGGGTGACGGACAGCTCGGCAAACAGCTGCTGGAGTTCGGCGAGCTTGCCTGCGTTGTTGGAAGCCAGAACCAGTTTCATAAAAAGTCAAAAGTGGCTGTGGCGCCCGTTCGGCGAGCGCCAGTAGCTGTTGGTCAGTTCGATGGCAGCAGCGCCTGCTGTTGCAGGGTCACGAGCTCGCCGATGCCCTTCTCGGCCAGGCCGAGCAGGATGTTCATTTCTTCGCGCGTGAAGGCCACGCCTTCGGCCGTGCCCTGCACTTCGACGAAATGGCCGGCGCCGGTCATGACGACGTTCATGTCGGTGTCGCAGGCCGAGTCTTCGGTGTATTCGAGGTCGAGCAGCGGCGTGCCTTCGACGATGCCCACCGAAATGGCAGCCACGTGGCCCTTGATGGGCGAGGCCTTGAGAGTGCCGGCTGCCAGCAGCTTGTTGACGGCGTCCTGCGCGGCGACAAAGGCGCCGGTGATGGCCGCGGTGCGCGTGCCGCCGTCTGCCTGCAGCACGTCGCAGTCGAGGTGAATGGTGCGTTCGCCGAGGGCGGCGAGGTCGAACACGGCGCGCATCGAGCGGCCGATGAGGCGCTGGATTTCCTGCGTGCGGCCGGTCTGCTTGCCCTTGGCCGCCTCGCGGCTGCTGCGGGTGTGCGTGGCGCGCGGCAGCATGCCGTATTCGGCGGTGACCCAGCCTTCGCCGCTGCCCTTCTTGTGCGGCGGCACCTTCTCTTCGACCGAGGCGGTGCACAGCACGCGCGTCTGGCCGAACTCGATCAGCACCGAGCCTTCGGCGTGGATGGTGAAGCCGCGGGTGATGCGCACCGGGCGCAGCTGGTCGGCGGCGCGGCCGCCGCTTCGTGTGAAAGCAGTCATTTGTTGGAGAACAGAAAAGAAAGAGAAAAGCCGCGCGCTCAGGTCTTGCGTGCAGCGGAACGGCGAATGGCTTCGTTGATTTCGGCGATGGAGCGCTCGATGGCGTCTTCGTCGAGGTCGTCGATTTCGTTGTCCGACGGCATGCCGGCCTGGATGGTCGAGGCGAACACGCCGTCTTCGATGGTTTCGGTAGACACGCCGCTGCGATCGTCGCCCGTGCTGTCGGGCATTTCCCATTCGAGCGCGATCAGCGTGACGTTGTCGCTGTGGGCACCGCCCTTGCGCAAGGCCATCTCGGCGAGATCGGGGGCGGCGTCGGACACGGGCTTGTCGGACGAGAGGGTGTGCACGATCAGTTCGTCGTCGAGCACGCCCCAGACGCCGTCGGAGCACAGCATGATGCGGTCGCCGCGCTGCAGCTGCAGCGGCGCCGAGACGTCGAACAGCGGCGTGGTCGGCGAGCCGAGGCAGGTCAGCAGCAGATTGCGGTTGACGGGCATGTCGGAGCCGTGCGGCTTGGGGCGTTCGGCGTGCGAGTGGTCGCGCGTGCGCACCAGCAGGCGGCCGTCGCGCACGACGTACAGGCGCGAATCGCCGCAGTGCATCCACGTCGCGGTTGTGCCCTGGAGCACGGCCGCGACGACGGTGGTGCGCGGCGTGTCGAGCATGGCCTTGTGGCTCGCGTAACGCATGATCTGCTGATGCGCGGCCATGGCCGACTCGGCCAGGAAGGCCTTGGCGTCCTTCACGACGGGGCGCGCCTCGCGCTGGTAGAGCGCGGCAATGGTCTGCAGCGCCAGCTGCGCCGCAACCTCGCCTTCCGGGTGGCCGCCCATGCCGTCGGCCAGCACGAACAGGCTCGATTCCCGCGTGTAGCAATAGCCCATGCGGTCTTCGTTCTTGAGACGTCCGCCCTTGCGGCTGACCTGGAAGACGGAGAATTTCATGATGTCATGCAGGGCGCGTGGTGGGCGCAGCAGCCTTGGGCAGACTCTTCTTGTCGAAAGAGCGGATGTTGTCGATTGACAGGCGCACTTTCTCGCCCACCGTGAGCTTGGTGTAGCGGCGCTCGCCTTCGCGGCTGAGCTCCTTCTGCAGCGCGAAGACCGATTGCGGGCGCGACAGCGGGTCGAGCGACATGCACCACTCGACCACCTCGATCAGGTTGTCGGAGTACACGCCCCGCAGGCGCGACAGCGACAGGCTGAGCCGGTCTTTCTCGATGCGCCGCGGCGCGTCATTGGGCGGATAACCCTGCATGCAGGCGTAGATGCATGCGCCGATGGCGTAGATGTCGGTCCACGGGCCCATCGACGAGTCGCGCCGGTACATCTCGGGGGCCGCAAAGCCGGGGGTGTACATCGGGCGGATGAAGATGCCTTCCTTGCTGAGCACTTCGCGCGCGGCGCCGAAGTCGATCAGCACGGCGCGGTCGTCGTCGGTGACGAAGATGTTGGCCGGCTTGATGTCCAGGTGCAGCATCTTGTACTGGTGGACGATGCGCAGGCCGCGCAGGATCTCGTCGAACAGCGAACGGATGGTCGACTCGCGAAACACTTTTTGCTTCTTCAGGTCGCGCGCCGTGACCACGAAATCCTGCAGGGTCGCGCCCTCCAGGTAGTTCATGACCATGTAGACGGTTTCGTTCTCGCGGAAGAAATTGAGCACGCTGACCACCGAGGCGTGCGAGATCTGCGCGAGCGAGCGGCCCTCTTCGAAGAAGCTCTTGAGCCCCAGCCGGTAGAGGGACAGCTTCTCCGGCGGCACCTGCGGCGCGAGCTCGCCAGGCCCCCGCGTGGCAAGCGAGGACGGCAGATATTCCTTGATGGCCACCTGCTGTCCGCTGGGGTCGATGGCGAGATAGACGACACCGAACCCACCTGCGGAAAGCCGGCGTACAACGCGGTAACCACCAATGACCGTATCGGGCAACAGGGGCGTAGGCTTGACCTTTGACATAATCCGGGAGTTTCGCCCGAAGGCGATGGTGCGGCAAGCGAACGCCGTGCCGACGCCTCGGTGCATGCAAGCAAAACCACAGTGAGGCGCAATGCCAGTTTACAGCATGACCGGCTACGCCAGCGGCCAGAACGGGTCCGCAGGCAGCCACTCCGAAGCCGAGGCACGGCCTTCCGCCGCGGGTCGGCTCGGGGTAGAAATCCGCTCGGTCAACAGCCGCTTCCTCGATCTCACCTTCAAGTTGCCGGAGGAGCTGCGCCAGCATGAAACCGCGCTGCGCGAGCTGCTCACGGGCAAGCTCAAGCGCGGCAAGGTCGAAGTGCGGGCCGCCATCGAGAACACGGCCCAGGCCGGTGTGGTCGAGCCCTCCGTCAAGCTGCTCCAGCGGCTCAACGGGGTGCAGGACAGCATCAAGGCCTGGCTGCCCAGTGCCCGCGACCTGAGTGTGGCCGACGTGCTGCGCCTGGCTGGCGGCGACAGCGCCGCCCGCGGCGATTGGGGCCCCGACCTGCTCGATGTCGCCGGCAAGGCGCTCGAAGGCCTGATGTCGGCCCGCCAGCGCGAAGGCGCGCGGCTGGCCAAGATGCTCGAAGCCCATCTGGGCCAGTTGCGCACCCTGGTGCTGCAGGCGGGCCCGCTGGTGCCGCAGCTGGTCGAACAGCAGCGCACCCGCTTCCTGGAGCGCTGGCAGGAGGCCATGGGCCTGACCGCCGGCACGGGCGGCACGCTGCCTGAAGCCGCCCAGGACCGCGCGCTGACCGAAGCCACCGCCTTTGCGATCCGCATCGATGTGGCCGAGGAGCTCACCCGGCTGAATTCGCATCTCGACGAGATCGAGCGGCTGCTCAAGAAGGGCGGAGAAATCGGCAAGCGCCTCGACTTCCTGATCCAGGAGCTGCACCGCGAGGCCAACACCCTGGGCTCGAAGTCGGCGGCGCTGGAGCTCACGCGCATCGGCGTGGACATGAAGGTCCTGATCGAGCAGATGCGCGAGCAGGTGCAGAACATCGAATGACGACGAGCGAAAGAATGGATTACCCCGGCAATATCTTCGTGGTGGCCGCGCCCAGCGGGGCCGGCAAATCGAGCCTGGTCAAGGCGCTCATGGAGCTCGATTCGGCCGTGCAGCCCTCGGTCTCGCACACGACCCGGTCGCCGCGCGGGCAGGAAAAGCACGGTCGCGAGTACTTTTTTGCCTCGCCGACGGAGTTCGATGCCCTGATCGCGGCGGACGGCTTCGTGGAGTGGGCCCATGTGCACGGCCACCGGTACGGCACCTCCAAGAGGGCCATCGAGGAGCGGATCGCCCAGGGGGCCGACGTCATCCTCGAAATCGACTTCCAGGGCGCGCTGCAGATCCGCAAGACCTTTGCCAACGCGGTCATGATCTTCATCCTGCCGCCCAGCTGGGAAGAATTGCGCTCCCGCCTCGAACGGCGCGGCGAAGACAGCGCCTCGGTCATCGAATTGCGCCTGAAGAACGCCGCCGAAGAGATGGCTCGGGCGGGGGAATTCGACTTCGTTATAATCAACGAGTTATTTGAGCGCGCGCTTTTCGATCTCAAGGCGATCGTCCACGCTCAGCGGCTCCGGTATTCCGCACAGCGCCGTGCACGTGCCGACACATTCGCCGCACTGAACATCCCCTGATATCCGAGTTCATCCGCTCACAGACAGAAAGATTCTCATCATGGCCCGCATCACCGTCGAAGACTGTCTCGTCAATATCCCGAACCGTTTCCAGCTCGTCCTGGCCGCCACGTACCGTGCGCGCATGCTGAGCCAGGGCCATGCCCCCAAGATCGAGAGCAAGAACAAGCCCGCCGTGACCGCCCTGCGCGAAATCGCCGAAGGCAAGATCGGCCTCGAAATGCTCAAGAAGGTGCCGGGCTGATCTGACGCAGCCCTGCAACGAAAAGGCACCGCAAAGCGGTGCTTTTTTTATGCCTGAACGCGTCCATACAGCGGTCACGCTAAAGTGGTAGCCATGAGCGCGGTAGCCAAATCTCAGTCCCATGCCCCCAAGGGCACGCCGAAGCCGAGTCCGGCTGCGCTGAACGCGGCCGCCGCAAGCTTTGCCGCACTGACCGCGCGTCTCGACTACCTGAGCCCTGAAGACACCGAGCTGGTCCGCCGCGCCTACCGCTTCGCCGACGAGGCCCACCTCGGACAGCTGCGCAACAGCGGCGAGCCGTACATCACCCACCCCATCGCCGTGGCGGCGCAATGCGCCGAGTGGAAGCTCGATGCGCAGGCGCTGATGGCCGCCCTGCTCCACGACGCCATCGAAGACTGCGGCGTCACAAAGCCCGAACTCATCGAGCGCTTTGGCGCCCCAGTGGCCGAACTGGTCGACGGGCTGACCAAGCTCGACAAGCTGCAGTTCAACACCCGCGAAGAAAACCAGGCCGAGTCGTTCCGCAAGATGCTGCTGGCCATGGCGCGCGACGTGCGCGTGATCCTGGTCAAGCTGGCGGACCGCACGCACAACATGCGTACGCTGGCCGATGCGCCGCGTGAAAAGTGGGGCCGCATCTCGCGCGAAACGCTGGAGATCTACGCGCCCATCGCGCATCGCCTCGGGCTGAACCAGACCTACCGCGAGCTGCAGGAACTGTCGTTCCGGCATCTGAAACCGTGGCGCTATGCCACGCTGTCGAAGGCCGTGGCCAAGGCGCGCGGCCGACGTCGCGACCTGATCCAGAAGGTGCAGCGCGAGGTCGAAACCGCCTTTGCCGCAGCCAACATGACGCTGCGCATTGCGGGGCGCGAGAAAACGCTCTATTCGATCTACCGCAAGATGGAAGAAAAGCACCTGAGTTTCGCCCAGGTGACCGACATCTACGGCTTCCGCCTGATCGTGCCGAACGTGATCGCCTGCTACACCGGCCTGGGCATCCTGCACCAGATGTACAAGCCCCTGCCGGGCAAGTTCAAGGACCACATCGCGATCGCCAAGCTCAACGGCTACCAGTCGCTGCACACCACGCTCGTCGGCCCGGCCGGCGTGAGCGTCGAGTTCCAGCTTCGGACCGAGGCGATGCATGTGGTGGCCGAGTCGGGCGTGGCTGCACACTGGCTGTACAAGGCGGCCGAGCCGAACGCGGCCAGCAACGATCGACTGGGCACCAAGTGGCTGCAATCGCTGCTCGACATCCAGGACGAAACACGCGACGCCGCCGAGTTCTGGGACCACGTCAAGGTCGACCTGTTTCCGGACGCGGTCTATGTGTTCACGCCCAAGAGCCAGATCATGGCGCTGCCCCGCGGCGCCACGGTGGTCGACTTTGCCTACGCCATTCACAGCAACATCGGCGACCACACCTCGGCCGCGCGCATCAACGGCGACCAGGTGCCGCTGCGCACCGAGCTCAAGAACGGCGATGTGGTCGAGGTGATCACCGCGCCAGTGTCGACGCCCAACCCGGCCTGGCTGGGCTTCGTGCGAACCGGCCGGGCGCGTTCCAAGATCCGCCACTATCTGAAGACCCTGGCGCACGCCGAGTCCGAAGGCCTGGGCGAAAAGCTGCTCGCGCAGGCGCTGCGCGCCGAAGGCCTGAGCAAGCTGCCCGAGGAAGACGAGGAACATCAGGCGCTGTGGGAGAAGCTGCTGCGCTTCACCGGCAACCGCACCCGCTCCGAACTGCTGACCGACATTGGCCTGGGCAAGCGCATTGCCAGCATCGTCGCGAAACGACTGGTCGCAATGCTCTCCGAGCTGGGCGAACGGCCCGACGCGCTGCTGTTGAGCCGCGAGCGCTTCATCTCGCACGAAACTGTGTCGCAGGGCGCGGTCACACTGGACGGCAGCGAGAACTCGTCAGTGCGCTTTGCACTGTGCTGCCGGCCGATTCCTGGCGACCAGATCGTCGGCTACCTCGGCCATGGCGAAGGCCTGGTGGTGCACACGGAAGACTGCGGCGTCGGCCAGCGGTTGCGCCACAAAGACAGCGAACGCTTCTTCGCCGTCGAATGGGCAGATGAACCTACACGCGCCTTCGAAACCGGGGTGGTCATCACCGTGCGCAACGACAAGGGCGTGCTGGCGCGGGTCGCAGCCACGTTGGCCGATGCGGAAGCAGACATCACGCATGTGGAAATGGCCGACGAAACCCCGCAGGATTCGACCGACCTGCGTTTCGTGATCGCCGTGCGCGACCGCACGCACCTGGATGCGGTGTTGCGCGCGGCCCGACGCACCGCGTCGGTGCTTACCGCATCGAGGACGGTTCCCGCCCCCTGAGACGCCGCTACGCCGCGGCTGGGCGCGGCTCCGGATAGCTCACCGACAGTATCTCGACCTCGTGCGCCCCACCCGGTGTGACGAGCTTCACCACGTCGCCTTCGCGCGACTTCAGCAGCGCCCGAGCAATCGGCGAAATCCAGCTGACCTGCGACTTAGCGCTCTCCGCTTCGTCGATGCCGAGGATCGTGACGCTGCGCTCGTCGCCCGTCTCGTCGGCATAGCGAACGGTGGCACCGAAGAAGATCTGATCACGACCGTGGTGCACCGAGGGATCGGTGACCTCCGCGATTTCGAGGCGCTTGGTGAGAAAACGGATACGGCGATCGATCTCGCGCAGGCGCTTCTTGCCGTAGAGATAGTCGCCATTCTCGGAGCGGTCACCATTCTTGGCTGCCCAATGCACGGTTTCGACGATCTTCGGCCGCTCCTCGTCCATCAGCTGCAGCAGCTCGTCGCGCAGGCGCGCGTAGCCTTCGGGGGTGATGTAGTTCTTGCTGCCTGCGGGCAACGGAGGCAACGCGCCATCGGCGCCGTCGTCATCCCCGTCAGAGTCTGTTTCCTTGGTGAATGCCTTGCTCAAAGCAGAATCCTCCAAATGAAAAAAGCCCGCAACTTTCGTTGCGAGCTTTTCTTGTAATGGTGCGGCTGGCAGGAATTGAACCCACGACCCCTTGGTTCGTAGCCAAGTACTCTATCCAACTGAGCTACAGCCGCACAGCTCGCAATTATAGCCCGCTTTCTTCGACCCTTTCTGCATTTGCCCGGCCGAATCCATGCGAAGGCGCAAAAGAAAAATGCCCGGAAGATGAATCTTCCGGGCATTTCTGGAGATGGTGCGGCTGGCAGGAATTGAACCCACGACCCCTTGGTTCGTAGCCAAGTACTCTATCCAACTGAGCTACAGCCGCTGAGCCTTCGATTATAGCCTGTTCTGAGGCTCGTTCCGAAAACGGGCAAAAACAAGAAGCGGTGGTAGGCCGTGATGGGCTTGAACCATCGACCAACGGATTATGAGTCCGCTGCTCTAACCAACTGAGCTAACGGCCCACGCGGCCCGATTCTATTCGCGCCGCGGCGCCTACTTGCGATGGCTCAGCGCATTGCTCACCAGGCGCGATGTGATGTCGACGATCTGGATCATGCGTTCGTAGGGCATGCGCGTCGGCCCGATCACGCCCAGCGTGCCCACGACCTGTCCATCGACCTCGTAGTTGGCACTGACGATGGAGAGCTCTTCGAAGGGCACCACCTGGCTCTCCCCGCCGATGAAGATGCGCACCCCTTCGGCCTTGCTCGACACGTCGAGCAGGCGCATCAATTGGGCCTTCTGCTCGAAGAGCTCGAAGGCCCGGCGCAGTTGCCCCATGTCGCTGGAGAAATCACTCACCGCCAGCAGATTGCGCTCGCCCGAGATCACGACGTCGTCTTCCTGCGCCTCGTTCAGCACTTCGGAACTGACCTGCACCGCCGCCTGCATCAATGCGGCGATCTCGCCGCGCAGCTTTTCGACCTCGGACTGGAGACGATCGCGCACCTGCTCGATGGTCAGGCCCGCATAGTGCGCGTTGATGTAGTTCGACGCCTCGACAAGCTGCGATTGCGAATAGTCAGCCTCCGGAAAGATCACCCTGTTCTGCACGTCACCATCGGGCGAGACGATGATCACCAGCAGGCGCCGGTCGGAGAGCTTCAGGAACTCGATCTGCTTGAACACCGAAGCGCGCCGCGGCGCCATCACCACGCCGACGAACTGCGACAGGTTCGACAGCAGGTGCGCCGCATTGGCGATCACCTTCTGAGGCTGGTCGGGCGCGAGGCTCGGCGTGCTCATCTGCTCGCGCTGCGCGGTCAGCATGGTGTCGACGAAGAGGCGATAGCCGCGGTGCGTCGGAATGCGGCCGGCCGATGTGTGCGGGCTGGCAATCAGCCCCAGCGCCTCGAGGTCGGACATGACGTTGCGGATGGTCGCCGGCGACAGATCGAGCCCCGAGGAACGCGACAGCGTACGCGAGCCGACGG
This sequence comes from Variovorax multivorans, assembly GCF_051216835.1. Taxonomy (NCBI): domain Bacteria; kingdom Pseudomonadati; phylum Pseudomonadota; class Betaproteobacteria; order Burkholderiales; family Comamonadaceae; genus Variovorax; species Variovorax multivorans. The sequence continues at coordinate 337,934 of NZ_JBPJZL010000003.1, forward strand.
GTTGCCCGTCGGCGATGTAGCGCTCGACGAGCGTCTTGAGCAGCAACTTGGCACGGTCGTCCAGCATTGCAAGATTTTAGTGTTGTAATTTGTGAGATATGACCTCTCGCTTTCGTCACGTCGCCCTGATCGGCAAATACCAGGCTTCCGGCGCCCGGGCGCAGGCGGACTCGCGCGACGGCGTCATGGAAGGCATTGGCGCCTTCCTCGAATCGCAAGGCTGCACAGTGTTCGTCGAGCGCTCGACCTGCGAGGAAGACGATGACGGCGCCCCCGCCCATCCACGCTACGAAGCCTTGAGCGTCGAGGAAATCGGCCAGCGCTGCGACCTCGGCCTGGTAGTCGGCGGCGACGGCACCATGCTCGGCATCGGCCGGCAGCTCGCCAGCTACGGCATCCCGCTGATCGGCATCAATCGAGGCCGGCTCGGCTTCATCACCGACATCCCGCTCGACAACTACCAGGCCACGCTGATCCCGATGCTGGCCGGCGAGTACGAGGAAGACCACCGCAGCCTGATGCATGCGCAGGTCGTGCGCGACGGCGCCTCGGTGTTCGACGCGCTCGCCATGAACGACGTGGTCGTCAACCGCGGCGCCACCTCCGGCATGGTCGAGTTGCGCGTGTCAGTGGGCCGCCATTTCGTGGCTAACCAGCGCGCCGACGGCCTGATCATCGCCACGCCCACAGGCTCGACGGCCTACGCTCTCTCGGCCGGCGGGCCGCTCCTGCATCCGGCCGTGCCGGGCTGGGTGCTGGTGCCGATCGCGCCGCACACGCTCTCGAATCGCCCGGTGTTGCTGCCCGATGCCGACGAGATCGTGATCGAGCTGGTGGGCGGACGCGACGCCAGCGCCAATTTCGACATGCAGTCGCTGGCCTCGCTCGCCATCGGCGACCGCGTGGTGGTGCGCCGCTCCGACTTTCGAGTGCGCTTCCTGCACCCGCGCGGCTGGAGCTATTTCGACACCTTGCGCAAGAAACTTCATTGGAACGAAGGGGGCTCCTGAAATGGCGCTGCGACGCATCGCACTGCGCGACTTCGTGATCGTGCGATCACTCGAACTCGACCTGTCCGGCGGCTTCACGGTATTGACCGGCGAAACCGGCGCGGGCAAATCCATCCTGATCGACGCGCTGCAACTGGCGCTGGGCAATCGCGCCGACGCCGGTGCGGTGCGCGAAGGCGCCGAGCGGCTCGACGTGAGCGCCGAATTCGACGCCGACCCGGCCCTGGACACATGGCTCGACGAAGGCGGCTTCGAAGCCGGCGACGCGCTGCTGCTGCGCCGCACCGTCGATCTGCAGGGCCGCAGCCGCGGCTGGATCAATGGCAGCCCGGCCACGGCCACGCAGCTGCGCGAGCTTGGCGACCGCCTGCTCGACATCCACGGCCAGCACGCCTGGCAAAGCCTGACGCGGCCCGAGGCCGTGCGCGGCCTGCTCGACGCCTATGCAGGCGTGCGCACCGATGCGCTCGACGCCGCGTGGCAAAGCTGGCGGCAGGCGCTTTCCGCGCTCGAACACGCGCGCTCGGCGCAAGACTCGCTGCAGCGCGAACGCGAGCGGCTGCAATGGCAGATCTCCGAAGTCGCCAAGCTCGCACCGGGCGTCGACGAGTGGGAAGAGCTGTCAACCAACCACTCGCGCATCTCCAACGCGCAGGCCCTGATCGACGCGGCCCAGGGCGCCAGCCAGGCACTGGAAGACGACGACAACGGCGCCCTCCCCGCGCTTGCGCGCGCGCTCACGCTGCTGCAGAACTGCGAGCACATCGAGCCCGAGTTCCGCGCGCTGGGCGAAGTGCTCGCCTCCTGCGTGGCCCAGGCCTCCGATGCTGCCCACACGCTGCACGGCTACCTGCGCGATGCCGACACCGACCCGCAAACCCTGGCCGAGCTGGACGAGCGCATGGGCCTTTGGATGTCGCTCGCGCGCCGCTACAAGCGCCCGCCCGCCGAACTGCCGGCGCTGCTGGCCGGCTGGCAGGCCGAGCTGCAGGCGCTGGATGCACAAAGCGATCTCGAAGGCCTTGAGCGCGCCGAGCAAAACGCACAACAGGCCTACATGAAGGAAGCCAAGGCGCTCGGCAAGGTCCGCAAGCAGGCTGCGCCGCGCCTCGCTGAAGCCGTCACCGATGCGATGCAGGGTCTCGGCATGCAGGGCGGACGCTTCGACGTCGAGCTGCAGCCGCTGGCGCAGCCCAGCCGCGCCGGCCTCGAAGACGTGGCCTTCCTCGTGGCCGGCCACACCGGCAGCACGCCGCGCGCCATCGGCAAGGTGGCCTCGGGCGGAGAACTGTCGCGCATTGCGCTGGCCATCGCCGTCACCACCAGCCAGCTCGGCGCGGCGCAGACGCTGATCTTCGATGAGGTCGATGCCGGCGTCGGCGGCGCGGTCGCAGAGACCGTCGGCCGCCTCATGAAGCAGCTCGGCCGCGACCGCCAGGTGCTCGCCGTGACGCATCTGCCCCAGGTGGCCGCCTGCGCCGACCATCACCTCGTGGTGGCCAAGCGCCAGACGGCAGCAGCCGGCAAGGACGGCCCGCGCACCGAGAGCGGCGTGTCGCGCCTCGACGACGACAACCGCGCCAAGGAAATCGCCCGCATGCTGGGCGGCGAGAAGGTCTCGCAGACTTCGCTCGCGCACGCACGCGAAATGCTCGGCCACAAGACCTCGGTGACCGCGCCATGAACCTCGACCTCGTGCTCATCACGGGCATGTCGGGCTCAGGCAAGTCGGTGGCCCTGCATGCGCTGGAAGACGCGGGCTACTACTGCGTCGACAACCTGCCGCCCGAACTGCTGACGTCCTTCATCGCGTTGCAGCACGAACAGCAGACGCCGCGCGTGGCCATTGCCATGGACGTGCGCAGCGGCGTCTCGCTGCCGATCGTTCCGCAGCAGCTCGAAGCGCTGCGGCGCGACGGCGGGATCTCGCTGCGTTCGCTGTTCCTCGACGCGACCACCGACGCCCTGCTGCGCCGCTACTCAGAAACCCGCCGCCGCCACCCACTCTCGCGCCAGGAAGGCCGCACCGACGTGCCTGAGCAGCACCGCGTGCTGATGCAGGCCATCGAGCTCGAACGCGAATTGCTGGCCGACCTGCGCGACGGCGCCGACGTGATCGACACCAGCCTGATCCGGCCGGCGCAGCTGCAGAGCTACATCAAGTCGCTGATCTCCGCGCCGCAGAGTGCGTTGACGCTGGTGTTCGAATCGTTCGCCTTCAAGCGCGGCGTGCCGCTCGATGCGGACTACGTGTTCGACGTGCGCATGCTGCCAAACCCGCACTACGTGCCCGCGCTGCGCCCGCTCACGGGCCGCGACGAGCCGGTGATCGAATGGCTGCGCGAGCACGACGACGTGGCCCGCATGTACAACGACATCGAACAGTTCCTCACGCATTGGCTCGATGCACTGGCGCGCGACCATCGCAGCTATGTGACGGTGGCCATCGGGTGCACTGGCGGGCAGCACCGTTCGGTGTTCCTGGTCGAGCAGCTTGCGCGCTCGTTCGGTGCGCGCTGGGGTGCGCTCAAGCGGCACCGCGAGCTCGACGCGAGCTGACTGGTTGGCCGACTAAAGATCGGCTGACCAAGCCGCGCTGCTCTCCAGCAGCTTGCGCATCGGCGCCGGCAGGCCCAGCCGGCCCCACTCCTCGGCCTCGACCCAGCGCGCGCCATCGCCTTGCGGCTGGCTGCCCTGAAGCTGCACCGGATGCAGGTGAAGGTCCTTGTGGGTCAGCACATGCACGAAGGCCGGCAGGTCCTGCACGCCGCGTCGCGCGGCCGTCGGCAGTGCGGCAAGAAGATCTTCGCGGCTGTCGAACACGGGCAGGCAATAGAGCCCGGCCCAGATGCCCTTCGACGGCCGCTTCTCCAGCCACACACGGCCTTGCGCGTCGTGCGCCAGCAGCAGCCAGAGCGACTGGGCACTGCGCTTGAGCTTGCGGGTCTTGACGGGGTAGCGCTCCGGCGCGCCTTCCCGCAGGGCCGCGCAGGTCTTGTTGACCGGGCAGATCATGCAGCTCGGCTTGCGCGGCAGGCACACCGTGGCGCCCAGGTCCATCACGCCTTGCGTGTAGCTCGCGATGGCTTCCTTCTGCTCTGCCGGCGGCAGCAATTGCGTTGCCAGATCCCACAGCGCACGCTCCTGCGCCGTCGAAGACATGTCGCCCGCAAAGCCGAGAACGCGCGTCAGCACGCGCTTCACGTTGCCGTCGAGGATCGCCACGCGCTCGCCGAAGCAGAAGGCGGCAATGGCGGCCGAGGTCGAGCGGCCAATGCCGGGCAAGGTGACGAGCTCGGCGGCAGTGCGCGGAAACTCGCCGCCGAAGCGCGCGACGACTTCCTGCGCGCAGCGATGCATGTTGCGCGCGCGGCTGTAGTAGCCCAGCCCGCTCCAGAGCCCGAACACCTCGTCCTCAGTGCCGGCGGCCAGCGCCTTCACGTCGGGAAAGCGTTCGAGAAAACGCGCGAAGTAGCTGAGCACCGTCGTCACCTGCGTCTGCTGGAGCATCACCTCCGACAGCCACACGCGGTACGGGTCGCGGGTGTTCTGCCACGGCAGCTGGCTGCGCCCGTGGCTGCGTTGCCAGCTCACGATCTGCGCAGCGAAATCCGGGGGCAATTGCAAGCCAGCAACCGCCGTGGAGGCGGAAGCTTCAGGCCGCACGCAGTTCGCCGACAGTGGCCGCGACCTGCGGCTTTCCGTGCTGCGCGATCAGCGAAGTGAACTCGCGCAGCTGCACATGAAGCTCGGCGAGATTGCTCTCTTGCGCAGCAAGTTCGATCAGTCGTTCGTCGAGGTTGCCCGCCGCGCTCTGGATGCGCTCAATGGCCTCGATGCGCTTGCTGAAGTTACGGCGGCGCTCCTTGAGTTGCGCATCGATCTGCGCGCTCGCGCCCTTGCTCCAGCGCTCGACCTCGGTCATGGCCGCCTCATTGACGAGCCGCAGCCGGCTGGCCAGCGCGCGAACCAGCTTGTCGCAGAAATCGGCCTGCGCGAGCTTCAGCAGGTTGCCCACGCCCAGGTAGTGGATGTGGCTGCGCTCGATCTGCCCAAGCTCCTGCTCGAAGCCCGTCAGATCGGGCTCGGCCGGCGCCTGCAGGGTGAAGCCCTGCTCGGCATTCAACTGGCGGAAGGTGGCGTGCAGCATCGACTGGATCTCCGCCGTGGTCGCCTGCACCTCGCGCAGGTTGTTGCGCAGCGAATCGAAAGTCTCGCCGTACACCTTGCGGACGTTGAACTTGACGCCGGGCCGCTTGAGCGCGGCCGACAGCCGCACCATGTCGGCTTTCAGCGCGGTGCGGCCGAGCACGGCATACACCTCGCGCAGCAGCTTGCCCTGCACCGAGCGCAGCGCCAGGATGCGCGTGTTGCTGCCTTCGAACTCGGCATGTTCCTGGTCGATGCGCGCACGCATGTGGCGAATCACCGAGACGTTCTTGCCGCGCAGCCCCTGCAGTTCGAGCGCCTGCTCGGCCAGGTCGCGCTGGCGCACTTTCAGGATGCGTTCGGCCTCGGCGCGCAGCGCGGTCATGCCCGCGTCGACCGCGAGCCGCAGCATGGTTTCGCGCTTGCCAAGCACGCCTTCGGCCAGCAACGATTCGAGCGCCGGCAGGCGGCTGGCCTGCAACAGCTGGCCGTCGTGCTGGATCTTGGCCTGCAGCCCTTTTTGCGCGGACACCGGCAGCACCTGCGCCAGCGGCACTTCGAGCAAACGGGCCGCGCCTTCGCGCTGGCGTTCGATCTGCTGCTCGATGTGCGAGGGCGTGCTCAGCGTGTCCCACATCGTGTCGATCTTGTTGAGCACCACGAAGCGCGTGTCGTTGCCTTCGTCCTCGGTGATCAGGTGCTCGCGCCAGATGGAAAGGTCGGAGCGCGTCACGCCGGTTTCGGCGCCCAGGATGAAGACCACGGCGTGCGCCTGCGGAATCAGGCTCACCGTGAGTTCGGGCTCGGCGCCGATCGCGTTCAGGCCCGGGGTGTCGAGAATCACCAGCCCCTGCTCCAGCAGCGGGTGCGGCATGTTCAGCACCGCATGGCGCCAGCGCGGGATTTCGACGCGGCCTTCAGCGTCCTGCACCGGGTTGTCGTCGGGGGTGTCCTCGTTCCAGAAGCCCAGCGTGCGCGCTTCATCCTTGGCGACCCAGCGCACCTCGGCCACCTTGCTCATGGCCTGCGCCAGATGCTCGGCGTTGCCGACGTCGATGGCGATCTCGGTCCAACGCATTGGCTTTTCGCGCCAATGGGCCAGCGAGTGTGGCTCCAAGCGGGTTTCGATTGGCAGCAGGCGCAGCTTGGGCGCGAGCGCGGCGTCGTAGCCCAGCTCGGTCGGACACATCGTCGTGCGGCCGGCGCTCGCGGGCATGATGCGCCGCCCGTAGCCGGCGAAGAAGATCGCGTTGATCAGCTCCGACTTGCCGCGCGAGAACTCGGCCACGAAGGCGACCATGACCTTGCTGGTGCGGATCTGCGTTTCGAGCCCGCGCAGGCGCTCCGCCACTGCCTGGTCGAGCAGCTCGTTCTCGGTCAGCCAGCGGGACAGCCACTGCAGCCGGTGGGCGAAATTGCTCCGCCACGCACCGTGCTGATCGAGTTGTTGGTTGAAGGAGCGGCTCAAGGGAAATATGTAAGAAACAATTTACAAATATAGCATCGGGAGGCGAACAACCAACGTCTCCAAATTGTTTCTCCTGAGATCCACGTCTGAATCCGGCATCTGGACCCGGCGCCTACTTCTGGCAATTGGGGCAATAGTAGGTGGAGCGCTGCCCTTGGCGCAGCTGCCGGATCGGCGTTGCACAAACCCGACAGGGCTCGCCGGCACGGCCATAAACGGTCGCTTCAAGCTGGAAATAGCCATTTTGTCCGTCCACATTGGAGAAATCTCGTAGCGTGCTGCCGCCCTTCTCCACCGCCCGGGCCAGGATTTCGCGCACAGCCGCATGAAGCTTGGCCGCCCTCGGACGGCTGATGCGCGCCGCCGACAGCGTCGGCCGGATGCCCGCCTGGAACAACGCCTCCGAAGCGTAGATGTTGCCCACGCCCACCACCACGTCGCCCGCCAGCAGCACCTGCTTGACGGCGCTCTTTCGCTTCTTCAGGCCGGCGTGGAAGGCGTCGAGATCGAAGGCATCGCCCAGCGGCTCCATGCCAAGGCCGCCAAGCAGCTTGATGGCCCACGGGGCGGCCTCGTCCTCCACGTAGACCACGGCGCCGAAGCGGCGCGGGTCGTTGAGCCGCAGCGTGCCCCGATCGGTGACCAGGTCGAAATGATCGTGCGGCCCAGGCGGCGGCAATGCTGCGTCGAAACGCAGGCTGCCCGACATGCCCAGGTGCAGCAGCAGGATGCCGCGATCGAGATCGATCAGCAGGTACTTGCCGCGCCGCCGCACCTCGTGCACCTGCCGCCCGACCAGCGCCTCGGGCAGCACCATCAGGGCCCAGCGCAGAGGCTTGCCGATGCGCACTGCGTCGATGCGCGCGCCCGCAATGCGGTCGGCAAAGCCGCGACGGGTGACTTCGACTTCGGGAAGCTCAGGCATGAAAAGTAAATCTCCGGCAAATGCGGCGTTGACTAAGCCCCACGCAAGGTTCGTTCAAAAGCCTGGATTATTATGGTCAGATGAATCTTTCGCCCCGCCGACACCGCCTTGCGGCGGCCGCGTCTCTCGCCTTGCTGGCTTGTGCCGCCCACGCACAATCTCCCGCTCCTGCAACCCCCAACGGCCCCGCGCTGACCATCGAACAATCGGCACAGCCGAAGCCCTCGACAAGGCCCAAGCCCATCACGGCCAAGGCCGCCAGCGAACCCGCACCGCAGCCCTCCGCGCTGACGGCCGACCTGTTCTACGAAATCCTTATGGGCGAAATGACCGCCCGCTCCGGCGACCCCGGCTCCGGCTACGCGCTGGTGCTCGATGCCGCCCGCCGGCTGCGCGACGGCAAGCTGTTCCAGCGCGCGGTCGAGATCGCCCTGCAATCGCGCTCCGGCGATGCGGCCCTCGCCGCAGCACGCGCCTGGCAGGAAGCACTGCCGACTTCGCGCGATGCACGCCGCATCGAACTGCAGATCCTGATCGCGCTGAACCGCATCAGCGAAACCGTCGAGCCGCTGCGCGCCGAAGTGGCGGCCACGTCGCAAATCGAACGCCCGCTGCTGATGGCCGTGATCGCGCGCAACTACTCGCGCGCCGCCGACAAGAAGCTGGCCGCCTCGGTGGTCGAACAGGCCCTGGTCGACGAGCTGAAGAACCCGACCACCGGCGGACTGGCCTGGGCCACCGTCGGCCGGCTGCGCCTCAATGCAGGCGATGCTTCCGGCGCACTGGAAGCCGCGCGCAAGGGCCAGGAGATCGACCCAAGCTCCGATGCACCCGCTGCACTGGCGCTCGAAATGATCGACCCCGGCCAGCCGCTCGCCGAGCCGATCGTCACGCGCTACCTGAACAACAACCCGAAGGCCACGCCCGACCTGCGCATTGCCTACGCCCGCGCGCTCGTCGAGGACCGGCGTTTCAACGATGCCACCACGCAACTCCAGGCAGTGACCACGTCGCGGCCCGAGCTGGCTGAGCCATGGCTGCTGCTCGGCAGCCTCCAGATGCAGGCCAAACAGGACGCCGCAGCCGAGACTTCGATCAAGCGCTTCATCGAACTGTCGGGCAGCCGCAGCGCCAACAAGGACGCCGACGGCGATGCCAATGACGCCGCCGACCGCAAGCGCGGTGTGTCGCAGGCGTACTTTGCGCTGTCGCAACTGGCGGAACGGCGCAAGGACTTCACGGCGGCCGAGCGCTGGCTCGCGCGCGTCGACGGCCCCGACGAACTGGTGGCCGCCCAGACCCGCCGCGCCGCCCTGCTGGCCCGCCAGGGCAAGCTGCCCCAGGCGCGCGAAATCATCCGCGGCCTGCCCGAGCGCACGCCCGACGACAAGAAGCAGAAATTCCTCGCCGAAGTGCAACTGCTGCGCGACGCGAAGCAATACCAAGCGGCCTACGACATGCTCGCCCAGGCCTCGGCGGCAGCACCGGACGACGGTGACCTCGTCTATGACCAGGCCATGGTCGCCGAGAAGCTCAACCGCCTCGACGACATGGAACGCCTGCTGCGCCGGCTCATCCAGCTCAAGCCCGAGAGCCAGAACGCATACAACGCGTTGGGTTATTCGTTCGCCGATCGCAAGATCCGGCTCGACGAGGCACGCACGCTGATCCAGAAGGCGGTGCAGTTGGCGCCGGAAGACCCGTTCATCGCCGACAGCCTGGGCTGGGTCGAGTTCCGGCTCGGCAACACGGCCGAGGCGATCCGCATCCTCGAAGCGGCCTACAAGACGCGGCCCGATCCCGAGATCGGCGCGCATTTCGGCGAAGTCCTGTGGAGCACCGGCCAGAAAGACCGCGCGGTCACGATCTGGAAAGAAGCCCTGCTGAGCGATGCCGAAAACGAGACGCTGCAGGAAACGCTGAAACGCCTGCGGGTGAAGCCATAGCATGGCGCAGGCAGCAGGGGCATTCGCGCCAGCACAGGCCGGTCACGGCCGCCGCACCCTTCTGGCAGCGGGTGGAGCGGCCTTTCTCCTGATGGCAGGCTGCGCGCAGCTGTCGGGCGGCTCTTCCGCACCGAAATCCTCGGACAGCTGGAGCGGCCGGATGTCGCTGCGCATCGAGAGCGAACCGGTGCAGACCTTCGCTGCGCTGTTCGAGTTGCGTGGCTCCGCCGACGCGGGCGACTTGACGCTCACGACGCCCATCGGCAGCACGCTGGCGCAACTGCACTGGGCGCCGGGCGAGGCCCTGCTGAAGGACGGCAGCAAGACACGTCGCTTCGACTCCGTCGACGAACTGATCGAGGCCGCCACCGGCGCTGCCATTCCGGTCGGCGCGCTGTTCGGCTGGCTCGCAGGCCGCAACGACCCCGTCCCCGGCTGGAAGCCCGATCTTGCGCAACTCGGCAACGGACGGCTGCAGGCCGTGCGCGAATCGCCGAGCCCCCGGGCCGACCTGCGCATCGTGTTCGAGCGGTCATGAAGGCGATCTACGACCTTCCCGCGCCGGCCAAGCTCAATCTCTTCCTTCACATCACCGGCCGGCGCGACGACGGCTATCACCTGCTGCAGTCGGTCTTCATGCTGATCGACTGGTGCGACACGCTGCACGTCGAACTCCGGCGCGACGGGCAGCTAAGCCGCGAAGACCTGACGACCGAACTGCCCGCGGACGACCTGATCCTGCGCGCGGCACGCGCCCTGCAGCCATTCGCTGCGCCTGGCCAGGGCGCTCACATCGGCGTGGCCAAGCATGTGCCGGCACAGGCGGGCATGGGCGGCGGCTCTTCGGATGCCGCCACTTGCCTGCTCGCGCTGAACCGCCTGTGGGGGCTCAACCTGCCCCTGTCGCGGCTGGCCCACATCGGCCTGAAGCTGGGTGCCGACGTGCCCTTCTTCCTCGGCGGCCGCAACGCGTGGGTCGAGGGCATCGGCGAGGAAATCACACCGGTTACACTGCCGTCGGCGCGTTTCGCGGTGGCCAAACCACCCGAGGGACTCGATACCCGATTAATTTTTTCGGCTTCCGATCTTCAACGCGCCACACCTGTTGCTATAATCTCGGGCTTTGCTGCAGATAGCGAATCGCTGGAAGCGACGAACCTGGGAAACCCGGTTTTCGACTTCGGCCACAACGACCTGCAGCCGGTTGCCCAGCGACTTTGCCCCGCCGTCACCGACGCCATCGAATGGCTCGGCGCCCAGGGATTGAAGGCCCGGATGACCGGCTCCGGAAGTTCGGTGTTCGCGAAGATGCCGCAAGCGCCGCAGGAAGCGGAACTGCTCGAAGCCCCCGAAGGCTGGCAGGTTCGTCAATGCAGCAACCTGGAAGTCCATCCGCTCTTGGGATGGGCAACCTGAAGATGATCGGACCGTTCATTCGGTTCGATGCGACATATATCGGTTGATGGTGAAAACCATCGACCCGTGTAGGGGAGTCGCCAAGCTGGTTAAGGCACTGGATTTTGATTCCAGCATGCAAAGGTTCGAATCCTTTCTCCCCTGCCAAATCTTCAACGACTGCGGCCCAACGGCCGCAGTCTTCTTTTGCAGCCCACCCGCTGCAATAATCGGCGGCTCACCGGCCGCCACGCATCACAAACCTTTTGGCGGCTTCCTAAGCCAATTCGCACTGCCGGGACGCGCTCATGCAGGCTAATCACCCTGATTTCATGGTTTTCACCGGCAACGCCAATCCGGGCCTTGCTGCAGAAATCGCGCACAACCTCGGCACCTCGCTGGGCGCCGCACGCGTCGGTCGCTTCTCCGACGGTGAAGTCACCGTCGAGATCAACCAAAACGTCCGGGCGCGCGATGTGTTCGTGGTGCAGTCGACCTGCGCACCGACCAACGAAAACCTGATGGAACTGCTGATCATGGTCGACGCGCTCAAGCGCGCTTCGGCCGAACGCATCAGCGCCGTGATTCCCTATTTCGGCTATGCCCGCCAGGACCGCCGCCCGCGTTCGAGCCGCGTGCCGATCTCGGCCAAGGTCGTGGCCAACCTGCTGGAAACCGTCGGTGTCGAGCGCGTGCTCACGATGGACCTGCACGCCGACCAGATCCAGGGCTTCTTCGACATCCCCGTCGACAACATCTACGCCTCGCCGGTGCTGCTCGGCGACCTGCGCGCGAAGAACTACGAAGACCTGATCGTGGTCTCGCCCGACGTCGGCGGCGTGGTTCGCGCCCGTGCGCTGGCCAAGCAATTGAACTGCGACCTCGCCATCATCGACAAGCGCCGTCCGAAGGCCAACGTCAGCGAAGTCATGAACGTCATCGGCGAGATCGACGGCCGCAACTGCGTGATCATGGACGACATGATCGACACGGCCGGCACGCTGGTCAAAGCAGCCGAAGTGCTGAAAGAGCGCGGCGCCAAGAGCGTCTACGCCTACTGCACGCACCCGATCTTCTCGGGCCCGGCCATCGAGCGCATCACGCAGGGCTCGGCACTCGACGAAGTGGTCGTGACCAACACCATTCCCCTTTCCGACGGCGCCAATGCCTGCGGAAAGATCCGCCAACTCTCCGTGGCACCGCTGATCGCCGAAACGATCCAGCGCATTGCCAAGGGCGAGTCGGTGATGAGTTTGTTCTCGGACCAGGACAACCTGTTCTGATCCGAGACAAAGAGCGGGCTTCTTACTGAAGCCTTTTTGAACCGGAGTCGCACTGGTCGCGGTGGACTCTCACAGGAGCTAGTTATGAAATTCGTCGCTTTTGAGCGCGCAAAGCAGGGCACGGGTGCGAGCCGCCGTCTCCGCATCTCGGGCAAGACCCCCGGCATCGTCTACGGTGGCGACACCCAGCCGCAACTGATCGAGATCGATCACAACGCGCTGTGGCACGCCCTGAAGAAGGAAGCCTTCCATTCGAGCGTGCTCGAAATGGAACTGGGCGGCAACGTCAGCAAGGTTCTGCTGCGCGACGTGCAATACCACCCGTTCCGCCAGTTGGTGCAACACATCGACTTCCAGCGCGTCGATGCCAAGACCCGCATGACCCTGAAGGTGCCGCTGCACTTCAAGGGTGAAGAAGAATCCGAAGCCGTCAAGATCGACCTGAACCTGGTCAATCACGTGACGACCGAACTCGAACTGAACTGCCTGCCGACCGACCTGCCGGAGTTCATCGAAGTCGACCTGTCGGGCCTGAAGAAGAACGGCACCGTCACGCTGAAGGACATCAAGCTGCCCAAGGGCGTGAAGTGGGTCAGCCACGGCAAGGTCAACCCGGTGCTGGCTTCGGCCGTGTCGCCGGCGGCTGAAGAAGTCGACGCACCCGCTGAAGGCGCTGCCGATGCAGCCGCCGCAGCAGCGCCGGCCGGCAAGGGTGGCAAGGCTGCTCCTGCAGCCAAGACCCCCGCTGCCAAGACGCCTGCCAAGAAGTAACCCTCTTGCGAAGAACGAGCACTACGCTCGTTGCAACCTTAAAAACGCCCACTCGTCGAGTGGGCGTTTTTGTTTTTGGACTGATGTTCAGGGCTTGACGGCGGCCCTGAAGGCCTCGTCCTTGAACAGACGAGCCACCAGTCGGCGATAGAGCGCCGTGTAGTGATTGACTGCATCAGGAATCGCGACAGCCCCGACGAAAGAAGACGGCCAGTTGTCGTTCTCGACCAGTTCCTTCTCGTACACGGTATTGCCATCGCGACTGACATTGAAGCGCGCGCCCAGGCTGGCCGCGCCCTGCGATGCGCCCGCTTCGACCGTGCTCTTTGTCAGCTGCCCGCCAATGACCGTCTTGCTCGTCGACTCGAGCAAGCCGGCCCCTTTCAACTCGACGCTCAGCGTTTGCTGGAGGTACTTGGAAAACGAACTGTCATAGGGCGAGAAGAAAGTGTTGCTGCGGATGCTCACGCTTTGGTCAACGCTCTTCGGCAAGCCTGCCGCAGGCACAAAGGCTCCTACGGCCACAGGCGCGAGACCTGAAGACTTTGCCAGTTGGATGTTGTCGATGCTGGCTGACGGCTCCGCCAGCTTGACCTGCGCACAACCGGTGAGCAGCACAAGGGTGGCGCCAGCAACGGCGAGCGCAAATTTTCGAATGAGGCTCGAGGACATGGTGCTGTCTTTCATCATGCTCAGTTGAATGCGGGATCACGCGATAGATCGTTCAGCGCATTGCCGACGATCTGCCGAACCATGGTGTTCACCGCATCGGTGATGTCTTTCGCCTTCCGGGAATTGCCTGGTGTCGCCGCGGCCCCAATCGTCGTGTGAATCGCATGACGCACAACCTTGACCACCGGCTCCTTGCCAGGCGCCATGTACTGCACCGTGCAGATGTAGCCATCGGAGACTTGCGAGCCCGCGAGTCCGAAGGTCAGGCCCGTCGCGAAGCCCTTGCTGAACGCGTCGTCCTGCATCGGCTCGTTGTTGAGCTTGACCCCTAGCAACGCGCCGTTCGGCACGGGCTTTTCATCCGCGGCCGAGAACAACCCGCTGCCACGCACCTGCTCGACCACCTGCTTCTTCAGCGCGTCCGTTGCGCGTGTGTTGGAAACACCCTTTGTCTCGAACTCGAAAAGAACCTGCACTGGCGCAGGCGCCGCAGGCTTCCTGAAGGTTGCTGCGTCCACTTCCTTCGTGCTGCCATCTACGTAGTGGCTGGCACAGCCGACCATTGCCAGGGCCATCAGGCCGGTTGCTAGCGCACCAAGCAGGCGCGTCCAACGATGACGCGGCTGCGCCATGAACTGAACTGTCATGATTTCTCTCCTCCTCAGACGGGGTGTGCTGTTGCTGTAATTGCTGTTTTCCCCGTCGAACATTGCGTTGCGGCGGGCACCGAAAATCGTATCAGAATGATTCAAAACGTCCACGACGGGCGCCCGCCTCGACACGGATAATCCCGCCCATGATCAAGCTGTTCGTCGGCCTCGGAAACCCGGGCCCTGAGTACGAAGCCACGCGGCACAACGCGGGCTTCTGGTGGATCGACGCCCTCGCGCGCGACTGGAAACTCAATCTGGTGCCCGAGCGCAGCTACCACGGCCTGGCCGCGCGCGCCAACATCGGCGGCCAGAGCATCTGGCTGCTGGAGCCGCAGACCTTCATGAACCTGTCGGGCAAGTCGGTGGCCGCCCTCGCCCGCTTCTTCAAGATCGCACCCGAGGAAATCCTCGTGGCGCACGACGAGCTCGACGTGGTCCCGGGCCAGGTCAAGCTCAAGTTCGGCGGCAGCCATGCCGGCCACAACGGACTGCGCGACATCCACGCGCAGTTGGGCACCGGCGACTACTGGCGCCTGCGCCTGGGCATCGGACACCCCGGCGTGAAGTCGGAGGTCGTCAACTGGGTGCTCAAGAAGCCGCTCAAGGAACAACGCGAAGCGATCGAGGACGCCATCACTCGCACCCTGCACGCGATCCCCGCGCTGGTAGCGGGCGAGATGGAGAAGGCGACCCTGGTCATTCACACGAGCAAACCGCCCCGGCCCAAACCGCCGCGGCGGGAGCCCGGCGACGGAGGCGCGCCTGCCGCCACCTAGCCGGCCATCGCAGTGCAGGAGGGAGAGAAATAAAAAATGAGCGAGAAGAAGAGAAGAAAAAGAATCGGAGCGACGGTGATTGCTATATTTTCAATAGCAACCTGCGCTACATCCATGGGCGCCTCAGCCCAGAACGCTGCTCAAACCTGGCGTTGCGGAAGCACCTATTCCGACCAGCCCTGTGAAGGTGGCAAGACGGTGAAGGTGAACGACCACCGCAGTGACGAAGACCGCCGGGCCGCCGACGCCGGCACCCGCAGCGCGCAGACCCATGCCGACCGCCTGGAACGCACCCGGCTGTCGCAGGAGAAAGCGGCCAATGACCGCGATCAGCGGGCCGCCCGCGAAGCAAGAAGCGCCGCCCTGGCGGAAAGACGGCTTGCCATGTCCGAGCAAAGGGAGCGGGAGCGCGCACGAAAGGCGGCCAGCGAGCCGCGCAAGTCCAGCATGAGTTTCAGCGGCGGCCAGAGCGCGAAGGCAGCCGGCGACGCACCTGAGCGCAAGAAAAAGAAGCGGAAGTCGGCTGACTAAGCGCCGGTCGAAGCAGCCGTCACCTTGATCGCCGTGAGACGCTGGTACTTCTGCATCAGCGTCTCGCGGCTTTCCACGTGCTCGGGGTTCAGGGGAATGCAGGCCACCGGGCAGATCTGCACGCACTGCGGCTCATCGAAATGGCCGACGCACTCGGTGCACTTGTGCGGATCGATCTCGTAGAACTCCGCGCCCATGTAAATTGCATCGTTCGGGCACTCGGGCTCGCAGACATCGCAGTTGATGCATTCGTCGGTGATCATGAGGGCCATCCCCCGATTATCGCGGGGTCGGCCAGGCGAGCCGCCCGTGAATGACAAAGGCCACATTCAGGGCACACTTGTTGCAGGAGTCAGTTATGCTGCGCCCCGCCCCATGAGTCTGTTTCTATTCAAGCGCCTCGCCACGCTGATCGGCACGTTGATCGGCGCCTCGATCATCGTTTTCCTCGTCCTCGAGATCCTGCCAGGCAACGCCGCGCAGATGTTGATGGGGCCGGACGCATCGCCCGAAGCCGTCGCGGCGCTTGCCACCAAGCTCGGCCTAGACCAGCCCGCATGGACCCGCTACTGGCACTGGATCGGCGGCCTGCTCACCGGCAACCTCGGCGACAGCTACGCCTACAGCTCACCGGTGCTCGACCTGATCCTGGAGCGCCTCGCGCTCACCGTGCCGCTGGCCATGCTGGCGATGGCCCTCACCGTCGTGATTGCGCTGCTCGTCGGCGTCACGGCCGCGGCCCGCCACAACAAGCTCGGCGACGTCGGCCTGATGGGCATGGCCCAGGTCGGCATCGCGATTCCGAATTTTTGGTTCGCCATCCTGCTGATCCTCGTGTTCTCGGTGCAGCTGCAGTGGTTCTCAGCAGGTGGCTTCGAGGGCTGGAGCGAAGGCATCTTCTCGGGCATCAAGTCGCTGCTGCTGCCCGCGCTGTCGCTCGCCGTTGTCCAAGCCGCGATCCTCGCGCGCATCACCCGCTCGGCCGTACTCGAAGTGATGCGCGAAGACTTCGTGCGCACCGCCCGCGCCAAGGGCGTGTCGCAGCGCATGGTGCTGTGGACCCACGTGCTGCGCAACGCCATGATCCCCGTCATCACGGTCATGGGCATGCAGTTCTCCGAGCTGCTGGCCGGCACCATCGTGGTGGAGAACGTGTTCTACCTGCCGGGCCTGGGCCGGCTGATCTTCCAGGCCATCAGCAACCGCGACCTGATCGTGGTGCGCAACTGCGTGATGCTGCTGGCGGCCATGGTGGTCATCGTGAACTTCGTGGTCGACGTGCTGTATGCCGTGATCGATCCGCGCATCAAGGCCAGCGACATATGAACGCGATCACAGCTCCGAGCGCTGCTGCGCTCAAGGTGCCAGGCTTCTGGCGCCGCGCATTGCATCACCGCAGCTTCGTGCTGGGCGGCGCGCTGACGCTGCTCCTGCTGCTCGCCGCCGGCGTTTCGCTGGTCTGGACGCCCTGGTCGCCCTACGACATGGACATGGCCAACAAGCTGAAGCCGCCGACAGGCGCGCACTGGCTGGGCACCGACACCTACGGGCGCGACGTGGCTTCTCTGCTGCTGGTCGGCGCGCGCGCGTCGATCCTCGTGGGCGTGATCGCGGTCGGCATCGGCCTCCTGGTCGGCACCGCACTGGGCCTGCTGGCGGCGGCAAAACGCGGCTGGGTCGAGGAAGCCATCATGCGGCTCACCGACTTCTCGCTCGCTTTCCCTGCGATCCTCTCGGCCATCATGATGACCGCCGTATTCGGCGCGGGCATCGTCAACGCGATCATCGCGATCGGCATCTACAACATCCCGACCTTCGCGCGCATCACGCGCGCCTCGGCCAACGCGATCTGGTCGCGTGAGTACGTGGCCGCCGCGCGCGCCTGCGGCAAGGGCCCGTTCGCGATCACGATGCAGCACGTGCTGCCGAACATCTCGGCCGTGCTGATCGTGCAGATCACAATCCGCTTCGCCATCGCCATCCTGGCCGAGGCCGCCCTCTCCTACCTGGGCCTGGGCACGCAGCCGCCGCAACCCTCGTGGGGCCGCATGCTCAGCGAGGCGCAGACGATGATGTTCCAGTCACCCCTGCTCGCGGTGTTCCCCGGCATGGCCATCGCGCTCGCGGTGCTCGGCCTGAACCTGCTCGGCGACGGGCTGCGCGACCTGCTCGATCCGCGCCTGGCGCGGGCGAGGTAAGCAAGATGCCCCTGCTCGAAGTCAAAGACCTGCACATCGAACTGCAGACGCAGCGCGGCCCCGCCGAGGCCGTGCGCGGCATCGGCTTCACGCTCGAGCGCGGCGAAACGCTGGGTATCGTCGGCGAATCGGGCTGTGGCAAGTCGATCACCGTGATGTCGCTTATGGGCCTCCTGCCCTCGACCGCGAAGGTCACGGGCAGCATCCGCTTCGACGACACCGAGCTCATCGGCCGCGACGAGAAAGCCATGTGCCAGATCCGCGGCAACCGCATCGGCATGATCTTCCAGGAGCCGATGACGGCACTGAACCCGGTGCACACCATCGCGCGCCAGGTCGGCGAACCGCTGCGGCTGCACCGCGGCCTCTCGAAGGCCGACGCGCGCAAGGAAGTGCTTGCGCTGCTCGACCGCGTGGGCATTCCCGACGCGGCCTCGCGCCTCGACGCCTATCCGCACCAGTTCTCGGGTGGCCAACGCCAGCGCATCGGCATCGCGATGGCGCTGGCCTGCGGGCCCGACCTGCTGATTGCCGACGAGCCGACGACGGCGCTCGACGTCACCATCCAGAAGCAGATCCTCGAACTAATCCAGAGCCTCGTGGCCGAGCGCGGCATGGCGCTGATCCTGATCTCGCATGACCTCGGCGTGATCGCGCAGACGGTCTCGAAGATGCTCGTGATGTACGGCGGCAGCGTGGTCGAGAGCGGCCCGACCGAGGCGGTGTTCGCACGCCGCGCCCATCCCTACACGCAGGGCCTGTTCGCCGCACGCCCCGCCATCGGTGCACCGCGTGGCCTGCGGCTGGCCACCATCAAGGGCAGCGTGCCCGAGCTGGTCGACCTGCCGAAGGGCTGCCCGTTCGCGGGCCGGTGCAGCTACACCATCGATGCCTGCAAGACCACCCGGCCACTAGCCACGATGCTGCCGCAGGACCACGCGGTGCGTTGCATCCGGCTCGAAGAAATAGCCACGGAAGGGGCCATCGCACCGTGAGCGCGACCACCACTTCACCGCTGCTGCAGGTCACCGATCTCGTACGCCACTACGCGCTGCCGCGCGAAAAGCTCTTCGGCCCGCCGCCCACCGTGAAGGCGCTCAACGGCGTGAGCTTCGAGGTGCAGGCCGGCAAGAGCGTGGGCATCGTCGGTGAATCGGGTTCGGGCAAGTCGACCATCGCGCGCCTCGTGATGGCGCTCGACACGCCCACCTCGGGCACCGTCTCGCTCGAAGGCCGCAATCTGCACACGCTGTCGAAGGCCGAACTGCGCACCGCGCGGCGCGACTTCCAGATGGTGTTCCAGGACCCCTACGGCTCGCTCGATCCGCGCCAGACCGTGGCGCGCATCGTCGCCGAACCGCTCGAAGCGCTGGCCGAGACCAGCCGCGCCGTGCAGCGCGAACGCGCTTCCGAAGCATTGGCAGCGGTCGGCCTGCGCACCACCGACATGGACAAGTACCCGCACGAGTTCTCGGGCGGGCAACGGCAACGCATCGCCATCGCGCGCGCGCTCATCACGCGCCCCAAGCTCATCGTCGCCGACGAGCCGGTGAGTGCGCTCGACGTATCCGTGCAGGCCCAGGTGCTCAACCTCATGCAGGACCTGCAGCAGCAGTTCGGCATCAGCTACCTGCTCATCAGCCACGACCTTGCGGTGGTCAACCACCTGTGCGACGAAGTCTGCGTGGTGTGGAAAGGCAAGATCGTCGAGCAGGGTCCGCCCGCCGAGCTCTTCCATCACGCGCAGCACGAGTACACGCGCACGCTGCTCGATGCGGTGCCGCGCACACCCACGGGCGGCACGCTGCTGCCGGCCTGACTGACACCGAAGCGTCGCCCACAGTCTCTAGGATGAGTGGGTCATAAGCATCTGGTTGCGCTGGCGCCCTGCTCTCGCGGATGATGCTTGCCCCCTGTTCCGAGGACACCGCTTCATGCTCAAACGACGCACCCTGCTCGCCACCGGCGCCGCAGCCCTGACACCGCTGGCCCTGCCGACCATCGCGCTGGCGCAGAGAAAAAAAGATGCGCTGGTCATCGGCCTCACGCTGGAGCCCACGGGCCTCGACCCCACGGCCAAGGCCGGCGCCGAGATCGCCGAGGTAGTGCTCTACACCGTCTTCGAAACCCTCACCAAGATCAACTCCGACGGCAGCGTCACGCCGCTGCTGGCCGACAGCTGGGAGGTGTCGCCCGACCTGAAGACCGTCACCTTCAAGCTCAAGCGTGGCGTGAAGTTCCAGAACGGCGAGCCCTTCAACGCGCAGACGGTCAAGTTCTCGTTCGACCGCGCGGCCGCGGCCAACAGCACCAACAAGGACAAGCGCACTTTCACCAACATCGCGACGCAGGCGGTCGACGAGCACACGGTGGTGCTCATCACGAAGGAGATCGAGCCCGACCTGCTGTTCCTGCTTGGCCAGGCCTCGGCAATCCAGGTCGAGCCCAAGACCGTAGAGACCAACGCCACCAAGCCGGTCGGCACCGGGCCCTACAGGCTCGACAGCTGGTCCAAGGGCTCGGGCATCGTGCTCGCCAAGTGGGACGGCTGGCGCAATGCCGACACGGTGCAGATCCGCAAGGCCAGCTTCCGCTTCATCTCCGAGCCGGCCGCGCAGACCACAGCGCTGCTCTCGGGCGACATCGATCTGTTTCCGCACGCTTCGGTGTCGCGCAGCCTGCCGCAGTTCCAGAACGACAAGCGCTTCCAGGTGGTGTTCAACGCCTCGCGCGGCAAGACCATCCTGGCCATCAACAACAAGCGCAAGCCGCTGGACGACGTGCGCGTGCGCCGCGCGATTTCCGCGGCCATCGACCGCAAGGCGGTGATCGAAGCCGCCGTCGACGGCCGGGGCGTGCCCATTGGCAGTCACTACGTGCCGGGCGCGCCGGGCTATGTCGACACCACCGGCATCAACCCCTACAACGTCGAAAAGGCCAAGCAGCTGCTGGCCGAGGCCGGCGTGAAGACGCCGCTCGAACTCGAACTCGTGCTTCCGCCCCCTCCCTATGCACGCCAGGGCGGCGAGCTGATCGCTGCGCAGCTCGCCAAGGTGGGCATCGTCGCGAAGATCCAGAACGTCGAGTGGGCGCAATGGATCAGCGGCACCTACGGCAACAAGAACTACGACCTCTCGCTGATCCTGCACGTCGAGCCCTTCGACCTGGTGAACTACACCAAGCCCGAGTACTACTGGGGCTACCAGTCGGCGAAGTTCAACGAGGTCTTCGACAAGGCGCGCAACGCCGCGCGCGCCGCCGACCGCCTGCGCTACCTGGGCGACGCGCAGCGGCTGCTGGCGGAAGACGCGGCCAATGTCTTCCTGTTCCAGCCGCAGTTCATTACCGTGGCGGCGCGCAACCTGCGCGGGCTGTGGAAGGACGCGCCGATCTTCGTGAACGACATCGCGGCCCTGTCCTGGGGCTGATCCGGGCACCCCCTCGTTGCGGGACTCTACGGGAACGTCCCGAGGAAAAACCGCCCCGCGGGCCGCGCGCCGGCTCGCCCGCTGCGAGAGAATGACCGGCTGCGCACGTGGCATCTTTCGTGCTGCGTGTCGTGTCTTTCGCGGCGTCGCGCCTCCCTTCGGGGCATGGCGCACGCCGGAGCAGTCGTCATTCGAACCTGGCTTGTTGTCTATCCGGAGATCACACGTATGTTGAACCGCCGCACCCTTCTCACCACCGCTGGCGCCACCGTTGCGCTGGCCACCCCGCTTGCCGGCATGGCGCAGGGCCGGAAGGACGCCATCGTGATCGGCATGGCGCTCGAACCACCGGGGCTCGATCCGACCACCGGCGCCGCCGCCGCCATCGCCGAGGTGGTGCACTACAACATCCTCGAGACGCTCACCAAGATCAACGCCGACGGCAGCGTCACGCCGCTGCTGGCCGAGAGCTGGGAAATCTCGCCCGACCTGAAGACCTACACCTTCAAGCTCCGCCGCGGCGTGAAGTACCAGAACGGCGAGCCCTTCAACGCGGCCACCGTGAAGTTCTCGTTCGACCGCGCAGGCGGCGAGAAGAGCACCAACAAGGACAAGCGCACCTTCGCCAACCTCGCAACGCAGGTGGTGGACGACTACACCGTCGTCATCATCAACAAGGAGATCGACCCCGACCTGCCCTTCGTGCTGGGCCAGGCCACGGCCGTGATCGTCGAGCCCAAGAGCGCCGATGGCAACGCCACCAAGCCGGTCGGCACCGGCCCCTACAAGCTCGACAGCTGGGCCAAGGGCTCGTCGATCACGCTGAGCAAGTGGGAAGGCTTTCGCAGCCCCGCCACCGCGAAGATCAACAAGGTCACGTTCCGCTTCATCTCCGACACCGCCGCGCAGGCCGCTGCCATGCTCTCGGGCGACGTCGACGTGTTCGCGCGCATCGGCACGCGCGTGGTGCCGCAGTTCAAGGCGAACCCGCAGTTCCAGGTGATCCTGGCCGGCTCGCGCGCCAAGACGATTCTCTCGATCAACAACAAGAAGAAGCCACTCGACGACGTGCGCGTGCGCCGCGCGATTCTTGCCGCCATCGACCGCAAGGCCGTGATCGAAGGCGCGGCCGACGGCTTCGGCGTGCCCATCGGCAGCCACTACGTGCCGGGTGCTGCGGGCTATGTCGACACCACGGGCATCAACCCCTTCGACATCGAGAAGGCCAAGAAGCTGCTGGCCGAAGCCGGCGTGAAGACGCCGCTCGAACTCACCATGACGCTGCCGCCGCCGCCGTACGCGCGCCAGGGCGGCGAGGTGATCGTGGCGCAGCTTGCCAAGATCGGCATCGTTGTGAAGGTGCAGAACGTGGAGTGGGCGCAGTGGCTCAGCGGCACCTACGGCAACAAGGACTACGACCTGTCGATCGTCTCGCACGTGGAGCCCTTCGACCTCGGCAACTACGCCAAGTCGGACTACTACTGGGGCTACCAATCGAAGGCCTTCAACACGCTGTTCGACAAGATCAAGTCCACCGGTAACGCCACCGAGCGCAACAAGCTGCTCGGCGACGCGCAGAAGATGCTGGCCACCGACGCGGCCAACGGCTTCCTGTACCAGCCGCAGTTCCCGACCGTCGCAAAGAAGAACGTCAAGGGCATCTGGAAGGACAACCCGATCTTCGTGAACGACCTGTCGGCGCTGTCGTGGGGTTGAACGACCTGTCCGCACAGGAGCTTGCCGCGGCCTACCGCGATCGCAAGCTCTCGCCGGTGGAGGTGACGCAGGCCGTGATCGCGCAGATCGAGCGCTGGGAGCCGCACCTGCAGGCCACCTGGCTCTTCAGGCCCGAAGCCGCGCTCGAACAGGCGCGCGCTTCGGAAGCACGATGGCAGCGCGGCGATGCGCTCGGCCCGCTCGACGGCGTACCGACCACCATCAAGGAAAATATCGCGACACGCGGTGACCCGATGCCGGCCGGCACCGCCGCCGTCGACCTGAAGCCCGCGGCTGCCGATGCGCCGCCAGCCGCACGCTTGAAAGAAGCCGGCGCGGTGATCGTGAGCAAGACGACGATGCCGGACTACGGCATGTTGTCTTCGGGCTTGTCGAGCTTTCACACGCTGGCGCGCAATCCGTGGGACCTGCGCCTGACGCCGGGCGGCTCAAGCGCTGGTGCGGGTGCTGCGGCCGCTGCCGGTTATGGCCCGCTGCACCTGGGCACCGACATCGGCGGCTCGCTGCGCTTGCCCGCGAGTTGGTGCGGCATCTTCACGCTCAAGCCGAGCCTGGGGCGCATTCCGATCGATCCGCCGTACATGGGCCGTGCTGCTGGACCGATGACCCGCACTGTGGGCGACGCAGCATTGGCGATGCAGGCTCTGTCGAAGCCCGATGCGCGCGACAGCATGAACCTGCCGCCGCAAGACATAGCCTGGGCCGGCTTCGACGTGTCGCCCGACCATCTGCGCGGGTTGCGCATCGGGCTGCTGCTCGACGCGGGCTGCGGACTGGCGGTAGAACCTGAAATCCAGACAGCGGTCGAACACGCAGCACGCCTGCTGGAAAAGGCAGGCGCCATCATCGAACCGATGCAGCCTTTCATGTCGCAGGCGTTGCTCGACGGCATGGACCACCTGTGGCGCATGCGCTCGCTGGTGGACATGAAGGGCCTGCGCGCCGACCAACGCTCGAAGGTGCTGCCCTACATCCGCGAATGGGCTGAGAGTGCGGCGGAATTCAGCGGCGAACACGTGTTCCGCAGCTTCAGCCAGTTCCATGCAACGCGCGTAGCGGCAGTGAGTGCCTGCGCGCGTTTCGACTACGTCATCTCACCGGTGTCGCCGAACATGCCGGCGGCGGCCGAGGCGCCCTCGCCCACGAATGACCCGTTGCGGCCACTGGAGCACATCGGGTTCACGGTGCCATTCAACATGTCGGAGCAGCCGGCGGCTTCGGTCAACTGCGGGTACTCGGCGAGTGGATTGCCGATCGGTCTTCAGATTGCGGGGCAGCGCTTCGACGATCTCGGAGTGCTGCGCGTTTCGCGTGCGTTTGAGCAGATTCGGGAGCCGCAGCGGCCCTGGCCTGTTGCGCCTTGACGCTGTTTGGTGCTGTTCGGGGAGCGATCACGCCGACGGCGTACTCTGCTCCGCGAATGTCCCCCGGCCTTCGGCCTCCTCCTTTATTTCGCTGCGCAGAGCACACCATCGACGTGATCGATGGGCGCAGCGGTTAATCGGCTCGCATGAGCGCTGCGCCCATGTGCGAATGGCACCGGGTGCTCCCCGCAGCGAAATAAAGGAGGAGCCGAAGGCGGGGGACATTCGCGGAGGGGAGCACCCGGTGTCATTCGCACGCACCCCGGAACAGCAAGCTCAAGTCGCCGCATACCTTCCAGGCTTGTGGTTGATCCAGAGAAACAGCCCCATAACCACAGCCGCCAGCACCGACCACCCCACACGCTGCGGCGGAATCACGAACAGGGCAAGCAACACCACCGTGCAGTCGATACCGATCTGCACCTTGCCAGCAGGCCAGCCGCGCTTTTCCTGCAGATACAGCGTCAACACGGTCGCACCGCCCAGACTTGCGCGATGGCGGGCAAGGAACAGACAGCCAGTGCCCAGCAGCAAGCCACCGAGCACGGCCGCAAAGGCCGGGTGCAAGGAGTCGATCGACAGGTAGCGCGGCGCCCAATCGGTCATCAGCGAGAGCAAGGCAATCGCAGAGAAAGTCTTGATCGTGAACGCCCGGCCCATGTGGCGCCATGCGAACCAGTAGAACGGCAGGTTGACCAGGAAGAACAGCTTGCCGAAGCTCACGCCGGTGGCGTAGTGCAACAGAAACGCGACGCCGGCCGTGCCGCCCGTGAGCAGGCCCGCCTGGCCGAACAGCATCATGGCGATGGCGACGAACAAGGTGCCCGAAAAGATCGCCTGCGCGTCATCGAAACGGGAATGGCGCAGCCATTCCGGTGGGGTAGTGGGAGGTGGCGCATCCATGGCAGACGTGACGCAAATCCCGCGCCACCCCAGGGCCGGGCTCACACCAGATGGGTCGCCAGCAGCTCCCGGGCCCGGGTGACGAACGCCGTTTCTCCCCTGCGACCGGGCAAGAACTCGAAGGCCACACGTGGCAGCGCCGGCAACCCGTGGGGAGTGGCCAGCCGCGCCACGCCGTCGCTGATGGCCGATTCGTTGAGACAGGCCACGCCCAGCCCCGCAGCCAGCGCTGATTGCAGCCCCGCCACGCCCGAAGCCACGTGCGCCAACGCATAGGGCACCCGCCGGCGCCGCAACAGCGCCACGGTGAACTGATGCAGCGAGCAGGTGTCCGGCAATGCCAGCAGCCGCACCGGCTCGCCGCGCACGAGCCGCATGCCCGCAGCGCCCAGCCACACCAGCGATTCGCGCCGGATCACCGACGCCCGGGGCTGCGCGGCGGAAACCCCGGCGATGTTCATCGCCACCCCCACATCGAAATCTCCCCGCGCATATGCGGCGCGCAGGTCGTCGCTCTTCATGATGCTGACGTGCAGCCGTACCTGCGGATAGCTCTCGCCGAGTCGCCCCAGCAGGCGCGTCAGGTCGCCGGGCCGGAAGTAGTCGGTGACGGCAAGGCGCAGTTCGCCCTGCAGCGTCTCGCCATGCAGGTCGCGAAACGCCTCGTCGCTCAGCGCCAGGATGCGCCGCGCATAGCCCAGCAGCCGCACACCCGCCTCAGTGGGTGAAACGCCCGCCTTGCTGCGCGTGAGCAGCGACTGCCCGGCCCGCTCTTCCAGCTTGCGGATCTGCTCGCTGACCGACGACTGCGAAAGAAAGACGCGCGGCGCGGCGGCCGTCAGGCTGCCTGCGTCGACGACTGCCGCCAGCGTGCGCAACTGCTCCAGGTCAAAGCCTTGCATGACTCATCTATCCGTTATTCCGATGGAATCCATCATATCTTCCCGCTTTTCCGATTGATAGGGAGTTCCCACAATCACCCCATCGATCACTCATTCACCCAGGAGTCCACCATGCCCCACATCGTCGTCCACCTCTCCGGCCAACCCGACGCCGCCCTCACCCGCAAGACAGTCGACACGGTCGCCGAGCTCACCCAGAGCGTGCTCGGCAAGCAATTGCCGGTGATCGCCATCACCGTGCAGTACATCGCCGCCGACGCCTGGTTCATCGGCGGCCAGACGCTGGCCTCTCTCGGCAAGTCGGCGTTCCACCTCGACATCAGCATCACCGACGAGACCAACACCAAGGCCGAGAAGGCGCGCTACCTGCGCGAGGTGCACGCGGCCATGGCGAAGATCCGGCCGGACCTGCACGAGGTGTCGTACATCCACGTGATCGACGCGCGCGGCGCGGCCTACGGCTACGGCGGCAAGACGCAGGAGTACCGCCACCAGCAGGCCGGCGTCTGAGTCGTTGAAGCATCTCCGGGGGCATGGCACCATGCCGCCATGCCCCTCGGAAAACAACTCGCCGACAGCCTCGGCAACCCGCTCACCCTCGACGACCCCGCCAGCCTGCCGTTGGTCGACGACTTCGTCATGGGCTTCATCTCGACCGAGGCCCGCGCGGTCAATCTGATCGCCGTGGCCGACACCGATGCGAGCCCTATCGTGCAGGCCTACTGCGCCACGCTGCACCTGTTCGCCGAATCGCGCGAGGCCGTCGCCAACGCCCGGCCCTTTCTCGACAAAGCCCGCGCCGGCGCCGCACGCGCCACACCGCGCGAGCAGCGCTACATCGCGGCCACCGAGGCCTGGGCCGACGGCGACATCGCCCGCGCCATCTCGCTGCACGCGGAGCAGGCGCGCGAGCATCCGCGCGATCTGGTGTCGGTCAAGCTCGGCCAGTACCACTGCTTCAACACCGGCGACTGCCCCGGCATGCTGCGGCTGGCGCTCGCGGTGCTGCCGCATGCTGCCGACGTGCCCTATGTGCACGGCATGGCGGCCTTCGGCTACGAGCAATGCCATCTGATGCGCGAAGCCGAGGCTAGCGCCCGCCGCGCCATCTCGATGTGCCGTAAGGAGCCTTGGGCGCACCACGCGCTGGCGCATGTGATGCTCACCGAAGGTCGGCTCGCCGAGGGGTTGGCGTTCATGCAGGGCGTGAGCGACACGTGGACCGGGCTCAATTCGTTCATGGTCACGCACAACTGGTGGCACGTGGCCCTGTTCCTGATCGACCTGGGCCGCGACGCCGAGGCGCTTGCGGTGTACGACGAGCATGCATGGGGTGTGGTGAAGGACTACTCGCAGGACCAGATCGGCGCGGTCTCGCTGCTCGCGCGGCTGGAGCTCGCGGGCATCGACGTGGGAGGGCGCTGGGACGACGTGGCGGGCTACCTGCTGCAGCGCCAGGCCGACCACGTGCTGCCCTTTCTCGACCTGCAATACCTCTACGGCCTGGCGCGCGCCGGGCGCCCCGAGGCGGAGGTTCTGCTGCGCAACATAGTGGCCTTCGCGCCGAACGCGCCGGCATCGACGCGCGCGGCATGGCAGCGCGTGTGCGTGCCGGCCGCGCATGGACTGGTGGCGCATGCGCACGGCGATCTCGCGGCAGCCATCGAAGGGCTCGGCACTGCCCTGCCGCGCATGATCGAGATCGGCGGCAGCCACGCGCAGCGCGACCTGTTCGAGCAGGTGTATCTCGATGCGCTGGTGCGCAGCGGCACGGAGGCTTCGCTGTCCGCTGCCCAGGGCATCCTCCAGCAACAGCTCAATGGCCAGCCCGAGTCGCTGCGCCTGCGCCGGCAGACGGCAGCGGTGTACGAGCGCCTCGGCCTCGGGCAGCTTGCGACGCACGCCTGAGCGCATCTGCGAGCACTGCCCGGCAGCCCATGCCTTCAGGTCATGGGGCATGGTGCAAAAGGAATTGGCGATGACCCGGAGGCGGCTCCTAAACTGGCCGCTCCCTATCGACAAGAAGCCTTCAAGGCCCCATCGCCCATGCGCAAGTCTCTCGTCACGCTGGCCGTTCTCTCGGCCCTCGCACCCTTCGCACCCACCCTGCATGCCGCCGACGGAACGCCCGTCGCGCTCGACCTGCTGCTGCGCGGCGGCACCGTCTACACGGGCGACTCCGACACGCCGGTGGTGGGCGATGTCGGCATCGCGGGCGACCGCATCGTGTTCGCGGGCAAGGCGGCGCCAGCGCAGTTCACGGCAAGGCGCGTCATCGACGCCACGGGCATGGTGGTGGCCCCGGGCTTCATCGACGCCCACACGCATGCGGATGCCGACCTGCACTCGAACGATCCGAAGAAGCGGCTGAACATCCCGTTCATCACGCAGGGCGTGACCACCGCGGTAATCGGCAACGACGGCTTCGGCGGCTTCGACATCGCGGCGCAGGCGCAGAAGCTGCGTGCCGCGCCGGTGGGCACCAACGTGGCCATGTACGTGGGCTTCGGCCCGGTGCGCATGAGCGAGCTGGGCGAAGCCAACCGGGCACCGACGCCCGAGCAGCTCGAGGCGATGAAGAAGCGCGTGAGCCAGGGCATGTGCGAAGGCGCCCTTGGCCTTTCGACCGGGCTCTTCTACACGCCGCAGAACTTCTCGAAAACCGAGGAGGTCATCGAGCTCGCGAAGGTGGCGGCGCGGCACGGCGGCCTGTACGACAGCCACATCCGCGACGAGTCCATGTACAACATCGGCCTCAAGGGCTCCATCGACGAGGCGATCCGCATCGGCCACGAGGCGAAGCTGCCGGTGCACGTGGCGCACATCAAGGCGCTGGGCGTCGACGTGCAGGGCCAGAGCGGCGACATCATCAAGCGCATCGAGAAGGAACGCGCGGGCGGGCTGGACATCACGGCCGACCACTATCCGTGGACCGCGTCGAGCACGCGCTTCTCGGCTGCGCTGCTGCCGCCCTGGGCCAACGAGGGTGGCCGTGCAGCGACGCTGCAGCGCTTCGACGACGCCTCCGTGCAGGAGCGCCTGCGCAAGGACATGCGCGAGAACCTGCGGCTGCGCGGCGGCCCCGAGGCCATCCTGTTCTCGGCGGGCAGCACGAAGTACGTGGGCAAGACGCTGGCCGACGTGGCCAAGGCATCGAACGCCGATCCGGTGGAAGTCGCCATCGCGGTGCTGCGCGACGGCGACCTGATGATCGCCTCGTTCAACCAGAGCGACGACGACGTGCGCGCCTTCATGAAGCGGCCGTGGGTCATGACCTCGTCCGACTCGTCGCTGGGCCATCCGCGCGCCTACGGCACCTTCGCGCGCAAGTACGACCAGTACGTGGTGAAGGAGCACACGATCTCGCTGGCGCAGTTCATCCGCAGCAGCTCGTCGCTCACAGCCGACACGCTGGGGCTGAAGCAGCGCGGGCACCTGCGCCCGGGCTACTACGCCGACGTGGTGGTGTTCGATCCGGCACGCTATGCGGCGAAAGCCACCTACACGCAGCCAGCGCTGCTGTCGGAAGGCGTGAGCACGGTGCTGGTGAATGGGCGGCTCGCCGTCGACGGCGGCAAGCCCACGGGCGTTGGCGCCGGCCAGCCGCTGCTGCGCACGCCGAAGGCAGGCAGCTGCGGCTGAGGCCGAGGGCCCTTCCTCAATCCTTGCTCTTCAGGTGCCGCGTCTGGTCGTAGGTAGGCTGCGGCGGCAGGTCGGCCAGGTGCCGCGTGTCGGCCCATTCGACGATCTCGATGTCGTCGGGCCGGGCCGCGTCGGCGATGCGGATGCGGTTGAAGCCCGCATTGGGGATGTCGCTCTGGCGCGGCCCGCTCAGGCTCAAGCCCCTTGCGGTGCGCCACACCATGTCGAGCACGCCGCCATGCGTGACGACGATGAGATGCTGCCCCTTGTGCGCGGCAGCGATGCTGCCCAGCGCCGCGATGATGCGTGTGTGGAACTCGCGCGCCGTCTCTCCTTCGGGCATGGCGTGGTCCTCGCGGAACTCCAGCCACTCTTCCCAGGCGCGCGGATGCAGGCTCTGGATTTCGTCGGAGCGCATGCCTTCGACCACGCCGAAGAACTGCTCGCGCAGCCCCGCAGAAGTGACCACCGGCAGCGACAGCTGCGACGCCGCGGGCGCCGCGGTCTGCTGCGCGCGCATGAGGTCGCTGCTGATGATGTGCTGCACCACCGTCTCTCCAGCCAGCCGCAGGCCGAGGCGGCGGGCCTGCTCGTGGCCGATGTCGTTGAGCGGAACATCCGCATGCCCCTGAAAGCGCAATTCGCGGTTCCAGGCGGTTTCGCCGTGGCGGATGAGGATCAGGTCGGTGGTGGTGTCGGGCTTGGGCGTTGGCATTGCCACCCATTTTCCACCGTGCGCGTGACGCTCGGGCTTTTGCAGCCCGCAAGCTGTTGCTCGACCGCCACCGCGCCTAGAGTCTCACTGGCGACGGCGTAAGCAGCGCCAGCACCCACGCGATGATGAAGCCGCCGACGATGGCGCAGACCACCACCACGGCGGTGTACGCGATGGCCTTGTCGGGTGGGCACTTCATGAGGACTGGCAGGCCGGTGTAGAGCAGGTACACGCCGTACAGCGCCGCCAGCGCGCCAAGGACCGACAGCGAGGGCAGCAGGCTGAAGATGCCGCCGACAAAGGCGGCGGTGCTCGCATAGGCCGACAGCTTGAGCGCGCCGATCTGGCTCCTGGTGCCCTCGAAGGTCGGCGCCATTGCGTCGATGATGAGTGCAAGCACGAACACCATCACCAGCGACAGCACGTAGCCCACGACCATGTTCGCGAGCCCCGAGACGATCGGCACGCGAAAGCTCACGCCGAAGGCGCCGATGCCGATCAGCGACAGGCCGATGAAGCTCGCCACCGCCGGGATCAGCGCGAGGATCATCACGTAATTCTTGTAGAGCGAGGCAGCATCAGCCTGCTCCGAGTCGATCTCGGGCCAGGTGGCCTTGGGCTTGAGCAGGATGGACTGCACGCGTTCAACCAGGTTCATTGAGAGTCCTCGGCATGGGTCTCAAAAGTATGCCGAGGCCGCTTACGGATGGCTGCTGGCCAGGAAGCCTATGCCATGCGCCATGCCGCGACGCCGGTTGCCGCATTCGCGCAAAATCCGTCTCCATGCCCAATCTCATCCTGCTACCCGGCCTCGCTTGCGACGAGCGCATCTGGGAAGCCCAATTGCCCGCCCTTCCCCCCGCCTTCGACGCCCGCGTGAGCGACGTCCAGCGGCACAACGACACCATCGAGGGCATGGCCGCAGCCGTGCTGCGCGACAACGAAGGGCCGCTGATTCTGTGCGGCGCCTCGATGGGCGGCATGGTTGCCATGGAGGCGGCCCGCCAGGCGCCCGGGCGCATTGCCGGGCTCGCGCTGCTCGGCACCAGCGCGCGGCCCGAGACGCCCGACATGTTCACGCTGCGCGAAGGCGCCATCGAATACTTCGAGCGCGGCGAAGTGCGCGACGTGATCGAGCCGAACGTCTACTTCGCCTTCCATCCCACGCAGGCGGCCGACCCGGTGATGGTGCAGCGCTACCTCGACATCGTGCTGGGCGCGGGCGCCGAGCAGCTCATCCGCCAGAACCGCGCGGTGATGCGGCGGCCCGATGCGCGGCTGCACCTCGCGTCGCTGCGCGCGCCGGTGCTGCTGGTGTGCGGCGACGAAGACCGGCTCGCGCCGCCCGAATGCACGAGCGAGATGGCTGCGCTGCTGCCTCAGGCGCAAGTCGTGTGGGTGCCCGCATGCGGCCACATGCTGACGATGGAAAAGCCCGAGCTCGTCAACGCCGCGCTCAACGGCTGGCTGGCGAAGCACTTCCCGGCCGCCGTCTGAACGAGCCGGTGTCGGCCCGCCGCCTCAGTGCAGCTGGCCGCCGGTTTCGGCAACGTCGTGCTTCACCGCGAGCGCGGTGGTCACGGCAATGCGCAAGGCCTTGACCATCGTTTCGAGCGACATGCTCGGCGCGCCCGGAAAGCGCGCCGCCTGCTCGGGCAGGTACGGAATGTGGATGAAGCCGCCGCGCAGCCCCGGCACCGGATGCGTCGCGATGCGGTGCATCAGGCCATAGAAGATGTGGTTGCAGACGAAGGTACCCGCGCTGTTCGACACCGAGGCCGGCACGCCGGCCGCGCGCAGCTCACGCACCATGGCCTTGATCGGCAGCGTCGAGAAATACGCGGCGGGAGCCCCCGGCACCACGGGCACGTCGATGGGCTCGCGGCCCTTGTTGTCGGCCGTGCGGGCGTCGTCGATGTTGATGGCGATGCGCTCCGGCGTGAACTCCGCGCGCCCGCCGGCCTGGCCGATGCACAGCACCAGCTGCGGCTGAAGCTCGTCCATCGCGCGGGCAAGCACATCGATGACCTCACCGAAGACACAGGGCACCTGGCGTGCATGCACCGTCGCGCGGCCGACCTTCCAGCCGTCGAGTGCGCGAACGGCGTCCCACGAGGGATTGACCGTCTCCTGCTCGAAAGGATCGAATCCGGTCAGCAGGACGTTGATGGGCTTTGCTGCCACGGCACGGCCCGTTGCGTGTTCAGGTTGTCCGTCAGGCCATGGCCTGGACGGCAATGCCTTCCTGCTGCAGCCGTTCGCGGATGCGGCGCGCAAAGGCCAGCGCATGGGCGCCGTCGCCATGCAGGCACACGGTCTGCGCGTTGACGGGCACGACGCTGCCGTCGATGGCGGTCACGCGGTGGTCGCGCACCAGCGAGAGCGTCTGCGCGATCGACTGTTCTTCACTCTCGACGAGCGCGCCGGGCTGGCTGCGCGGCACGAGGCTGCCGTCGGGCATGTAGCCGCGATCGGCGAACACTTCTTCGACCGGCGAGAGGCCAGCGCGACGGGCCGCGTCGATCATGTTGCTGCCCGCGAGGCCGAAGAACTTGAGCGAGGGGTCGAAGCGGCGCACCGCCTCGCACAGCGCGTCCGCCAGCTCGGGCTCCTTCACGGCCTGGTTGTAGAGCTGGCCGTGCGCCTTCACGTGCGAGAGCTTGCCGCCCTCGGCCTTCACGATGGCCGCCAGCGCGCCCACCTGGTAGAGCACGTTGGCCACGATCTCGTCGGGCGGCAGGTGCATGGTGCTGCGGCCGAAGTTCTCGCGGTCGGGAAAGCTGGGGTGCGCGCCGATGGCCACGCCGTTTTGCATCGCCCAGCGCACGCACTGCTGCATGGTCTTCGCGTCGCCCGCGTGCCAGCCGCAGGCGATGTTGGCGGAGCTGACGAGTGCGAGCAGGGCTTCGTCGCTGCCGGCGCCTTCGCCGAGATCGGCATTGAGGTCGATTTGCATGGTGGGGCTTCCTTTTCCGCGAGTTCCGCGGAGTCTATGCCGGGCTCGGCCAGCCTGCAGCAGCCAGCCCTTGTGCCACCTGCGACAGGTAGCGCTGCTGGTCGGCCCATGCGGCCAGCGCCTGCGGCTGGTCGACCTGCACGAGGCGCAGCTTGCCATTGAGCGGCGCCTGCGCGAGCTTCCAGAGATCGGCGCGAATGACCACGCCGATGCGCGGATAGCCGCCGGTGGTCTGCGCGTCGCCCATCAGGATGATCGGCTGGCCCGAGGGCGGCACCTGGATCGTGCCGGGGATCACGCCCGACGAGAGCATGTCGCCGCTGCGCTTGCGCTTGAGCTCGGCGCCCGCGAGCCGGCTGCCCATGCGGTTGCTCTGCGGCGTGATGCGCCAGCGCTCGCCCCACAGCTGCTCGCGCGCGGCCAGCGTGAACAGCTCGAATTCGGGGCCGGGCAGCACGCGCAGGGCAATGGCTGCGTCGCCTTCGTCCGGGCCCCAGTCGGGACCGCGCAGGCCGAAGACTCGGCGTTCGCGCTGCGCGGCATTGAGAGGCGATGCGCCCGTCGGCAGTCGGTCACCCTTGCGCAGCGCACGGCCTTCGTGACCGCCGAAGCCGGCCTTGAGGTCGGTGCTGCGCGAGCCGAGGATCTGCGGCGCGTCGATGCCACCCGCCACTGCCAGCCAACTGCGCAGGCCGACCTTCTTCACGCCGGGCGCATTGGCGCCCGCGAGCCTGAGCGTCTGGCCGGCCGCGACCGGCACGCTCCAGCAGGGCCACAACGGCACACCGTCGAGGCTGGCACTGAAGTCGTCGCCGGTGAGGGCGATGCGCGTATCGGCTTCGAACTGCAGCTCGCAGCCGCCCATTGTGAGCTCGAGGCCCGCCGCGCCATCGGCGTTGCCCACGAGCCGGTTGGCCAGCGTGAGCGCCAGCACGTCGAGCGCGCCGCCCGGGCAGATGCCGAGCTGGCGATGGCCGTGCCGGCCCAGGTCCTGCACCGACGCGAGCACGCCGGGTTTGCGGATGACGATCATGTCTGCACGCTCTCTGCGACGAAGCGCACGCGATCACCGGGGCGCAGCAGCGTCGGCGATTCGGCTGCGGGGTCGAACAGCTCGAGCGAGGTGCGGCCGATCAGTTGCCAGCCGCCCGGCGACACCAGCGGATAGATGCCGGTCTGCTCGCCGCCGATGCCGACCGAGCGCGCAGGCACCGCGGTGCGCGGCTCGGCGCGGCGGGGCGTGGCGAGTTCGGGCGCCAGGCCGCCCATGAAGGCGAAGCCCGGCAGGAAGCCCAGCAGGTAGACGATGTACTCACCGGCGCTGTGGCGCCGCACCACCTCGGCCGGCGTGAGGCCGGTGTGGGCCGCGACATCGGCCAGGTCGGGCCCGTGCTCGCCGCCATAGGACACCGGAATCTCGACCAACCGGCCCGCAACGCCACCAGTCGGCAGCTTCGGCCATGCCTCGAGAACGTACGCAGTGAGCGCGTCGAGATCGATCGCGGTCGGGTCGAAGGTGAGCGTGAGGTTGTTCATGCCCGGAAGCGTTTCGCCGACGCCGGGCCACTGGCGGGCGCGCTCCGCAAGGGCCCAGATGCGCTGCTGCTGCGCCAGAGTGGCCGGCGCGGGCAGCTCGCAGAGCAGCGCTGCATCGCCCAGAAGATGCAGCCGGGGCGGCGGGGTGCCGCTCATCGCGGCTTATTCACGGCCGAGGCTGCGGACTTTTGCCGCCAGCTGCTGCTCCACATTGGGAGAAACGAACTTGTGGACCTCGCCGCCGAGCATGGCGATCTCGCGCACGAAGGTGCTGGAGATGAACTGGTACTTGTCGCTGGGTGTCAGGAACACGGTCTCGACATCGGGCATCAGCGAGCGGTTCATGCCCGCGAGCTGGAACTCGTAGTCGAAGTCGGTCACGGCGCGCAGGCCGCGCACCATGGCCTTGCCGCCGCGCGCGACGACAAAGTCGCGCAGCAGGCCCGAGAAGCTCTCGACGGTGACCTGGTCGCTGTAAGGCTTGACGGCCTCGCGGGCCATGTCCATGCGCTCGGACAGCGTGAACAGCGCCTTCTTGTGGTGGCCCGCCGCGACGGCGACGATCACCTTGGAGAAGAGTTGGGTGGCACGGCGCACCACGTCCTCGTGGCCGAGGGTGATGGGGTCGAATGTGCCGGGGTAAACCGCGATGACGTTGCTGGCCATGGTTGCTTCTTCCTCATGCTGCCGGTGCGGCTTGTTCGGCGGATTATGCAGTCCCCTCGGCAGCCAGCCGCAACAGATGGGCGTGCACGGCGCCGGCCTTCAGGTAACGGAATCCGACGAGGCCGAAGGCGGCCAGTTCTTCGTCGCTCCAGCGGCGCGGCGCTTCGAGGTACACCGAGCCGCCCGCACGCAGCGCACGCGCGGCGGCGCGCAGGGCCGGTTCGTAGAGGGCTGTGCTGTCGAAGGGCGGGTCGAGGAACACGGCATCGAGGCTGCCGGCCGCCGCGCGTTCGAGCGCGGTGACCCCATTGCCGCGCTCGATGCGCACAGCCTCGGCGCTCAGCTTGGTCTTGGCGGCCTGGAGCTGCACGACCAGCGCGGCGTCTTGCTCGCAAAGCAGCACGTTCGCCGCGCCGCGCGATGCGGCCTCGAAGCCGAGTGCGCCGGTGCCCGCGAAGGCGTCGATGCACTGCCATCCCGGCAGTTCGCCGCCACCAGCGCCGGCCAGGCTCGCGAGCCAGTTGAACAGGGTTTCGCGCACGCGATCGGGTGTGGGGCGCAGGCCGGGCTTGTCGGCCACGGCGAGGCGGGTGCGCTTCCATTCGCCGCCGACGATGCGCACCTCGCTGGGCTTCGACGGGCGCTTGGGCTTGGGTGCTGCGGGACGGGAGGCGGGGGCGGCTTTCTGGGGCATGCGGCGAGCTTAACGCCGCCGCGTGCCCGCTTTCAGAGCCCTGCAAGCGCTCGCTGTGCCAGCATGGCGGCCAACAGAAGCATGGTGCCCCCAATGAGCGCATCGAGCATCTGCCAGGCGCGCGGACGCGCGAACACCGGTGCAAGCAGCCGCGCGCCGAAGCCCAGCGAGGTGAACCACAGCGCGCTCGCCGTGGCGGCACCCGCCACGAACCAGACTTTGAGCAGCCCCGCGTACTGCGCGCCCGCGCTGCCCACGAGCAGCACCGTGTCGAGGTAGACGTGCGGATTCAGCAGCGTAAAGCCGGCTGCCTGCGCCACCACGGCCACGCGCGACAGCGAAGCGCCCTGCGCCGTGGTCTGCAGAGCGGCGGGCTGCCGCGAGCGCCACAGCGCCTTGAGCCCGTAGCCGCAGAGAAAGGCCGCGCCGAGCCCCGCGAGCACGGTGGCCAGCATCGGCCGTCCTTGCAGCGCCTGCGCCATGCCTGCAACGCCGGCACCAATCAGCACCGCGTCGCTGGCCGCGCAGAACAGCACTACCGCGCCCACATGTTCACGGCGCAATCCCTGGCGCAGCACATAAGCGTTCTGCGCGCCGATGGCGACGATGAGGACCAGGCTCATGAAGAGCCCGTTGGCGAAGGCAGTGGTGACGTGTACGGCTTGCATGCTTCGAGAATGACGCCTGCTCAGGATTAATTCAAACTAAACTTTCTTAATCCAATTCAGTTTTGCTTCATCGCCATGCTCGACTACGCCGCCCTGAACGCCCTTGCCGCCGTCGTACGCGAGGGCAGCTTCGAACGCGCCGCCCGCGCGCTGCATGTCACCCCCTCGGCGGTGTCGCAGCGCATCAGGCAGTTGGAAGAGCGCACCGGCGGAGCGCTGCTGGTGCGCGGGCAGCCCTGCGTCGCAACGGAGGCCGGGCTGCAGCTGTGCCGGCACGTCGAGCGCGTGGGCATGCTGGAGCACGAGCTGCGCGAGGCCCTGCCCGCCCTCGGCATGGGCAGCGGCGAGGCGGGCGGCGAGCGCGTCACGATGCGGGTGGCCGTCAACGCCGACAGCCTTGCGACCTGGTTCGTGGCCGCCGCCGCGGCCTTCGCCACACAGGAACAGGCCGCGCTGCTCGATCTCACGGTGGACGACCAGGACCACACGGCCGAACGGCTGCGCAGCGGCGCGGTGTTCGCGGCGGTCACAGCGCTGGCGCAACCGGTGGCGGGGTGCAACAGCGAGGCGCTGGGCACGATGCATTACGTGGCAGCCGCGAGCCCCGGGTTCGTGCGCGAACATTTCTCCAAGGGCGTGGGCGCGCGCACATTGGCGGAAGCGCCGAGCCTGGTGTTCGACCGCAAGGACCGGCTGCAGACGCGCTGGGTGCGGCGCATCTGCCACCGCAACGTCGAGACGCCGCGGCACTGGATCCCTTCGCCCAACGCTTTTGTCGAGGCGGCGTGCGCGGGCATGGGCTGGGGCATGCATCCGGCCAGCATGGTGGCCGGTGCGATCAGCGAAGGCAGGCTGGTGGAGCTGGTGCCCGGCTCGACGCTGCCGGTGCCGCTCTACTGGCAGCAGGCGCGGGCGGCGCCGCGGCTGCTCGAACGGCTTGGGGCGGCGGTGCGGGCTGCCGCCAGCAGCGGCCCGCACGCCCTGGTGATGTGACTGGCGGTCAGGGCTGCGCCTTGGCGGTCGTCTTGGCTTCCTTGCCGCCCACCACCACCGTCACCATGCGCTCGGGCTGCAGCTTGCGCTGGAAGGCGGCCTTGACGTCGGCTGCCGTGACCGCGTTCATGCGCGCGGTCCAGGTGTCGAGGTAGTCCAGCGGCAGGTCGTGCCAGGCGATGTTGGCGACGTTGCCGATCAGCTTGCGGTTGCTGTCCAGCAGCAGCGGAAAGCCGCCGATCAGGTTGTCCTTCGCGGCCTTCAGTTCGCTGGCGGTCGGGCCTTCGGCCACGAACTTTGCGAGCACTTCGCGCGACATCTTCACGGCCTCTTCGGCCTGGTCGGGCCGGGTCTGGAAGCCGACGCGGAAGGCGCCCGCCTCGAGCCCCGGCGCGAAGCCGCTGTAGATGCTGTAGGTCAGGCCGCGCTTCTCGCGCACTTCGTTCATCAGGCGCGAGACGAAACCTCCGCCACCAAGCACGTAGTTGCCGAGCGTGAGCGCGAAGTGGTCCGGGTCCTTGCGCGGATAGCCGGGCTGGCCGATGAAGACGTGGGCCTGCGCCGAGTCGAAGGAAATGCGCTCGTCCTTGGGCGCGGTGAGCGCGGCTACAGCTGCAACGGCCGGCAGCGGCGTGCACGCCTCGGGGCCGGGCAGGCGCGACAGCAGCGTGGTCGCGATCGTCTCGGCCTCGGCGCGCGTCACGGCGCCCACGATGCTGAGCTTGGCGCGGCACGGCACGATCAGCTGCTGGTAGCGCTGGCGCATGGCAGCGGTGTCGATGCGCGCCAGCGTCTCTTCCGTCACCTCCTGGCCGTAGGGGTGCACGCCGTACACGGCTTGTGCGAACGCGCGGCCCGCAACAGTCGCGGGCTTGGTGTTGGCTTCCTTGATGGCCGCGTTGATGCGTTCGCGCTCGCGCAGCCACACGTCGTCGGGGAAAGCCGGCTCGCCGATCTCGCGCGACGCCAGTGCCACCGCCTTGTTCAGCAACGCAGGGTCGGACAGTGTGCGCAGCGAGTAGCTGGTGCGGTCGGTGCCGGCGCTCACGTCGAAGCTGGCGCCCAGATCGGCCCAGGCTTCGCCCAGGGCGTTCTGGTCGAGTGCCGGTTCGCCGCTCTTGCCGGCGCGCACGCCCTTCTCGACCATGGTCGCGGTGGTGCTGGCCAGGCCAGCCTGTGGTGCGGGGTCGCGGCGGCTGCCGGCGTCGAAGTCGATCTGCACGTCGACGATCGGCAGCGCGTTGGTCGCTACGAGGTAGATTTTTGCGCCGTTGGCCAGCGTCCACTGCTGGATGGGCAGCGCGGCCTGCGCGCTGGTGATGCCCACGATGGCGGTGACGCCTGCGAGCAGGGCGCACTGGGCGATCTTCTTGAGAGTTTTCATGGAACGGGACCTGTCTTTCAGCGCATTTCGCCTGCGGGCGCCGCGAAGCCACGGCCACGGGGCTTGGCTTCGGGCGGCAGGGGGCGCAGCGTGGCGACCGTGAGCTGGTCGTCACCGAAGTATTTGGCGGCCACGGCCTGCACCTGGGCGGCCGTGACGGATTGCAGCCGGGCGACGATGCGCTCGCTGGCATCGAGCGGCAGGCCCTGGACCCAGTTGCTGCCGAGTTCGCGCGCCTGCGCCATCACCGAGTCGCGCTTGTAGGTCTCGCTTGCCACCCACTGGGTCTTGACGCGGGCCAATTCGGC
Source organism: Variovorax multivorans (assembly GCF_051216835.1). Taxonomy (NCBI): domain Bacteria; kingdom Pseudomonadati; phylum Pseudomonadota; class Betaproteobacteria; order Burkholderiales; family Comamonadaceae; genus Variovorax; species Variovorax multivorans. Next base: position 377,607 of record NZ_JBPJZL010000003.1, read on the forward strand.
TTCGCCCACGCCGTCCTTGGCGACGCGCGCCAGCTGGGCGCGCAGCGCGGCCTCGACCACCTCGGCGCTCTTGCCGGCGGCTGGTACGCCGTCGAGCACGAAGAGCTGCGGGCCGCGGCCCATGAAGCCCGAATAGGCGCCGGCCGAATCGGCGACGCGATCGGGCCCCTGGGTAAGCGCGCGGTCGAGCCGCGCGCCGGCGTAGCCGTCGAGCACGGCGGACAGCACCACCAGCGCCCAGGCGTCGCTGCTCGCGTCGTCGATGCTGGCGAGCTGCGGCACGCGGAAGGCCAGCGACACATACGCCTGCTCGGCCGGAGCCTTCAGTTCGATTCGGCGGATGCCGCGCTGCGCCGGCTCGGTGCGCGGCTTGCGCGCAGGCACGGCGCTCGAAGGGATGCGGCCGTAGTACTTCTCGGCCATGGCGCGCACCTGGGCCACGTCGACATCGCCGGCCACCACGAGCACGGCGTTGGCGGGCACGTACCAGCGCTTGAAGAAGGCGCGTGCGTCCTCGGGCGTCATCGCGTCGAGGTCGCTCATCCAGCCGACTACGGGGCGGTGGTAGGGAGAGGCGGTGAAGACGGCGGCGTTCTGCTGTTCGCCAAGCAGCGCACGGGGCTGGTCTTCGGTGCGCAGGCGGCGCTCTTCCTTGACCACCTCGATCTCGCGCTTGAACTCGTCGTCGGGCCACTGGTTGTTGGCGAAGCGGTCCGATTCGAGCTTCATCACCTGTTCGAGGCTGCCGACCGGAATCTGCTGGTAGTAGCCGGTGTAGTCGCGGGTGGTGAAGGCGTTTTCCTGGCCGCCGAGGGCCGCCACGCGGCGCGAGAACTCGCCGGGCTTGATGTCCTTGGTGCCCTTGAACATCATGTGTTCGAGCGCATGTGCCACACCGGAGGTGCCGTCGACTTCGTCGATGGAGCCGACGCGGACCCAGACCATCTGCACCGCCGTGGGCGAGCGCCGGTCGGGCTGGACGATCAGCGTCATGCCGTTGGCAAGCGTGAATTGCTGAGGGCCGGGCGCCGCGGCTGCGGCGGCGGAAGATGGATTGCTTTGGGCCTGTGCAGGCATGGCCCATGGCGCCAGAAGCGCCATCGCCAGCACCGCACCAGACGCAGCACGGCGTGGCGGGAGGTGTTTCATAGAATGGGTCGGATTGTAAAAAGCTCCTGATGTTCAGTTTCTTCAAGAAAAAACCGCCTGCCGAAACCCCCGATACGCCGGCGCCTACCCCGCCAGCCGCACCGGCGCCCGCCCCCGAAGCCGCGCCGCCGCGTTCGGTGTTCTCGCCTTCGAGCTGGTTCGGCTCGAAGCCGGCGGCCGAAGAAACGCCGGCTCCTGCTGCGCCACCAGCACCAGCGCCTGTCGCAACTCCAGTAGCGGCACCCGTATCAGCCCCCGCATTCGTTCCACCGCCTGTTCCGACCCCAGCTCCCGCGCCGGTTCCTGCACCCGCCGCCGAAATCGCCGTCGCCACCGAGCGCAAGGGCTGGTTCGACAAGCTCAAGACCGGCCTGCGCAAGACCGGCACTGGCATCCAGGCCGTGTTCGTCAACGCGCAGATCGACGACGCGCTTTACGAAGAACTCGAATCCGCCCTGCTGATGGCCGACACCGGCGTCAAGGCGACCGAATACCTGCTCGACGACCTGCGGGGCCGCGTCAAGCGCCAGATGGCCACCGACGCCACGCAGGTCAAGGTCTTGCTGGCCGAGGCCGTGGCCGACCTGCTCAAGCCGCTCGAGAAGCCGCTGGTCATCGGCCAGTTCACGCCCACCGTCATCATGGTGGCCGGCGTCAACGGCGCGGGCAAGACCACCTCCATCGGCAAGCTCACCAAGCACCTGGCCACCGAAGGCGCCTCGGTGCTGCTGGCCGCGGCCGACACCTTCCGCGCCGCGGCTCGCGAGCAGCTGCTGGTCTGGGCCGACCGCAACACGGTCGAGATCGTGAGCAACGAGGGCGGCGATCCGTCGGCCGTGAGTTTCGATGCGGTGAACGCCGGCAAGGCCCGCGGCAAGGACGTGGTGCTGGTCGACACGGCCGGCCGCCTGCCGACGCAGCTGCACCTGATGGACGAGCTGAAGAAGATCAAGCGCGTCGTCACCAAGGCCGATGCCACGGCGCCGCACGAGGTGTTGCTGGTGATCGACGGCAACACCGGCCAGAACGCGCTTGCGCAGGTCAAGGCCTTCGACGAGACGCTGGGCCTTACGGGCCTGATCGTGACCAAGCTCGACGGCACCGCCAAGGGCGGCGTGCTGTGCGCCATTGCGCGCGAACGGCCGATCCCTGTCTATTTCATCGGCGTGGGCGAGAAGCTCGAAGACCTCGAGACCTTCAACGCCCGCGAGTTCGCACAAGCGCTGCTCGGATAAAAAAACGGCCCCGGCTTGCGCCGGGACCGCTTCGCTTTTTCTCCCTCTCCCCTTTTTCCTTCTCTTGCGGGAACGCAATGCAGTGAAGGTAGTGCGCGCAGCGAATGCTCGCCAGTGCCGAAAGTCATGGGCTTATCTGGCAACGGCGACTTCGGCCATCGCCTGCAGCAGCGAATCGGCCACGACCGGCTTGAACAGCACCGGCACCTGCGACTCGCGAACCCGCTGCAGCCTGTCGGGCGAGGTCTCGCCGGTGATGAGCAGCAGCGGCGTCGTCATGCCCTGGCCCTGGCTGAGCCGCAGGCCCGCATCGAGTCCGTCGGCGCCGTCGGCCAGTCGGTAGTCGCACAGCAACAGGTCGAAGGGGCGACCCTCGCCACTCGCCTGTTGCAAGGCGGCGGCGGCGCCGGCCTCGTCCGCCACCGCATGGGCGTCGATTGCGTGGGAGCGCAGCAGGCCCATCATGGCTTCGCGGATTTCCAGTTCATCGTCGAGCAGCAGCACGCGCCCGGGCAACACTGGCGCCGGACCGCGGCGCTGCTCGGCCGCCTCCTCGGCCGTGGCGGCAGATGCCAGCACCCCGACCAGCTCGCGCGCCGCCGCACTGACGGCCGGCACCACCACGCGAAAGTGCGTACCCCGCCCCAGCCGCGAATGCATCTGCACCGGATGCCCAAGCAGCCGCGACAGCCGCTGCACGATCGACAGCCCGATGCCGAGCCCCCGCGAGCGGTCGCGGCCCGGATTGTTGATCTGATAGAACTCCTCGAAGATCCGGCCCGACTGCTCGGGCGCAATGCCGATGCCGCTGTCGCGCACCTCGATCCACACCGAGTCGCCGCGTTCGCGCGCCATCACCGTCACGCCGCCGCGGGCCGTGTACTTGAGGGCGTTGTCGATCAGGTTGGACAGCATGCGGTGCAGCAGCTGCGGGTCGCTGTGCACCCACAGGCCGCTGGCGCGCACGCGCAGCTGCAGCTGCTTCTGCTCGGCGCGCGCCGCGAAGGTGTGGTTGAGGGGCAGGAACAGCGCGTCGAGCTGCACTGGCTGCGGCGCGGGCGTGATCACGCCGGCGTCGAGGCGCGACACGTCGAGCATGGTGTCGAGCGAGGCGCCCAGTGCGTTCACGGCGCGCATCAGGCGCTCGGCGTTGCGGCCCTCGGGGCGGCCGCGAAGTTCGTTCTCCAGCGCAGCGCCGAAAAGGGCGATGGCATGCAGCGGCTGGCGCAGGTCGTGGCTGGCGGTGCCGAGGAAGCGGGTTTTTTCTTCGCTCGCACGCTCGGTGGCGGCAATCTGCTCGCCGAGCCGCGCGGCCAGCGCCTCGTTCTCGAAGCGCAGCATGAGCGACGCGGTCAGCAACTTGTGCTGGCCAATGCCCGCGTGCAGCGTCAGCAGCAGGTAGGCTGCACCGGCTGCCGCCAGGAACAGATGCAGCCCGTCGCCCTGCCAGGCCAGCGCGGTGATCATGCCCAGCGACATCGGCATCGTGTAGCCGAAGAGCGCCGGCTTCAGCGGCCAGAGCGACTGCGCCGCCCGCGCGCAGCTGCCGACGATCACGGCCATCAGCAGCGAGGTCATGGGCAGGTTGTCGTGCGGCACGATGAGCCAGGGCACCACCGCCGTGACCATGCTCACCAGCGTGACCATGCGCGATATCTTGCGCGCCCAGTACGCGCTTTCACGCACGGGCCGGGACGGATTCCAGCGCGGCGTGAAGAACACGTAGACGTCGGCCATCAGCAGCCCGGCCAGCCAGAACAGCAGGCTCGGGTCCTTCAGCTGCGAATAGATGATGCTGCCGAACACCACCACGAAGGCCATGTGCGTCAGCGTCGAGACGCCGTAGGTGCTGTAGACCGAGGCAACATGCTCCCGCAGCACCCGCTGGCCGAGTGCGTGGTCGGCGGAGGGGTCGTTCGACGCGGCGGGCTGCACGCTCAATGCAGGGTGCTGATCAACTGGGCGCGCGAGCGCATGCCGAACAGCAGCAGGATGGTCGAGACATGGTTCTTCACCGTGCCTTCGCTCAGGTTCGCGAGCTGCGCGATTTCCTTGTTCGCCTTGCCTTCGAGCACCCATTGCAGCACCTGCATCTGCCGCGGCGTGAGCTCCTGCCAGGCGCTGGCGTGGGCGAATTCGGCATAGCCGGTGAGCGATTTGGGCACGGCCAGTGGCGGCACCTCCGCCGCGCCGGGATCGAGCAGGCCGCAGGCGCGGATGAAGCTCACCACTTCCTTCAGGTCGGCCGACTTCGGCAGGAAGGCGGCGGCGCCCAGCGCGAGCACGCCCTGCGCCAGCGTGCTGTTGCCGGTGCCCGAGAGCACCACGATCCGCGCGGCCGGAAAGCGCAGCCGGAACTCGGCCACGCCGCTCAGGCCGTGCGTGTCGGGCAGGGCCAGGTCGAGCAGCACGAGGCCGATGGAAGCCTGGTGGGTTTCGTACAGCGCGAGTGCGTCCGCAACGTTGCCGGCCTCGAAGACTTCGATGTTCGCGCCGGACGGGGTGGCCTGGGCCTGAACCAGCGCGCAGACACCCAGGCGCAGCAGGTCGTGGTCGTCCACAACCAGGATCGCCCTGGGCGCGCGGGCGGGCGCGCCAGTCTCCGCGGCCGGTGACAGAGGTGCGGGTGGGGAGTCGAAGGATGCCACGCGCCGATCTTAGCGATGTAACCTTCTTGTGACAGTGCATAAAGTCATGGCAGCCGCCGTGGCTGTAGTGCTTTATGCTACTTTTTTGATAGCAATTTCACATCGCGTGCGCGCTTGCCATCGGGCTTCTCTGTGGGCACCATCGAAAGTCTCGCCGCACCGGACGGCGTCCACGGAGACTTGTCATGACGCATACCGCCGCCGCCCCCCTGGAATCGAGCGATCGCAAGGTCGACCGCCTGCTCGCTCACTATGAAGAGAGCCACCGCAACCCGACCAACGAGCTGATCCATTTCGTGGCCATCCCGGCCATCATGCTGAGCATCGTCGGGCTGCTGTTCGCGCTCCATCCTTGGGTAGCCTATGTTTTCGTGGCCGCCAGCCTCGTCTACTACGCCCTGCTGCGCGCCCCGGCCTTCCTGCTGACCATGCTCGCGCTGACCGCCCTGGCCCTGGCGCTGGTGCATGCGATGGGCGGACTTGTATTGCCGATTTCAGCCGCTATCTTTGTTGTGGCTTGGATCTTTCAGTTCGTGGGCCACAAGATCGAGGGCAAGAAGCCTTCGTTCTTCGAAGACATCCAATATCTGTGGGTTGGCCCGCTGTTCGTGCTGTCCAAGCTTTTCCTAAAGCTGGGCGTACGCTGGTAGCTGTCGGTTCTCATTGCCCCTTGAATCTGACGTCAAATCAGATCAACGACTTGCGCAACTCCCGCCGCATGAGTTTTGAACTCATGAATCGTTGACTTTTGAATTTCGCCCAATTCTGATCATTGGGGATTGAATTTTGGCTTTTTAAAAATGACGGCCTTTAATCATTTCGCGGTGCTGGTCGCCGGCAGTCCTCGCCGCAACTGACAACACCAAGATCGTGCGGATCAGTCATCCTCATCCGTGCGCTCGCCCATCAACAGCGTGATTCGATACCCGTTTTGCTGAACAAGCACCTCTTCCCAAAGCTCCCAACTATGAACGTCTCGGTCCCCAAGCCACCAGTGGGGATCACTCTCCTCCTGGTCGGAAACATCCCCATCGTCTCCGACGAACGTTCGCGCAAGTGAATCCCGAAAAAGGTCCTGACCTCGACGCGGTTCAAGCCACGGGAAATCGCCACCTCTGACCGAGTAGAGGAACTTTCCTTCATGGGAGAAGACGATTGCGAAATCGTCACCGTGCAACTCAGCATACCTGCGCGCGGCCGCCTCCTTACTTACGTTACAGAGCTGCTGCAGGCCGAGGATTCGAGCAATTTCGGGGCTACCTCTCATGAGTGGCAAGGAGGCTATATGGCTCTTGGGCATGAGCAGGGATGCCGCAAATTCGTTGGCCTGCGCTTCCATGCCAAAACGGCCGCTCAAGCCAGTCTCGCTCGCGCGAAGGTGTTCCTTACCGCACAGCAGCCGCTCCTCACCTGGCGGGGCAACGTGTCTCAAGTTCACAAAATGCCCGAGTTCATGCGCAATGGTGAAGCGGCGTCGATCATCACGCTGTTGAATTCCGCCGATCTCTGACCCTAGATTTCCATTGAATACTGACCCACCCGCTTTGTGAGCTTGAAGGCTTCACGGTGTGGATAAGTGCTTGGTGTTCTCCTTGTGTGGATCTGCCGCAGATTGCGCCGCTGTTTCCGCGATTTGGTGGCCTCGATCGCGAGCCAGGTCGCGAGCTTCTCGGCATAGGGATCGAGCTTGCTCGAGCCCGTCCGCTTGGCGTAGCGCGGCATTTCTTCGCCGCCTCGCAGGTACTTCTTTACGGTGTTGCGAGACAGGCCTGTACGCCTGGCTATCTCGCGGATGGACATCTGCTCGCGCAGGGCCCAACGTCTGATGACACTCAATGTCGCCACGTCTATCACTCCTAGGATCCCCTGCTTTAAAAAACAGCAGGGTAGGGTTTTACGTGGGTCAGTCTTAGACGGAAATTACTGCGCTAGCTGGGTCAATTTTCGACGGTAAACAACAAGCAAGGGTTAGCGCGAAAAACCACAAAGTTTTGGCGCTTTAACCGTGCTGGCCCGCAGAAGATGGCATGTTGCTCACCCGAGGCAACTTCCAGTTTGCCGAGCGTTCAAGGTGTCAATTCAGATGAGAGAGACGCTTACACACATACCTAGAACTGTATAAAATTACAGCCTCCCGCAGAGTGTCGCCGGAAATTGGCCTCGACGTTCAACTCAAACAGCCTCTCCCGCAGTTCAAGAGTCGGTGAGAAGAATTCGAGAGTCACTGAGAATCGACAGTAGCCATCGGCTATTTCAGCGATAGAAATTCAAGGGAACCCTTGGTTTAGCACTCCCTCTAACCGAGTGCTAATATGGCCCACACAAAGGAGTTTCCCCTGATGACAACGCTGTCTGGAGTCTCTGCCAACCAGCTGGCCGTCGCCAATCCATGGTCGATGGTTCCCCCGCTGGGCAACCTGGATGCCTACATTTCGGCCGCCAACCGCCTGCCGATGCTCACGCTCGAAGAAGAGCAGGGCTTCGCACGCAAGCTGCGCGACCACAACGATCTCGAATCCGCTGGCGCGCTCGTGCTGTCGCACCTGCGCCTCGTCGTTTCCATTTCCCGCCAATACCTGGGCTACGGGCTGCCGCACGGCGACCTGATCCAGGAAGGCAACGTCGGCCTGATGAAGGCCGTGAAGCGTTTCGACCCCGACCAGGGCGTGCGGCTCGTGAGCTACGCCATGCACTGGATCAAGGCCGAGATCCACGAGTACATCCTGAAGAACTGGCGCATGGTCAAGGTCGCGACGACCAAGGCCCAACGCAAGCTGTTCTTCAACCTGCGCTCGATGAAGCAAGGCTTCAAGGCCGACTCGGCCGCGGCCGACAACGGCACGCACCGCGAAACGCTGAGCCCCGACGAGGTGTCGCAGATGGCGACCCGGCTGAACGTCAAGCCTGAAGAAGTGCTCGAGATGGAAACCCGCCTGTCAGGCGGCGACGTCATGCTCGACCCGGGCCCGTCCGACGACGGCGACGAAACCTTCGGCCCGATCGCCTACCTGGCCGACGCCACGCAGGAACCGACCGCCCTGCTCGAATCGCAGCAACGCGACCGCCTGTCGAGCGACGGCATCGCCACGGCGCTCGAAGCGCTGGACGACCGCAGCCGCCGCATCGTGGAAGAGCGCTGGCTCAAGGTGAACGACGACGGCTCGGGCGGCATGACGCTGCACGACCTGGCCGCTGTGTACGGCGTGAGCGCCGAGCGCATTCGCCAGATCGAGGTCGCGGCGATGAAGAAGATGAAGAAGGCTCTCGCGGACTACGCGTAAGCCAATCGCCCGCCAAGAAGAAAGCCCGGTATCCCCGGGCTTTTTTCATTTGGAAAGCGTCCGCAGCGCCCGCTTCGCGATGTAGCGGGTCTCGGCCGTATCCGACTCCGCCACCCATCGCTCGCAGAGCTTGTCGACCCACTCGCCCTGGCTCTTGCTCGCATCGTTGAGCCAGTTCGCCACCGAGTTCTGCACATAGCGACTGGGGTCGGCACGCAGAGGCTCGATCAGCGGCAGCGCGCGCCACGGCTCGGTCTTGAGCGCATCAATTTGCGCGCACCACACGCCGCGCGGCCGCGTGAGTTCGCTGGCAAAGCGACGGATGTTGGGGTCGGCGTCAAGCACCCATGGCTGCAGCAGCGCGAACGCCTCGTCGAGCGATTCGATGACCGCGTCGCGCACCGCCATCCATGCGATTTCCCGCACGCCGAAATGCGGATCGGCGGCAAAGCGGCGCACTGCCTCCAGTTGCACCGGCAGCGACAGGCCCGAGAGCGTGACCCACTGAGCGGCCCAGCAGCGGGCCACGTCGCTTGCGTGCGTGGCCAGCCGGTGGGCGACGGCATCGCGCTCGTCATGCAGCGCCGTCAGGTCGTAGAGCGCACGCGCGATGTGCCCGTGCCGCTGCATTGGCTTGAAGGCGCTCAGCATCGCGATCGTGTCGGCCAGCCGTTCGCTCTGCGCATCGAGGCCGATGTGCCCCGCCACGCTGCGCGCCAGCCGGGGCAGCTCCAGCGCCATGAATTCGTTGAGGTTGACGGTTTCGAGCAGCCCGTCGTTCAGGGCGCCCAACACCTCGGGTGGAATCAGTGCAATACGGAAGGCGCCCTTGCGCCCTTTCAGGTGCTCGACCGAGCCGGCGTCCATGTGCCCAGAGCCTTTCTCAGGAAGCCAGCAGCGTCTTCAGGTCGGACACCATCGACGGCACGCCGGCGCCGTAGCGCGCGTAGAGCCGCAGCCGGCCCTGCGTGTCGTAGACATAGCTGGCGGCCGAGTGGTCCATCGAATAGCTGGTCGGCGTCTTGCCGTCGACCTTTTTGTAGTAGACCTTGTAGTCCTTCGCGAGCGCGACCAGCTCGTCGGCTGTCGGGATCAGCGCGACAAAGCTCGGGTCGAACGCGCCCATGTAGGCCTTGAGCACCTCAGCCGTGTCCCGCGCGGGGTCGACCGTGACGAACAGCACCTGCAGCTTGTCGCCGTCCTTGCCGAGCTGCTGCTTGACCTGCGCCATCTCGGTCATGGTGGTCGGGCAGACGTCGGGGCATTGCGCGTAGCCGAAGAACATCACGACCACCTTGCCCTTGAAGTCGGCCATGGTGCGGACCTTGCCGTCCGCGTCCTTCAGGGAGAAGTCCTTGGCGTAGTCGGCACCGGTGATGTCGACCGCAGTGAAGCTTTGCTTGGTCTCGCTGCATGCCGAGAGGCCCAGGCCGAGGGTGGCGGTCACGCCCACCCAGCCGGCGCCCGCGGCAATCAGTCGAAGAGCGTTGCGCTTGTTCATGGAAACGTGGTCAGTGAATGTAGTGATCGACGAGCAGCGCCAGGAACAGCACGCTCAGGTGGATCAGCGAAAAGCGGAAGGTCTTGCGCGCCAGCGTGTCGGAGTAGTTGCGCCACAGTGCGAACGCATAGCCGGTGAAGCCGACGCTCACGGCAACCGCCACCGCCAGGTACAGCCAGCCGCTCATGCCGTAGATGAAAGGCATCAGACAGGCTGCGAACAAAATGAAGGTGTAGAGCAGCACCTGCAGCCGCGTGAACTCGTTGCCGTGCGTGACGGGCAGCATCGGCAGGCCGGCCTTGCGGTAGTCCTCGACGCGGTAGAGCGCCAGCGCCCAGAAGTGCGGCGGCGTCCACAGGAAGATGATGAGGAAAAGAATCAGCGCCTCGGGCCCCACGTCGCCCGTCATCGCGGCCCAGCCCAGCACCGGCGGCATCGCGCCCGACGCGCCGCCGATCACGATGTTCTGCGGCGTCAGCGGCTTGAGGATCACGGTGTAGATCACCGCGTAGCCAACGAAGGTAGCGAAGGTCAGCCACATGGTGAGCGGATTGACCGTGAACCACAGCAGCGCCGAGCCGGCTGCGCACAGCAGTGCCGAGAAAATCAGCGCCTGCAGGTCGCTGAGCTGCCCGCGCGCCGTGGGGCGCCAGGCGGTGCGCTTCATCTTCGCGTCGATGCCCTTCTCGACCAGGCAATTGAACGCCGCTGCCGCACCCGCCACCAGCCAGATGCCGATGCAGGCCAGCACGGCGTGTTGCACGTCAGCCCACGAAGGCAGGCCGGGCACGGCCAGCACCATGCCGATCAGCGCGCAGAACACGATCAGCTGCACCACGCGCGGCTTGGTCAGCGCGTAGAACTGGCGCAGCACGTTCGCGGTGCTGGTTTGCTGAACGGGGATCGGGGTGCTCACGCTGCGGCCTTCCTTTGATTGTTGTTGTGACCGGTTGCATTGTCACTGGCGCGTGCGGTCTGTGCCGCCAGGTCGCGCCGGCTCTCGCACAGGGCCCAGGTGAGCACAACGGCCAGCGCTGCTGCGCCGCCGGTATGAAGCACGGCCGCGGCCAGCGGCCAGCCCAGCAGTACGTTGCCCAGACCTGTGGCCAGCTGCAGCAACGCCAGGCCCGCGAGCCATCGCGCCTGCGGGCGCAGTGTCTCGATGCGGCGCAGGCGCCATGCCAGCACGCCGAGCGCGACGAACACCGCATAGGCCATCAGCCGGTGCGCGTAGTGGATCGCGGTGAGCGCGGAAAAATCTAGCGGCTGGCCTTCGCCGGTCACGCCCAGATGGCGCCAGATCTCGAAGCCCTGCGCGAAGTTCATGGCCGGCCACCAGCTGTCCTGACAGGTCGGGAACTGCGTACAGGCCAGCACCGCATAGTTGGTGCTGACCCAGCCGCCGAGGGCGATCTGCAGCACCAGCAGCACAGTAGTCGCGATGAGGCCATTGCGCAGTGCGGGCGACACGGGCGTGGGCAGCCGCTGCGCCGCGCTCTGCTGGTAGCGCACCGCTTGGATGCACAGTAGCGCCAGCAGCACGATGGCACCCATCAAATGCGTGGTGACGATGGCCGGGAACAGTTTCCAGGTGACGGTGAGCGCGCCGAATGCGCCTTGCAAGCTCACGCCAACGAGCGTCGCCGTCGGCCACCAAGGATTCAGCACAACTTGCGCGATGGCAGGCGGAGGCTGCGGCGCGTTGCCGGCCTTGGGCCCAATGGAAGGCCACCATCGCACCAGCCAGGTCGCCAAGGCCAACACGAGGATCAGCACGCCGACACCCGTTGCCAGGTAGCGGTGAACCATCTCGACCCAGGCCTTGCTGTGCGTTACCGGGCCGGTCGGCTGTGCGGCTTGCGCCATCGCGATCTCGTGGCGCGCGCCGGCCGGGCTGGCATTGCCGTAGCAGCCGGGCCAGTCGGGACAACCTAGGCCCGAATCGGTGAGCCGCGTGAAGGCGCCGAACAGCGTCAGGTCAAAAGTGAGGAACAGCGTGAGCACGGTCAGCGCATGCAGCCGCCGCGCCGGGCCCGCGCCCGCATTACGGCGCCACACCCACACCAGCGGGCCGAGCGCGATCAGCACGCCGGCGGCCATGAGCCAGGCGATGGGCGTCAGATCGTAGAGCGAGCTCGTGTCCATGCGGTCTCAGCGGCCGGGTTCGTCCCACGACGCCGAAGCACGCAGCAGGCGATCGAGGTCGCGCTTGGCGCGGCCGGCGCCGGCGGCGTCCATACGGGCGGGGAAACGCATCATCCAGTTGCCCATCGGATCGACCACATACAGGTGTTCGGCCAGCGAGTGACCCGGTACGGGCGCGAGCCACTTGGCCAATTGGTCGGCCGGCACGCGCAGCACGGTGGCGCCGTGCAGGCCATTGTTCAGGCGCTCGGGCACGGGGGCAGCGTCGCTCACGAGCCAGACGCGGTCCATGCGGTCTTTCTCGCGGCCCAGGCTCTCGCGCAACTGGCGCTGCAGATAGAGCTGCTGCTCGCACAGTGCGTCGCAGGCCGCATTGGCCACCGCCACCAGCAGCCATTGGCCCTTGAGCGTGGCGAAGTCGACCGGCGCGCCGTTGCGGTCGGTGGCGATCAGCTTCGGCAGCTCGTGCTGTGGATCGATCAGTTCGCCGTAGACGCTGCGGCCTTCGGGCCGGATCACGTAATAGGTGAAGTACGAGGCAATGACCGGCGCCGCGCACATCAGCATCACGGCGATCATCTTCCAGCGCCCGATGACCGTGCGCCGGACCTCCGCGCCGTCGAGCGCCTGGTTGGGCGACGGCATCGAATGCACCGTCAGGCCCAGCGGCTCGTCAGAAGCGGCCATCGCGTGCGCGGCGCCTTGAGCGGCGGAAGGGTGTGATGAATTGGAACCAGACATAGAGGATGACGACGAGGGCCGACAGGCCGAACCACTGGAATGCGTAACCGTAGTGCCTCTCCAGGCCCAGCGCCGGGGCCGGCCAGTCGCGCTGCAGGCCCTCGGAAGCCGGTCCGCTCTGCTGCAGCGACACGTCGGTGCGCAGCGGCAGTTTGGTCTCGGCACGGAAGGCCTCCAGGTCGAGATTTTGCCGGATGGGCGAATACCCTTCGCCGGCCGGTGCCGGGGCGGCCGGCGCGGAGGCTGCCGAGGCGGGCGCAGAGGCGGCAGGCGCGGGTGTCGGTGCGGACGTACCCAGCTCCAGCAGATGGCTCGGCGGCGGCTCGATCAGGCCCGTGACCTCAACGATGCCAGCCGGTGTCTCGACTGCACCCAAGTGCGTGCGATCGACGAAATTGCGCTGGATCCAGCCGCGCTGCACCATCACCGCTTGCTCGGTACCTTCGAGCGCGAAGGGCGTCAGCACGTAGAAGCCGGGCGTGCCGTGCATCTGGCGGTTGTCGAGGTACACGGTCTGCGTTGGCAGCCAGAGCCCGCGCAGGCGCACCGGGCGGTGCAGCGAGTCGGAGGCTTTTTCCAGCGCCAGGAATTCGGCCTGGGTCAGCGCCGGCTTTAGCTTCTGGGCGTCGATGTCGGCCTGCAGCGCTTCTTTCTGCGCGGCGCGCGAGAGCTGCCAGCGGCCCAGCGAAACGGTGGCCGCCACGGTCAGCACGGCGGCGATGGTGATCAGCCAGAAACGGCCCGGGCGGCGCCGGTCTTCGGAATACAGAGGTTCAGGGGTCACTGGAGAGAACGGGGCGTGCGGCCGATAATGCGGGTCATGAAATATTTCGTCGCCCTGGTGTTCCTGGGCATCTTCGCGAGCCTCGCGTTCGCCCTGTACTTCATGCTGAAGGACGGGCGCAACGGGCGCGCCAAGAGCGGCGGCATGGCGCGAGCGCTCACCTTTCGGATCGGCCTGTCGGTGTTTTTGTTCCTCTGCATGCTGCTCGCCTGGAAACTCGGCTACATCCAGCCCACCGGACTCCCGCTCGGCAAGTAGATGGTGCTCGTTCCACGAGAACCATGAAAAAGGCGCCTTACGGCGCCTTTTTTCTGGAATGCCGCGAGGTTCTTCGCTCAAAGCCAATAGACCAGCATGTAGAGGCCGAGCCAGACCACGTCCACGAAGTGCCAGTACCAGGCCGCTCCCTCGAAGCCGAAGTGGCGCTCCGGTGTGAAGTGGCCCTTGCGCAGGCGCAGCGTGATGAACAGCAGCATCAGCATGCCGATGAACACGTGCAGGCCGTGGAAGCCGGTCAGCATGAAGAAAGTCGAACCATAGGTGCCGGAGCTGAGCTTGAGGTTCAGTTCGGTGTACAGGTGGTGGTACTCGTAGCCCTGCACGCCCAGGAAGATCACGCCGAGCAGCACGGTGAGCCACATGAAGCGGATCGTTTGTGCGCGGTGGCCGGCACGCAGCGCGTGGTGGGCAATGGTGAGCGTCACGCCCGAGCTCAGCAGCAGCGCGGTGTTGATCGTGGGCAGCCAGAACGGGCCGACGGTCTGGAAGGGCTCGACGATGCCGGCCGGCGAGGCTGTGGCGCCTGCGGCGACGCTGGGCCACACGGCCTTGAAATCGGGCCAGAGGATCGCGTTGTCCAGGCTGCCGAGCGCGGGCAGCGAATGGGTGCGGGCCCACCACAGCGCGGTGAAGAACGCGCCGAAGAACATCACTTCCGAGAAGATGAACCAGCTCATGCTCCAGCGGAACGACAGGTCGACCTTGTGGCCGTACTGGCCGCTCTCGCTTTCGCCGATGGCGGTGCGGAACCACACGAACAGCGTACCGAGCCAGATCACCATGCCGGCCAGCAGCGACCACGCGCCCCACTCGTGGCCGTTGATCCATTGCGCGGCGCCCAGGATCACGAAGAACAGGCCGATCGCGGCCGAGACCGGATAGGCCGACGGTCCGGGCACGAAGTAGTAGGGCGTGGTGCCGTGGGTGGTTGAACTCATATCAGCTCCTGGCTTTCTTTCTTCTCTCGATTCAATGGATTCTGCTTGCTGTCGCGGAATGCTTTTTCGTCAATCAGGCTGCGGCCGATGCGACCACATGGCGCACCAGCAGCACCAGCGCGACCACGAAGACGATCACGGCCACAAACGCCACCGCAATGATGTGCAGCGGGTTCAGCTTGCCCAGGTCTTCCTGGTAGGCGCTGTTCTTGCGCACGCCGAAGAACGACCAGCCCACCGCCTTCACCGTGTCCCACAGCGAAGCCTTCGGCCGGGGCCCTGGCTGGTTCAGCGGATCGGTCACGAGCGTGGCTCATTGGCAGTGTTCGAAACGGCCGCCACCGGTGCCGCAGGGGTCTTGCCGCCCACCTCGAAGAAGGTGTACGACAGCGTGATGGTCTTCACGTCTTTCGAAATCTTGGGGTCGATCACGAACGCGACCGGCCACTGCTTCTTCTCGCCCGGATCGAGCGTGTACTGGTTGAAGCAGAAGCACTCGAGCTTGTTGAAGTACGGCGCGGCCTGCTGCGGCGCGTAGCTCGGAATGGCCTGCGCGGCCATGCGGCGGTTCTGCACGTTCTGGAACTCGTACATCACCGTGTTGAGCTGGCCCGGATGCACTTGGATGGTCCGCTCCGCGGGCTTGAAGTCCCAGAGGCCGCCGCGCACGTTGGAGTCGAACTCGACCGTGATGGTGCGAGTCATGTCGACCTGCGTGTTGTCGGGCACGCGCACGTTCTTGCCGCCGCTGGCACCGCCCGGCACCTCGAGCTCGGAGAGCGCGAGGATGTTGATGCCGGTCATCTCGCAAATGGCGCGGTACATCGGCACCAGCGCATAGCCGAACGCGAACATGCCGCAGGCCACGACGGCCAGCTTGCCGACCATGCGGACATTGGCGCGGCGGATGCGTGGACCGAGGCTCATGCTTGTGCTCCCGTTCGTTGCGTGGGTGGCGGGTTCAGCGGCCGCTGAACCAGACCATGCGAACGATGAAGCCGATGAAGAACACCACCGCGATGGAAGCCAGCGTGAGCCCCATGCGACGGTTGTTCCTTTTCTGTTCGGGTGTCATCGTGCTTTCGAATCAGTCACTGGGCGATCAGCCGATCACCTTGGTGGCGGTCGCGTCGAGCTTGGGCGGGTTCTCGAAGGTGTGGAACGGTGCCGGCGAAGGCACTTCCCATTCAAGGCCCTCGGCGCCTTCCCACGGCTTCTGCGTGGCCTTCTCGCCCTTGCCACGCATGGTGGGCAGCACGATGAAGAGGAAGAAGTACACCTGAGCGAAGCCGAAGAAGAACGCACCGACTGACGCCACCGCGTTGAAGTCGGCGAACTGCATCGGGTAGTCGGCATAGCGTCGCGGCATGCCAGCCAGGCCCAGGAAGTGCATCGGGAAGAAGGTCACGTTGAACGAGATCAGCGACCACCAGAAGTGCACCTTGCCGCGCGTTTCGTTGTACATCACGCCGGTCCACTTGGGCACCCAGTAGTAGAAGCCCGAGAACATGGCGAACAGCGAGCCGGCCACCAGCACGTAGTGGAAGTGGGCCACCACGTAGTAGGTGTCCTGCAGCTGCGTGTCGATCGGCGCGACGGCCAGGATCAGGCCGGTGAAGCCGCCCATCGTGAACACGAAGATGAAGCCGACCGCGAACAGCATGGGCGTCTCGAAGGTCATCGAGCCCTGCCACATCGTTGCGATCCAGTTGAAGATCTTCACGGCCGTGGGCACCGCGATCAGCATGGTCGCGTACATGAAGAACAGCTGGCCGGTGAGCGGCATGCCGGTCGTGAACATGTGGTGCGCCCACACGATGAACGACAGGATGGCAATCGACGAGGTGGCATACACCATCGAGGCATAGCCGAACAGGCGCTTGCGGGCAAAGGCCGGCACCACCTGGCTGATGATGCCGAAGGCCGGCAAGATCATGATGTACACCTCGGGGTGGCCGAAGAACCAGAAGATGTGCTGGTACATCACCGGGTCGCCGCCGCCGGCGGGGTTGAAGAAGCTGGTGCCGAAGTGGCGGTCGGTCAGCGTCATCGTGATGGCGCCTGCGAGCACGGGCATCACGGCGATCAGCAGGTAGGCGGTGATGAGCCAGGTCCAGCAGAACATCGGCATCTTCATCAGCGTCATGCCGGGGGCGCGCATGTTGAGGATGGTGACGATGATGTTGATCGAACCCATGATCGACGAGGCGCCCATGATGTGCATCGCGAAGATGCCGGCGTCCATCGAGGGGCCCATCTGCAGCGTGAGCGGCGCGTACAGCGTCCAGCCCGCGGCGGGTGCGCCGCCGGGCATGAAGAACGAGCCCACCAGCATCAGCGCCGCCGGGATCAGCAGCCAGAAGCTGAAGTTGTTCATGCGCGCGAACGCCATGTCGGAGGCGCCCACCTGCAGCGGGATCATCCAGTTCGCGAAGCCCACGAAGGCCGGCATGATGGCGCCGAACACCATGATCAGGCCGTGCATGGTGGTGAACTGGTTGAACAGCTCGGGGTTCACCAGTTGCAGGCCGGGCTGGAACAGCTCGGCGCGGATCAGCAGCGCGAGCACGCCGCCCACCATCAGCATCGTGAAGCTGAACAGCAGGTAGAGCGTGCCGATGTCCTTGTGGTTGGTCGCGAACACCCAGCGGCGCCAGCCGGTGGGCGCGTGGTGGTCGTGATGCTCGTCGTGTGCGTGGTCGCCGGGGACTGCGTGACCGTGGGGGTCGAGGACTGCACTCATTTCGTTGTTCCTTGCAATTTCTTCGTCGCGGGGCGCTGCTGCCGCATCACTTGGCGCGCAGGGCCAGCACTTCGGCCGGCTGCACCAGCTGGCCCGTCTTGTTCGACCAGCTGTTCTTGGTGTACGTGGCCACGGCCGCGAGGTCGGTATCGCTCAGCTGCTTCCAGGAGGGCATCGCGCCGTTGTTCTGGCCGGTGAGCAGCACC
This sequence comes from Variovorax multivorans, assembly GCF_051216835.1. Classification (NCBI taxonomy): domain Bacteria; kingdom Pseudomonadati; phylum Pseudomonadota; class Betaproteobacteria; order Burkholderiales; family Comamonadaceae; genus Variovorax; species Variovorax multivorans. The sequence goes on from NZ_JBPJZL010000003.1 coordinate 395,257, forward strand.
GTCAGCTGGATCTTGTGATCGGCGTCGGTCACCTTCGGGGAGCCGTCGAGCGGCTTGATCGGGCCAGCGCCCTTGCCGTTGGCCTGGTGGCAGGCGGCGCAGTTGGCGGCATAGACCTTCTCGCCGCGCACCAGCATGTCGGGCAGCGCCCACACCTTGGTCGGGTCGTCGAGCTTGGCTGCGGCTTCCTTGCGCTTGGCGGCCACCCAGGTCGTGTAGTCGGCCGACGAGACCACCTTCACGTGGATGGGCATGTAGGCGTGTTCCTTGCCGCACAGTTCCTGGCACTGGCCGTAGTAGTCGCCCACGGTCTCGGCGCGGAACCAGGTGTCGCGCACGAAGCCGGGGATCGCGTCCTGCTTGAGGCCCAGCTGCGGCACGGCGAAGGCGTGGATCACGTCGTTCGCGGTGGTGATGATGCGGATCTTCTTGTTGACCGGCACCACCAGCGGGTTGTCGACCTTGAGCAGGTAGTCGTCGGGCATCGCGCCCTTGGCGCCTGCGTCGGACATGGCGCGCTGCGAGCTGTCGAGCGTGGAGATGAAGGCCAGGCCCTCGCCTTCGCCGTTCAGGTAGTCGTAGCCCCACTTCCACTGGTAGCCGGTGGTCTTGATCGTGAGGTCGGCGTTGGTGGTGTCCTTCTGGGCCACCAGCACCTTGGTGGCGGGCAGCGCCATCACGATCACGATGAGGAAGGGCACGATGGTCCAGATGACCTCGACCACCACCGACTCATGGAAGTTGGCCGCCTTGTGGCCGACCGACTTGCGGTGCTTCCAGATCGAATAGAACATGACCGCGAACACGGCGACGAAGATGACCGTGCACAGGATCATCATGATCGTGTGGAGCAGATGCTGCTCCTGCGCGATCTTGGTCACGCCGACCGGAAGATTCAACTGGCGCACCGAAGGGCCGCCGGGCAGATCGTTGACTGCGTGCGCCGCGCTGCTGAAAGCCGCGCCGGCCGCCAGCAACAGATTCGCCGGCCTGTACTTATTGCGCCAAATGCTCTTCATCGTGTTCACGTTTCTTCAATTTTTTCGACAAACCCAACCGTGCAGCACTGCGCGAGCCCCCTCAGGCGCCACGCAACGCCATGCGAATCTCGCGGGCCAAAGCCGCACGCAACTCCGGGCGTACATAGCGCCCCACCCTGACCGATCGACCCTGCCCCGAGACCTCGATCAGCGAGCGATCGCCGGTCTCGGGTTCGATCCGCACCTGGTGCGGAAGAAATTCCGTGCGTTCGTAGTGCCCGCCGTTCTCGAGCTCCACGACGAGCCGCCCTTCCTGCAGCGCGATCTTTTCGCCGTCGGTCGCATGCCGTGCATAGACCATGAACGCAAATCCGACAGCGGCCAGTTCGAGCCAGGCAAAAGGCAGTACCAGCGGCGCACCGTGCAGCCAGAACAGGGTGCCGATGCCGAGCGATACCACGCACAGCGAGGCGTAGAGCCAGCCCAGCTGGCTCGGCGTCACCGAGCAATTCCGCTTCAGGAACCAGTGGATGCTCTGGCCTGAAACGGTGGCAAATCGAAACACGGAATTCGACACGGGCGAGTTCAGCAAATCGGTGCGTCGACGGTCGCCAAACCCCTCGTACAAACAGGATTCGACACCCCTCGATCGCGGGACAATACCCGCGAGTTTCACGCAACGGCGGATTGTAGCGGGTAGATATCTGCGCCCGAGTGCCCTGTGGGACGCCTACGGGTCACTACTAGTAGGCAAAAAACGGCTCGTGCGCCAAGCGTTTTTGCCGCGCGATCAACAGGCGATCGAACGGGCGATCAAGCGCCCGGCCGACCCCGCTGCAGCATCGAGCGCATCTCGCGCAGCGACACCGCGCTTTCGGCCGACAACGACACGCGCGGCGCCGGCTTGAAGGCATGGCCGTAGATGACCTCGAAGGTCAGCGCGATGCGCCCGCCTCCTTCTTCGGCCGGCGCGAGTTCGGGCAGCGCCTTCTTCAACGACTGGTGCCAGGCCTTGCCGCGCAGCGCCGCAAAGCGCGACGGGTGCAGGTTGCGGCCCAGCGTGCGTAGCTCGGCCAGTGCCGCCTCGGGCGTGGCCCAGGTCAGCACGATGCGCTCCATGTCCATCACGGGTTCGGCGAAGCCGGCGTGCACCAGCATGTCGCCCCAATCGTGCATGTCGGTGAACTCGTGGCCCGCGGCAGGCCAGCCGAGACGGGCATGCAGCGCGCGCAGTTCGCGCACCGTGTCGGGCCCGAGGCAGGAGAACATGAGGAAGCCGTCGGTCGCTACCAGCTTGTGCCAGTGCGAGATCAGCGCTTCGGGGTCGGCCGCCATGTGCAGCGACATGTTGGCCCAGAGCAGGTCGACGCCGTCTTCGGGCGGTGCGTCGAAGCGCGCCTTGCCGGCCTGCCAGCGGCGCGCGCTCCACCACGGCGCGCTCAGCGCCTGGCCGGTTGCGGCGGCAAGCGCCGGCTCCGGCTCGATCACGAAAGAAGCGGCGTCCTTGTAGCGGCGGGCGACGAGCTCATGCGCCTCGAGGCCGCTGCGCAGCGGCGCCCAGTCGGCCCAAGTGCGGGGCTGGGCCTTGATCCATTGCAGCCGGTCTTCCATGCGTCGGCCGATTTCTTCGTGCAGCCAGGGGGAGCCGTCGGCAGGCGCGAGCTGGCGCCAGCGGGCGGCCGCCGTGGCATCGATGGTCGGCGGTCGTCGTGAGGGGTCGGTGGCCATGGGGCCGTGAGTATATTGAGGCAATGCTCAGCCATCGGGCCCTGTGGCCTTTCCTGCCTTTCGCGCCGTTCAGGCCCCTCACTTCGCTGCTTGCACGGCTGCCCAGCCAGTGCGCGGTCTGCCGCGCCTGGCCCTCGCGCCCGGTGTGCGATGCCTGCGTGGCCCGCTTCGCGCCGCCCACCGCGCGATGCGGCAGTTGCGCGCTGCCCGTGCCCGAGGGCGTGAGCCGCTGCGGCGAATGCGTGAAGCACCCGCCGCCGCTGGACGCCTGCCTCGCGGCCTGCACCTACGCGTGGCCGTGGCCAGACGCCATCGCAGCCTTCAAGTTCCGTGGCGAGGCAGGCTGGGCCGGGCCGTTCGCCACGCTGCTGCGCAGCGCGCCCTGGGTGGAACCGGCGCTGGAAGCCTGCGACGTCGTGCTGCCGATGCCGCTGGCGCCCGGTCGGCTACGCGAACGCGGCTTCAACCAGGCGCACGAGCTGGCGCGGCGGCTGGCACCTTCCAAGACCGACGCCACCCTGCTCCTGCGCACCCGCGAGACGCCCGCCCAGAGCGGCCTTTCGCGCGCCGACCGGCTGCGCAACCTGCGCGGCGCCTTCGCGGTGGAGCCGCAGCGTGCCGAGGAGCTGCGCGGCCGGCGCCTCGTGCTGGTCGACGACGTGATGACCAGCGGCGCCTCGCTGTTCGCCGCCGCCGAAGTGCTGCGGCTGGCCGGCGCAGCCCACATCACCGCCGTCGTGCTGGCCCGGACCGATCCGCCACGCTGAGCCGCCGACAATCGGCGCATGTTCCATATCGTCCTGGTCCACCCCGAAATTCCGCCGAACACCGGCAACGTGATCCGGCTCGCAGCCAACACCGGCTGCACGCTGCACCTGGTCGAGCCGCTGGGCTTTTCGATGGACGACCGCCTGCTGCGCCGCGCCGGGCTCGACTACCACGAGTACGCCGAAGTAAAGCGTCATGCCGACTGGCAGGCCCTGCTCGCCACCGAGCAACCCGCGGCCGACCGCATGTTCGCCCTGACCACGCGCGGCACGCGAGCCGTGCATGACGTGCGCTTCCAGCCCGGCGACTGGCTGGTGTTCGGCTCGGAAACCAGCGGCCTGCCGCCCGCCGTGCGCGACGGCTTTGCCGAGCCGCAGCGCTTGCGGCTGCCAATGCGCGAAGGGCAACGCAGCCTGAACCTCTCGAACGCAGTGGCCGTGACGGTATTCGAGGCCTGGCGGCAGAACGGCTTCGGCTGACAGAAAGAAACAAAGCCGCCGCCCCTTCGGGCATCAGGGACGCATCCGATCGGCGAAGCGGGCCGTATGGAAGACATGCCGGCCGCAAAAGCGACCCGGCATCTGGTCCATCCACCGCTTTGCCCCAAGGAGTCTTGCCATGAATGCCATCAAGTCGATTGCCTCTGCCACCTTCGCCACGCTCGCCCTCGCCAGCGGCGCCCAGGCCTTCCAGGGTGAACAGAACCCGCTGCCGCCCACGCCTTTCCAGTCGACGCTGTCGCGCACGCAAGTGCAGGCCGAAGCGCGCCAGCCGCTGCAGATCAATAACGGTGGCACCGGCGTGCAGCAGGCCAGGAGCAGCAACGTCGACCGCAACGCGGTGCGCGCCAGTGCACTGAGCATTACCCACCAGGGTGCAGCCACCTACGGCGAAGTGACCGATCGCCGGATGTAAGAAGAAAGAGGAAGGGCTGCCGCTTCCTCAGCGGTAGCGGCGCACTACCGACTCGGCCACGCAGGCCGGCTTGGCAGCGCCTTCGAGTTCGATGGTGGTCTCCCAGGTCATCTGGAAGCCTTCGTTGGCAATCGCTTCAGAGGTCAGCAGCTTCATGCGGGCCCGCAGGCGCTTGCCCACCGGCACTGGCGACATGAAGCGCACCTTGTTCAGGCCGTAGTTCACGCCCATGCGCGACTCGACCACGTCAAGCGCCGTCTCGTAGAAGCGCGGCAGCAGCGACAGCGTCAGAAAGCCATGGGCGATCGGCCCGCCGAAGGGGCCGGCCTTGGCCCGCTCGATATCGACATGGATCCACTGGTGGTCGCCCGTCGCCTCGGCGAACTGGTTGACCTGCTCCTGTGTGATGGTGATCCAGTCGCTCACGGCGACTTCCTGGCCGACGCAGGCGGCGAGATCCTGAAGGGTCTGGAATGTCTTTTTGGTCATGCGGGGCATTCTGGCGTCCGGGGCGCTCGCGCGGCTGTCGGGCGGGCGACAACCGGGCTCAGGGAAAACCGGGAGAAGACGGCCAAGCAGCTCAGGCGTCGAGCCATTCGCAGATCGGCTGCCACTGCTCCAGGTCTCGCTGCACGCGGCCGGGCGCGATGTCGAACAGCGTGAGCCCGCGCGCCGCGAGTTGCACGTAGTTCTGCGTGTCGCGCAGCTCGCCGACCACCGGCACGCCGAGCCCGGCGATGAACTCGTGGAGCCGGTCGGCCGCCAGCGTGCGGGCGTTCACGCGCATGCCGACGAGGCCGATCTTCGTTTTCTCGGCGCGGCGCTGCTCCATCAGCCGGTCGAGGAAATCGCGCGTGGCGTAGATGTCGAAGATGCTCGGCTGCAGCGGCACGATCACCCGGTCGGCCAGCGCCAGCACTTCCTTGAAGCGCCAGCCGTGCAGGCCGGCCGGCGTGTCGAGCACCGCGTGCGTGGTGCCGCGCGGCGGGCGCACCACCGTGCTCTCGCCCGTAGCTTCCCAGGTGGCGATGGGCCGGGCCAGTGGCGGGCGCAGGCCCAGCCAGAGCCGCGAGGACTGCTGGCGATCCACGTCGCCCAGCATCACGGCATGGCCGCGGCTTGCGAAATAGCCCGCGACATTCGTCGCGATCGTCGACTTGCCGACCCCACCCTTGGGATTGGCGACCAGAACCACCGGCATAAAGCTCTCCTCCAGAACTGGGACAGCCGGAATGGTAGTCGCTGGCGCGCTTTTGCCCGACGCACCGGCCCTGACTGAGATATGTTCGCGGGATGACGACAACAACATCCATGGGAACTTCCGCCGACAGCTCCGGCGGCAATTCCGGCGGCATCTACGTGCTGGCGGCGCACCCGCACTGGCGCGACTCCCGCGTCAACCGCCGCATGCTCGCCGCCGCGCGCGCCGTGCCCGGCGTCGACGTGAACGACCTCTACGGCAGCTACCCCGACTTCGCCATCGACATCGAGGCCGAACAGGCCCGACTCGCCCAGGCCAGCCTGGTGGTGCTGCTGCACCCGATCCAGTGGTACTCGATGCCCGCGCTGCAAAAACTCTGGGTCGACGACGTGCTCAGCTACGGCTGGGCCTATGGTCCCGGCGGCACGGCCCTGCAGGGCAAGGACTTGTGGCTGGTCGCCACCACGGGCAGCCCCGAGGCGAGCTACCACCCGCAGAACTACCACCGCTATTTCTTCGACGCCTTCCTGCCGCCCTACGAGCAGACCGCCGCGCTGTGCGGCATGCGCTTTCTGCCGCCGCTGATCTTCTACGGCGCGCGCAGCGCCAGCGAGGCGGATGTGAAGTCGCATGTCGAAACCTTCGCCCAGCGACTGGGCAGCTACCCAGACTGGCCAGAGATCGAGGAGATCGACGCCTGCGTGGCCTGTCCGGTACCCGAGAGCGATCGGCCGGCCGAGGTCGATGAGCTCGACAAGGCGGCCGCCAGCGCCTTCCATGCCGCCGTGACCCACGGCCTTGCGAACGCCTCCGCAGACAACCACGGCAAGAAGGCGGCCTGAGCATGGAACACGCACCCGCCTGGCTGACCAACAGCCTTATCTATCTTGGCGCCGCCGTGCTGGTGGTGCCGCTTTCGAAGGCCCTGGGCCTCGGCTCGATCATCGGCTACCTCGTGGCCGGCATCGCCATCGGCCCCTGGGGGCTGGGGCTCGTGTCCAGCGTCGAGGACGTGCTGCATTTCGCCGAATTCGGCGTGGTGCTGATGCTGTTTCTCGTGGGCCTCGAACTCGAACCCAAGCGCCTGTGGAGCCTGCGCCGACCCATCTTCGGCTGGGGCGCCGCGCAGGTGCTGAGCTGCGCCGTGGTGCTGTTCGCCGTGGGCTGGGCCGTGGGCGCCGAATGGCGCGTGGCGCTGGTGGCCGCGCTGGGCCTGGCGCTGTCGTCCACCGCCATCGCGCTGCAGGTGTTCGGCGAACGCAACCTGCTGAAGACGCCCAGCGGGCAGGCCGGCTTCTCGATCCTGCTGTTCCAGGACGTGGCGGCCATCCCCATCCTCGCGCTGCTGCCGCTGCTTGCGGGCGCCACCGCGGCCGAGCAATCCATTACCGGGCTGGAGCGCGCGCTCGAAGCCGCAAAAATCCTCGGCGTGATCGGCGGCATCATCCTCGGCGGCCGGCTGCTGCTGCGCCCCATCCTGCGCTGGATCGCGCGCAGCGACACGCCCGAGATCTTCACCGCCGCCGCTCTCTTGCTGGTGGTGGCCATCGCGGCGCTGATGCAGCTGGTGGGCCTGTCGATGGCGCTCGGCGCATTCCTTGCCGGCGTGCTGCTGGCAGAAAGCGAATACCGGCGCGAGCTCGAAACCGACATCGAGCCCTTCAAGGGCCTGCTGCTGGGCCTGTTCTTCATCGCCGTGGGCATGTCGATCAACTTCGGCGTGTTGATCGCGAGCCCGTGGGTCATGGCGATGCTGGTGGTCGGCTTCATGGTCATCAAGCTGGTGGTGATCTATTCGCTCGCCAAGGCAATGGGCATCGCCTACCAGGAGCGGCCCGTGTTCACGCTGCTGCTCGCGCAGGGCGGCGAGTTCGCCTTCGTGGTGTTCCAGGCCGCGGGGCCCGACGTGCTGCCGCCCGAGATCACCTCGCTGCTGATCGGCGCGGTGGCGCTGTCGATGCTGCTGTCGCCGCTGCTGCTGGTGCTGCTCGACAAGTTCGTGCTGCCGCGCTACAGCCGCAATCAGGGCCCGCAGCTCGAAGAAATCTCGGAGCAGCAGGACGCCAAGGTGCTGATCTGCGGCTTCGGCCGCTACGGCCAGATCGTCGGGCGCATGCTGATGTCGCAGGGCCTGCGCGTGACGGTGCTCGACCACGACGCCGACACCGTCGAAGGCCTGCGGCAGTTCGGCTTTCGCGTGTTCTACGGCGACGCTACCCGGCTCGACCTGCTGCGCACCGCGGGCGCGGGCACGGCCAAGGCCATCGTGGTGGCGGTGGACGACATCGAGCAGTCGCTCGAAATCGTCGACCTCGTGAAGGAGAACTTTCCGCAGGCACGCATCATCGCGCGGGCACGCAACGTGACGCACCTGTTCCAACTGCGCGACCGCGGCGTGACAGAGGTCGAGCGCGAGGTGTTCGAATCGTCGCTACGCAGCGCCCGCGCGACACTGGAGGCGCTGGGCTGGCCGGCGCATGAGGCGCGCGAATCGACCATGCGCTTTCGTCGCCGGAACATCAAGCTCAGCGACGAGATCTATCCGCACTACAAAGACCGCGCCAAGCTGATCGCCGCCAACAAGGCAGGCCGGCAGCAGTTCGAGGAGCAGATGGCGCGCGAGCGCGAGGAGCGGCAGCGCCGCTCGGGGCGCGACTGGGAGCGGCTGGACGGCGAGGAAACCGCGCCGAAGGAAGAAGCGGACGCGTAGCGCCCGCGCCACCGGTCAGGCCGCCAGCTTCAGCAGCCTGACCGCATTGCCCTTCAGGATGCCCGGCATCACCTCGGGCTTGAACCCTGCCGCCTCGAAGTCGCGCATCCAGCGGTCGGGCGTGATCAGCGGGTAGTCGCTGCCGAACAGGATGCGGTCCTTCAGCAGTGTGTTGGCGTACTGCACCAGCTGCTTCGGAAAGTACTTGGGGCTCCAGCCCGACAGGTCGATCCACACGTTGGGCTTGTGCGTGGCCACGCTCAGCGCCTCGTCCTGCCAGGGGAAGCTGGGGTGTGCCATCACGATCTGCATGTCGGGGAAGTCGATGGCCACGTCGTCCAGGTGCATCGGGTTGCTGTACTCCAGCCGCAGCCCGCCGCCGCAACGCATGCCAGAGCCGATACCGCTGTGGCCGGTGTGGAAGATGGCTGGCAGGCCGTATTCGGCAATCACTTCGTAGATGGGCCAGGCCATCTTGTCGTAGGGGTGGTAGCCCTGCACCGTCGGGTGAAACTTGAAGCCCTTCACGCCGTGCTCTTCGATGAGCCGGCGCGCCTCGCGTGCGCCCATCTTTCCCTTGTGCGGATCGATGCTGCCGAAGGCGATCATGATGTCGCTGTTCTTCTGCGCGGCCTCGGCAATTTCCTCGTTCGGGATGCGACGGCGGCCCATGTTCGATTCGGCGTCGACCATGAACATCACCAGGCCGATCTTTCTTTCACGGTAGTACGCCACGCTCTCCGCAATGGTGGGCCGGCCGCTGGAGCCGAAGTACTTGTCGGCGGCGCGGTCGTATTCCTCGCCGTAGTTGTCGAAGGGGTTCCAGCAGCTCACTTCGGCGTGGGTGTGGATGTCGATCGCAATCAGGTTCTGGTGGTCCATGTGTTTGTCTCCAGTACGGGTAAGTCCCTAGGCCCGGGCAGGTCCAAATGCCTTGAATTGATTATTTCTCATAACCATAATCCAACGCAACCCCGAACACCATCATGACCAATCCAGACCTTCACATCGAGCTCCGCGACGAAGTCGCCATCGTCCGCCTGACGCGCGGCACCAAGCGCAACGCGTTGTCCGACGGCCTGATCCTCGCGCTGCGCGACACCTTCGAGAAACTGCCCTCCACCGTGCGCGCCGCGGTGATCGACGGCGAAGGCCCGCATTTCTGCGCCGGCCTCGACCTGAGCGAGCTGAAAGAGCGCGACGCCGGCCAGGGCCTGCAGCACTCGCGCATGTGGCACGCGGCGCTCGACCTCATCCAGCATGGCCCGGTGCCGGTAGTAGCGGCGCTGCACGGCGCGGTGGTCGGCGGCGGGCTCGAGCTGGCCAGCGCCTGCCACATCCGTGTGGCCGATCGCTCCACCTTCTACGCGCTGCCCGAAGGCTCGCGCGGCATCTTCGTGGGCGGCGGCGGCTCGGTGCGCATTCCCAAGCTGATCGGCGTGGCTCGCATGACCGACATGATGATGACCGGCCGCGTCTACAACGCCGAGGACGGCGAGCGCGCCAACTTCGCGCAGTACCTGGTCGACGAAGGCACGGCCTTCGACAAGGCCTTCGAACTCGCCAAGCGCATCGCCACCAACGCGCCGCTGACCAACTACGCGCTGATGCACGCACTGCCGCGCATCGCCGAGCAGTCGGCCGACCACGGCTTCTTCACCGAAGCGCTGATGGCCGGCATCGCACAGGCCGCCCCGGAAGCCAAGGAACGCGTGCGCGATTTCCTCGAAGGCCGCGGCGCCAAGGTGAGCAAGACATGACTGCCATCCGATACCGTCCCCTGGCCTTCGGCGTCACCCGCGCCGTGCTGCGCGACGGCGCACCGGGCACGCAGTACCTCACCGCCGAGACGCAGCTCGAAACCTACCGCGAGCGCATGACCGACCGCCTCGCGCACTGGGCCGAGACCACACCCGATCGCACCTTCATCGCCCGCCGCGAACGGCTGGCCGACGGCAGCACCGGCGACTGGATCCGCGTGAGCTACGCCGAGGCGCTGCAGAAGGCCCGCGGTATCGGACAAGCCCTGTTGAACCGCGGCCTGAGCGCCGAGCGCCCCGTGGCCATCCTCAGCGAGAACGGCATCGATCACGCGCTGCTCGCGCTGGGCTGCCTCTACGCCGGCGTGCCCTACTGCCCCGTGTCGCCGCCCTACTCGCTCGTGAGCCAGGACTTCGAGAAGCTGCGCCACGTGTTCGACACGCTGACCCCTGGCCTCGTGTTCGCCACCGATGCCGCACGCTACGGCCGCGCCATTGCGGCGGTCGTTCCGGCCGAGACCGAAGTCGTCATTGCAGAAGGCCAGCTCGAAGGCCGCGCCACCACCTCGCTCGACGCACTGGCCTCGACACCCGCCACGCCGGCCATCGACGCGGCCATGCAGTCGACCGGCCCCGACACCATCACCAAGTTCCTCTTCACCTCGGGCTCCACCAAGATGCCCAAGGCGGTGATCAACACGCATCGCATGTGGTGCGCCAACCAGCAGCAGCTGCGCCAGTCGATTCCCGCGCTGGGTGAAGAGCCGCCCGTGCTCGTCGACTGGCTGCCCTGGAACCACACCTTCGGCGGCAACCACAACGTGGGCATCGTGCTGGACAACGGCGGCACGCTCTACGTCGACGACGGCAAGCCCACGCCCGGCGGCATGGCCGAGACGCTGCGCAACCTGCGCGAGATCGCGCCCACCATCTACTTCAACGTGCCCACCGGCTTCGAGGCCATCGCGCACGCCATGGAAACCGACGCGGTGCTGCGCCGCAACCTGCTGTCGCGCGTGAAGATGTTCTTCTACTCGGGCGCCGCGCTGTCGCAGCCCGTGTGGGACAGCCTGCACAAAACGCAGGAGTCTGAAGTCGGCGAGCGCATCGTCATGGGCACTGGCCTCGGCATGACCGAATCGGGCCCCTTCGCGCTCTACGTGACCGGCCCCGACGTGAAGTCGGGCGACGTGGGCCTGCCCGCTCCCGGCATCGAGCTCAAGCTGATCGACGTCGACGGCAAGACCGAGGTGCGCTACCGCGGCCCCAACATCACGCCCGGCTACTGGCGCGCACCCGATGCCACGGCCGAGGCCTTCGACGACGAAGGCTTCTTCTCCACCGGCGATGCCGTCAAGTGGATAGACGACGACAACATCCACCGCGGCCTGCGCTTCGACGGCCGCATCGCAGAAGACTTCAAGCTCGCCACCGGCACCTTCGTGAGCGTGGGCCCGATGCGCGCGAAGATCATCGCGGCCGGCGCGCCCTACGTGCAGGACGCGGTGCTGACCGGCATCAACCTGAAGGAAGTCGGCGCGCTGATCTTCCCGACGCAGAAGGTGCGGCAGCTCGCCGGCCTGGCCCCCGACGCCACCATGCAGCAGGTGCTCGAAAGCGCACCGGTGCAGGCGCACTTCCAGCAGGTCGCAGACACGCTGGCCGCGAATGCCACAGGCAGCGCCAACCGCATCGCGCGGCTGCACCTGATGGCCGATCCGCCATCCATCGACAAGGGCGAAGTGACCGACAAGGGCTCCATCAACCAGCGCTCCGTGCTCAAGCACCGCGCCGCGCTGGCCGATGCAATGCACGACGGCACCCTGCCCTTCACCGTCAAGCCCCGCTAACCCATCCAGGAGACACAAGAATGAAGATCGAAGGACAAGCCGCCCTCGTCACCGGCGGCGCATCGGGCCTCGGCGAAGCCACCGCGCGCGAACTCGCACGCCTGGGCGCCAAGGTCGCAGTGCTCGACCGCAATGCCGCGCTCGCTGAAAAGGTGGCAGCGGAGATTGGCGGCGTCGCCTGCGTCTGCGACATCACCGACACCGACAGCGTGAACGCTGCGCTCGACAAGGCCGAGGCCGCGCACGGCACCGCCCGCATCCTGATGAACGTGGCCGGCATCGGCAGCGCCAAGCGCATCGTCGGCAAGGACGGCAACCCCGCGCCGCTCGAAGACTTCGTGCGCGTGGTCAACATCAACCTGATCGGCGGCTACAACATGGCGCGCCTGTTCGCCGCGCGCTGCGCGAAGCTCGACGCGCTCGACAACGGCGAAAAAGGCGTGATGCTCTTCACCGCCTCGGTCGCCGCCTTCGACGGCCAGGTGGGCCAGCAGGCCTACAGCGCCTCCAAGGGCGGCCTGGTCGGCATGACGCTGCCGATGGCGCGCGACCTCGCGCAACACGCCATCCGCGTGTGCACCGTGGCGCCGGGCCTGTTCGCCACGCCGCTGCTGCTGGAGCTGCCCGAGGCGGTGCAGCACTCGCTGGCCGCGTCGATCCCGTTCCCACCGCGCCTGGGCAAGCCATCGGAATTCGCCGAGCTGGCCTGCCACGTCGTCACCAACGGCCACCTCAACGGCGAGGTAATCCGCCTCGACGGCGCCCTGCGCATGGCGCCGCGCTGAGCCCCTTTCTGCGTTCCCAAGTTCCCGCCCTTACAACGTATCAGGAGACACCAATGACCTTCAGGAAGACCACCCTCGCCGCCGTGCTGGCGCTCATGGCCACCGGCATGGTCGGCATGGCCCATGCCGACATCACCATCGGCGTGGTGCAGCCGCTCACGGGCCCCGCCTCGGGCCTGGGCATTCCGGTGAAGAACGGCATCATGATCTGGCCCAAGACCATCGCGGGCGAAACGCTCAAGGTAGTGGTGCTCGACGATGCCACCGACCCGACCACCGGCGTGAAGGACGCGCAGCGCCTGGTCACCGAAGACAAGGCCGACGTCATCGTCGGCTCCAGCGCCACGCCGGTCGCCATCCCGATGGCCGACGTGACGGCCGAAGCGGGCACGCCGCAGATCTCCACCGCGCCCGCCGGCCTGCCGCCGGGCAAGGACAAGTGGTTCTTCCGCCTGCCGCAGTCGAATGACGTGATGGCTTTCGCAGTGGTCGCGCACATGAAAAAGCAGAACGTGAAGACGGTCGGCTTCCTCGGCTACACCGACGCGTACGGCGAGCTGTGGCTGAAGGCGCTGACCGCAGAAGCCGCGAAGAACGGCATCAAGATCGTCGCCACCGAGCGCTTCGCACGCGCCGACACCAGCGTGACCGGCCAGGTGCTGAAGCTCACGTCCGCCAACCCGGATGCGATCCTGATCGTGGCCTCGGGCAGCGGCGCCGGCATGCCGCAAAAAGCGGTGATGGAGCGCGGCTTCAAGGGCAAGGTCTACCAGACGCATGCCGCCGCCACGCAAGACCTGATGCGCACCGCCGGCAAGGACGCCGAAGGCACCTTCGTGGTGTCGGGCCCCGCCACCGTGGCCGAGCAACTGCCCGACAGCCACCCGTCGAAGGCCGCCGCGGTCGCTTTCGTGCAGGGCTACGAAAAGGTTTATGGCCCCGGCTCGCGCAACCAGTTCGCCGGCCACTCGGCCGACGCGCTCACAGTGCTCGAAAAGGCCGTGCCCGTCGCACTCAAGAAGGCCAAGCCCGGCACGCCCGAATTCCGCGCCGCACTGCGCGACGCGCTCGAAAGCATGGGCCGCACGGTGCTCGCGCACGGTGTGCTCAACTGGACGGCGCAGGACCACTGGGGCTACACGACCGAGACCGGCGTGATGCTCAAGGTGGTGAACGGCGCCTTCAAGGTCGAACAGTAATTCTTCGCCACGACCGCACGCCATGGACCTTTCAATCGCCAGCATCCTGACGCTGGACGGACTCACCAATGGCGCGATCTATGCCCTGCTGGGCATGGGCATCGTGCTCGTCTTCACGGTGACCCGCGTCATCTTCATCCCGCAGGGCGAATTCGTGGCGTACGGCGCGCTGACGCTGGCGATCTTCCAGACCGGCAAGACGCCGGGCACGGTGTGGCTGCTGCTCATATTGGCCGGTGTCGCCGCGCTGATGGACCTGGTCACCACCTGGCGCCACAGCGGCAGCGCGGCGAGCGGACTGAAGGCAGCGCTGCGCACATTCGCAGCGCCGGCCATCATTTGCGCGGTGTCGGCCTGGGCCGGGCCGCGCAACCTGCCGATCGGCGTGCAGGCGCTACTCACGGTGTTCATCGTCACGGCCTTCGGGCCACTGGTGTATCGCGTGGCGTATCAGTCGCTAGCGGGCGCGAGTTCGCTGGTGCTGCTGATCGTCTCGGTGGGTGTGCACTTTGCGATGACCGGGCTGGGCCTGCTGTTCTTCGGCGCGGAGGGCTTTCGCAACCCGCCGTTCTGGGACGAGCGCATGGCGCTCGGGCCGCTCAACGTGAGCGGACAAGCGCTGATCATCTTCGGCATGTCGGGCGCGTTGATCGTGCTGCTGTGGCTGTTCTTCGAGCGCAGCCTGTACGGCAAGGCGCTGCGGGCCACAGCGGTGAACCGGCTGGGCGCGCGACTGATGGGCATCTCGACGCAGGCGGCCGGACAGCTCACCTTCGCGATGGCGGCGCTGATCGGTGCGCTCTCGGGCTTGCTGATCGGGCCGACCACCACGGTGTTCTACGACTCGGGTTTTCTCATCGGGCTGAAGGGCTTCGTGGCTGGTGTGATCGGCGGTCTCGCCAGCTACCCGGGTGCGCTGCTCGGTGCTTTGGCAGTGGGTGTCATCGAGGCCTTCGGCTCGTTCTGGGCCAGCTCGTTCAAGGAAGTGATCGTGTTCACCATCATCCTGCCGGTATTGCTGTGGCGCTCGCTGACCAGCGGCCATTCGGACGAGGAGCATTGAGATGGACGCGCTCCTGAACCCTTCTTCGACCCGCGTGCCCGACAAGAGCGCGCTGCGCACCTGGGGCCCGCTCGCGCTGATCCTGGTGCTGATCGCGCTGCCGCTGTTGCCGCTGCCCGACTTCTGGATCATCCAGCTCAACTACATCGGCATTTACACGCTGCCCGTGCTCGGCCTGGTGCTGCTCACCGGCGTGGGCGGCCTCACCTCCTTCGGGCAGGCGGCCTTCGTGGGTATCGGTGCGTACACCACCGCCTACCTCACGGTGAACACCGGCCTCTCGCCGTGGGTCACTCTGTTCATCGGGCTGGCGCTCACTGGCCTCAGCGCCGCGATCATTGGCGCCATCACGCTGCGCATGTCGGGCCACTACCTGCCGCTGGCCACCATCGCGTGGGCGCTGTCGCTGTACTACCTCATGGGCAACCTCGACGCGCTCGGCAAGTACGACGGCATCCTGGGCGTGAAGGGTTTGTCGTTGTTCGGCTTCGAGTTCGGCCAGCAGCGGCTGTTCTACGGCGTGGTCTGGGCCTTTGCGATCCTCGCGGCGTTCGCGGTGATCCGCCTGCTCGACTCGCGCAGCGGCCGCGCCATCCGTTCGCTGGCGGGCGGCTCGCAGATGGCCGAGGCCATGGGCGTGAACACGTTGCGCTTCAAGATCGGCATCTTCGTGCTGGCGGCCATGCTCGCGTCGATCTCGGGCTGGCTGTTCGCTCACTTCCAGCGCACGGTGAACCCCTCGCCCTTCGGGCTGAAGATGGGCATCGAGTACCTGTTCATGGCGGTGCTCGGCGGCGCGGCCCATGTGTGGGGCGCCATCGCGGGCTCGGGCGTGGTCAAGCTGCTCGAAGACCAGCTGCAGGTGCTGCTGCCCAAGCTGATCGGAACGGCCGGCAGCTACGAGCTGATCGTGTTCGGCATCATGATCGTGCTGGTGCTCAAGTACCTGCCCGAAGGGCTCTGGGCTTTTGTCGACCGGCGCCTGCCGCGTCCGCGCCGCAGCGTCGACTGGCAAGGCGCGAAAGACCTGCCCGCGCGCGCCAAGCCCGCCTCTGGCGAAGTGGTGCTCGACGTGCAGGCCATCCGCAAGACCTTCGGCGGGCTGGTGGCGGTGAACGACATCAGCTTCCAGACGCGCGCCGGCCAGATCGTCGGCCTCATCGGGCCGAACGGCGCGGGCAAGTCGACCACCTTCAACCTGGTGACCGGCGTGCTCGGTCTCTCGGGCGGCGCGGTGCGCTTCCGTGGTGAGGCCATCGGCGGGCTCGGCGCAAGGCAGATCGCGCAGCGCGGCGTATCGCGCACCTTCCAGCACGTGAAGATGGTGGCCGACATGACGGTGCTGGAAAACGTGGCGCTGGGCGCGCACCTGCGCGGGCGCAAGGGCGCCATTGCAGCCATGCTGCGCATCGACCGCGCCGAAGAGCGCGCGCTGTTCCGCGAGGCCGAGCGCCAGCTGCAGCGCGTGGGTATGGGCGCCTTGCTGCACGAACTCGCGGGCAACCTCGCGATGGGCCAGCAGCGCTTGCTGGAGATTGCACGCGCACTGTGCGCCGACCCGGCCCTGCTGCTGCTCGACGAGCCGGCGGCCGGCCTGCGCCACAAGGAAAAGGAAGCGCTGGGCAAGGTGCTGCGGCAACTGCGCGGCGAGGGCATGAGCATCCTGCTGGTCGAGCACGACATGGGACTGGTGATGGACATCTGCGACCACATCGTGGTGATGGAATTCGGCACACACCTGATGGAGGGCACGCCCGCCGAGGTGCAGAACAGCGACAAGGTGCGCGCCGCGTACCTGGGAACGGAGCATTGACATGACGACACCCTTGCTCCGCATCCGCGACCTGCACGCCGGCTACGGCCGCGCCGAAGTGCTGCACGGCATCGACCTTCAGGCCGACCAGGGCAGCGTCGTCACCGTGATCGGCCCGAACGGGGCCGGCAAGTCCACGCTTCTCAATGCACTGATGGGCGTGCTGCCCGCCAAGGGCGTCATCGAGTTCAAGGGCCAGCCGATCTCGGCGCTGTCACTCGAGGAACGCGTGATGCTCGGCATCGCGCTGGTGCCCGAGAAGCGCGAGCTGTTCGGCACCATGCCGGTGGAAGACAACCTCGTGCTCGGCGCGTTCCGCCAGGTGCGGCTGCGCAACAGGCAGTGGCGCGACCGCATCGACGAGGTCTACACGCTGTTCCCGCGCCTGAAGGAGCGCCGCGCTCAGCTGGCTGGCACGCTGTCGGGCGGCGAGCGGCAGATGCTGGCAGTGGGCCGCGCGCTGATGTCGCGCCCCACGCTGCTGATGCTCGACGAGCCCAGCCTGGGCCTGGCGCCGCTGGTGGTGCAGGAGATCTTCCGCACGGTCGATGCGCTGCGCGCCACGGGCGTGACGATCCTGCTGGTGGAGCAGAACGCACGCGCCGCGCTTGAAGTGGCGGACCACGGCTACGTGCTCGAAATGGGCAGCGTGAGCCTGGAAGGCAAGGCGCAAGAACTCGCGGTCGATTCGCGCGTGATCGACACCTACCTGGGCGCGGCAAGAAAAGCCGCCTGACGAGAAGAACGCCGCGGCATGCGCGGCAAGGAGACAACTTGATGACCCGACAGAGCCACATCCACCTCGGCCTGTGCGCAACCGCGCTCGGCGTTGCCGCCTTGCTCGCGGCCTGCGCGGGCCGGCCCGCGGCACCGAATACGGCACCGCATGCGCCGCTGGCCGCCGCGCGGCCCGGCACGCTCCAGGCCTGCACCGACCTTGCCGCCCGCGCCGCTCTGCCGGGCACGGTCTACACCTCGGTCACCGACGTACCGGCCGGCACCGTCACGGTTGGCGGCGTGGCCATGAGCGCGCCCGCGCACTGCCTCGTGCAGGGCCGCATGAACGAGCGCACGAGCCCCATCGACAACCAGCGCTATGCCATCGGCTTCGAGATACGGCTGCCTGTTGCATGGAACGGCCGCTTCTTCTACCAGGCCAACGGCGGGCTCGACGGCGTCGTGGTGCCGGCGCTCGGCGGCATCGGCGGCGGCGGGCCGCGCAGCAGCGCGCTGCAGATGGGCTTTGCCGTCATCAGCTCCGACGCCGGCCATGCGGGCTCGATGGGCCCGCGCTTCGGGCTTGACCCGCAGGCGCGGCTCGACTACGGCTACAACGCCGTCGCGCAACTCACGCCGATGGCCAAGAACCTGATTTCCAAGGCCTACGGTCGCGGACCCGACCGCTCCTACTTCGGTGGCTGCTCCAACGGCGGGCGGCATGCAATGGTGGCTGCCGTGCGCTCGGCCGACCAGTACGACGGCATCCTCGCGGGCGACCCCGGCTTCAACCTGCCGAAGGCGGCAGTCGCGCAGCTCTACGGCGCGCAGCAGTACGCGGCTGTGGCCAGCGCGAAGACACCCGCCGGCCAACCGGACCTGCAGAGCGCGTTCACGCCAGCCGAGCTGAAGCTGGTGGCCGACAAGGTGCTGCAGCGCTGCGACGCGCTCGACGGCCTGGCCGACGGCATCGTGTCGAACGTCAATGCCTGCAAGACGCGCTTCGACATCCAGACGGCGGTGCCCACCTGCGCGGCGGGTACGCGTGACGGCATGTGCCTCAGCGCGCCGCAGAAGAATGCGCTCGCCAATGTATTCAAGGGCGCGCGCAACAGCGCGGGCCAGCCGATCTACAGCAGCTTCCCGTTCGACGCGGGCGTCAGCGGCGCCAACTGGCGTGAGTGGAAGTTCGCGAGCCCGCCGACGCGCGACGCGGGTGCCGTGGGCTTCATCTTCAGCACGCCGCCACTGGCCGACCGGCCGCAGGGCCTGCCCTTTGCGCTGGGCTTCGACATGGATCGCGACGCACCGCGCATCGCGGCCACCGATGGCGTGTTCCGCGAATCGGCCCTGTCGTTCATGACGCCGCCCGACGCGGCCAACCTGGGCGCGTTGCGCGACCGCGGAGGCCGGATGATCGTCTATCACGGCACCAGCGACCCGGTGTTCTCGTCTGACGACACGCAGGCCTGGTACGACCGTGTGCAGGCCGCGAATGGCGGCGATGCCTCGTCGTTCGCACGCTACTTCCCGGTGCCCGGCATGAACCACTGCGCGGGCGGCCCGGCCACCGACCAGTTCGACATGCTGAGCGCGTTGGTCGACTGGGTCGAGCAGGGCAAGGCGCCCGCATCGGTCACCGCCTCGGCGCGCGGCGCGGGCACGCCGATGCCCAACGCCGAGGTGCCGGCCAACTGGTCGGCGCAACGCACGCGGCCGCTGTGCCCCTACCCGCAAGTCGCAACCTACACCGGCGGCGACACCGAACGCGCGAGCAGCTTCGCCTGCAAGCTCCCGACGCCCTGATACCGAGTTACCGAACCTCCGATGGATTACCAGCCCCGCCCCGAAGACGTCAGCTTCCTGCTCAATGCCGTGCTCGACGCGCCCGCGCGCCTGGCTGCGCTCGCGCCTTTTGCCGAAGTCGACGAGGCCCTGCAATCGCAAGTGCTCGAAGAGGCAGGCCGCTTCGTCGGCGAGGTGGTGGCGCCCATCAACCGTGGCGGCGACGAAATCGGCTGCCGCTTTGCCGATGGCGCAGTCGTCTCGCCACCGGGCTTTCGCGAGGCGTACCAGGCCTTCGTCGACGGTGGCTGGCCTGCGCTGTCGGCCGCGACGGAAGACGGCGGCCAGGGCCTGCCCGCAGTGCTCGAAGCGGTGCTCTACGAATGGCTGGCCGCCGCCAACCATGGCCTCACGATGGCGCCCGGCCTGCTGCACGGCGCATACGCCTGCCTCAAGCACCACGGCAGCGAGGAGCTGAAGCAGCGCTATCTGCAGAAGATCGCGACCGGCGAATGGCTTGCCACCATGTGCCTCACCGAAGCCCATGCGGGCAGCGACCTGGGGCAGGTGCGCACGCGCGCCACACCGCAGATGGGGCAGGCCGACGGCAGCCTGCGGGTGAACGGCGGCAAGATCTTCATTTCCGGCGGCGAACACGACCTGACGCCGAACATCGTGCATCTCGTGCTGTGCCGCCTGCCCGATGCCCCGGCCGGCCCCAAGGGCCTGTCGCTGGTGCTGGTGCCCAAGCTGCTGCCCGACGGCACACGCAACGCCGTGCACTGCGAACGCATAGAAGAAAAGATGGGCCTGCACGGCAGCCCCACCTGCACGATGCGCTTCGACGACGCCACCGGCTGGCTGGTCGGCGAGCCCGGCCGTGGGCTGGCTGCGATGTTCGTGATGATGAATTCGGCGCGCCTGCATGTGGCGCTGCAAGGTATCGGCCTGCTCGATGCCGCCTGGCAGAAGGCCGACGCCTATGCCGCCGAGCGCCGCCAGATGCGCGCCCCCGGCCCCGTGCCCGCCAGCCGCGGTAGCGAGCCGGCCGACCTGATCGCCGAGCACCCGGCCGTGCGACGCATTCTCGACACGCAGCGCGCGTGGATCGACGGCGCGCGCACCCTCGCCTACCGCAGCGCGCTGATGCTCGACGTCGCCGCGCACGACGCCGACCCCAAGGCGCGCGAGCGCGCGCAGCGCTGGTGTTCGTTCGTCACGCCGGTGCTCAAGGCCGCGTGCACGCACCAGGCCTTTCATGGCGCGAGCGAATGCCTGCAGGTGTTCAGGCGGCCACGGCTACGTGCGCGAATGGGGCATCGAGCAGATCGTGCGCGACGCGCGCGTGACCATGATCTACGAGGGCACCAACGAGATCCAGGCTATCGACCTGCTGGTGCGCAAGGTGCTGCCCGATGGCGGCGTGGGCATGTCGGCTGTGCTGCTCGAGCTGCGCGACACGCTCGACGCCTCGCGCGAAGCCGATGCCGACGTGCAGCGCCGGCTGGCGCAGCTGCGCTACCTGGGCACCACTGTCGCGATGGCGGCGCATGCCAACCCGGTACTGCCGTATGAGGTGGCCGACGACTACCTGCGCGTGACGATGCTCACGCTGATGGCGTGGGCCTGGGCACGCATTGAGGCAGTGGCGCCTCAAGACGCTGACAAGGCCCGGGCGGCGGCGGCCTTTCGCCGCTGGGTGCTGCCTGAGTTCGAAATGCGGCTGGGCATCGTCAAGCGGGCTTGCGAGACGGTGGCCCTGAGCCATCATGCCGCGACGCCCCCGGGTGTCGCCAACTAGCCACTCGAAGCGCTCGCATGCCTCCACTCGCGGTTACGCTCGGACCATGCCACCCTCCCCGAAACCCGCCCCCGCGAGAGGCGAGCAGGCCGCAGTGCCGCAAGGCAAGCAGGACCGGCTCGACGCACGCATGCTCGAAACCCTGGTCGGCTACAACGCGCGCCGAGCGTGGCTGATCGTCAGCGCCTTCTTCGCGGAGCGCATGGCGCCCTACGGGCTGAAGCAGATCGACTTTTCAGTGCTGTCGCTGCTGGCGCACAACCCGGGGGCCACCTCACGGCAGCTGTGCAACGCGCTGGACATCCTGCCGCCGAACCTCGTGAGCCTGGTGGCCACGCTGGACAGCCGGGGCCTGATCGAACGCCGCCCCCACCCGCACGATGGCCGCGCCGTCGGCCTGCATCTCACAGCGGCTGGTGAAACGCTGGTCCGCGAGGCCGAGCAGACCGTGATCCAGCTCGAAGCCGACGCCAGCGCCAAGCTGACCGCGCGGGAGCGCGAGACGCTGATCCGGCTGCTGCAGAAGATCTATTTCTAGCGTTTTGAAGGGGCCTCAGAGACCTCGCTCGACCATGTCGATCAGCTGCTGACCTAGGCTGTGCGCAGCCTCGGCCGGCAGCTCGCGCAGCGGCCCGTCGATGATGAGCAGCGCCAGCCCGTGCACTGCGCTCCACGCGAGATATTCGGCATTCGGGCGCCGCGCCGGGTCGAGCACGCCCGCGTCCACCAGCCGGTCGATGGCCTTGCCCAGCAGCTGGAACGGGTCCAGCCCGCTGGCGCCCGCCTTGCCCGGGCCGAGTTCGCCGCTGCCCTCGTCGGAGATCACGAAGGCCGTTCGGAACAAGCCGGGCTCGGCCTGCGCGAAGCGTAGATAGGCGGTGCCGACGGCGCGCACTTGCGCCCGCGCGAAGTCTGCGGGTGGCTGGTCGCAGGGCAGGACCGCCAGCTCTTTTTCCATCGCGGTCGCCGCCGCGGCCAGGGCCGCCTCGCGCACCGCCAACAAAAGCTCCTGCCGGCTGCCGAAGTGCCGGTACGCCGCATTGGGCACCACGCCCGCGCGTCGCGTGGCCTCGCGCAGCACCACCGCGCCGGGGCCGCCGTCGCGCGCCAGTTCAATGCCCGCGTCCAGCAGCGCCCGGCGCAGGTCGCCGTGGCGATAAGTGCTGCGGGCGGGCGGCAGGCTGTCGGGGACGTTGTTGAGCTTCATTGCAATTCCATGTGGACACTGTCCATTATCCCTGTTATTCTTTGTGGACGGTGTACACAAGGTAATCCGATTGTTTGCGGCCCATGACACCAGGGCCTCCGAGTCACCTCTCCAATCCAAAGGAATCGCAATGAAAGTCCAGTCTTACCTCTCGTTCGAAGGCCGCTGCGACGAAGCGCTCGGCTTCTACAAGAAGGCGCTCGGCGCCGAGGTCGTGCAGCTCATGCGCTACAGCGAAGCGCCTGCAGGAGCCCCTTCGGAGAATGCCGAAGCCGGTTGCGCCGGTGGCACGCCAGATGCAAACAAGGTGATGCACGCCGTGTTCCGCATCGGCGACACCGAGCTGATGGCCTCCGACGGCCGCTGCTCGGGCCAGGCGAAGTTCGAGGGCATCATGCTCGCGCTCACCGCCAACACCGACACCGAAGTCGTCAAGTGGTTCAACGCGCTGGCCGAAGGCGGCCAGGTCATTCAGCCGCTGATGCCGACCTTCTTCACCTCGAACTTCGGCATGCTGACCGACCGCTTCGGCGTGGGCTGGCTGCTGGTCGTCGCGCACCCCACCTGATTCCCGCACGCTCCATCCATCTCCCGAGAAAGCTCCCGACATGCTCAAGAAAATCGCCCTCGTCATCGTGCTCGCGATCGCCGCACTGCTGATCTTCGCCGCCACCCGGCCCGACACCTTCCGCGTCGAACGCACCGCGCGCATCGAAGCACCCGCCGACAAGATCTTTCCGCTGATCGACGACTTCCACCGCTGGAGCGCATGGTCGCCCTACGAGAAGCTCGACCCCGCCATGAAGCGCACCTTCGGCGGCACGGCAAGCGGCAAGGGCGCAACCTACGCCTGGGAGGGCAACGACAAGGCGGGCGCCGGGAGCATGGAGATCGTGGAGTCGACGCCTTCATCGAAGGTCGCGATCAAGCTCGACTTCATCAAGCCCTTCGAAGGCCACAACACGGCCGAATTCACGCTGCAGCCCCAGGGCAACGCAACGCAGGTCACCTGGGCCATGTATGGCCCCAGCCCTTATGTTGCAAAGCTCATGGGCATCTTCTTCAACGTGGACCAGATGATCGGCAAGGACTTCGAAGCAGGCCTTGCCAATCTCAAGACGGCCACCGAAAAGTAACCCCACAAGGAAACCTCATGTCCCCCATTCACGCCTACCTCACGTTCGACGGCAACGCAGCAGAGGCCATGCGCTTCTACGAGAAGACGCTCGGCGGCACCATGCAGATGATGATGACCATCGGCGAAGCGCCCGACACCGAGCAGTTTCCGCCCGAAGCGAAGAGGCGCATCATGCATGCCTCCTTGGCCTACGGCGACGGCCTGCTCATGGCCTCCGACTCCATGCCCGGCCAGCCGTACGAAGGCATGAAGGGCTTCGGCGTTGCGCTGACCCTCGATACCGTCGCCGAAGCGCGCCGCGTGTTCGATGCCTTTGCCAACGGCGGCAAGGTTTCCATGCCCTTCGAGAAGACCTTCTGGGTCGAAGGCTTCGGCATGGTGACCGACCGCTTCGGCACGCCGTGGCTGATCAACGGCGGGAAGCCGCTGGTCTGACCCTTCCTCCCATCGCTCTACAGGAATTGCACTTCCCATGACCAACCAACTCGACAGCCGAAAGCGCTGGCTCGCATTGATGGTGCTGTGCCTCGGCGTTCTGATGATCGTGCTCGACACCACCATCGTGAATGTGGCGCTGCCCTCGATCCGTACCGACCTGGGCTTCACCGAGACCTCGCTGGTCTGGGTGGTGAACGCCTACATGCTGACCTTCGGCGGCTTCCTGCTGCTGGGTGGCCGGCTCGGCGACCTGTACGGCCACCGCCGCGTATTCCTCGCGGGTCTGGTGCTGTTCACGCTGGCATCGCTGGCCTGCGGGGTCTCGACCTCGCAGGGCCTGCTGGTGGCGGCGCGCGCAGTGCAGGGCCTGGGCGGCGCGGTGGTCTCGGCCGTGTCGCTCTCGCTCATCATGAATCTCTTCACCGAACCGGCCGACCGCGCGAAGGCGATGGGCGTGTACGGCTTCGTGTGCGCAGGCGGCGGCAGCATCGGCGTGCTGCTGGGTGGCCTGCTCACGAGCACGCTGAGCTGGCACTGGATTTTTCTGGTGAACCTGCCGATCGGCGTGGCTGTGTACGCGCTGTGCGTGGCGCTGCTGCCCAGCGCGCGCGGCCATGCGCATGGCGAGAAGCTCGACGTGGCCGGTGCAATCACCGTCACGCTGTCGCTGATGCTCGCGGTGTACGGCGTGGTCAACGGCAACGAAGCCGGCTGGGGCTCCACGCAAACGGTGAGCCTGCTCGGCGCGGCGGTGGTGCTGCTGGCTGTCTTCATCGGCATCGAGTCGCGCGTGCAGCATCCGCTGATGCCGCTGGGCCTGTTCAAGCTGCGCAGCGTGTCGGTCGCCAACGTGGTCGGCGTGCTGTGGGCCGCTGCAATGTTCGCGTGGTTCTTCATCTCGGCGCTGTATATGCAGCTGGTGCTGAACTACACGCCCATGCAGATCGGGCTGGCCTTCCTGCCGGCCAACGTGATCATGGCGGTGTTCTCGCTCGGCCTCTCCGCAAAGATCGTGATGCGCTTCGGCATTCGCAAGCCGCTGGCCGTCGGGCTCTGGCTCGCGGCCATCGGGCTGGCGCTGTTCGCGCGCGCGCCGGTCAACGGCAGCTTCGTGACCGACGTGCTGCCCGGAATGATGCTGCTCGGCCTCGGCGCGGGCATGGCCTTCAACCCGGTGCTGCTGGCTGCGATGAGCGAGGTGAGCCCGTCCGATTCGGGCCTGGCCTCGGGCGTGGTCAACACCTCTTTCATGATGGGCGGCGCGCTGGGCCTGGCCGTGCTGGCCAGCGCCGCGGCCGCGCGCAGCGCATCGATGGAAGCGGCAGGTGCACAGATGCCGTTGGCCCTCACCGGTGGCTACAACCTTGCGTTTCTCGTCGGCGCCGTGTTCGCGGCGGCGGCGGGTTTGATCGGGGCCTTGCTGCTTCGCACCGTCATGCCTGGGCAAATGGAGAACAACGAAAAGGCTGACGAAAAAGGAGCACCCCGGGGGACGGCGGCATCGTGAGCGGCAACACGCCATGCAACCGCCGGTTTTCTTTCTTCAGCGTTTCCACAACTTATTCAGGAGAACACCCATGGCTCGTTATGTAGACGGATTCATCGTCGCCATTCCCACCGCCAACGTCGAGGCCTACCGCAAGCTGGCGCGCAAGGCCGGCAAGGTCTGGATGGAATACGGCGCGATCGAATACGTGGAGTGCATCGCCGACGACGTCAAGCCCGGCAAGCTGACCTCGTTTCCGCAGAGCGTGAAGCTGAAGACCGACGAGACAGTGGCCTTCTCGTGGATCGTCTACAAGTCGCGCAAGCACCGCGACACGGTGAACGCGAAGGTCATGGCCGACCCGCGCATCGCGGCGATGGACCCGAAGACCATGCCGTTCGATGCGAAGCGGATGATCTTCGGCGGGTTCAAGAGCATCGTCGAGCTCTGATCTCGCCCGGGGTGACTGCTCAGGCCAGGAAGCCGTCGTAGACGAGCTTCAGGCCCGTGAGCAACATGCCCAGATACACGAAGCGATAGAACCAGGTCGCATCGATGCGCCGCGCGATGCGGATGCCGACCCACACGCCAAGAGGCGCGAGCGGCATCAGCACCAGCGACGTGGCCAGCGTGCGAAAGTCGAGCAGGCCGAGCCACGCGTAGGGAATCCACTTGCTGAGATTCACCACGAAGAAGAAGTAGGCCATGGTGGCCGTGAAGACCACAGGCGTGAGCCGCAACGGAATCACATAGGCATTGATCGGCGGCCCGCCCGCATGCGCGATGAAGCTGGTGAAGCCCGACACCGTGGTCAACACTGCGCCCACGCCGCGCGAAGGCAATGGGTCATTGGGCTTGGGCGGAAGCAGCAGGCGCTGCGCCAGAAACAGCAACGTGAACACACCGACGATGCCCGCCACCGTGTGCGCCGACAGCATGCGAAACAGCAGCGTGCCGATCACCGTACCCAGCAACCCGAACGGAATCAGAAACTTGAGCAGCGAGCGATCGAAGTCGCGCCGGAACGCCGCCAGGCCCAGCACATCCATCAGCAGCAACAGCGGCATCAGGATGGCCGCAGCCTGCGGCACCGTGACGGCCAGCGCCATCATCGGCACCGCGAGCGAACCGAAGCCCGCGCCGAAGCCGCTCTTGCTGATGCCGAGCAGCAGCACGGCGGGAATGGCGACCGCATAGAAATGCGGGTCGGTGATGAGGGGAAAGGCCATGGGCAGAAGAAGCGCAGAAAAAAGCCCACCGGGGCGGCGGGCTTCGCGAGCGTAGCAGGACAGGGCGCGCCGTGCAGGCGCTCTGGCGCTACTCCGGCTGAATACCCAGCTCACGCACCGTGCGACTCCAGCGCTCCACGTCCTTGCGCACCAGCGCGTGCGTGTCAGGCTGCGACAGCGCGAGCGGCTTGCCACCGGCCTTCACGAACGAATCCATCACCTCAGGCATTGCGATGACCTTTGCAAGCTCGGTACGCAGTCGCTCCAGCACCGCCGGCGGTGTCTTCGCCGGAGCAAAGAGACCGAACCACGATTCAAGCTCCAGCTTCGCCACGCCAGTCTCGCCAATGGTGGGAACGTCAGGCTGCGTCGGCAGCCGCAATGTACCCGACACCGCAAGCGCCTTCGCGTTGCCGGCCACCACCTGCGGCCGCGCCGTAGGCGAAAGATCGAAGAAGAGATCGACCCGCCCACCGAGCAGGTCCTGATAGGCCGCCTGCGCGCCACGGTATGGCACGTGCGTGAGCTCCACGCCGGCCTGCTGCCACAGCGTCGCCGCGATCACATGCTGCCCAGAGCCGTTACCGGCCGATGCGTAGTTGAGCTTCTTCGGGTTGGCTTTGGCAAACGCCACCACGTCTTTCAGCGTGCCCTGCAGCAGATCCTTGCGCGCCATCAGCGTATAGCTGTAGGCCACGGCCAGCCCCAGTGGCTCGAAGTCGCGCAACGAGTCGTACGGCAGGTTCTTGTACAGCCCCATGTTGAGCGCGAGGTTCGACACCGAGCCGACCAGCAGCGTGTAGCCATCGGCCGGCGCCTTGGCGACGAAGTCGGTGCCGACCACCGTGCCGGAGCCCGAGCGGTTGTCGACGATCACGGGCTGGCCGAGAGCGCGCGAAAGGCGCTCTGCGAGTAGCCGACCGACAAAGTCGAATCCGCCGCCGGGAGGCTGCGGCACGACGAGCTTGAGCGGCTTCGCGGGCCAGTCTTGTGCAAGCACGAGTTTCGGCATGGCGAGCATCGCCAGCGCCGCAGCCATGACGCTGCGGCGGTCGAGTGTGGTGGCCATGGCCGCTCCGTCAGCGCTCGAGTGCGCCGCCAGCGAGCCAGCGCGCACCGCGCTGGTACAGCGCCTCCACCGCCGGCCCCTTGAGCATCGGCATGTCCAGCTTCACCGTGTAGCCGATGCGCTGCTGGATGTAGGCAAGGTGGCGATAGCCTTCGGGCAGGTCGGCCAGCACGGCTGCATCGAGCGTCACGGTGGCGGCAGGGTCCACCGGGTCGATGCGGTCCTTCTCGTAGATCGGCTGGCGGTGCAGCAGCTTCCATTCGCCGCCGTGCTTTTCCACGAAGTCGTAGAAGCGGCCGGTGCACACCACGTCGCACAACACGCCCTCGACCATGCCGCGCTGCGAGATGGTCATCTTGGTCTGCGCAATGGCGCGCTCACCAGCCACCTCAATGGCCGAGCCGCCCAGAAAGTGCAGGATGCTCACGCCCTTGGCCCAGCCCTCCTGCGTGACGCGGATGAATTCGGAGTACGGCCCCTGGAACCAGGTGGCCATCATGACGCCATCGGGGTGCCACACGGTGGCGAAGCGCTCCCAGTCGCCGGCGTCGCGCCACACGGCCCAGCGTTCGATCATCCGGCGGATCAGCAGCTCCTGCTGCAGGGTGTCTGTCATTTGCGTTGTCTCCTTCATTGTTTTTGTTTGGTCAGGCAGGCTGCTTCAACGGGTTGAGCACGAAGTCGAAGTCCAGCCGCCAGTGGCCGTTGTCCTGCTTCGTCCACGGCGCGACCAGCGACTGGCGCACCGCGAACACCGCGTCGGAGTCGAGCCACTGGTCGCCGTCGCGAAACACGTGGGTGATGAGCCGTTCGTAGCCCGGCGCCTCGATCTTGAAATGCAGATGCGCGGGCCGCCACGGGTGGCGTTTGGTCGCACGCAATAGGTCGCCCACGGGCCCATCGACCGGGATCGGATAGGCCTCGGCCAGCACGCTGCGGAAATGCAGCGAGCCATCGGCCGCCGTGCGCAGGCGGCCGCGGTTCTCGGCGTGGTCCAGCCCCTGGTGCTGCACGTCGTAGTGGCCGCCTTCGTCGGCCTGCCACACGTCGACGACTGCATTGGCCACCGGCTCGCCGTCGAGTCCGCGCACCGTGGCGAACACGTCGCAGGGCGCGCCCACGGCGCCGTTGGCCACGTCGTCGCCGTGCTCGTACTCGGGCGCGCCTTCGAAGTAGAAGGGGCCGAACACCGTGGCCTCGGTGCAGCCGGCGGGCTTGTCGTTGTTCATCGCGATGGTGAGCATCGACAGGCCCAGCACGTCCGACAGCAGGATGAACTCCTGCCGCTTGTCGTCGCACTTCTGGCCCGTGGCGGTGAGGTACTGGATGCCCTGGAACCACTCTTCCTCGGTGAGCTTCACCTCGCGGGCAAAGGCGTGCAGGTGCTGCACCAGGCTGGTCATGATCTCGTGCAGCCGCGGGCTCGGGGTGTCGGCAAAGCGCGCGAGCACGGCCTGGGTGATGTTGTCCTGGTTGAGGTTGCGCATCGTGACTGTCTCCATGTTGTCTCGGCGCACTGTAGGCCGCACGCCGTTCGCACGAAAGCGCCCGGGCGCAAATGATTTTTCCGCCCAGCGGAATGGTCGAACCCTCATTGCTCGCCCAACAAGGACCGATGACGTCGCTGCAATCGTCGCCGCCGCAGGCGGTCTGCCGGCGTGCGCGCTGATAACGCGGCAGGCGATTACCCCGAAAAGTGATCGGCTGAATTCCAATTCGACAACTGGTCAGGAGTACATAAGTTCGCAAACAATTGCCACAGGATGTTTCTCTACAGCGCGTTCCGCCTTGTCTCTCGATACAACATGCCTCTCAGCCAGACCACTCCCCATAGCCCACGGCCCGACTCGCTCACGCGGCGTTCCCTGCTGGTGTCCTGTACCGCGGCCGCCTCGCTCGGTTTCACCAGCCTGCCGGGCTCCGCCAGGGAGAAGGACAAGGCCGTGGTCGCGGACGACACCATCGTGATCGGCCAGTCGGCGCCGTTCAGCGGCCCGTCCGCGCAGCTCGGCACGGAGTTCAACCTCGGGGCGCGCACCTACTTCCAGATGATCAACGAGGGCGGCGGCATCCACGGCCGCAAGATCGAGCTGCGCGCCAAGGACGATGTCTACGATCCCCAGACGACGGCGAGCAACACCGCCGAACTGCTGGAGCAGGACCATGTTGTTGCGCTGTTCGGCTATGTCAGCACTTCCACCACGCTGGCGGCCCTGCCATTGGCCGTGGCGGCCCAGGTGCCGTTCTTTGCGCCGGTCACTGGCGCCGAGGCGCTGCGCCAGCCGCTCAACCGCTTGGTCTTCAACGTCAGGGCGAGCTATTTCGACGAAGCCGAATACATCCTCGACCAGTTGTCGGTCACCGGCACGAAGAGCATCGCGGTCTTTCACCAGAATGACGCCTACGGCAAGGCCGGACTCGACGCCGTGACCAAGGCGAAAGCCAAGCGGGGATTGCCGATCGTCGCAACGGCGATGGTGGAGCGGCACAGCACCGATGTGGGGGCTGCTGCCAAGGCGCTGCAGGCAGCACGCCCGGATGCCGTCGTGCTGATCAGCTCCTACGTTTCCAGCGCGACCCTGATCAAGGAAATGAAGAAGACCGGCTACACCGGCCAGTTCGTCAGCGTGTCCTTTGTCGGCGGCAAGGCGCTGGCCGACGAACTGGGCGGCGCCGCTGCTGGCGTGATGATTTCCGAAGTCGTGCCCTTCCCCTGGGGCAAGGCTTCGCCCTTGCAGAACGAATATGCCCGGGCCATGCAGAAGGCTGGCGTGCCAGGAATGAGCTTCGGATCGATGGAAGGATTCCTGGCCGCGAAGACCCTGGTCGAAGGGCTGCGCCGCACGGGACGCGATCTCACGCGGGCCAGGTTGGCGGCGGCGCTGGAGACGATGGGCAACTGGGACGCGGGCGGCTTCACCGTGTCTTTCACGCCGGACAACCACAACGGCTCGCGGTTCGTCGAGATGACCATGATCGGCGCGGGGGGACATTTCGTTCACTGAAGCCGGCTCCCGGTGCGCCATCCAGCACAATGTTTTCTTGAGATCAGCCCGACAAGAAAACAAGCCCCGGAGACACCGCCCATGGACCGCTGGACCGAAATCGCCCTGCTCGTGCAGATCGCCGATGCCGGCAGCCTGAGCCGCGCGGCCGAAGCGCTGGGCCTGTCCAACGCCGCCGCGAGCCGCCACCTGAGCGCGCTCGAAGAACGGCTGGGCGCGCGGCTGGTCGAGCGCAACACGCGCCGCCTGTACCTCACCGACACCGGCCGCGAGTTCTGCGGCCGCGCCCGCACCATCCTGGCCGACCTGGCGGATGCCGAATCGACCGTGAACGCCACCGCGCTGAACCCCACCGGCGTGCTGCGCGTGACGGCCTCGCTCTCTTTCTCGATCCACCACATCGCGCCGCTGCTGCGCGAATACACGCAGCGCTATCCGGGCGTGACGGTGCACGTGGAGGCAGCCAACCGCTACTTCGACCTGATCGACAACAACATCGACGTGGCAATCCGCACGCGCGAGTACGAGCCCGATTCGAACGTGACGATCCGCCGGCTCGGCGAAACGCGGCGCATCCTGGCGGCATCGCCGCGCTACTTTGCGCAGCACGGCTTTCCGAAGACGCTGGACGAGCTGAAGCAGCACAAGCTGCTTATCTACACCCACGCCAACAACCCGAACGAGCTGCGCTTCAGCCGAGGCGGCGAGACGCACACGGTGTCGGTGACGGGCCTGCTCGAGTCGAACGACGGCCAGGTGCTGCGCGCCGCCGCGCTCGACGGCATGGGCATCCTGGTGCAGCCGACCTACATCGTCTATGAAGACATCGTGGCCGGCCGGCTGGTGCCCACGCTGGACGACTGGGACCTGCCGCACCTGACGATCAACCTGGCGTACCCGAGCCGCAAGCACCTGTCAGCGAAGGTGCGCAGCTTCATCGACTTCATGGCGGCGCATTTCGCAAAAATGGACTATGAAAGAAAGTGGACGAGCCATTTCGGCAGCCACTGACCGCGCAGAACGGCCTTTCGCCAAAACATGTGCGTAAACGCACATCCCTGATTTCGGCAGCTCCGCAAACTGGAACCGCAACCGTCGCATTCCGCGGCGGACCCACCGTTTTCCACCAAGCAAGGATCCGCCATGAACACCCAGGCCGCAGCCGCCAACACCTCGCGTGCGCCGATCGCATCGCCGCTTTCCGCCCTCTCCCCCGCTACGCTGGACGATTCCGGCAAGCTGCTGATTCGCGTGACGATCGGCTTCCTGGTGCTGCTGCACGGCATCTTCAAGCTGTCTGCCGGCGTGGGCTTCATCGGCGGCATGCTGGCCAAGGCCGGCCTGCCGGGTGGGCTGGCCTACCTGGTGTACGTGGGCGAAATCGTCGCTCCGCTGCTGATGATCGCGGGCGTATTCACCCGTGCCGCCGCTGCCGTGGTGGTCATCAACATGCTGGTGGCCTTCGGCCTCGTGCACATGGCCGACCTGTTCTCGCTGACCAAGCAGGGCGGCTGGGCGCTGGAACTGCAGGGCCTGTACCTGTTCGGCGCGCTGACGGTGGTGCTGCTGGGTGCCGGCCGCTTCAGCGTGGGCGGCGTCAAGGGTCGCTGGAACTGAGCGTCTTCCGGCTCAGTCGGCGTCGCCCCTGACCTGCGAAACCATCAGTTCCAGGCGGGCGACGTCGGCCACCAGCAGGGCCTTGTCGTCCTTGCGCAGCACGCCGCCGCGCACCAGCACATTCAGCTCGCGGGTGACCTGCTCGCGGTTGGTGCTGATCTGGCTGGCCAGCGCCGCGTGCTTGGGAGCCGGGTCCAGCCGAGCCTGGTTGCCGTCGATGCCGGCGGTGCGGGCCAGGCGCAGCAGCTCGGCATGCAGCCGGTTCTGCACGCCGAGGGTGCTCAGGTCGATGACGCGCTCCGACAGCTGCCGCACCAGCGACACCAGCCGCAGCATCACCCGCTGGGCCACCAGGGGCTCGTCGTGCAGCAGGGCCATGAAGGCGGCGCGATCGAGGCTGGCGACCACGCTGGGCTCCAGCGTGACCACGTCGGCGGAGCGCGGGCCGCCGTCGATGGCCGCGATGTCGCCGAAGTGCTCACCGGCTTCGGAATCGCGGAAGGTCACCTGCCGGCCGTTGGCCGAGTAGGTCGTCACCCGCACCCGGCCCGAGACCAGCAGGAACAGGTCACCCTGCTGCTCGGCGCGCAGCAGCAAGGGCTTGCCGGCTTCCACGCTGTGCCACAGGCATTGCTGGGCCAGCAGGTCCAGGCGCTGGTCTGAAAGGCCTTCGAACAGCGCGATCTGGCGCAGCGCGAGGCTGGAGCGGGGGGTAGGTTCGGGTTTGGCCATGCCGGGGGTTGATGGTCAACGGGGTTAGGCGCGCGGATTATGCTCGGGTGCCGCTTCGAACCCGTTCATGGACAGACGTTCCCCTCACGCTCCCCCTTTTTCCCTGAGACCGCCGACACGGCGCAATCTCCGCTGGGCGAGCGGGCTGGTGCTGATGGCCTACATCACGGCGCATCTGCTGAACCATTCGCTGGGCATCTATTCCTTTGCGGCGGCCGAAACCGTGCTGCGCGGCGTGCAGAAGTTCTGGCACAGCCTGCCGGGCACCGTGCTGCTGTACGGCGCGGCCGCCACGCACCTGGCGCTGGCCGTGGTCGCCCTGTGGGAGCGCCGCACCCTGCGCATGCCGCCGCTCGAAGGCCTGCGCGTGCTGCTGGGCTTCGCACTGCCGCTGCTGCTGGCCACGCACCTCACTGCCATGCGCGGCGCCTACCTGGCCTATGGCATCGAGGGCTCGTATGTGCGCGTGGTCTGGGGGCTGTGGGACTGGCAGGGCGCGGCCGCACAGCTGCTGATGATGCTGGCGGCCTGGGTCCACGGCTGCCTGGGCCTGCATTTCGCGCTGCGGGCGCAGCCGGCCTGGCGGCGCTTTTCCTACCTGCTGCTGGCCATTGCGGTTGTGCTGCCGTTGACGGCGGCGATGGGCTTCGTCTCCATGGGGCGCGAGTTCCAGTGGAGCGGCGTGCCGCCGACCGTGCTTCCCACGCCCGAGCAAGGCAAGGCGCTGAATACGGCCGAAGGCAACATCAAGTGGTTCTACGGGCTGGCGCTGGTCGCGCTGCTGGCGGCGCGCTGGGGGCGCAACAGCTTCGCGCGCTTATCGCGGCAGCCATCGGTCACGCTGCGCTACCCCGGCCGTACGGTGCAGGTGCCGCGCGGCTGGAGCGTGCTGGAAGCGAGCCGCTCGCACAGCATCGCGCACGTGTCGATCTGCGGCGGACGGGCCCGCTGCTCGACCTGCCGCGTGCGCGTGGCCGGCCCGGCGGAGCACATCGGCGAGCCCGGCCGCGACGAGCAGCGCACGCTCGAACGCGTGCGCGCGCCGGCCGACGTGCGCCTGGCCTGCCAGCTGCGCCCGCGCGGCGACATCGAAGTAACGCCGCTGTTCGCGCCGTTGCCCAATGAAGGCCGGCCCGCGCCGGTCGGCAGCTTCGGGCGCGAGCGCGACGTGGCGATCCTGTTCGTCGACCTGCGGCGCTGGTCGGGCCTGTCGGAGCGGCAGTGGCCCTTCGACCTGGCCTATGTGCTCGACCGCTACTTCGCCACCGTCGGTGCGGCCGTGCGCGAAAGCGGCGGCGTGCCGAACCAGTTCATCGGCGACAGCGTGATGGCGATCTTCGGGCTCGAATGCGACCTGCCCACCGCCTGCAGGCAGGCACTGCACGCGACGGAGCTGATCGGCCAGCGCATGGACGCATGGAGCGAAGGCTTCGAGGCACAGTTCGGCCAGCG
Source organism: Variovorax multivorans (assembly GCF_051216835.1). Classification (NCBI taxonomy): domain Bacteria; kingdom Pseudomonadati; phylum Pseudomonadota; class Betaproteobacteria; order Burkholderiales; family Comamonadaceae; genus Variovorax; species Variovorax multivorans. The sequence continues at coordinate 429,705 of NZ_JBPJZL010000003.1, forward strand.
GCTGGAGTTCGGCATGGGCCTGCATGCGGGCCGTGCGGCGGTGGGTGAAGTGGGCTACCTGGAAACCACGACCTTCACGGCCATCGGTGAAGTGGTCAACACCGCGAGCCGGCTGCAGGACCATTCGAAGACGGCCGCATCGCGCCTCGTCGTCTCGCTGTTCGCGGCCGAGCAGGCCGGCGTTGCGGAGGCCATGGGCGCGGTCGAAACGCTCACCGTGCGGGGACGCTCCGAACCTCTTGCGGTGCTCTACGCACCGCACAGCGCTGCTCCCCTGTAGTTGCTGAAAGCGGTGCGCAAACGCACAGCGCAAACCACGATGCGGTTTCACACTGCATCCCGTGGCAACGACGAATGTCCGCCGCCCACACTGACAGTCAAAGGGACTCGCATCATGAACACCAAGCAACTCATCGCCATCTCCGCCGCCGCATTCGCCATGCTGGGTGCCGCGGGCGCGGTACATGCCGAAACCTACGAAGGCGTGCACGCCATCACCTCGTCCGCCAGCCGCATGGACGTGCAGGCCGAAGCCGTGGCCGCCGCGCGCGCCGGCAATCCCTACTCCGACAGCGCCGCAGAAGGCACTGTGGCCGTCAACTCCACGCTCGACCGCAATGCGGTGCGCGACCGGGCCGTGGCCACCGCTCACGACCCGCTGCAAAGCCTGGACCGCCGCGCGTTCTACCGCGACCAGGTGCCCTCGGCCTACAGCAAGCCGACGGTGTCGTTCACGCGCCAGGCCGGCCTGTAAGCGGCGACGCGGCCCTGCTGCAAATCAGGGCCGCACACCTTCCCACGCGTTCTGCAGCAAGGCACGAATCGCATCGCGCTCCAGCGGGCGCGGATTGGGGTACTGGTTCTTGAGCGCATGCTCGCAGGCCAGGTCGAGATCGGATTCCTTCATGCCGATGTCGCGCAGCGCAACCGGCGCTCCGTTGTCACGCGCAAGGTCGTACACGGCTTGCGCGGCACTGCTTTCCCCAAGCGCCTTCGCGATGCGCGCCATGGCCTGCGGCGCCGCTTCGGCGTTGTAGGCCAGCGCATGTGGCAGCACGATGGTGTGGGTCTCGGCATGCGGCAGGTTGAAGCTGCCGCCCAGCGTGTGGCACAGCTTGTGGTGCAGCGCCATGCCGACATTGCCCAGCACCGTGCCGCAGAGCCAGGCGCCATAGAGTGCGTCGCTGCGGGCATCGGGGTCCTTGGGCGTGGCGCGGATGGCGGGCAACGCGCGGCCCAGTGCGGCAATGCCTTCCTGCGCCATCAGGTCCATGATCGGATTCGAATCGACCGCGTAGAGCCCTTCGGCCGCATGCGCGATGGCGTTGATGCCGCTGGTCACGCTCATCCCCACGGGCAGGCCCAGCGAAAGCTCGGGGTCGTAGATCACGGTGCGCGGCAGCACCTTGAAATCCTTGCCCGTCTTCTTCATGCCGGCTTCGGTAATGCCGTAGATCGGCGTCATCTCGGAACCCGCATAGGTGGTCGGAATGGCGAGGATCGGCAGGCCCGAATCGAGCGCGATGGCCTTGCCCAGCCCGGTGGTGGAACCGCCGCCGATGGCCACGGCACAATCCGCCCCCAGCCGGGCAGCGACTTCCCGCGCTTCACGCGCCGTTTCGATCGGCACGTGCATCACGGCACGGTCGAACACACCGGCCGCGTGCGCGCCGAGCATGTCGGCCACCCGCTCGGCCTGCGGGCGCTGCTCGGGCGTGGACAGCACCAGGGCCCGGCGCACGCCGAGCATGTCGATCTCGCGCGCCAGATGCTGCAGCGAGCCCGCGCCGAACACCACCCGCTGGGGCACGCTGGTGTAGACGAACGATGGTGTGGTCATGGCTTTTCCTGTCTGTCTCTCGAATGTTCATGAACGGCCGATGCCGGGCATCACGATACGCCGGCGGCCCGCCGGGCGAGTGTCCCGCCGGGCCGCCCAATCATTCAACGACAGGAACGGAAAGGAGTTTTCCGCTCAGCCCCGGTTGCCTGCAGTCTTCTCGCCAGCGCCCGCCTGCACGATGAGCAGCAGGAAGCCGCCGGCCATGGCCACGTTCTTCAGGAAATTGTTGAGCTGCGCGTTGAACTGCGCCGCATCGGCGGCCCAGAACGCGTGCGCTGCAAAGGCCGTGGCCAACGTGAACAGGGCCAGCGCGCCGGCAACCCACTGCACGCGCCAGCCGGCAATCAGCAGCAGCCCGCCACCGATCTCGAGCGCGATGGTCAGCGGCAGCACCATGTCGGCCAGCGGAATGCCGAGCTTGGCGAAGTAGCCGAGCGTTGCGCCATAGGTCATGAGCTTGCGCACGCCCGCGACCAGGAAGATCACCGCCATCAGCACGCGGGCGGCCACGGTCCAGCCGCGAAGGGGTTCGTTTGTCGTCATGTCGTTTCCTTGAATTTCACGCGGCCTTCTCGTCGTCGAGGCAGTTGGCGGCCGTCCAGCCGTAGAGCCATTCGAGCGCGTCGTAGAAGCGCTCCTGCGGTCGGCCCGTCCACATGCTGTTGCGCACCAGCCGCTCGACGCCCTTGGCGTGATAGATGCGGCCCATCTCTCGCGCTGAGAGCACCACGCGGGCAGTGCGAGCCACGCGGGAGCGTTCATACAAAGCCAGCGCGCGCGGCCAGTCACCCTCTTCGCGGCGCAGCGCGAGGCCCAGCGTCACCGCGTCTTCGCAAGCCATGCACGCGCCCTGCGCCAGGTACTGCACCATCGGGTGCGCCGCATCGCCCAGCAGCGTGGCGCGGCCGAAGGTCCATTGCTCGATGGGGTTGCGGTCGGCCGTTGAGTAGCGCTTCCACGCCTTCGGAATGCGCAGCAGCTGCTGCACCTGCTCGCAGGTGGGCCGGAAGTAGCGCTGCACCTCCGCCGGGTCGCCATCCATCGAACCCCACTCCTCCGGCTGGTCGCTGTGGAAGGTGACGGCCATGTTGAACTTGTCGCCGCCCTTCAGCGGGTAGTGCACCAGGTGGCAGTTGGGCCCGACCCAGATGCACGGCGCGGTGAAGCGCAGCGCCTCAGGGAAATCGGCCGTGTCGATCACCGCGCGAAACACCACATGGCCCGACACGCGGATGCTGTCGCCCACGTACTGCTGTCGCACCGCCGAGCGCACGCCGTCGCAGCCGATCACGGCCTGGCCTTCGTGGCGGCCGCCTTGCGCGTCGATCAGCGTCACGCCCGTGTCGTCCTGCTCGATGTGCACGACCTTGGTCGAGGTGAGGAACTCGATGCCTTCGGTCGTGGCCTTCACACCTTCGAGCAACGCACCATGGATGTCGGCGCGGTGGATCACCGCATAGGGGTTGCCGAAGCGCTCGCGGAAGCTGTCAGAGAGTGAAATGCTCGCCACGCGCTTCGCGTCGATGGCGTCGAACATCACCATCTCTTCGGTGTAGACCGCCTTGGCGCGCAGATGCTCGCCCACGCCCAGCGCGTCGCAGGCCGCAAAGGCGTTGGGGCTGAGCTGGATTCCGGCGCCGATCTCACCGATCTGGCCGGCCTGCTCGATCACCTTCACGCGATAGCCCTCGCGCACCAACGCCAGCGCCGCGGCGAGCCCGCCGATGCCGCCACCGGCCACGAGCACGGGACGGGTGTCTTTCACAGTGCGCATGTCACTTCAATCCGAACAGCTTGCGCGCGTTGTCGCGACCGATCTTCTGGCGGTCGTTCTCGCTGATCTCGCATTTGTCGAACCAACGGGCCGCGTCCTCGTGCTTCTCGAACGGATAGTCGACCGAATACATGATGCGGTCCGCCCCCACTTCGAGCATCGTCGACAGCAGCGTGGGCGTGCGGAAGTTGCCACTGGTCGTGATGTGCACGTTGCTGCGCAGGTAGTCGCCGATCTCCTTGTCACAGGGCATGCCGCGGCGGCCCTTGCGCAGGATGTGGTCGACGCGCCAGATGTTGAAGGGAATGCCCTCGCCGAAGTGGCCGAGGATCATCTGCAGATCGGGGTACCGGTCGAACAGGCCGCTCGACATGATGCGCAGCGCATGCAGGCCGGTCTCCACCGCAAAGGCCCAGGTGGGGCCGGTGAGCCAGTGCGCGCCTTCGTAGATGGGCTCGCGGCTCAGCAACGGGTCGCGCGGGTGCATGTAGAAGGGCTTCTTCAATGTGGCGGCGACGGCCCAGAAATCGGCGAAGCGCGGGTCGTCGTAGTAGACGACGGTGTTCTCGTCACCCACCTGCGAGAAGCCATTGACCAGGAAGCCATGGAAGCCCAGCTGTGTCACGCAGCGCTCGAGTTCGCGCGCAGCCGCTTCGGGGTCTTGCATGGGCAGCGCCGCGAACCCGCCGAAGCGCGTGGGATGGCGCTTCGTCTGCTCGGCCAGCACGTCGTTGGCGCGTTGCGCGACCTCGATGGCGCGCTTCGCATCGGGAATGGCCTGCACCGCCGGCGAGTTGAGCGAGAGGATCGACAGCTCGGTGCCCCACTCGTCCATCTGCTCGAGGCGCTGCTGCTCGAAGTCGAGCAGGTTGTTCTTCAGGCCCTGCCACACCTCAGGGCGGGCGTATACCTGCGAGTCGCCGATCGTCAGGTCGATCGCGAAATGCTCTTCGAGCGCAATCTTGTTCTTCATGGATGAATCACTCCGGTTTGATGTTGAGCTTGTCCAGCACGTCCTGCCAGGTCTTGCGGTCGTCGGCGATGTAGCGCGCCAGCTGCTCGGGGGTGCCAGGGCGCGGGTAGGTGCCCAGCTCGCGCGACTTGGCCACCACGTCGGGCAGCAGCAGCGCCTCGTTCATGTCCTTGTTGAGCTTCGCGAGCACCTGCGGGTCGACGCCCTTCTTCGCGATGACGGCAAACCAGCCATGCGCCACCGCACCGGGCACGGTCTTGCTCGCGAGCGGAAATTGCTCCAGCCCGGCCTCGACGCGGTCGCCCATGCTGGCCAGCACGCGCATGCGCCCGCCCTGCACGTTGCCGGCGACCACGTTGTAGGTCTCGACCATCATCTGCGTCTGCCCGCCCAGCGTGGCCTGCATGGCCTGTGCACCGCCCGGGTAGTGCACTTCGAGAAACTGCGCGCCCGACTGCAGCCCAAGCAATGCCGAAGCCAGGTGCGGCGCGGTGCCGCGGCCGTTGTCTGCCACCTCGATGCCCTGCGGCTTGGCGCGTGCTGCGGCGATGAAGTCGGCGAGCGTCTTGTAGGGCGAATTGGCCGGCACCGCGAGCATGAAAGGCGCGACAGCTGCGAGCGTGACCGGCACGAAGTCGCGGTTGAAGTCGTAGGTCACGCCTTTGATGGTGCTGGGCGCCACCGAGATGGCAGAGCCCTGCACGAAGCCAAAGGTGTAGCCGTCGGCGGACGCGGCCAGGATCGCATTCATGCCGATCACGCCGCTGCCGCCGGGCTTGTTGTCGACGATCACGCCCTGCCCCCACTTCTCGCCGAGCTTGGCGCCCACGTGCCGGATCAGCACATCAGGCGCCGACCCTGCGGGGAACGGCACCACGAAGCGCACCGCCTGCTGGGGCCACTTGGCGGCCGTTCCCTGAGCGTTTGCCAGTGGCATCACCCCGAGAAAAGACAGCGCGAGGGCGCATGCGACGGTAGTTCGGCGTAAAGGCTTCAGGCTCATGATCGTCTCCGTATTTGCTTGATTATTCAAGCAATTGCGGCGGACTATATACTTGATTGTTCAAGCATGTCTAGATGAAAACCCTGCCCCAAGATCACGACCTCGAGAAGGCCATTCCCTTCCTTCTGGCACGCGCCGGCGCACGCATGGGCAATGCCTTTGCGAAGGCTTTGAAGCCCTACGGACTCAGCCTCAGCGAATGGCGCGTGTGTGCGTCGCTGCAGCACACGCCGCGGCAGACACTGTCGGAACTGGCGACGCACGCGTCGACCGATCTGTCGGCGCTGTCGCGCATCGTCGACCGGCTGGCGGCAAACGAACTGGTGGCGCGCGAGAAGTGCGACACCGACAAGCGCGCGGTGCGCATCGCGCTCACGGAGCGCGGCCTCGCGCTGACCTGCGAGCTGATTCCGCTCGCGCAGCACTACGAGGCGGTGGCCACCTCGGACTTCAGCGCGGCGGAAGTGAAGACGCTGCGCGCGATGCTGCTGCGCCTGTACGCCAACGCGACACCACTCGCCTGAGCTAGTCTGGCGAGACCTGTACCGTGCAGGCCTGACGACTCTCGGTGATCGCGAAGCGCACCCGCAGGAAGCGCTCGATCACCGCGCAGTTGGTGCGCGTGTGCTCCGTCACCTCGCTGCAGGTGAAGGCACAGGTCTTCTTGCTCTGCCACGCAGCGAGCGCCAGCAGCAATGCCAGCTGATCCGCAAGGTGCGGGCCGACTGCGGCCTCGCTCTTCTGGAACGCGCGCAGCTCCTTCACCAGCCCATGCGCCACCTGCTCGGCGCTCAGCGACTTCTCGCCGAAGGCGGTGAATACCTCGGTGACGTGCTCGTAGGCCAGCGTTGCCAGCAGCGCGTTGCCCGGGCCCTCGTTCTGGCGCACGGAGCCGAAGCGCAGCTGTTCGGCGGACCAGCCCATCGCGCCGCCCAGCGTGTCGAGTTCACGCGTCGGCACATGGCGCGGCAGGCCGGGCGCCAGGCACTCGGCGTAGTTCGACTGGTGCGCGCCGCGCGTCATCAGGTCGAAGGGCTGCAGCGCGCCTGTCGCCGGCACGATGGTCGCTTCGACCTCGCCACCTCCGGCCGGATAGAAACCGCAGCGGCGCAGCGTCGGCTGCAGGTCCGCGCCCAGTCGGCGCACCAGCGGTACGAACGCGCGCTCCAGGAAGTGGAACGGCGGCGCCATCGGGTTGTGCGTGCCACCGCTCAGATGCACGCGGCTCGTCGCGCCGGCAAGCAGCAGCGGCGGCAGCACGGTCTGCAGCACCAGCATGCAGCTGCCGGCACCCGAGATCGCGAAGCGGTAGTCGCCCGCGCGCACCGGGCCGGGCTGGAAGCGCAGCGACTGCGAACCCAGTTCCGCGCCATCGACCTGTGCGCCGCTGATTTCTGCAGCCGCATTCACACACGCGAGATGCTGGCGCATCAGGCCCGGCTTGGCGCGGCCCGCGCGGATCTTCTCGATGGCCAGCGGCTGGCCCGTGACCACCGATAGTGCGAGGCTGGTGCGCAGGATCTGGCCGCCGCCCTCGCCCTGCGAGCCGTCGAGCTCAATCATGCGCAGCCTCCGACTTTTCTTTCTCGAAGCGCAGCACCGTCTCGTGCAGGAAGGCATCGAGGCCGGCCTCTTCGGCCTGCGGCAGTGGCGTCACCGGCTCGGCCGCATTGGCCGCCAGCTCGAACTCGATGAACGCGTGGATGCCGGGCCAGCGCGGGCTGGTCGCGGCTTCGCCGGCGCGCATCTTCACTTCGAGCAGCGCGTTGATCTCGTCGATCAGCGCCGCATCGCGCACAGGGTCGAGCGTTCGCTGCGCCAGGTCGGCAAAACGCATCGGCGGCACGCCAGGATGCGAGCGGATCCAGCGCGCGGCCAGCAGCGGGCGCAGCACGTAGAGGTATTTCTTGTAGCGCACCTCGTCGGCCTGAAGATGCTCGCGAAAGTTCTTCTTCGCCATCGAGCTGTAGTGGTGCCAGCCGCGCGCGTTGGAAAACACCGCCTCCGACAGCGCGCGGAAACGCGGCATCGCCACCGCATCGTCGCGGTACACGATGGGCGAGCGCAGCCATTCGAGCAGCGTCGGATTCGACTCGCGCATCAGGCCCAGCGCCTTGCGCAGATCCCAGCCGTTGATGTCGAGGTCGCCGCTGATCGGCACCTCGATCACGTCGCGGCGCGGCTGCACCGTGAGGTACCACGGCAGGCGGTTGACGTAGATGAAGCGCACGTCGTAGTCGCTGTCGGGCGAGGCAAAGCCCCAGCCACGGCTGCCGGATTCGCAGGCGAACAGCACGGTCACGTCGTGTTTCGCCTCGATGTCGCGCAGGGCCTCCATGATCTGCACGCGCATGGCGGGCTCGATCGGATGGGCTGAGCGCAGGAATTCTTCTTCGGTGCTCATGAAAATCTTCTTTTCTTTCTCTTCAATCAGTCCCGGGTGATGGTCAGCTTGCCGGCACTGTCGAGTTCATAGACGTCCAGATCGTTGGCCAGGAACGCATTGCCGCGGTAATGCGCCTGCGTCTCGGCCATCAGCGCTGCCATGCCCTCTTCGTTCTGGTGGCGCGCGCTGAAATGCGTGAGGATCAGGTTCGGCACTTCGACGGCCTGCGCGAACTCGGCCAGCAGGCGTGCGGAGCTGTGCATCGGCCCGGGGCCGACCTTGTCGAGCGCGTCCTGCGTGAAGGTGGCTTCGTGTACCAGCAGCTGCGCGCCCTTGCACGCATCGCGCAGCAGCGCGGGCTCGGCGTTGTCGCCGCCAAGCACCACGGTGGCCGTGTCGATTTGCGTTTCCGCGTAGTCGGCACTGCGCAGCACCTCGCCATTGAAGGGCACGTCTTCGCCGGTCTGCAGCGCGCGCCATGCGGGCCCTGGCGGCAGGCCGATGGCACGCAGCGCATCGGCCTTCAGCCGCGAGCGGCGAGTCTCGACCTGCACGCGGTAGGCGTGGCTGGGCACACGGTGCCGCAGCACATGGCGGTCGATGCGCGCGCCGGGCGCTTCGTACACCAGCGGCTGGTCTTCGAGATCCACGTGCTCGACCTCATAGGGCAGATGCAGGTCGGTCAGCGCGCGCGTGGCTTCGAACCACTCCCACACCGGCAGCGGCGCGATCAGCTTCAGCGGCTTCGTGCGCTTGCCCATGCCCGCGCTCGCGAGCAGGCCCGGCAGGCCGTAACAATGGTCGCCGTGCACATGCGTGATGCAGACGGCGGCCAGGTCGTTCAAGGACAGCGGCGTTTGCAGCACGCGATGCTGCGTGCCCTCGCCGCAGTCGATCAGGAACCAGTCGGCGTTGAGCACCGTCTGCACGGCGAGTCCGGAGACGCTGCGGTGGCGCGTGGGGGTGCCTGAGGAGGTCCCCAGGAAAGTCAGTTTCATCATCACGTCGATCGCTCCCTGTACATCAGTGCGCTTCTCGCGGCGTCTGCAGCGACCCGCTCCCAACCAAAGTATCGGCGTCCGCCTTCCGGACGGGCCACCATGAACGCATGGAGCCTTGCGAGATTCTCCGCGCCTCCCCAACGACCGAGCGTCTGAATCGCTACGACACGCAGGCTCCACCACTTGCTTTGCAGTGCCGCTTCGATTTCGGCTTCGGCTTGCGCGTTGGGCTTCGTTGCGCCCAACGCACGCAGGCGATCCGTCTGCTCGCGCAGAAGGTTCGCGCCCGGCCCGGTGTTCCGCAAGCACTGGCGACGCGCGCGGCGGCATGCAAGGCAACGCACCGCCCCGCTATCGATGGCGCCGTGCACCACCTCGTACCACCACTTCTGCTGCTTCGCGGTCCACACCTCTTCGGCGCCGCAATCGCGGCAGGTGAAGGGGCGCGCTACGTAGAAGGCAGGCAGCATTCCATACGTGTTGTTATGCAGCTGCAGAACGAGCCGGTCCGCCAGCTCCCGTCCAAGCGAGTATTCGTCGTCGGCGCGCAGCGGTCGGACATCCTGCGCGCGCAGGCGTGCAGCCTGTGCGACAGCGCGACTGAGGCGATGCGCCTTGATCTCGGCGCGGCGTTGTTTGTTGCTCTTCATTTTTCTTCAAACCTTCGTAATGCGACGCTACGAAGGCGGGCCCGCTTCTCGCGGGCCCTTTCCCTTCCTACAGCATCGCGTTCAACCTTTCACGCAAACAACCTGCTTGAGCGTGTAAACCACCTCCACCAGGTCTTTCTGCGCATCCATCACCGCGTCGATGTCCTTGTAGGCCATCGGGATCTCGTCGATCACGTCAGCATCCTTGCGGCACTCCACGCCTTCCGTTGCGGCAATCTGATCGGCCACGGTGTAGAGCTTCTTCGCCTTGGTACGGCTCATCTTTCGACCGGCGCCGTGGCTGCAGCTCATGAAGCTATCGGGGTTGCCCTTTCCGCGCACGATGAAGCTCTTGGCGCCCATGCTGCCGGGGATGATCCCCAGCTCGCCGGCCTTCGCGCTCACCGCACCCTTGCGGGTGATGAGCACGTCTTCACCGAAGTGCCTCTCGCGGCTCACGTAGTTGTGGTGGCAGTTCACCGCTTCCACGTGCGCCTCGAAAGGCTTGGTGATGACCTTGCGCACGGCCGCGACCACGCGCTGCATCATCACTTCGCGATTCGCACGCGCGAACTTCTGGGCCCAGCCCACCGCACGCACGTAATCGCCGAAGTACTGGGCGCCTTCCTCGAAGTACGCCAGGTCCTGATCGGGCAGGTTTCGCTGGTGCAGCTCGGCGTCTTTCTTCGCAAGCTCGATGAAGTGCGTACCGATGGCGTTACCCACGCCGCGCGAACCCGAGTGCAGCATGAACCACACGGAGCCCGCTTCGTCCAGGCACACCTCGATGAAGTGGTTGCCCGTACCCAGCGTTCCCAGGTGCTTGTGGTTGTTGGTGTTCTTCAGGCGCGGGTAGTCTTCGCAGATCGCGTCGAACTCGTCCTTCAGCGCACCCCACGCCACGTCGGTTTCGTTCGGCGGGGTCTCCCACGAACCTTTATCGCGGCCCATGCGCTTGGGGTTCGAGCCGTGCGGCACGGCCTTCTCGATCGCGCCGCGCAGCGGGCCCAGGTTATCGGGCAGGTCATTGGCATGCAGCGTGGTCTTGCACGCCATCATTCCGCAACCGATGTCCACGCCCACCGCGGCCGGGATGATGGCCTTGAAGGTCGGGATCACCGAACCCACGGTCGCACCGATGCCGTAATGCACATCGGGCATGGCCGCGATGTGCTTGAACACGATGGGCAGGCGCGCGGCGTTCTCGAGCTGCTTCTGCGCTTCTGGCTCCACGGGCACGCCGCGGGTCCACATCTTCACGGGCACGCCGTTTTCGACTTCGTGGAGGTTGTACTGAGTCTTTTCGATGTTCATCATTTTTCTTTCTTCAGTTTCTTCATCAGCCAGCAACCACCTTCATGATTGGTCGCCAGAGCCAGTTCACCGGGAACCAGCGATACAAATCCCTCGAGCAGGCGCGTGTCGGACTTTGTGCCGCACAGCCGCTCCGCGAGTGCCGGCAACGGCACGTCTTCCACGCATGGCGCGCTGTGGCCACACGCCAGCAGCACACCGTTCTTCACCTTGCGGCTGGCCGCATCACGCGCGGCCATCTCCACCATCGCCGGCCAGGCCATGCCATCCGGCATGCTGCCGAAGACATCTACTGGCCATGCACGCCAAGGCTGGATCTTCTGCCAGCCGGTGGCCTTGCTGGTCAGCAACTTGCTCCACCTTTCCGCATACAGGGGAGCGAAGCTCTTGAACATCGCTCGCAGCTGGTTGTATTGTTCTTCGCTCACGATCATTTTCTTTTTCTCCGATGCTTCAGTAGCCTGGTGGACACGGCGGGATTCGAACCCGCATCAATACGGCGACCATGGTTCTTGAGTCCGATGGCCCAGTCGACGATTGGAAACGCGCGCCAGTGACAGACCCGTCATCGGAGCCAGCACCTGCATCCTCAACCTTGCTCGTCAACCGACTTTCCCGCCGTACCTGGTCTTACCCAGGCTGCCGGCAATATCAACATTTTTGGCAGTGGCGCTCCCTTCTGTGCCTGCGTGCCCGAAACAAAAAGAGGTGACCAGGAGCGGCGGGTTGTGAACTGAGCTATCTGCCGAAACAGACCGGGACTCGGACCCGGGACCTTCATGGCCAAGACCATGACGCTCTTACCTGTAAACCCGCCTGCATTCACCTCAAAACAAAAAAAGCAGCGACAAGAATCGACGAAACGGCGTGCTCTAACCACTGAGCTACGGTCTTCCGACCGGCGGGATTCGAACCCGCGACCACGAGATTAGGAGTCTGTAGTTCCGTCAGCATTCGCTGCAAAAAGCAGTGCGACGAGGACGGCAGGACATGCCCACCAGCGAACTGGTGTTGGGGTTCGACCCCCGGGCGTCCAGATGTAGTCCTGCCTGCATTCGCACTTCAACCCTTGCCCCCGTCCGGCGACTAACGATCGATGTGAGGAGAACATGGTTGGATGTACTCACATCTGCATTCGCCGGACGACGACATCAATTAACTCCTTGGGTGGTGCCGCAAGCCGAGCCTGCGGCACCCTCTTCACTTTCAGATCGAGGTTTCCTCGATCACACCCGCCCAGTGGTCCGCGCCCAGGCCACCCGCGGCATACACCGCCAGCAACTTGAACACTTCATCGCTGAAGCCGCCGATGTTCAGCACATCGTCGCGCTCCTGCGCCTGGGTGGTCGCATAGGGCTGGATGTCGATGCACACCATCCGCGCCTTCGGGTTGCGCTGCTTGAACGCCGCCCATTCCTGCATGGTCGCGGTACCACGGCCACGTACAGGGTCGACCCACGATTCGTTGTCCGACACCAGCACCACCAGATCGGCCTGCGCCTTCTCGCGGTTCAGCAACGCCAGCGGCGCGCTGCACGAAGTACCGCCACCGCCCACCGCCGCCAGCTTGGCTGCGTTGGTCATCACCGAATCACGGGGATTCAGCTTGAGCGAAACCACCTTCGTCTCGAAGGGCAGCACACGCGCATCCGCATTGCGACGCAGCACCGCTGCAGCCACCAGCGCAGCCACGTCGATACAGCGCACCGCGGTGGTCGCCGAGCCGCGGTGGCCCGTCACGGGTGAGCTCATCGAGCCCGACACGTCAGGGCACACCACCACGCGGCCCTCGAACACCGGCACGTTGGCCAGCGCGAGTTCCATCGCGTCCTGCAGCGCTTCCTTCACCACGTGCGGCACCTCGGCGCCGGTTGCGGTGTAGGCCGCCATCAACTGGTACGGCAGCACGCGGGCCTTGGCCACAGCCTGCGGGTCACGCAGCTTGGTGGCCACCGCTTCCGCGAGGCCCGGCAGTGCGAACACGCCATGGCGGGCAAAGGTGTTCAGGTTCTGACGCACCATCTGCCACGAACCGCGCTGCGCGATCTGCGCCCATGCCTGCGTATCCAGTTCCAGTGCGGTCAGCATCTGGAACGGCACGTCGGGCACCTCTTGCGCACGGTCGCTCTTGAAGCGTTCGAAGGCCTGCGTCACCGGAGGCAGTGCCTCCAACGCGTACGGACGATCGATCAACCATGCAAACCACGCGGCGCGCCAGGCTTCAGCGGGCTTCGGGTGAACCATCTTCACCACGTCGGCCAGCGACGGCGTGTTGCCCACCGAGGCGTTCAGCAACTGCGCTTCAGTCGCCTCGAGCAGCCATTGCTGCACGAGCTTCTTCGGACGCGTACCTAGCGACTTACGGCCCACCGCGCCGGAACGCAGCATCTGCACGAAGTTGCGCAGCATCTTGCCGTTGTCCACCACGCGGGGGAATACCTTGGCGAGCAGCGACACGTCGCGCACCGCCAGCGTGGCGGCCAGCAGCGCCGGCATGTCCTTCATATGGCCGGCGCGGCGGGCGTACACGGCCGTCTTGGCCACGAACACCGGATCGACCTCGCGGGCCAGGGCCAGCACGGCGTCGAGTTGATCCTGCGCTTGTGCGTAGAAGGTGTTGTTCAGGCAACCGGTGGCTGCGAGCTGCGCCAACTGGTGCTTGGGCGACAGCGCGTAGGCAGCACCACCGGCTTCGTTGCGGGCCGCGGCTTGCGGCTGTAATGCGCCGCGCAGGGTCTGGAAGAGTTGCAGGTTGGCCATTTGATTGCTCCTTGCGAGGTTCTTTTTGTTCAGTCGTTTCTTGTGTGTGATCCGTATTGCAACGGGTGTGCCAACTCCTGCTTGCTCGACTCCAAATATTTCAAGCTGTTGATTTGATTGAACTTTTTTCATTTCAGGCGCAATCAATCTCAAAGGGCTTAGTGAATTTATCCATAGTTCTTATAATTTTTGCTAGCTAATTAGCCAATAAATGAAGAAAAGCATCGTCGTCATCGGCTTCCTCGGCACCCAGCTCGACGCCGGCCAGGGCGCGGGCCGCTGGAACAAGTGGCGTCCCACCGTCTCGCTCGCCCAGCACGAAGACATGATCGTCTCGCGCATGGAGCTGCTCTACACGCTGCGGCACAAGGCGCTGGCGGAAGTAGTCAAGGCCGACATCGCCACCGTGTCGCCCGAGACCACTGTCAACCTCGTGCCGCTCGACCTCGCGGACCCGTGGGATTTCGGCGAGGTCTACACGCGCCTGTACGACTGGGCGCGCAGCTACAGCTTCGACACCGAGCGCGAGCAGTACTGGACACACATCACCACCGGCACGCACGTCGCGCAGATCTGCATGTTCCTGCTGTCGGAATCGCGCGTGGTGCCCGGTGTGCTGGCGCAGACCTCGCCGCCCAGGAAGCAGCGCGAAGGCGAGGCTGGCAAGTGCACGCTGATCGACCTCGACCTGTCGCGCTACGACGTGATCGCGCGGCGCTTCGATGCGGAGCAGCGCGATGCGGTCGCGTTCCTGAAGAGTGGCATCGCCACGCGCAACGCGCGCTTCAATGCGCTGATCGACGAAATCGAACGCGTGGCCGTGCGATCGCGCGCGCCGATCCTGCTGATCGGGCCGACGGGCGCGGGCAAGTCGTTCCTGGCGCGGCGCATGTTCGAGTTGAAGCAGGCACGGCACCAGATGACGGGGCCATTCGTGGAAGTGAACTGCGCGACGCTGCGCGGGGACGGGGCGGCGTCCACGCTGTTCGGGCACAAGAAAGGTTCCTTCACCGGAGCGGCAGGCGACCGCGCGGGCCTGCTGCGCACGGCACACCAGGGCGCCCTCTTCCTCGACGAAATCGGCGAACTCGGGCTCGACGAGCAGGCGATGCTGCTGAAGGCGATCGAAGAGAAGCGCTTCTTCCCGGTGGGCGCCGACAAGGAAGTGGAGAGCGACTTCCAGCTGATTGCCGGCACCAACCGCGACCTGCGCAGCGACGTGGCCGAAGGCCGGTTCCGCGAAGACCTGTTCGCACGGATCAACCTCTGGACGTATGACCTGCCGGGCCTCGCGCAGCGCCCCGAGGACATCGAGCCCAACGTCGATCACCTGCTGGCCATTCACGCAACGGAGAACCATCGCGTGGTGCGCTTCAACGCCGAGGCACGCGCGGCCTACCTGCGTTTTGCGCAGAGCGGCGAAGCGATCTGGAGTGGCAACTTCCGAGATCTGTCGGCGAGCGTGACGCGGCTGGCGACGCTGGCCGATGGCGGGCGGATTCCGGCGGCGCTGGTAGAGGCGGAGATTGCGCGGCTGCGGTGGCTGTGGAAGCACCAGGGGCCGTCGGCGGCTGCGAGCGGCGACGTCGATCTTGATACGCTGCTCGGCGAAGAGCGCGCAGCAGCGCTCGACCTGTTCGACCGCCTGCAGCTCGAAGCGGTGGTGCGCGTCTGCCGGCAATCGCGCAGCCTGTCCGATGCGGGTCGCCAGCTCTTCCAGGCCTCACGCGCGCAGCGCAGCGTGGTGAACGATGCGGACAGGCTGCGCAAGTACCTCGTCAAGCACGGGCTCGACTGGGGCCAGATCGCCAACGCCTGAGCTATCCTCCGCCGCGATGGCCATCTCCGCATTCGCCGTGAAAGTCCCCGCTGCCGAGGCTCTTGTCGGGGACCTGCGCTGCCGCTACGACGCGACTGTGGCACTCGGAGTGCCGGCGCACATCACGGTGCTTGTTCCCTTCATGGCCCCTGCACTGATCACGCCCGAAGTGCTGGAGCGTGCGCAGCAGGTTCTGAACAAGACGCCGTCGTTTGACTTTTCCCTGGCCAGGGTCGGGCGCTTCCCCGAAACCGCCTACCTCGCACCGGAGCCGGCCGCGCCCTTCATCGAAATGACGATGGCGCTCGTGGAAGCCTTCCCCGATTTCCCTCCGTACGGCGGCGAACACCAAGGCGTCATTCCGCATCTGACGGTGGCGCACGGCAACTCGCTCGACGCGGATGCTGCAGCGGCCGAACTGCAGATTCGCCTCCTCGCGTCTGGCACCGTGCATGCAGCGTGCACCGAAGTCACGCTGATCGAAAACTCGTCCGGACGCTGGCAAGACTTGCATGTCTTCCGGCTGCCCCAAGCCTCCACGCGACTCATGCGCAACGTCCTCTTCATCTGCAGCCGCAACCAGTGGCGCAGCCCGACCGCGGAACAACTCTGGCGCCGGCACCCGCTGATTTCCGCACGCTCCGCCGGCACGAGCCCGAATGCGCGACACAAGGTGTCCGTCGACGACATCGAATGGGCCGATGTGATCCTAGTGATGGAAGAAAAACACAAGTCACGGCTGATGGCCGAGTTCACGCGGATGCTGGAAGGCAAGCCGATCCACGTGCTCGACATTCCGGATGAATACAAATACATGGACCCCGAGTTGGTCGAAGAGCTTCAACGCTCGATTCCATCGATCCTCGGAATCGAGTGACTCGCAAAGAGGAATGAACCCGTCGTGACCGATATCCTGTCCCGCCTTCAAACGCTCAAGCGGCTCGACCTGGACTGCAGTTGCTTCGCGGCGAAAGCGCACTGGTACGACCTGAATCCGCCACTTTCCGAAGAAGAGGTCGCGCAGGTGGAGGCAAAGCACCAGTGCAGGTTTCCCGATGAGTACCGCAGGTTCATCACCGAGATCGGGAATGGCGGCGCAGGCCCGGCGTATGGCGTGTTTCCTCTCGGCATGCAGGACCAGAGTCACGACCTCTCCAGTTGGGACGACGGCTACAAGCTCGTCGGAGACTTGTCGAAACCGTTCCCCTTGCGCAGCGCATGGAACCTCCCTGATGACTTCTGGAGCCAACAACCCGACCCGCCAGAAGACATGCCCGTCGACGAACAAGACCGGTTGCATGAAGCCTGGGACAAACGGCTTGAAAGCGACTACTACGCAACAAGCATCACTGACGGGGCCATCCCCATCTGCCATGAAGGATGCGCCTTGCGCAATTGGCTGGTCGTCAGCGGCCCGCTGGCAGGCACCGTCTGGCGCGACCTGCGCGCGGATTACGGCGGCATCGAGCCCTTCCTGAACAAGGATGGAACCCCTATGGGTTTCAACGACTGGTACTTGCACTGGGTCGAGCAGAACATCCAGCAAGTCTCCGAGTCGCAAGCACAGACCCGCTTCTCCGAGGCCTTCTCTCTCAGGCTGTCGAAGCTCTCGAACCCAAAGGCCGCGGCGTTTGCGATCTTCTGCGCCCAAGCCCTTTATCCCAACCTCGAGGCTTACGCCTCGGCCATCGGCTTCGGCAAAGAGTTCGCGCTGCAGGATCGGTTGGATGAGGTGCTGTGGGCACAACTGCTGCTGCAGCATTTCGAGTTGCCGGTTGAATGCGACGAAATGGTGGACGGCATGCTCGGCGTGCAGCACGACCTGGCACGGCACCTGTCGTCGACAAAAACCCCCAGCCCTGACAACGCCGGCATGAAGGCCGCGATTTTTTCGTACATTGCCGCATGCGCGTTCTGGTTCGACAAAGGCAGCCCACAGCAGCTGCTGGCCGCCACGCAGGGCGCGGTCACCGGCGATCCCATGCTCAACGTGGCGGAATCCGAACTCCGTTGGGCGTTCGACCAGCTCGAGAGCGAACCGTCGGAATGGGCACCTGCAGGCACCGTCGAAAGCCTCAGAAATCGCGCAAAGGCCTGCAAGATATTCCTGTCGCCGGATGCGTCCGAGCCCGATGCTCCATCGGCAATCGCATCGGCAAAACATCCGTGGTGGAAGCGCTGGCTCTCCGCTACCTCGAATTAAGGAGGCATGCAGCACATCTGCAGCCAGGAAAGACTCCAACCCCCATGTCAGAAATCTACATAAGCACAGACGTCGAATCCGACGGCCCCATCCCCGGCCCGAACTCGATGCTCAGCTTCGGCTCGGCCGCCTATACGGCCGACAAGCAACTCGTCTCCACCTTCAGCGCCAACCTGCACACCCTGCCCGGCGCCGAGGCTGACGCCAAGACCGCCGCCTGGTGGAAGACCCAGCCCGAGGCTTGGGCCGCCTGCCGCACCGATCTGCAGGACCCGGCCCACGCAATGAAGAACTACGTGAGCTGGCTCAAGAGCCTGCCCGCGCGGCCGGTGTTCGTCGCCTACCCGGCGGGCTTCGACTTTCTTTTTGTCTACTGGTACCTGATGCGCTTTGCGGGCGAGAGCCCGTTCAGCCACTCGGCGCTCGACGTCAAATCGTTCGCAATGGCGATGCTCAAGCTCGACTACCGCGACAGCACCAAGCGCGCGATGCCGCGCCGCTGGTTCGACGCAAAGCTGCCGCACACGCACGTCGCGCTGGACGACGCCATCGAGCAAGGCGCCCTCTTCTGCAACATGCTCGCGGAGAACCGCGCGGCCACCGCAGGCTGCAAGCAGACATGACGAACAGCGCCGTCCACCGGTGGTGCAAGAAGCTGGCGCTGTGCACGCTGCCGCTCATGCTGGCGGGCTGCATGCAGTCGATGTTCTATTACCCCGACAGCGTGGCCTATGAAACGCCCGACGTTCTGGGCCTGCGCTACGAGAGCGTGCAGTTCACCAGCGCAGACGGCACGCGCCTGAGCGGCTGGTTCCTGCCCGCGGAGAACCGCCGGAATCCGAAGGAAGCCAAGGGCACGGTGGTGCACTTCCATGGCAACGCGCAGAACATGAGCACGCACTGGCGCTTCGCGGCCTGGCTGCCGAAGCAGGACTACAACGTGTTCGTGTTCGACTATCGCGGCTACGGCCAGTCTGAAGGCAAGCCGGAGCCCAAAGGCGTGTTCGAGGACTCCAACGCCGCGCTGAACTACGTGCGCTCGCGCAACGATGTCGACGCGCAGCGGCTGTTCGTCTTCGGGCAGAGCCTGGGCGGCACCAATGCCATTGCGGTGGTGGGTGCGGGTAACCGGGCCGGCGTGAGGGCGGCGGCCATCGAGTCGACCTTCTATTCCTACTCGTCGATTGCCAACGACAAGCTGTGGGGTGCGGGCATGCTGGTGAGCGACGAGTACGCGGCGTCGAAGTACGTGGCGGCCGTGTCGCCCATTCCGCTGCTGCTGATCCACGGCACGGCCGACCAGGTGATTCCGCCCACGCATTCGAGGCGCCTGCTGGCCGATGCGCGCGAGCCCAAGCGGCTGATCGAAGTGCCAGGCGCCAGCCACCTCGAGCCGATGACGGCCCTGCGGTACGGCGCCGCCTACCGCAAGGCGCTGACCGCGTTCTTCGAATCCGCGCAGCATCCGCTGCAGCAATGACGACAGCCATGAAGCATTTCGACGAAGCCGCCACCAGCGCACCGCTGAGCTTCGAGCGACTGGTGCCCGCGCTGCGCGCGGCCTTCACGGCCGGAGCCCAGGTGCCGCCGCGCCACGTGCATGGCATCGAGACTGCGGGAAGCGACGGCAGCAGCAGAGGCACCGTGCTCATCATGCCGGCGTGGAGCGACGCGGGCTTCCTCGGCATCAAGACCATCAACATCTTTCCCGGCAACAGCGCACGCGGCCTGCCCGGGCTGCATGCGACCTATGTGCTGTACGACGCGCACACCGGCGTGCCGCTGGCGATGATGGACGGCAACGAGATCACCGCGCGCCGCACGGCCGCGGCGTCGGCGTTGGGTGCTTCGTTTCTGGCGCGGCAGGACGCGCATCGGCTGCTGGTGCTGGGCACCGGTCGCATCGCTCGCATGCTGCCGGCCGCACACGCGAGCGTGCGGCCCATCGACGAACTGTGGGTGTGGAACCACCGGGCCGAAGGCGCCGAAGCTCTGGCCGCGCAGTGGCGCGCCGAGGGCTGGAACGCGCGGGCGGTCACCGACCTGGAAGCGGCCGTGCGCCGGGCCGACATTGTGAGCTGCGCCACGCTGGCCACCGCGCCGCTGGTGCGCGGCGAATGGCTTCCGCCGGGCTCGCACCTGGACCTGATCGGCAGCTTCACACCCGCGATGCGCGAGGCCGACGTGCAGTGCTTTGCAGGCGCGCAAACCTTCGTGGACACAGAAGAGGCGCTGCAGAAATCTGGCGATCTGCTCGACGCGATGGCTGCCGGCTCGCTGCGTGCGGAAGAGGTCCGGGGCACGCTGGCCACGCTGTGCCGCGCGGAGCATCCGGGCCGCTCGGCCGCCGGAGAACGCACCGTGTTCAAGGCCGTCGGCAGTGCCCTGGAAGACCTGACCGCCGCCACTCTCGTGTGGCAATCGAGAGACACGAGCTAAGCCTTATGGCCTAGTTTTTGGCCGCCCAAGCCCCTTGAGGGCGGGTTTTTCCTACATCTAGATACGTCGTGTGGCCAATAGCGCACACGCCGCATCGCGGATATCGTGCTCCTCACACCATCGACTGGGGGGACCACGTCATGCTCAGCACCGACCACAAAGCCAACATCCTCCGCAAGGCCGGATACGCCGTGCCAGCCAAGCCGGGAAGTGCCGACAGCATCTACCAGACGGCCCAGTGCTGGGAGAAAGCGATCGACACGCTCTACGTGTCGTACTCCGCCAGCCGGGCCGCCAAGAGCCTGCGGGACGCAGAGGAAGCGCGCATGCTGGCCTTGCTGCAATTGCGCTCGACCAAGGCCTACGCCTGAGCGTTCACGCTGCCTGCTGGCGGTCGCGCAGGTAGGCAAAGATCAGTCTGACAAGTTCGCTTCTGAGCGCGGGCAAGCCCAGGTCGCCACGATGCGCCGCCGCGTGGACGACCCCTTCGACGGCGGATGAGAGCACGCGGGCGGCCGTCTCGTCGTCACCAGCGCCACCGTTCGTGTTCGCGCTCGCTGCGATCAGCGCCCGGTAGCGTCGCTGGTATTCCGCCTCGAACTCCGCATAGCTCGACCGCGCCACGAGCGGCACCTCGTCGAGCAGAACCCGGTGCAGCGCCTCGTCGACCGAATGGGCGGCAATGACACCGTCGGCAAACCGTGTCACCCGCTGGTCGAGCGAGACGGCTTCGTTGTCATCCCCAGCGCTGGACAACGCCACGAGCACCTCGTCGAGATGACGCTGGCGGATCGCTTCGGCAATCGCCAGCTTGTTCGGGAAGTACTGGTAGAGCGAGCCAACGCTCACGCCCGCGACGGCAGCGATCTCGTTGGTCGTGAACCGCGCCCATCCGCGGCGCGCCAGAACGCGAGTTGCGGCTTCGACGATCACGTCCACCGTGACGCGCGAACGCTGCTGGCGCGGCGCTTTGCGCATGGTCCTGCGCGGCGGGGGAATGCGAGTACCCAAGTTCGAGGCTCCACTCAAGAATAGGACCGCACGCTGGCGGCCATCCTATGAAACGCGAGGCGTGCATTTCATGGTTCAAGGGGAGATTGTGATGAGTACGCAGACGCTTCTGACTTCGCTGTTCCAGTACAAGGCCTGGGCCGACGAGGGGCTGCTCGCCGGTTTGGCCGACCTGGCCAGGCAAGGCCCACCCGACGAATACCGCATGGCGCTTCGCGTCTTCAACCACGCCTGCATCGTCGACCGCATCTTCGTCGCGAATGTCCAGCGCATGGCACACGCCTACACCGCGACGGGTGCGCAAGAGCCACCACTGCTGGAGGCACTGGCCAAGGCGGTGAGGGAAACCGATCGCTGGTACGTCGACTACGTCGCACGCCTGAACCCTCAGGAGTTCGAGGAAAGCATCGAGTTCACGTTCACTGACGGAAACCTGGGGCGGATGTCGCGCGAGGAGATGCTGGCCCACGTGGCGACCCATGCGGGCTATCACCGGGGCGAAGTCGGCCGCATCCTGACCCGGCTCACGGGCTCGTCGCCGCCCGACACCTTCACCGGCTATCTGCATCAGGCCGAGCCCGCGCGCCGCGCGCGGAACAGTGCGTAGCGGCGGCGCCTTCGGAGCTTGCTTACTTGCCCTGTGCCGACTGCAGCACGGGGTTCTGCATGGTCGAGATGACCCTGCTGTTGACGCGCGAGCCGCCGGTCACGTTCTGGTCGGGCGCCGCGGCGGTGGCCATGGCTTCCTGATAGACCTGAGCCGGGTCGCGGCTGGACGTGAACGGATCGGCGCCGCGCGAGCCGCGCGTCACGTTCTGATTGGGCGCGCTGGCGGTTTCGACGGCCTGCTTGTACACAGCTTCAGGATCGGCCACGGACTTGAACGGATCGGCGCCGCGCGAGCCGCGCGTGACGTTCTGGTCCGGCGCATGGGCGGCGGCAATGGCTTCGGCTTCGACGGCTTCGCGGGTGCGTTGCTGGGCATTGGCGGAAGCGACTGCAAGCACGGTAAGCGCAGCAGCGAGGGCGAGTTGGGTGGTCTTCATGATTCGGCCTTTTCTGTGAGTTGTCTGTCTGTCCGGATGAGGTCGGCCCGGAGATGCGGGAAAACCCTGAGCGAGACTATTCAGGCGAAAAGGCAGGTCAATGACGACCCTGTGGCGTGGCACAGCTCTTTGGCGTGCCCTGCAATCTTTGCGAACTTCTGTTAACCGCGTCGGCGCCTTCCCTCAACCAGACGCGCGCGTAATGGCGCGCGGCGTGCGCGCGACGCTCATCTGAGGCCGGCGCCCGGTCGACGCTCAGTCGTCCTTCACGATCCGCCAAGTCTTGCCTTCGTCTGCGGATCGAACAATCGCGTTGTCCGGCAAGAAAGCGAGCAGCGATCCGTCGGAGCGGTCCACCATCATCTGCCGCACCGCATAGGGACCGGTGAGACCCGGTGAACTGCCCGTGTGCGCCCAGCTCCTTCCACCGTCGCGCGTCGTCATCAAACCGAGCGGCCCCGGGAAAACGCCGGGTGCGATCGGTGAGACGGCATAGGCGGTCTTGCTGTCCTTGAAGGCAATCGTGACCACGAACCGGCTGGTGTTCAGGTCTGTCCACGTCTTGCCCACGTCCTTCGAGAGCAGCGTGGACTTCGTCATGAGCACGGTCTGCGACACCAGCGTGCCGTCGGGCAATGCGTTCACGTCGAGCGTCGATTGAGCGCTGCTGACTCGCGTAACCGTCTTGCCATCCGTCATGTGCAGATCGCCGTTGGGCATCATCACGCCCGCCGCGTTGGGCAGGCCGACGACCATCGTCCGCTTCCACGGGACGTTGATCGATTGCGTATCCGGAAACTCGCCGAGCTTGCGCCACTTGCCGGCGTCAAGGTCTTCGGACACATAGGCTGACCAGAGACGGTCGCTGCGAGAGAAGACGACCACGCTGCCGTCGCTCATCGGCTGGGCCAGCTGAATGAGGCCGTCGTCCGGCGGAGCAAACTGCTTCCAGCTCAAGCCCTCGTCCGTGGAAAGACGCAGCAGCCCCTCTTCGCCGGCAGCAAGCAAGCCGCCACGGAAGGGGCGCACCGAAAGCACTTCGCGCCAGGTACCGACGTCGAGCTCCTTCCAGCGGGTCGTGCCCGCCTTGCGCCACAGCACCTTGCCCAGCTTGCTACCGGCCATGAATTCGCCGTCTGCGGTTTGGACAAGACCGTTCCACAGCGACGCTCTGCGCTTGGACTCGGACGTCAGCGCGGCGCGGCGCTCGAGGTCCGCCGTAGGAGTGAAGCCGTGCGTAGGACGGCCCCGCGTCTGGCTGGCCAGCGCCGGATAGAGCGTTTCGAAGGACTTCTGCAGTTCCTCTTCGGGCGGCACATAGGCGATGAAGAAGCGGGTGCCCATGCGAGGCTGGATGAGCAGCGTTCCGAGCAGCGTGACTTCACCTTTCACCACATCAAAGCTGCCGAACTTCGCATCGATCGGAAAGGTGTAGACCATGTTGCCCTGGCCGCCCATGGCGTTCTTGATCACGTACCGGCCCGGGTTCACCATGCCGCTGAACACGGCGGTGGTGTAGGTGGCCTGCCGGGTCCGCACGAGGGTGACGAGATCGCGCCCGGTCTGCTTTTCGCCAGGCGCCAGCACGCGCTCCAGATGAAGCGACGAAAGGCTTTCAGCGGGATCGTTTTCGCCGGGGCTATTGGTAATGAGCTTGAGGACTACCGCGCCTTCCTGCCCAGTCAATGTCTGCTGGGAGGCAATGGGTGCGGTGGTGCAAGCGACAAGGACGGCGCATGCGGCAAGAAAGGAAAGGTATCGCAGGACGCGTTGGATGAGCGGGGCACTCGGTCTCACGGAAGACTCCTCGTTTTCATTTTTTGGAAGGATGGACAGCGAAGCAATGTTGCGCGAACGACGACGGCGCCCTCTGCGGGCCGCAGCCGAAGGGGCGCTCTTTGAAGGAGCATGGGTTGGGGGTTGTGCATGCGGCAATGCCGACGCAAAAGAAGGAGGGCAGTTGCCGCACGCGCAGCCAACCGGCTGGCCGCTGCACGCGCAGCCGGCGCATCTCCTCCCATGTTTTCCCCTCGTTGTTCTTGCTTGTCGGGCGCGGCCTCTGTGCTCGCGCCCGCCGCGAAGATACATTCCGCAACGTCCAAAAGCAAGTTCGCGGAAGCCCCGATCGCGGCAAACCACAAGCCGCCGTTGATCCAGGCTCTGCAAGGCGGAGTCACAGCCGGCTGCTACCCGCTGCGCACTCCCTCTTCGAATAATGCGGCGACGGCCAGCGCCCCGGCGCCAAGCCGCATTCCAACCTCATTCGAAGGAGACAAGAGATGGCTCGCAAGATCCTGATGCTCTGCGGCGACTACGCCGAAGACTACGAAACCATGGTGCCCTTTCAGACGCTGCTCGCCGTAGGCCACACGGTGCATGCCGTGGCGCCGGACAAGAAGGCCGGCGACTGGATTCACACCGCCATCCACGACTTCGAAGGGGCGCAGACCTACAGCGAGAAGCCGGGCCACCGCTTCACGCTGAACGCCAACTTCGCCGACGTTCGCCCCGAGGCCTACGACGCACTCGTCATTCCCGGCGGCCGCGCGCCCGAGTACCTGCGCATGCACAGCCGGGTGGTCGAGATCGCACGGCACTTCCTGGCCACCAACAAGCCGCTGGCGGCGGTGTGCCACGGCGCGCAATTGCTCGCGGCCACAGGGCTGCTGAAGGGCCGCAAGGTGTCGGCCTACCCGGCCTGCCAGGTCGAGGTGGAACTGGCGGGTGCCGAGTACATGGGCATTCCGGTCGATCAGGCCGTGACCGATCGCAACCTGGTCACCGCGCCCGCATGGCCGGCGCACCCGGCGTGGCTCTCGCAGTTCCTGGTTGTGCTGGGCACGCGCATCGAACACTGATCGACCGGCGCCCGCTGCGCCACGGGCGGCGCTACAGTGCGTGCGTCCCCACCTCATCCCTCACAAGGAGGCCGCCCATGTGCGAAGTCTTCATCAGTGCCGATCCGCAGAGCTACGACGCGCGCACGCGCTCGGTGCGGCTGCACGGCGTCGTCACCAGCATCCGCCTGGAGAACCTGTTCTGGCAGGTGCTCGAAGAAATCGCGCAGCGCGACGGCATGGTCGTGGTGCAGCTCATCGAGCGGCTGTATGACGAGCTGGTTGCGGCACGCGGCGAAGTCGGCAACTTCGCGTCGTTCTTGCGGGTGTGCGCCTTGCGCTATGAGGCGATGGTGGCGCAGGGGCGGATTCCGGCCGATACCTCGGTGGCCATTCGCTCGCTCGATGCGGAAACCGTGCTGCATGAGCTGCCGCAGGGGTGGGGAAGATCGACGCCTGCGCAGCCGCAAGACGAGACGCGCGTGCGCACGCTCCACGTGGCCGCGCGGCGGCGGGCTTAGTCGCCGCCCCGGCCCGCGACTGCACACAGCAGCGCGAGGCCTATCTGCCAGAACCGTACTGGCGGATGTAGATGCGCGTTCCCGCAGCCGGGTCAAACTGTTGCCAGGCCAGGACCGCGTTCCCCAGTTCGTTCATGCCGATGTCGGGCGTCTGGGCCGCTTCATCGCTGCTTTCCTGCAGCGCCTGCGCGCCCCAAGCTCCGGCCAGCGTGTGGCGGGCTGCATAGAGGTCGCCGGTCCCCGCGCCGTTGGCCTGGGTCCACGCTGCCAGCGCATTCATCGCGTCATCCACGCCCAGCGCGGGCAGGCTCGTCAGCGCCTGTGAAACTGCCGGCCGGACCACGGTGTCCGCACCGAATGCCGCGCCCGGCGCCGCCGTTGCGGCCATGAGCGCGTTGTCCAGCCGCCCCCAGCTCACCACGGCCGCACCGGCCGCGTTCATGCGCAGCACAGGTGTGCTCAGCAAGGCCTGCGTCGACATGAACGGCGCGCCCACGCGTGCGGTGCCGCCCTGCCAGGCGCCTCCCGAGAACCGCTTGAACCACACGGCACTCTCCCATTGGTTGCCGCCGCCGGGCAGGTCGACCTGGCCCCAGGCCAGCAGCGCATTGCCGCCGGCATCGATTGCCAGATCGTGCGCGCCGATCGACTGCGCGGTGCCGGCGTCCGGCACGAGTTCAGCCGCCGCGGCCCAGGTGCCGCCCGCATCGGCGCGATTGGTCCAGAGCGAGGCGCTGCTGCCGGTGGAGCGCTTCCACACGGCCAGCGATTCGCCCGAGCCCGCCACCACGACCGCCGGGTCGCCGTCCACGGTGCCCACAACCTCGTCGGTCTCGATCAGCGCGGCCGTGCCCCAGCCACCCGCCGGCGTGTAGCGGTTGGCATAGATACTGAAGCGGGTGGCGGGACCGATCTGCGACCACACGGCGACGGCATTGCCGTTGGCGTCGATGCCTGCGCTCGCGAAGCCGACCGTGCCGCTGCCGGTCTCCAGCAGCGCCGGCGTGCCCCAGCCGGTCGATGGGTCGACTTGCAGCGCCCACAGGTCATAGCCCGTTACCGAGCTCAACTGCGTCCACACCACGACGGCACGGCCGCTCGGCTTGTCGATGGCGACACGGACGTCGCGCACCGCACCGTTGTTGGCCTCGAGGCGCTGCGGCGTGCTCCAGCCGCCGCCGGGTTGGTAGAGGCTGCCCCACAGCCTGTCCGTCAGCGAATTGACCTCGAGTTGACGCCACACGACCAGCGCGCGTCCTTGCGCATCGACCCCCACCTTCGGCAAGCTGGCTCCGGCGGCGGACAGCGTGACCGCATCGCCCCAGCCGACCACCGGCGGTGCGGCGACGAACGCGGCCGTGACGGTGAGCGCGGCGTCCACGCGCACGGTGCAGGTGTCGGCATTGCTGCTGCACGCGCCGCCCCAACTGCCGAGCACCTGCCCCGCCGCCGGCGTGGCCGTGAGCGTGACCTGCGTGCCCGACGCGAAGTCCGCGCCGCAGCTGTCGGCGCAGTCGATGCCCGCAGGCCGCGACGCGACACGACCGGCGCCGGTGATGCTCACGTCCATCCGATGCGTCACCGCGACGGGCGGCGGAAAGCCGATGGGTGGAAGCAAGCCGCCACCGGCCCCTCCTGCGCCGCCGCCCCCGCAGGCCGTCAACAGGGCCAGGCTCCACACACAAGCCATCCATCGCCTGCAGGCGCTCTTCTTCGTCATAACTGCCATTCCTCGTTCGCTGACACCGGGGCCCGGCGCCTTCTGTGCTCGTTCAAGAGGGTCGGATCGTAGGAAGGAGGTTCGGCGCGGGCCATAGCACCATCGGGCACCTGCCCGATGGTGCTGTTTCCCGGAGTGCGGTGTTTGGCTAGGCTGGGGGTTCCAGTGCGGGTTCGCTCGCATCCCTGAACTTCCCGGCGTTGCATGACACCTTCACCCACCTCCCTCTTCTTCGTGCTTCTCGCTGCCACCGTCCTCGTGGGTGGGTGCGCATCGCATGCCGTGACCGACGACGCCATCGTCACCAACACCTCGCGTGCGTTGGGCCTGCCGCCCTCTGCGTTCACCATCTCGAACCGGGCCGACAGCGGCGTGCAAACGACCTTCCTGGCCAAGACCGACGGCGGCCGCACGTACAACTGCTACGTAGAAGGGTCGGTGTCGGTGGTGGGCCGGGTGGTCAGCGACGCCATCTGCCAGGAGATGCGCCAGAGCGATGCGCCCGCGTCCGCGCGTCGTTCCAATGCCAGGCCGGCGACCGGCACCGCACCAGCACCCGCTCCTGCCTGCAACGCGCTGCTGCGCGCCGCCGGTCGTTGCAACTGAGAACTGAGGCGCGGGCTCGCGCCACACCCACCGGTGTGGACAATGGCACCCTACGAGGAGATGGCGTGGCCTGCCGGGCTCGCGCCGAGGATCACGGCACCATGAAACTCCTGCTTGTCGACGATCACCCGCTGTTCGGTGTCGGCTTTGCGCATGCGCTGACGCACGCGCGGCCCGACTTCGAGGTGGAGACCGCCCTGTCGCTGGGGCAGGGCGTGGAACGCGCCTCGCAGTGCCCGCCGGACATCGTGCTGATCGACTACCGCCTGGGCGGCGAAGACGGCCTCGAAGGGCTGCGCCTGTTCGGCGCCCGGCACCCCCTCGTGTCCCGCCTGATGATCTCGGGCGACGAAGAACCGGCACTCGCCGCGCGCGCACGTGCCGCAGGCGCGGCCGGCTTCATCGGAAAGTCGCAGTCGGTGGCGCGCATCGCCGCCGCGCTGGACGAAGTGGCGGCGGGCGGCGAGGCTTTTGATGTGCTGCAGCCGCGCGCCGGCCTGCCTGCTTCCAACCTGACGCCGCGGCAGCTCGAAGTGCTGCTGCTGGTCGCCCAAGGCCGACAGAACAAACAGATCGCCGCCGAGCTGAACATCGCGGAACGCACGGTCAAGCTCCACATCACGGCCCTGCTCGACACCATGGACGCGCGCAACCGCACCCACCTTCTGGTGCAGGCGCGGCGCGCGGGGCTGATGCTGGATTTGCGATGAGGCCGCAGCCCTCCACTTCCGACTCTTTTTCTCCCGCGCAAACGCCGCGCGCACGCGGCTTCATCGCCTCGCGCCTGTCCTTCTCGGATCTTCAGTTCCAGCAACTGGAGCAGATGATCCGCTCCACGCCCTGGGCGTGGATCCTGGCCGCCGCCGCGGGGTTTCTGTGCTACCTCGAATACAGGGACGGCGTGGATGGCCAGCGCGTGAAGGCATGGTTCGCCGTCTACTGCGTCATCGTCGCCGCGCGCATGGGCATTTGGCTGGCTTGGGCGTTGCGGCCGGGGCTTCGCGCGAACCTGCCGGCGATGGTGCTGCCCATCATGGCCACCAACCAGCTCATGGCCTTCTCGTTCGGTGTGCTGTGCGTGCTGCTGCAAAGCGACGGGCCGGCGCAGGCCGAGGCCATTCTTCACATCACCATGGTCACGGTCTCGCTGGGCGGAGCGATCCGGCTCTCCACGATGGGCCGAGCGGCCACCGTCTATGTGGTGCTCATTCTCGGGCCGCTGGTATTGCGCGACATCTGGTTCGGCGGCAGCTATCACGTGGCCATGGCCTCGATCGTGTCGCTCATCGGCGTCTACACGTTGCTCAGCGCCAGGGAGCTGTCCTCAGCGCTTCACGAGATCCAGGCGCAGCGCCGGCGCAATGCCGAACTGGTGATTGCTCTGAGTGCCGAAAACGAGCGCAGCAGCTCGGCCCGGCGAACAGCCGAAGAGGCCGTGGCCGCGCGCATGCGCTTCTTCGCCTCGGCCAACCACGATCTTCGGCAACCGCTCAATGCGATGGCATTGCTGGCGCAGACCGTGCACACCGTCAGCACCGAGCACCGCGTGAAGGAGATATCGGAGCAGTTGGTGGCCTGCGCCGACGGCATGACCGACGTGGTGGACGACCTGCTCGACATCACGCGCGCCGACGCCGGATCGCTCAGCCCGCAGTGGTCGACCTTTGCCATCGACGAACTGCTGGGCGACTGCTGCCGGCCGCACCAGGCGGTGGCCGTCGCGAAGGGGCTGTGCTTCGAAATCTCCGCCGGCCATGTGGCCGTGCGCAGCGACCGGGCCTTGCTGGCCAGGGTGGTCACCAACCTGCTGGCGAATGCCATCCGCTACACGCGCGAGGGACAGGTGCGCATCAGCAGCCAAAAAATCGACGGCGACCGGTTGAAGCTGACCATCGAGGACACGGGCATCGGCATTTCTTCCGAGCATCTGCCGCACGTTTTCGAGGAGTTCTACCAGGTCGACAATCCGGCGCGCGACCGGCGGCTGGGCTACGGCCTGGGGCTGGCCACCGTCAAGCGGCTGAGCGAACTGCTGGACCTTCGGGTGACTGCCCGCTCGGTACAGGGGCAAGGCAGCGTGTTCGAACTTCATCTCCCCTTGGCCGATGCCGCCATGAGCGAACAGAGGGAGGATGTCGAGCGACCCGCCGCATCGTCATCGGCCACCCCATTGGCGGTGCGAATACTGGTGGTCGACGATGACCCGAGCTCGTTGCAGGCGCTTGACGGGCTGCTCGCTTCATGGGGAATGGACGTCCGGTCCGCAAGCGATGTCGGGGGCGCACTGGACGTGCTTCACGCCGGCTTCAGGCCCCACGCGCTGGTGGTGGACTTGCGACTGGGGCCGCAAGTGAGCGGCATCCAGGCCATCGAGGATCTGCGGTCAGCACTGAACGAGGCCGAACTGCCCGCGTTGATCGTCACCGGCGATGTGGGAGGCGACTATCTGGATGCGGCGCGCGCGGCGGGGCTGCCGGTCATCGTGAAGCCGGTGCGGCCCTCCCAGCTCCGGGCGTTTCTGGGTCACATTCAGGCACTCGGTCGGCAAGGCGTTGCCGAGTGATGCCGCAAACAAAAGCGGCCCCGGCGCTTTCGCGGGGGCCGCATGGCGGTCAGATCGGCGCAGGCTGCCTGCGCAACCCGATCAATCCAGCGAAACGTTCGCCTTGCGGATCACGTCGGTGAACCGCTTCGTCTCGCTCGCCACGAACTCATCGAACTGCGGGCGCGTGGTCGGGAAGGGCTCGTAGCCGAAGCTCTTGAACTTCTCCAGCACGTCGGGTTCGGCCAGGCCCTTCTCGATGTCGCGCTTGATCTTCTCGGTGACCGATGCGGGCAGGCCCTTGGGCACCGCGATCGCGTTCCAGCCGATGACTTCGAAGCCCTTCGGTCCGCCCGATTCGCTGACCGTCGGCACATCGGGGAAGGCTGCCACGCGTTGCGGCGCGGCAGCCGCCAGGAAGCGCAGCTTGTTCGCCCGCTGCAGCGGGCCGGCCGTGGCGCTGCTGCCCAGCGCAAAGGCCAGCTCGCCCGTTGCCACGGACGTGTAGAGCTGCGTGGTTTCCTTGTAGATCACGTGTTCCATCTGCGTGCCGGTGGCCGACTCGAAGAGCTCGGAGCCCAGGTGCACCGGGTTGCCGACCGACCACGAGCCGTAGTCGAGCTTGCCGGGGTTGGCCTTGGCGTCGGCGATCAGGTCGCCCACGGTCTTGTACTTGCTGTTGGTGGCAACGGTGAAGAAGAAATACGTCTTGAACAGCGGCAGCAGCGCGTCGAAGTCCTTGGCCGAGTCGTAGGGCAGCTTCTTGAACAGCGCGGGGTACGCGGCCAGGTGCACGTTGTCGAGCACGATGATGTCGTGGCCGTCCTTGGCGCCGCGCTTGAAGGCGTCGATGGCGATGAAGCCGTTGCCTCCCGGGCGGTTCTCGACCACCACGGGCTGACCCCAGGCGCGCGAGAGCTTGTCGGCCACCAGGCGTGCCACGCCATCGGGGCCGCCGCCCACGGGGAACGGCGTGATGATGCGCACGGGCTTGCTGGGAAAGGCCTGCTGCGCCGGTGCCGTTGCAGGCAGCAGGGCTGCGGTTGCCAGCGCAAGCGCGGCCAGGCCGGCGCTGCGGCGCGTTGTCTTCGACGTGTGGTTCTTCATCCTCTGATCCTTTTCTCTCTGTCCTCTTGGGTTAAAAAAATGCCATCGGGCCGCTATGCCTGCGGCTTCCGATGGCCTTGTCTTCTTGCTTCTCTGGTTGTCTTTGTCGTCGTGTGTTCGCGGCGCGGTCAGACGCGTTCGAGAATCACCGCAATGCCCTGGCCCACGCCGATGCACATGGTGCACAGCGCGTAGCGGCCGCCGCCCTTGTGCAGCTGGTTGACTGCGGTGGTGGCCAGGCGAGCACCGCTGGCACCCAACGGATGGCCCAGCGCGATGGCGCCGCCGTTGATGTTGACGCGGGCGTCGTCGTCCTTCAGGCCCAGCAGGCGCAGCACGGCGAGGCCCTGCGCAGCGAAGGCTTCGTTCAGTTCGATGACGTCGATCTGGTCGATGGTCAGGCCGGTGAGCGCCAGCACCTTTTGCGTGGCGGGCGCGGGGCCGATGCCCATCACGCGCGGCGCGACGCCGGCGGTGGCCATGCCGACCACGCGGGCGCGGGGGGTGAGGCCGTGCTTCGCGGCACTGGCTTCGTCGGCCAGCAGCAGCGCGCAGGCACCGTCGTTCACGCCGCTGGCATTGCCGGCCGTCACGGTGCCGTCGGGCCGCACAACGCCCTTGAGCTTGGCGAGCGATTCGAGGCTGGTCTCACGCGGGTGCTCGTCCTTGTTGACAATGATTGCGTCGCCCTTCTTCTGCGGCACGCTCACGGGCACGATCTCGGCGTCGAAGAAGCCGGACTTCTGCGAGGCCACGGCGCGCAGCTGCGAGTTCAGCGCCATCAGGTCTTGCGCCTCGCGCTCGATCTTGTAGTCGGTGGCCACGTTCTCGGCCGTCTCGGGCATCGAGTCGACGCCGTACTGCGCCTTCATGAGCTTGTTGACGAAACGCCAGCCGATGGTGGTGTCGTACACCGCGTTGCTGCGGCTGAAGGCGCTCTCGGCCTTGGGCATGACAAAGGGCGCGCGGCTCATGCTTTCCACACCGCCGGCAATCATCAGGCCGGCTTCGCCTGCGCGGATGGCGCGCGCTGCGGTGCCCACGGCGTCAAGGCCCGAGCCGCACAGGCGGTTGATGGTGCCGCCGCCGATTTCGAGCGGCAGGCCCGCCAGCAGCGCCGACATGCGCGCGACGTTGCGGTTGTCTTCGCCCGCCTGGTTGGCGCAGCCGTAGAGCACGTCGCTCACGGCCTGCCAATCGACGTTCTTGTTGCGTTCCATCAGCGCCTTGAGCGGCACGGCGCCCAGGTCGTCGGTGCGCACGCTGCTGAGCGAACCGCCGTAGCGGCCGAAGGGGGTGCGAACGGCGTCGCAGATGAAGGCTTGATTGGTCATGAGCTGTCTCTCTCTGTCTGTCTGATTGCTTGAAAAGGGATCAGGCTGCGATCGGAAGTCCGACGAGCTTTTCGAGTTCTTCGCGGCTGAGGCCGTCGACGAGGTCGACCAGCTTCAGGCCCTGCGGCGTGCATTCGAGCGTGGCGAGGTCGGAGTACACGCGCTTGACGCAGGCGATGCCGGTCAGCGGATAGGTGCATTCCTGCACCAGCTTGCTCACGCCCTGCTTGGTCAGCAAGTCCATCATGACCCACGTCTGCTTGGCGCCGATGGCGAGGTCCATTGCGCCGCCGACTGCGGGAATGGCGTCTTTCTCGCCGGTATGCCAGTTGGCGAGGTCGCCCGTGGCCGACACCTGGAACGCGCCGAGCACGCAGATGTCGAGATGACCGCCGCGCATCATCGCGAAGCTGTCGGAGTGATGGAAGAACGAGCCGCCCGGCAGCAGCGTGACGGGCTGCTTGCCGGCGTTGATGAGGTCGTAGTCTTCTTCGCCGGCTTCGGGCGCGGGGCCCATGCCGAGGATGCCGTTCTCGCTCTGCAGGATGACCTCGCGGCCCTTGGGCAGGTGGTTGGCCACCAGCGTGGGCTGGCCGATGCCGAGGTTGACGACGGCGCCGTCGAAGATGTCCTGCGCCACGCGGGCGGCCAATTGGTCCTTGGTGCGACGGGTGTAAGTCATGGTCATGCTGCCTTCTTGAAGCCGCCGGCCTGGGTGGCGACACGTTCAATGCGCACCACTTGGTGCACGAAGATGCCCGGGGTGACGATGGTCTCGGGGTCGAGGGTGCCGAGTTCGGCGATGTCGTGCACGGTGGCGATGGTCTTCTTCGAGGCCATGGCCATCACCGGGCCGAAGTTGCGTGCGGCCTTGCGGTAGACCAGGTTGCCCCAGCGGTCGCCGCGCTCGGCCTTGATGAGCGCCACGTCGCCGTGGATGGGGTACTCGAGCACGTACTGCTTGCCGTCGATCTCGCGGGTCTCGCGGTTGCCCGCGAGCTGCGTGCCGTAGCCGGTCGGGCAGAAGAAGGCGCCGATGCCTGCGCCCGCCGCACGGATGCGCTCGGCGAGGTTGCCCTGGGGCACGAGTTCGAGCTCGAGCTTGCCGCTGCGGTAGAGCCCGTCGAACACCTGGCTGTCGGCCTGGCGCGGGAAGCTGCAGATGATCTTGCGCACGCGGCCAGCCTTCAGCAGCGCCGCGAGGCCGGTCTCTCCGTTGCCCGCGTTGTTGTTGACGACGGTGAGGTCCTTGGCGCCCTGTTCGACGAGGCCCTCGATGAGTTCGTTGGGAATGCCGGCGGTGCCGAAACCGCCGATGAGAACCGTGGCGCCGTCTGGGATGCCTGCCAGGGCATCGGCGACCGAGCGCGCGATCTTGTTGATCATGAAGCCTGTCTCCGGGAGTGAGGAAAAGAAAGCGAAGAAACGAACCGCCTGAACGTGCCGACCGATTCTGCGAACCGCCGATTTGTTCGTCTAAAGAACATTTGTTCGTATAATGAATTTTAGAGAGGATCGCGCACCATGGCAACCCACCCCACACAACCCGATACACCCGCACCCGGCGACAGCTACGTACAGTCTTTTGCGCGGGGGCTGCAGGTGATCCGTTCGTTCAGCGCCAATGCGCCGCACCAGACGCTCAGCGAGGTGGCAGCCGGCAGCGGGCTGACGCGTGCTGGAGCACGGCGCATCCTGCTCACGCTGCAGACACTCGGCTATGTGGTGACCGACGGAAAGCTCTTCACGCTCACGCCGCGCATCCTCGACCTGGGGTTCGCGTACCTCTCGTCCATGCCGATCTGGAACCGCGCCGAGCCGGTGATGGAAGCGCTGGTGCAGCAGGTGCAGGAGTCGTGCTCGGCCGCCGTGCTCGATGCGACGGACATCGTCTATGTGCTGCGCGTGCCGACGAAGAAGATCATGCACATCAACCTGGGCGTTGGCTCTCGCCTGCCGGCCTACTGCACATCGCTGGGCCGGCTGCTGCTGGCGGACCTCGATGACGACGAAGCGCGCGCACGCCTCGAGGCTTCCGACATCCAGCCGCTGACCAAGCACACGCTGACCGACATCGACGCGCTCATGGCCAAGGTGGCGCAGGCACGCAGGCAGCAGTGGTGCCTGGTGAACCAGGAACTCGAAGAAGGCCTGATCTCGGTGGCCGCCCCCATCGTCGACCGGCAAGGGCGCATGGTGGCCGCGCTCAACATCAGCGGCCAGGCGAACCGCACCAGCGCGAAGGCAATGCAGGAGACGATGCTGCCCGCGCTGCGCGAAGCGGCGGACCGGATTTCACGCATGCTCTGACTGGGCCCATTCATTGGCACGTCACATCGGTTTTCTAGATTGCGCCCCTCACTACAAAACCGTTGGAGGGTCCATTCATGTCCAGTCGCTTCGCCTCGCTCACCTTGCCGCGTCACCTGATGCTCGCGGTCGTTTCTTCTGCCGCCCTCGCCGCGTGCGGTGGCGGCAACGGAGGCGGCATCGCCTCACCTCCGGTGGCTGCAACGCCCGCTCCAGCACCCGCGCCCGCACCGGCTCCGCAACCACCGCAAGACAACACAGCGGGATTGCCCCACAAGCTGACTGGCTGGGCCTCCTTGGCCGACACGTTCCGCTGGCCCGGCCCGACCACAGGCCAGTTCATCACCGCCGCGCTCGGTGTGACACCACCCTTCGTCGACGGACAACCGCTCCCAGGCTTCTCGGCACTGCTGAAGAACGATGACGGCACCTGGACCGCAATGCCCGACAACGGCTACGGCAGCAAGAGCAACTCCGGCGACTTCGTAGTCGGCTTCTACAACGTCAGCATCGACTTCCGCACGGTGCCCAATGGCACGACGGTGCCCGGCACCATCAAGGTGAACAGCCACGTCAATTTCAACGACGCCAACGGTTTCCTGAAAGACGGCAAAGGCGTCGACCTGAAGATCACCGCCGACTTCGCCAACTACCAGAAAGTCGATGGAAACAACCTCGTCGACACCGGCACGCCCGTGGACCCGCGCATCGTCAGCGGCCGGCTGCTGACGGGCTTCGACCTCGACGTCGAGTCGATCGCCCGCGCCAAGGACGGCACCTGGTTCGTGGGCGAGGAGTTCGGCCCCTACATCCTGCACTTCGACAAGAACGGCACGCTGATGGGCGACCCGGTGCCGCATCCGTTCCTGCGCAGCCCATCCAACCCGCTCGTGATGAACCAGGGCGCCACAGTGACTTCGCTTTCGAGCCGCGGTTTCGAGAGCCTCGCCTTCAACGGCGACAAGACCCGCCTCTACGCAGTGCCCGAAGCCGCGCCCTCGCTGGCCTCGCTGCGGCCGGTGGCTGACGACGAGCGCTACCTGAACTTCTTCGAGTTCGATCCCGCCTCGATGCTCTACACCGGCAAGAACCCGGTCTACAAGAAAGACGGCCCGGCCAAGGACAACCAGATCGTGATCGGCGACATGACCAACGTGGGCGGCAACAAGTTCGTGCTGATCGAGCGCGACAGCCTGTTCGGCACGAAGGCAGTGGTCAAGCGCCTGTACATGGTCGACCTCGACGTGAAGGACGCCGACGGCGTGCTGAAGAAGACGCTGCTGGTCGACCTGCTGAACATCTCCGACCCGACGGACATCGGCGGCCCGCTGGCCGGCGTGGTGGCCGGCAAGTTCAGCATGCCCTTCGATTCGGTCGAGAGCGTCGAGGTGGTGGACGACAACACACTGGCCGTTGCGATCGACACCAACTTTCCGACGGAAGACGGCCGCGTCCCCGGCAAGCCGGACGACACGGAAGTCATCACGATCCGCTTCGACCAGGCGCTGTTCAAGCGCGTCGCGTCGAAGACGTAAAGAGAGTCGGGGCTTCCTCGGTCAGCCCTCCGAGTGGATGCCCTTCATGATGATCACGCCGCCCAGGCGCGTGGTGTCGGCGCGCATGCGCTTGGCCAGCGTGTCGGGTGAGCCGGGCTGTGCCTGCCAGCCAGTCTTCAGCAGCGCCTCGCTCACCTCGGGCGAGCTGATCACTTCGACCAGCGCTGCATTGAGCTTGACGACGGCCGAGGGCTTCATGCCGGCGGGCGCGGCCAGCGCGGTCCAGATTTCGAGGTCGGCGCCGCGCACGTCCGCATCGCGAATCGTGGGCAGTTCGCTGGCCAGCGGGCTGCGCTCGGGCGAGGTCACGCCGATAGCCTTGATCTTTCCCGACTTGATGTGTGGCAACGCGAGGCCGGGCGGCAGCAGCGCCAGCTGGATCTCGTTGGCCAGCAGGCCCGCAATGACCTGCGGGTTGCCCGTGTAGGGCTTGTGCTGCGCGGTGATGGCCGCGCGGCTCTTGATGAGTTCCATGCCCAGGTGGCCCACCGTGCCCACGCCCGGTGTGCCGTACTTGCCGCTGCTGCCGAGGTTGCGCACCCACAGCAGTTGATCGGCCGCGGTCTTGCCCGTAGCGTTGCCCGACACCACCAGCACCAGCGGCGCGGTGCCGATGAGACCAACGGGCGCAAAGTCTTTCTCGGGGTCGAAAGGTAGCGCCGGGTTGAGCAGCTTGGCAATGGTGAGGTTGCCGTTGATCAGCGCGCCGATGGTGTGGTCGTCGGTGGCCTTGGCCACCAGGTCGGCCACGGTGTTGCCGCTGGCGCCTGGCTTGTTCTCGACGACCACCGGCTGGCGCAGGATCTTCGACAGCGGTTCGGCAATGGCGCGAGTCGCGAGGTCGGGCGATGCGCCGGCGGGAAAGCCCACGAGGATGTGGACTGGCTTGGTCGGCCAGGCGTCGGCACCGGCGGCCGGGCGTTGCTGGGCCCAGGGGCCCGGTGCGAACAACGAAGTGGCAACGGCTGCAGCGCCGCCTTCGAGCAAGCGGCGTTTGGTGATCGTCAAGGGGAGCTCCAGAGCGATGAAAAGAAGCGGCGAAATGTCACCACTTTGTTTCAAACGTTACAGGATCATGCTGCGCTGCGCAAGTCAGAAGGAGGTTTGCACAGGGCCTTTTCGCGTCGGACGCGACAGCACTTCACCTTCGCGATGAAGCCCCCAGCAACCGCCGCTGCGTCGGAAAAAGCGACCAGCCCCAACGCTGCTGTGCATAGCCCCACAGCCCCTGCTTGAAGAACAGCGTGACGAGGATCGCAAGCAACCCCAGGCCCAGCAGATACCACGTGCCGTAGTCGCTCAGGAACTTGTTCAGCGCCCAGAAGATGAGCGCGCCCACCAGCGGCCCCTCGATGCGGCCGATGCCGCCGATGACCACCATGAAGATGGCGAAGGCCGTCCAGTTGACGCTGAAGGCCGCATCGGGGCTGATGCGCAGGTTGCCCACGAAGTACAGCGCACCGGCGAGCCCCGCGCCGAAGGCCGCGACCACATACACCGCCAGCTTCATGCGCGCGACCGGAATACCTTGCGACTCGGCCGCTACTTCGTTGTCGCGTATCGCCAGCAACGCCAGCCCGCGCTTGCTGCGCAGGAACAGGTACACCAGCGCGATGGCCGCGACCACGCAAGCCAACGCCATCCAGTAGGTGGTGCTTTCGCGCGTGGCCTTCTCGATGCCGCGCAGCGCAGTGAGCGTGGTGCCCGAGCCGCCGCCCACCGCCGACACGTTGGCAAAGCTGAGGCGGAACACCTCCGCGATGACCCATGTGCCGATCGCGAAGTAGCCGCCCGACAGGCGGAACGCGACGAAGGACACCGGTATGGCGATGAGCCCCGCCGCCAGCGCCCCCAGCGGTATCGCAATGAACGGGTTGATGCCCGCGAAGTTGCCCAGCATCAGCATCACGTAGCCGCCAAAGCCGAAGAAGGCCTGCTGCCCGATGCTCACCATGCCGCCATAGCCGGCAAGCAGGTTCCACATCATCGCGAAGATGAAGTAGCAGGCGATCTCGACGAACTCGCGCATCCAGCTCGACTCACCCCACCACGGGAGGCTGGCGGCAACGAGCACAAGGGCGATGCCGACGAAGAGCGCGGCGCGGCTCGCCGCAGTGGCGCGCTCGACGGCGATGAGGGGTGGGGGCATGCTCGTCATTCGGTTCATCCACGCGTTTTCGGAAAGAGCCCCTGCGGCCGCAGCACCAGCACCACGAGAAACACGATGTGCCCGAACCAGATGCCCCAGCCCGGATCGAGCCTGAAGCCGATCTGCTGCGTGATGCCGAGAATCATCGCGCCGGCCAGCGTGCCCCAGAAGGAGCCCATGCCGCCGATGATCACGGCCTCGAACGCGAAGAGCAGCAGCAGCGGCCCGTCGGAAGGCGAGACGGTTGTTCGCATGCCCTGCAGCGCACCCGCGATGGCGATCAGCACGAAGGCGATCGCAGTGGCAAGCGCGTAGACCTTCTTCGCGTTCAGCCCCATGAGCTCCGCGATCTCGCGGTCGTCGGACACCGCGCGAAACGACCGGCCCAGCGCCGTGCGCGCAAAGAGCCACTGGAGCGCCCCCGTTGCAATGACCGCAATGGCCAGCACGATGAGCGGCAGCACGCCGAGCGACATCGCATCGCCCAGCGCAATGCCCTGCGTGTTGAGCCCGCCGGTCTCGATGGCGCGCGGATCGGCCGAGAACAGTTCGAGCAGCAGGTTCTGAATGACGATCGACAGGCCGAAGGTGACGACCAGCGAAGGCAGCGGATCCTTGCCGAGCGTGCCGTTGAGCACGTAGCGCTGCAGCGCATAACCAAAGCCGAAGGCCACCGGCAACACCGCGAGCGCCACGAGCCAGGGCATGGCATCGCCCATCAGCGACACGCCCGCGATGACCGCGAACGCGCCAAGGATGATGAAGTCGCCCTGCGCCGTGTTGGTGAGCCGCATCACGCCGAACATCAGCGACTGGCCCAGCGCGAACAGCGTGTAGAGGCCGCCGAGCAGCACGCCCTGAACAATGGTTTCAAGCATGGGCGGCCTCGATCCCGAAGTAGGCCTGCGAGATCTGCTCGCGCGTCAGGTCGGCAGAATTGCCTTCGAGCGACACGCGGCCTTCCTGGAAGCAGTAGATGCGCCGCGAGACCTGCCGCGCCATGGTCACGTCCTGCTCGACGATGACCACCGTCATGCCCTCGCCGGTGATGGCGGGCATGGCGGCATAGATCTCGCGGATGACGATGGGTGCGAGGCCGAGCGAAAGCTCGTCGCACAGCAGCACCTCGGGGTTGCTCATGAGCGCGCGGCCCAGCGCCACCATCTGCTGCTGGCCGCCCGACAGCGACGTGCCCGGCTGGTGCCGCTTCTCGGCGAGGATGGGAAACAGCGCGTACAGGCGCTGAAGATTCCACGGCCCCTTGCGCGCGGCGGTGGCGCCCATGAGCAGGTTCTCCTCGACGCTGAGGCTGGGAAACAGCCGGCGGCCTTCGGGAACCATGGCGAGGCCGCGGCGCACGATGTCGCCGGGAGGGAGGCCGCCGATAGGATCGCCCTTGAAGCTGATCGCTTCGCGGGGCGCGCGCACGAGGCCTGTGAGGCTCTTGAGGAATGTCGACTTGCCCGCGCCGTTGGCGCCGATGATGGCGACGAGCTCGCCACGAGTCAGCGAGAAGTCGATGCCGAACAAGGCCTGGGCGTCGCCGTAGAAGGCCTTGAGTGCATGAGTTTCGAGCAGGGCGTTCATGGTCTTTGCTCCCCCGGTTCTTGCCCCCTCTCCCGCTTGCGGGAGAGGGTTGGGGTGAGGGCCGGCGGCAATAGCAATGCACGCGACGACTCGAACGCCGCCGCCCTCACCCTAGCCCTCTCCCGCAAGCGGGAGAGGGGACAAGTCCGAAGACAGGCGAGCGCGCTCATGCCTCCATCCCCATGTACACCCGCCGCACTTCCGGGTCGTTCATCACCGCACGCGGCTCACCCTCCGCCAGCTTCTGCCCGAAGTTGATGACGAACAAGCGGTCCGCCAGCGACAGCAGCGCATGCACCACATGCTCGATCCAGATCATGGTCACGCCCCGCGCCTTGATGCGGTTGAGCTCGCCGACCAGCACGGCAGCTTCGGGCTCTGTCAGCCCACCGGCGATCTCGTCGAGCAGCAGCAACTGCGGTCGCGTCGCCAGTGCGCGTGCCAGTTCCAACCGCTTGCGGTCGAGCAACGTCAGCCCACCCGCAGGCTTGTTCGCATGCGGCATCAGCCCCGTCTGCTCCAGCACCTCATGCGCCGTCTGCCATGCCTCGCGCTCGGTCTGCTGCCCGCCGAAGCAGGCAGCCGTCACGAGGTTCTCGAACACGCTCATGTTGCCGAAGGGCTGCGGCACCTGGTAGCTGCGCCCGATGCCCGCATGACAGCGCTGGTGCGGCTTGAGCCGCGTCACGTCGCGGCCCGCATATTCGACGCGCCCCGCATCGACGCGCACGTCGCCCGAGATCAAATTGAACAGCGTGGTCTTCCCCGCGCCGTTCGGCCCGAGAATGCCCAGCGTCTCGCCCTCGGTCACCGACAGCGTGATGTCGTCGGTGACCTTGAGCGCCCCGTAGGACTTGCTCACGGCATGCAGTGCCAGCAGCGTCATGACGATCAGAGCAGCCGCAGCTTGCCGCCGGCGGGAATGTTCGTTGCCGCCTCGTTGTTCACGATGGTCAGCTCCACCTTGTACTTCTGGCCCTTGCCCCATTGGCCGAGCACCAGCGGCGTCTTGCTGACGTTCTTGAACGGCCCCTGGCCGCCCCACTTCACCGGGCCGACCACCGAGTTGATCGAGGTCGATGCCACGGCATCTCGCACGTCCGAAGCCTTCAGCGACTTGGCACGCCCGAGTGCATTCGCAGCCACTTCGAAGAGTGCATGCGCGAAGCCGATGGGCTGCGTCCACTGCTTCTTCGCACCGGCTTCATAGGCATCGGCCAGTGCCTTGGCGCTTTGCTGCGTGAGGCTCGAGGTGAACGGATGCGACGGGCTCCACCACACCTCGGTCGACAGGCCATCGCCAAGCTCGCCCAGCGCCTCGATCGCGCCGGGGAACAGCAGCGCCTTGCCGAGCGTGATGATCTTCGGCTTGAAGCCCTGCTGCCGCGCCTGCGTGAGAAAGGTCTTGGCATCGGGCGGAATCACCACGCCCGTGACGATCTCGACGCCCTCTTTCTTGAAGGCCGCAATCTGCGCGCTGAAGTCCTGCGTGCCATTCTGGAAGCGGCCGGGGTCGGTGAGCGTGAAGCCCATCTGCGCGAGCGGCTTGGGGAAGCCCAGCTCCTTGTCGCCCCAGGCATTGCCGTCGCCGTCGTTCGGGAACAGCCCGCCCACCTTCTTGTTGGTGGCCAGCGTCTTCCAGCCGTTGGTGAAGTTGGCAATGACGTCTTCGAGCCCCCAGAACATGTGGTACGTCCAGTTGAAGCCCTTCGCCGGGTCGCCCTTGCGGCCGAAGAACCAGGGCTGCCACGGCACCACGCTGGAGATGCAGGGCACCTCGTTGAGTTCGCAGGCGTCGCTCACGGGGTTGGCGGTTTCGGGCGTGCCGGCGGTGAGCACCAGCGCAACCTTGTCCTTCAGGATCAGGTCGTTCGCCACCTCGCCCGCGCGGTTGGGGTTCGACTGGCTGTCCTTCAGCACGATCTGCACCGCGTACTTCTTGCCGCCGACGCTGATGCCGTCCTTGAAGGCAGTCTTCATCTGGTCGATGACCCATTTGTCGGCCTCGCCGAAAGGCGCGAGCGGGCCGGTCTGCGGCGACACGTAGCCGATCTTCAGCGTGTCGGCCGCGAACACCAGTGGCGTCGCGCCCGAGGCCACCAGAGCGGCCGTGGCCTGCGTGAACTGTCTGCGATTGAATGTCATGGTTGTCTCCGTTTCTTGTGTTTTTGATGCCGCCCGATCAGGGGTCAGCGCGCGAAGTGCGGCGGTATCTGCGCGTCGACGTTCACCCACACGCTCTTGACCTGCGTGTACTCGCGCATCGCATCGAACCCCATCTCGCGGCCGTAGCCGCTCTGGCCGACGCCGCCGAAGGGCGAGCCGGGGTTCACGCGCTTGTAGCTGTTGATCCAGACCATGCCGGCGTGCAGGTCGCGCGCGACCTTGTGGGCGCGTTGCAGGTTGTTGGTCCACAGGCCACTGCCGAGGCCGTAGTCGGTGCCGTTGGCGATCTGCATCGCCTCTTCGTCATTCTTGAAAGTGAGCACGGTGACGAAGGGGCCGAACACCTCTTCCTGTGCGACACGGTCCTTGTACGAGCGGGCACGCATCACGGTGGGTTCGACGTAGCAGCCCTTCGCCAGATCGCCGCCTGGCGACTTGCCGCCCGCGAGCAGTTCGCCGCCCTCGCCTTTCGCCACCTCCACGTAGCTCAGCACGCGCTCGCGATGCTGCGCGCTGGTGAGCGGGCCCATCTCCGTCGCCTCGTCGAGCGGGTTGCCGAGGCGGATCGACTTCGCAAGCGGAATGAACTGCTCGAGGAAGGCATCGGCGATCTTCTCGTGCAGCATCAGCCGCGAACCCGCAATGCAGGCCTGCCCCTGGTTGTGGAAGATGGCCCACGCGCTGCCGTTGACGGCGGCCTGCAGGTTGGCATCTTCGAAGACGATGTTGGGCCCCTTGCCGCCGAGTTCGAGCTGCACCTTCTTCAGGTTGCCCGCGCTGGCCTGCACGATGCGCCGGCCCGTGGCGGTGCTGCCGGTGAAGGCGATCTTGGCGATCTCCGGATGCTCGGCGATGTACTGGCCCGCCACGCTACCAAGGCCCGGCAGCATGTTGACCACACCGGGCGGCAGGCCGGCCTCGGCCATCAGCTCGGCGATGCGCAGCGAACTCAGCGGCGTGATCTCCGCCGGCTTCATCACGATGCAATTGCCGGCCGCAAGCGCGGGCGCCATCTTCCAGCTGGTGAACATCAGCGGAAAGTTCCATGGCACCACCTGGCCGACGATGCCGACGGGCTCGCGCAGCGTGTAGTTGAGAAAGCCCTCTTCGACCGGAATGGTTTCGCCCTGGAACTTGTCGGCCATGCCGCCGAAGTAGCGGAAGCACGCCGCCGTGCGCGGCACGTCGAGCCGGCGCGAATCGCGGATCGGGTGGCCGGTGTCGAGAGATTCGAGGCGCGCGAGCTCTTCGCCGTTGGCCTCGATGAGGTCGGCGAGCTTCAACAGGATGCGGCCACGGTCGGCGGCGGCCATGCGGCTCCATCTGGGGAAGGCACGCTTCGCCGCGGCGACGGCCTTGTCGACGTCGGCCTTGCCGGCCAGCGCGACCTGGGCGATGGGCGTGTTGTCGTGCGGGTTCAGCGTGGCGAGGGTCTCGCCGGATTCGGCGTCGACGAAGCGGCCGTCGATGAAGAGCTGGTGGCGAATGGACGTGGGCAGGCCTGCCGAGGCGGCAATGTCATTGGGCTTCATGTCTTTGCATTCCTCCCTCTCCCCTTGGGGAGAGGGTTGGGGTGAGGGGGCGACGGCGGCACGAACACCACCCTCACCCCAGCCCTCTCCCGCTCGCGGGAGAGGGGGCCATTCAGAACTGCACGGGAATCTCGGGCGACTCGCCCTTCTGGATCTCGAACACCAGGCTCGGCGACCCGTTCTCCCACACCAGCAGCATCGAGCGCTTGGGGCTGAAGCCCTGGTGGCGGCAGTAGGCGGGCATGGCGGCCATGTCGCCGGCCTTCATGATCACGCGGGCCATGGGCCTGCCGGTGTTCTTGTCGCCGCAGTCCCAGTGGATCTCGTCGGTCATCTGGAAGAACCACTCGACGCGGTCGTTGCCGTGGATGATCGGCAGGATGTGCTCCTCGGTCGTCGGGCACATGTAGCTGTGCTTCACCACCGAGGTGAAGCTCGGGTTCCAGGTGACCTGCGAACGGCTCAGGAAGCCGAAGAGATTGAAGGCGTGCACGTCGTTCTCGAAGCCGGGCTCGGGGTGCAGCTCGGGTTGGCCCTGCGGCACGTCGGCGAAGGCGCGGTTCACCGGAGCGCCGCGTTCGTCGCTGCGCAGGTCGAGGTCGCCCTTCAGGCCCACGCAGCGCTTGGCGAGCTCGCGCGCCCTCGTGATCTTGGCGGTGTTGTTGCCGTTCTTGCGGCCGTAGGGCGAGCCGGTTTCCTGCGGCGCGGCGAAGGGGTCGAAGCTCTCGTTGGTCCAGTCGT
The DNA here is from genome assembly GCF_051216835.1 of Variovorax multivorans. NCBI lineage: Bacteria > Pseudomonadati > Pseudomonadota > Betaproteobacteria > Burkholderiales > Comamonadaceae > Variovorax > Variovorax multivorans. The sequence continues at coordinate 474,635 of NZ_JBPJZL010000003.1, forward strand.
CGAGCATGGCCTCGAAGGTGGCGCGGATCTGCGCGGTCGGGAAGTTCTCGAGCAGGTCGATGCCCGCGTCTTTCATCGTGCCGTTGAAGCTGCCGGCGTACAGGTCGACCGACTCGTAGTGGTTGACGGTGCCGAACACGTCGTCGAAGTTGACCCAGCCATAGAAGAAGCCCCAGGCCACGTCGCGCATCAATGCGCGCAGGTAGCTGCCGGCGTCCATGGTGTGGCTCATGGGGCGGCCGTCTCGGGTCTTCCAGCCGATGTGCACGAAGTATTCGTCGCGGCGAAAGCTGAAGCTGCCGAGCGAAAAGTCCTTGTAGCCGAGCGTGGCATCGGGCTGCGACGCGATCACCTTGGCGAGTTCTGCGGGTGCGTTCATGGTGTGTGGCTCCTGGGTTCGGGTGCGTTCAATGCACTCAGTGCGATTGGCAGATGTCGGCCCACTTTTCGATGGACAAGTCGCCCTTGCAGCTTTGAAGGACGATCACGCCCGGCTCGCCGGCGCTGCGGAACTGGTAGGCGGTGTTCTTCGGCAGCAGGCCCTGGTGACCGCGCGAGAGCTTCATCCAGCCCATCTTCTTGCCCTTGGGCTCGCCCTTGACGAGCACGGCGCCGTTCTTTTCCTTGTCGGCAACGGTCTGCGCGGCGTCGAGCTGCACGAGGTGCACCTCGACATCGCCGTCCATCACGAGCGCGAACTCGTCGTGCGCGCAGGTGAACCAGGGCGAGGTGCCTTCGGCCCGCAGCGTCTCCAGCACGTAGATCTGGTTCTGGCCGAACACGACCTTCTCGTAGGGCTTGCTGATGCTCGCGATCTCGAAGCAGTTCGAAAACGCGTAGTGGCGCACGTCGTCGTCGATCGGCTCGACGTGGCCCTTCTCGAAGTGCTTGAGCGATCCGAAGCGGGTCTTGTAGGCGGTCGAAGTGGTGGCTGTCATGGCTTGTCTCCTTGGATGAGCGAACTCTAGGAGTCAATGGCCGCCACCGGTAGGGACCAGTTTGGAAGAGGATTATTCGGAGCTTCCGAACAATCGCAGGGGTTTACCCCCGTTCGGGCGCTATCCGCTGGAGCGGCTGAACTCGATGAGCTCGGCAGGAATGAGGCCCCGTTCGATCAATGTGGCGTCCCACGGCGGCACGCGCGTGAAGCGGGTGGCGATGTGTTCGATGAAGAGGCGCAGCTTCAGCGCATTGCGCGAGGTGCCCGCATACACCGCGCTCAGCGAGAACGACGACAGCTGGTGCTCGGCCAGCACCACGCACAGTTCGCCGCGTGCAATGGCGTCGCCCGCCACCAGCGTGGGCAGGCAGACGATGCCCGCATGCTCCAGTGCATATTCGCGCAGCAGGTGCACGCTGTTGGTCAGCAGCGCGGCGTTCAGGTAGATGGTGGTCTGCTCGCCTTCGTGGTGAAAGGTCCATCGGTCGCGCGTGGGGTAGCCCGAGTAGAGGCCCAGCTTGTGCCGATGCAGATCGCGTGGCGCAGCAGGCGTGCCGTGCGCTTCGAGGTACGCCGGCGTGGCGCAGAGCACCCGCCGCACCGGAAAGAGCGGCCGCGACACCAGCTCCTGCGAGGCCGCGGGAAAGATCTGCAGCGCGCAGTCGACGCCGGCCTTTACCGGGTCGGCCACCGCGTCGCTCACGATCAGCTCGAGGTGGATGTCGGGGTATGTCGTCTGGAACTCGCGCAGCAGCGTGGCGAAGCGGCCCAGCACCATGCCGGTCAGTGCATGCACGCGCAGGATGCCCGAGGGCGTGCCGCGCGCGTCGCGCATCTGGTCGACGATGTCGTTGGCGCGGCCCACCAGCTCGGTGCAGTCGCGCAGGAAGGCCTGGCCCATGTCGCTGAGCCGCACCACCCGCGTGCTGCGGTGGAACAGCGGCGCGCCCAGGAACTCCTCCAGTTGCTTGACCCGCGTGGTGACGACCGAATTGGCCACGCGCAGCTGCCGCGCCGCTTCCGCAAAGCTCTGGGTCTGCGCGACGCGAACGAAAGTTTCAATGCTTTGGAGGCGGTCCACGGCGGCACTGTACTGCGGGGCAGGTCGGCGCGGGGCGCCACGGGACGTTGCGGGCAAGCCTAAAGGCCGCGAAAGACCGTTATCCCTGTGTCGGGGAGTTACGTGCCCCACTTACAATCCCAGCCGCATCACCCACCCCTACGAGGTCTTGTCCGCAATGCCCAAGAGCCCCCGGCCACGCGCCCGTTTCAGCTTCTCCCCCACCGTGCGCGCCCTGTTCCTGGCCGCGGCAACCTGTGGCGCCGCGCTTCCGGCGCTGGCCGCCATCGAGCATGAGGAGGTCGACAAGCTCATGCAGGCCGGCAAGCTCGACGAGGCCCTGACGAAGGCCGACGCCTTCCTGAAAGACAAGCCGCGCGACCCGCAGATGCGCTTCCTCAAGGGCGTGATCCAGCTCGACACCGGCAAGCGCAACGAGGCCATCGCCGCCTTCACGCAGCTCACGCTGGACGCGCCCGAGCTGCCCGAGCCGTACAACAACCTCGCGGTGATCTACGCGAGCCAGAACCAGTTCGACAAGGCACGCAGCGCGCTCGAAAGCGCCATTCGCACCAACCCCAGCTACGCCACCGCCCAGGAAAACCTCGGCGACGTGTATGCACGATTGGCCAGCCAGGCCTACAGCAAGGCCCTGCAGCTCGACCAGAACAACACGGCCGTGCAGCCCAAGCTGGCGGTGATCCGCACGCTCTTCACACCAACGCCGCCGGGCGCCAAGCCGACAGCCCTGGTGGCCTCGGCAGCACCTGTCCCCGCAGCAAAGGCGCCGGCTCCCGCGCCAGCCCCCGCTGCGCCACCGCCGCCAGTCAAGGTTGCAGCCGCTCCCGCACCGGTGGCCGCCGCGCCTAAGGCGCCCGAGGCAAAGGCGCCCGAAGCAGCGCCGGCTCCAGCACCCGCACCGGCCCCCGCGGCCAACACCGCTTCCAATGCCGAAGTCGAATCTGCTGTACGCGCATGGGCTTCGGCCTGGGCCAGCCAGGACATGGACCGCTACCTCGCGGCCTACGGCCCCGACTTCACGCCTACCGGCGGCCAGAGCCGCAAGAGCTGGGAAGAAGACCGCCGCGCCCGCATCGTCGGCAAGTCGAGCATCAGCGTGAACATCGAGAACCTCGCGATCAAGGTCGACGGACAGAACGCGACGGCCAAGTTCCGCCAGATCTATCGCGCGGACAACCTCAACGTTTCGAGCCGCAAGACGCTGGACCTGCAGCGCTCCGGCAATCAATGGCACATTCGCAAGGAAAGCGTCGGCGGCTAGTGGCAGACATCGTCCGGCATGGCCGGCTTCAGAATCCCCCGTTTCGCCTGCGCAGCGGACAACTGCTCGCAGCGCTGATGACCGCATCGGCGCTGATGCTGGCGGCGCCCGGTGCGGCGCTGGCGTCGAACAGCACCCACAAGGCAGGCAGCGCCAAGGCCGCTGGCGGCAGCACCAAGGCCAAGGCTGCGAGCAGCAGCCCTACCACCGCGCGCGGCGCGACCAGCCGCTCTTCTTCCGCCAAGGGCAAGAAGGGCTTGGCTGCTGCAGAGGCCCGAACGGCTGCCGCGACGGCAACAAGGCCCGCACGCAGGTCGGCATCCGCCTCCTCCATCCAGGAAGCCAGCAACGCCGAAGCCCGCCTGATCGCGGTCTATGAAATGTTCGGCCGCGGCCAGGCCCGCCCTGCGCTGGCCAAGGCCCGCGACCTGGTGCGCGACTACCCGAACTTCCAGCTCGCGCAGCTCGTCTACGGCGACCTGCTCGCGGCGCAGGTGCCCCCGTCGAATGCCCTGCCCGACACCGCCAGCATCGCCAAGATGCGCGGCAACCCCGCCATGGCCGAGCTGCACGAAGAATCGAAACGCCGCCTGCAGGCCCTGCGCGAGCGTCCGCCGGCCAACACCGTGCCGTCGCAGTTCCTGACGCTGTCCACCCGCAGCCGCTATGCCATTGCCGTCGACGCCTCGCGCTCGCGGCTGTACTTGTTCGAGAACTCGGACAAGGGCCTGAAGCTCACGGCCGACTACTACATCTCGGTCGGCAAGTCGGGCACCGACAAGGTCACCGAGGGCGATGCGCGCACCCCGCTGGGCGTGTACTACATCACCAGCAGCCTCGATCCGAAGTCGCTGAAAGACTTCTACGGCGCGGGCGCCCTGCCCATCAACTACCCCAACCCGTACGACGTGCGGCGCGGCAAGACCGGCGGCGGCATCTGGCTGCACGGCACCCCGCCCCAGCAGTTCGCCCGGGCGCCACTGGCAAGCGACGGGTGCGTGGTCATGGCAAACCCTGACCTGAAGCAGCTTTTGCGAAAAGTGCAAATCGGCGCCACCCCGGTGGTCACCGCGCGCAGCCTGCAATGGATTTCACAACCGCAGGCCGAAAAAGAAACCCAGTCAATTACAAGTGCCATCAATGGCTGGAAAGATGCGCGAGCCAATGGAAATGAAGCGCAATTAAAGAAATTCTATTTGCCCGATTTCCAGCGCAGCAGCAAAAAATCCACTGAAGGAATTTCGGCTGTCGACGAAGAAGTGAAGTACGCGCAGGGCAAGCGCGTGCAATTCAAGGACGTGTCGTACCTCCACTGGCGGGACGGTGACGACACCATGATTGTTACCTTCGGCGAAGTGTTCGAAGGCGAGAAGAGCGGACGTTCCCGGCGCCAGTACTGGTTACGCCAGGGTACCGACTGGAAGCTCTTTCACGAAGAAATCCTGGGCTGAGGCCCAGTCGAATCCCTCTCGGCGACGGGGTCACCCCCTCAAACCCGTGACTTTTTGCTCACGGGTTTAGCCTTTTTTCACTGTTACATCTGGCCCTTCGAGGCTTCGTGCTACGTAACACGTAACGCACTTGTTCCCGTAACACCCCCGTTTCGCGCGTTCCCGGCGACGTAACGTCGCATCCCCACTTCATGGGAGGCGCCGCGCGCCCTACAGAGGGAAAAATTCACTTCCAAACTGTCCATCAGCTGACCAGATCTCTTCCTGGCTCGGGCTGGCAGGAGGCTTGCAGCCATCCTGCTTTACTCCTTTTGGCTAGCACACCTGGGCGAAAGTCTTGCGGGTTTGCCTTGTTGATACACGGAGTTACGCTGTATAACATCCACCTTGCAAGCCTTTGTTAACACTTCCTGAAAGGGGAAATCATGCTTAGCTCTATTACTCGTTTTCTGCGCGACGAAGAAGGTGCAACCGCAATTGAATATGGAATTATTGCGGGGCTTATTTCTGTTGCGATCGTGGCTGTTTTGGCCGGAGACGACGGCCTTGGCAAACGACTGGCCAAAGTCTTCCAAGACATTACCAACAAGCTCACATCGACTGTCACTCCGTAAAAGCAAATGCCGGCATTAGCCTGTTTGCTCTGGTTGCTCTGTGTCGCTGTCTATGACTTCCGAGAGCGGCGTGTGCCCAACTGGCTGGTCCTGTCCGGAGCCATCGCGGCCCTGGCAGTCATCGGCTTCGAGGCACAGCCCTTCGGCGTCAGCTGGACAGCGGCACTCGCGGGTGCCGCATCAGGTTTCGGCTTCCTGTTGCTCTTCTACGCAATGGGTCTCATGGGAGCAGGCGACGTGAAATTCGCTGGTGCTCTCGGACTTTGGGTCGGCCTGTGGGCACTGGCGCCGATCTGGATTGGCGCGGGTCTGCTGGCCGGGGCGCATGGCGCACTCTGGTACGCCCTGCAGCGTTGGCCCGTCTCCCCACGGCTTGCTCTGATCCTGTCGGGCCAGCCCTCTCCAGCCGCCGGCGGCGCTTCGCAAAGCCGGGCTCGCTTCATTCCTTATGCGGCCTACCTTGCGTTGGCCACGGTGGCTTGGATGTTCTGGGGCCGACAGAGCTAGCAGACAGCTGCCTCTGTCCATGCAGGCCATTCATCCCTCATTTTTCATGATTGCTTGCCCTCATCCCTCAGTCCGCCGCCCATGATCAATCTCTCAAAAATCCTCGCAGCCATCCTGGTGCTCCTGGCCATTGCATTGGGCGTCTATGCCTGGATGCTGAGCCGCCAGGCGCCCGCACCGGCAACAGCGGCTACCGGCACTGCGGCCACTTCCACCAAAGCCCAGCAGGTGCTTGTCTACCCGGTCGTGGTGGCCGCCAAGCCGCTGCCCGCGGGCCTGGCGATTCCGGCAGACGCGCTGCGCGTGGAACGACTGACGATCAACCCCACCGGCGCCTTCCAGGATGTGACCGTTGCCGCTGGCCGCGTGCCGGTGCTCGATCTCGCCGAAGGCACTCCGGTGATGGAGAACCAACTGGTCTCCGGCCTCGCACTGCGCATCGGCGAAGGTGAACGCGCCGTGGCGATCAAAGCCGACGAAGTCATGGGCGTAGGCAACAAGATCCAGCCCGGTGACTTCGTCGACGTCTTCATCATGCTCAAGTCGGACGGCAAGGACGTGGACCGCAGCCAGGCCCGCCTGCTGCTCGCACGCAAGCGCGTGCTGGCCTTCGGCAGTGCCTCCGTCGACGGGCTACCTTCCAAGTCGCCGGACAAGGCGGCCGCGCAGCAGGCCCAGCGCGGCGAGCAGGCCCGCACGGCCGTACTTGCCGTACCTCTGGACGACGTGAACCGCCTGACCATCGGCGACGCCAGCGGCCGCCTGATGCTCGCCCTGCGCAACCCGACCGATCTGTCGGAGCCCGATCCGAAGCTCTTCGCCGAACTGCCCACGGCCCTGCAGCTGCCACCGCCCAAGGCAGGCGAGTCGCGCCGTGCGCCGCTCGAAGGACTCGACCGCGCCCAGGCCGGCCTGACCGCCGCCGACCTCGTCACCGGCGGCAAGGGCCCCAGCGTCCGTCCGCAAGCCGCCGAAGTCCGCACCGCCGCCGGCGCGCCACGCGCCGCCGGGCCTGCGCGAGGCGGGCTCCAGGTCGAGGTCATTCGCGGCGAACGCAGCGAAACCGTGAACTACTGAGCACGCAGCCAGCCGACACCCGTCATCCAGGAAAAACAAATGCCCTATAAGCCTCGCGAGCAGTCGACCCGTGCCATTCGCAGCCCCATGAATGTCTCGTCGCGGCTGCTGCGCCCGTCCCTGATCGCCCTGTGCGCGATGGCTCAAACCGTCTGGCCGGCGGCATCGACGGCCGCGGACGCACAGCCGGTGCGCCCACAGCTGCAACGCCCCCTGGTGATGACCGCCGGCACGCAGCAAGAGCTGCTGATCGACAAGGGCATCGACCGGATGGCCATCGGCGACGAGGCGGTGGCCGGCGTCACCATCACGCGCAAGACACAGAATTCGCCGGGGGCACGACTCATCGTGACCGGCAAGGCCGCGGGACGCACCTCGCTGATGGTCTGGGAAAAGGGCAACTCCGCAGCCACGACCTACATCGTCGAAGTGCGGCGCCGCACGTCCACGCTCGCGGGGTCGATGGACAGCATGCCCGCCCACCAGCAGGCACGCGACACCGCGCTGGCAAGCAGCGCCAGCGACAAGGCCGAACTGATCGACCGCTCCGTCGTGAACGTGCGAAGCAACACCGTGCAGGTCGAAGTGAAGGTGGTGGAATTCAACCGCAGCGTGCTCAAGCAGGCCGGCCTGAACATCTTCAGCACGCGCCCCAATTCGAACGGTTTCAGCTTCGGCGTGTTCTCGCCCTCCTCGCTCGGAAGCACGACCTTCGCGGCCAACGGACAGATCAGTGGCGAGTACAGCAACCCCCTGGCACAGGCCTTCAGTCTTCTCTTCAACTTCAGCAAGGCCGGCATCGGCCTGAATGTGGGCTTCCTCGAAGGCAACGGCATGGCGCGCGTGCTCGCCGAGCCCACGCTGGTGGCGCTGTCTGGCCAGAGTGCGAGCTTCCTGGCCGGCGGCGAACTGCCGATTCCAGTGCCACAAGGCCTGGGCACCACCAGCATCGAATACAAGCCCTTCGGCATCGGCCTCACGCTGACGCCCACGGTGTTGTCGAACGAACGCATCGTGCTGAAAGTCGCCCCCGAAGCCAGCGACCTCGACTACACCAACTCTTTGAGCCTCAATGGTGTCGCCGTGCCGGCGATCACCACACGCCGTGCTGACACCACGGTAGAGCTGGGCGACGGCGAGAGCTTCATCATCGGCGGGCTCGTGAGCCGCACCACCACCTCGAACGCCGACAAGGTGCCGCTGCTGGGCGACTTGCCGATCATTGGCACCTTCTTCAGCAAGACCAACTACAAGATGAACGAGAAGGAACTGGTGATCCTGGTCACCCCGCACCTGGTCAAGCCCATTGCGCGCGGCACCGACCTCACACCGTACCTGCCCGGCGGCGCCGAACAGCGCGACGGCGCAGTGTGGCGCTCGTATTTCCTTGGCGGCGCAGTCGACACACCCGTGCCCGGCTTCTCCCGCTGACAGCAACAACGATGACCCGGAACATGCATCGCAGGCTGGCACCATGAACGCACCACGCGACAGCATCCCTGAAACAGGCAGCGAAACCTACCTGTTCGCTTCGAGCAATGGCGGCCACATCACCTGGCTGACCGATGCGCTCGGCACCCTCGGCTCCGTGGTGGTCCTGCCACCGGAAACGAAGTCGATCGACGAGCGCATCGCCCTGCTGGGGCCGGTGGCGGTCTTCATCGACTTCTCGCCCGACCAGGCCGCCGCCGCCAACCAACTCCACCAGCGCCTCAAGCGCGACTGGCCGACGCTGCCCGTGCTGGCCACCGGTGTGTCGGCCGAGCCCGCCGCCATGCTCTCGGCCCTGCGCGCGGGCGTGGACGACTTCATCGACATTGCCGCGCTTCCCTCCGACGCAGTGACCACACTGCGCACGCTGCTGGAGCGGCGAAGCACCCTGCAGGGCGGCACGCGCGGCAGCACGCTGGCACTGCTCGGCGCGCGCGCCGGCCTTGGCGTGACCACGCTGGCCACCAGCCTGGCCCTGACGCTGAACGACCAACTCACGCAGGCGCCCGCGCGCCCGCCGGGCCGCAGCACACGGCATGGCGTGGCACTGCTCGACCTGGGCCTGCCGGCGCGCGACGGCCTGCTTTACCTCGACACGCAAAGCGGCTTCAGCTTTGTCGACGGCGTGCGCAACCTGCGCCGGCTCGACCAGACACTGCTGCACACCGCGCTCGCGCATCACACCAGCGGCGTGGCCGTGCTGCCGTTACCCGCGAGCCTGGCGCAGGTGCGCGAGATCTCGCATGCCGACTCGGTCGCGCTGATCAAGCGCCTGGCCGACTTCTTCGATTTCCAGATCGCCGACCTTGGCGGCTTCTCGACCATCGACTTCATGGCGCAGACCGTGCGCGAAGCGCAGCAGGCGTGGGTCGTGTGCGACCAGAGCATCGGCGGCATCGTGTCCACGGCCAACATGCTCAAGGAGCTGCGCGCGCGCGGCGTCGAGATCGAACGCCTGTCGCTGGTGGTCAACAAGTTCGACGGCCACGTGGGCCTGTCGGCCAAGGACATCGCCGAGCGCCTCGAACTTCCGCTGCGTCATGTGCTGCCGGCGCGCAGCGCGCAATTGCTCGCTGCAGCCAGCCGCGGCGAGATGCTGGTGCGCACCGCGCGCAGCGACCCCTATGCGCAGGCCGTGACGGGACTCGCCCGCAGCCTGCACCAGGAATACATGTCTGCCACGGGCCAACCCCCGGCCAAGGATCCACGCTGGGTTGCGCTCATGTCGCAAGTTACCGGCCTCTGGAAGAGTTCACACGAAGGTTGAGCCCATGTCCACCGATATCGAATTTGCCGACGACGACCAGGCGTTCATCAACTCCCAGCAGTTCCAGGACATCAAGAGCTGGACGCATGACCACCTGTTGAGTCGCATCGAGGAGCTGGGCGCGGAGTTCGGCCGCTGGTCGCGCGCCTCGATCCAGCAGTTCGTCGAACTGGAGGTCGACAGCTTCGTGCGCCTGCGCCGCGTGCCGATCAACGACCGAGAGATGCAGCTCATCTCCGATGCGCTGACGAAAGAGCTCGCGGGCTTCGGCCCGCTGGAAGACTTGCTCAACGACCCTGCGGTCGAAGACATCCTGATCAACGGCTACCAGAACGTGTACGTGTCGCGCCACGGCATGCTGGAGCGCGAGACCGTGCGCTTTGCCGATGCCGAGCACGTGATGCGCATCGTGCGCCGCATCCTCGCGCCGCTGGGCCGCCGGCTCGACGAATCGAACCCGATGGTCGATGCGCGCCTGCCCGACGGCGGCCGCATCAACGTGATCATCGAGCCGCTGGCCATCGACGGCCTGTCGGTCTCGATCCGCAAGTTTCGCAAGGAGCCGCTCACGCCGGCCGACCTGGTGAAGCTCGGCACCTTCGACGCGGGCATGGCGCAGCTGCTGGAGATCGCGGTGCGCGCGCGCTGCAACATCCTCGTGAGCGGCGGCACCAGCTCGGGCAAGACCTCGCTGCTGAACGCACTCGCCAGCTTCATCCCGGCGCGCGAGCGCGTTATCACCATCGAGGACACGGCCGAACTCTCGCTCGGCACCAGCCACGTGGTGCGGCTCGAAAGCCGACCCGGCGGCTTCGACGGCACGGGCGTGGTGTCGATCCGCGACCTGCTGCGCAACAGCCTGCGCATGCGGCCCGACCGCATCATCGTGGGCGAGGTGCGCGGCGCCGAAGTGATCGAGATGATGCAGGCCATGAACACCGGCCATGAAGGCTCGATGGGCACCATTCACGCCAGCTCGCCGCGCGAGTGCCTCTACCGCCTCGAAATGCTCGCGGGCTTCGCCGGCTATCAGGGCAGCGAAGTCAGCCTGCGTCGGCAGATCGCCAATGCCATCGACTTCATCGTGCAGATCGGGCGGCTGTCCAGCGGCCAGCGTCGCATCATCTCGCTGAGCGAGGTCACGGGCGTCAACGACAACGTGGTGGCGATGCAGGAGCTGTACCGCTACGAGCCGGTCGCCTCGCCCGACGGCGAGGAGCGCGACCGCTGGGTGTCGCTGGGCATCGCGCCGCACTCGCCCAAGATCACGCGCTTCCGCCAGTCGCTGCAGCGTGCGTCGCAGCATGGGGGAGACAACCGTGCGTGAAGTCCTGCTCGCGGTCGCCTGCGTGGCGCTGCTGCTGGCAGCCGCAGGGGTGCTGCTGTGGCAATGGGCGAAGGGCCGGCAGGCGCGGCAGGCGACGGAACGGCATCTGAATCAGCAGATTCTGGCCACTAGCACGGCGGCCACGGCAACCGCCGTGCCGATGCCCCTGCGGGATCTCCCCGGCGAGGGCCTTGCCTCCAGCCTGACCACGGACCCGTGGTTCGACGGTGGGGCGGGGTCCGCCACGCCCGCTCGCACCGGCCTGCTCGAGCGCGCGGTCCCTGGGTGGATGGTGGGCGTGATCGAGCCGCGCACCATCGTCTTCGCGCTGATCGCCATCGTCGCCATCTGCCTGCTGGTCGGCGTTTTCGTCGGATGGCTCGCGGCGCTGGGCGTGCTGTTTCTTCTGCTGCTGATGGCGAGCTTCGCCCTGTGGCTGCAACTGCAGAAGTTCCGCCGCAAGCTGATTCATCAGCTCCCCGGCTACATCGATGCCATGGTGCGCCTGATCACCATCGGCAACTCCACGCAGGCGGCTTTCCAGCTGGCAATTGCCACCACGCAGGCGCCGCTGCGCGGTCATCTGGATCGCTCGGCGGCCCTGGTGCGCGCGGGGGTGGACCTCGACCGCGCGCTGCACCAGACGGCTGACAACGTGCGCATCGAAGAGATGTACCTGCTTGCCTCCATTCTTGGCCTGGGCGTGCGCTATGGTGGCCGCGCCGACCTGCTGCTGGAGCGCGTTGGCAACTTCATGCGCGACCGCGAGCAGGCGGAGCAGGAGCTCAGCGCCCTGTCCTCGGAAACGCGCCTGTCGGCCTGGATCCTCGGCCTGCTGCCGGTGGGCGTGGGCGCCTTTCTGATCTTCACCAACCCCAGCTATTTCATGGGAATGTGGAACGACGGCACGGGCCGCATCCTGATCTTTTCCGCGGTGGGCCTGCAGCTGACGGGCGCTGCGCTCCTATACCGGCTGGCGAGGCTGGCATGACGTTGACACCCAATCAACTTGCCATCTTCAGCCTTGTGCTGCTGGCGCTGGGCCTGCTGGTCGGCGCTGGCGCACTCGTCGCGGCCGAGCTGCGCCGCACGCGCAGCGGGCAGGTCATCGGCCGGGCCATCCGGCAGGCGGTCGTCGCACCCGATCCGAAATCCGCCGTCGAACTCGCGGACCCGGATGCACCACCCAAGCCCGAGCTCGACCTGCCCTTCCACTGGTTGGACTCGCGTCTCGGCCGGGCACTGGTGGCGGACGAAGACCGCAACCTCATCGACCAGTGCGGCCTTCGGTCGAAGCGGGCGCAGCTGGTCTTCCTGATCACGCGGATCTCCCTCGCCTTGGCGCTCCCGCTGCTGGCCTATGTCTTCTGGAGCAGCGGGCACACGCGCAGCACAGTCACCATCGTCCTCGCGACGGCAGCGGCCGTCGGCTTCATGGCGCCCAAGTGGGTGCTCGGCCGCTTTGCCGCCAGCCGGCGCGAGCGCGCGGCCCGGGAGCTTCCCCTGTTCATCGACCTGCTGCGGCTGCTGCAGGGCGTGGGCCTGAGCCTGGACCAGAGCCTGCAGATCATGGCCACCGACTTCTCGCACGTGCTGCGCGTGCTGGGCTACGAGCTGGGCATCGCCAATTCGCAATACAGCCAGGGCCGCACCCGCGAGCATTCGCTGCATCGCCTTGCGACGCTGCACAAGAACGAGAACATGCGCGGCCTCGTCTCGCTGCTGGTGCAGGTCGACCGGCACGGCGGCGCGGTGCAGGAGCCGCTGCGCATATTCAGCGACCGGCTGCGCGAAAGCCGCCGCTCGGAGATGAAGGAACGCATCGGAAAGATCACCGTGAAGATGACCGGCGTCATGGTGATCACGCTGCTGCCGGCGCTGGTCATCGTCACCGCGGGGCCGGGCTTCATCGCCATATTCCGTTCACTGGGAGCCATCGGCAAATGAAAACACCAGCCCTTTCAAAGCACGCGGGCCTTGCTGGCCGCGTGCTGGCCTGCACCGCCGCTGCCATGGCCATCACCGGATGCGGCGCACTCAAGGACCAGTACGCAGCCGCTGCCGATGCGCAGCAGCGCGCGTCCGCCGAAGCTGCCGCCGACACCAAGGCCGGTGCCGCCGTCGACACCAAGGCAACCTACCTCAAGCTCGTCGAGCAGATGCAGAAGGAAGGCCTGTGGTTCGCATCGCTGGCGCACATCGACGCGCTCGAACAGCGCTGGGGCGTGTCGCCCGAGTCCACGCGCATGCGCGCCGACGCCCTGCGCCAGACCGGCCAGGCCGACTTGAGCGAGCAAGCCTACAAGCGCCTGCTGGGCACGCCGCTCGAAAGCGCCGGCTACCGCGGCCTCGGCCTGCTGGCAGGCGCGCGCGGCAGCTACCCCGAAGCCGTGCAGCTGTTGAAGCAGGCCCAGCGCCTGACACCGACCGATGCCCTGCTGCTCAGCGATCTGGGCTATGCCAACCTGCGCGCGGGACAGATCGCCGACGCCCGGCTGCCGCTGATGCAGGCGCTGCAGTTGCGCCCCGACAGCACCCAGGCCCAGTCCAACCTCGCGCTCTACCTCGAAGTCACAGGCCAGGGCGAGCAGGCGAACAGCCTGATGGAGGCCAACCGCATGTCCCCCGCTGCGCGCGCAGCAGTGCGGGACGCCGCGCAGCAACTGCGCGCGGGCGGCGCGGTGCCTCTCGCGGCCGCCGGCGCCATGCCGCCTCTTGTTGCGGCAGTGCGCCCGCTTCCCAACACCACCAAGGAACCGGCACGCGAAGACCCGGCGCCGCAGCAGCCTCCCCTGATGCTCAAGGCCTCGCGTTGGTCCGGCACGGGCGGCATCCGCACGGCCAGCCAGCGCAATCCGTCCACCGCGGATGCCGCGGTCTCCCTTTCGCCGAACTCGACCTCACAAGGCACCCCATGAGAAAAGCACACGCCACCCGTCTCGCCGCGCTGTCGGCCGCATTCGGCCTCACGGCCGCGCTGATGGCAGCCGCCCCCTCCGCGCTCGCACAGCAGGCGACGCCGCCCAAGGCGCCGGAACCTGCGGCGGCGCCAGTGCCCGTGCCCGTGCCGCCGCAGGGCCAGGAAGAAATGGCTGGGGCAGAAGGAGAGTTCGTGTACGGGTCGCCACAGGTGGGCGACGCCACGCAGGACCTGCTCGCATGGCAGCGCAGCGGCGAGATCGCATCCGTCACGCCGCGGCCCATTGCCGGCGAGATCGCGAGTCGCAGCTACCAACGCTATCTGAAGAGCTTCGAGTTCCCGATTCCGGAAAGCATGGGCTCGATCGTCAAGCAGACGGCGGTCGGCGGCGGCGCTGCGCCGACGAAGTAGGCAGAGGCAGACACGCCAGGCATCGCCATGAACACCCAACGCCTTCGCACCCGAGCGCACGCCCAGCGCGGCGCGTACGCGGTCGAGTTCGCCATGGTGTTCCTGATCTCCTTCTCCTTGCTCTACGGAATCATCAGCTACGGCATGCTGTTCGCGTTTCGCCTGGGGCTGCAGAACGCGGCGGAAGACGGCGCGCGCGCAGCACTGCGCTACCAGCCCACCCTGCCAGCACGCGCCACCCTGGCCCAGACCACTGCCACGACAAGCAGCAGCTGGATGCCGGCCACCGTGACGCGCAGCGTCAGCGCCACCGTGTGCGGGGTGGTCACCAACAACTGCGCCGCCCCCACTTGTGGCGCCACCTGGGACACCCGTTGCCAGATGGTCGTGACCGTCACGGCCACCAACCTGAAGCTCCTGCTGCCGCCCTTTCCCAGCTTCGCCATGCCCGACCAGATCGTCGGCAAAGCCAGCATGCTTCTCGACGGGAGGGCGCCGTGAGCACCGGGCGCCGTTCGAACGGCAGCAAGGGCGCGGTCATGCGCGGCCGGCAGCACGGCGTGGCCGCCATCGAGTTCGCGATGGTCTTCATCATTTTGTTCAGCGTGCTGTACGCACTCGTGACCTTCGGGGCGGTGTTCTATCTGCAGCAGTCGGTCACGCGCGCATCGGAGGAGGGAGCGCGGGCCGTGGGCCTGCTGACGCCGGCGCCGACGGCAGGCGACCAGCGGGTCAAGGACGCCGTGTACGACTCGCTGGCCAACTCGCTCGTGGTGCCCGCATCGGCCAACAGCAGCGTGGCGACACGGCGCAGCTGGATCGTCACCAATGTTCCGGTGAACGTGGCCCGCAGCAACCCGAGCGGCCCAGGGGCCTACATCCGCTATGACGTCACCGTGAGCTATCCGTACAGCGCGAACCAGCTGCTGCCGAAGATTCCACTGGTGGAGCAGTGGATGCCCACCCAACTCCAAAGCCGGACGAGCGCCGCGCTTCGATCGTCCTGAAGAGGACGCCATCGCCATGAACGCCGCATTCCGGAGCCACTCCCGCCGCACGCGATCCCGCGGGTCGGTCCTCATCAACACTGCGATCGCGATGAGTCTGGTCGTCATCACGCTGATCGGCACCGAGATCGGCTTCATTTACTTCATGAAGCGGGAGTTCCAGAAGACGGCGGACCTTGCCGCGCTGGCAGGTGCGCAGCAGATCCGTGGCGGCTGCGCGGCCGCAATCACGGCGGCGCAACTGAACGCCAACGGTGCGCCGGGCGGCTCGAGCGCCAACATGCCGGTGGGGCTGACGCTGGCCGCGGGCGAAGTCCAGTGCGGCTACTGGGACAAGGACACGAGCTTCCAGACGCCCGCCGTCACGGGCCCGGCCAATGCAGTGCGCGTGGCCTTCCAGAAGGCTTCACCCACGCTGCTGTCGTTCTTCACGGGCAACCGGCTCATCAGCGTCAGCGCCGTGGCAGCACTCAGCGCGCCGCTCGCCGAGTTCTCCGTGGGCAGCAAGCTCATCACCGTCAGCGGCGACTCGACGCTGGGGCGGCTGCTCAAGGGCATCGGGCTCGACCTGTCGGGCACCTCCCTGGTGGCCTATGACGGCCTCGCCCAGGCCAAGATCACGCCGGGCGGACTGCTGGCCGCACTGGGCATCCCGGTCTCCGCTGACATTGGCGTGGGCGAGTTGAACACGCTGCTCGCGGGCCGCTCCGTGGCATTGGGCGACCTGCTCAACGCCATCGTGACGGTGGCGGGCCAGAACAGCCTGCTGAGCAGCAACATCGCGCTGCTGCAGGCCATCCAGGCCAAGCTCGGGCTTACCAACCTCATGGTGCAGCTGGGTTCGCTGGCCGACGGTCCCCGCGGGCTGTTCGCGCAGATCATCGCGCCGGGCGGCAGCGGAAGCGGCGCGTTGAACGTGGGCGTGAGCGCACTGGACCTGCTCTACACATCGATCGGCGTGGCGACTTCGCAGCATGCAATCGATGTCAGCGCGCTCAACATCAACCTCCTGTCGCTGGCGAAGGTTACGGTCCAGGCGGGCGTGATCCAGCCTCCGTCCATCGGCATCGGCGGCATCGGAGCCCAGGCCTACAACGCCCAGGTGCGCACCTACATTCATGTGACCACCGACGCAGGGCTGCTCGGCTCGCTGCTGAAATCGCTGGTCAGTCTCGACCTGCCCATCGTGCTCGATGCAGTGACGGGCACCGGAACGATCACCGACATGTGTACTCCCGCGCTCCAGGACCCGGTGAGCGGCAAGGATCGCGTGAAGTTTTCCGTGAACAGCAAGATCGCGAACATATGCGTGGGGCAAATCGCGCCGGCGGATCGCTTCTCAAAGACCTCCGCCTGCAGCTATCCGACCACGTTGAAGGACATGGAACTCATCAACGTGCTGGGCTTGCTCAAGGTGAATGGCCATCTGGACGCAGGTGTGCTGCAAGCCACGCCGGATGCGCAGCTGACCCTTGCCGAGGGCGAAACCGGCACCACGCCGGTCAACAACCTGCAGCTCGGCACGACGCTGTCGACCCTCCTCAGCCAGTTGACCACTCTGCTCTTCGGCGGCCAGGCCCCAACGGGCACGCCCACTGGCACCCAGTTGGACAACCTGGCCACGCAGCTCTGGAACAACACCGCAAGCATCTGCACGGCAAGCAACGTGTTCTGTTGGGGTCAGCGGTACTCAAGCGCCATCAACACTATCCGACAAGAAGCCGGACAGAGCGGCTTGATAACAGGGCTGCTCAACGGCGTCCTCGATCTGGTCTCGGGTCTTTTGAATCAATGCACCGGCTTGTTCAGCATTGGCGAGCAGGGTTGCAAGAACATGCTCAAGGACACCCTCGCGAGTCAAAGCAGCAGCCCCAGCGGGGCAATCTCCAATGCCGTCTCGGTCCTGGCCGGCCTGCTCAAGCCGCTGCTCGACGCCGTCGGTACATCGGTCCTCACCCCTCTCCTGACAAACGTACTCGGCATCAACCTCGGCCAGATCGACGTGAACCTGAAGTCGCTCGACTGCAAGGGCCTGCCCATGCTTGTGTATTGACGCCCCTTTTCCGATGAATTCCCCCGCCTCCAACTTCGACGAACTCGACCTCTTTGTCTGGGAAGGCAAAGCCGACATCCTCGACCGCATCGCGCGGTGCATGGCGAGCTTCGACGTGGAGGTGATCCGGGCCGATGGCCTGCCCCCTCCGCCGCAGGATCGCGGTGTGGCGCTGCGTCCCTCGGTGGCGATCATCAGCGTCACGGTCATCGACAGCGGCGGGCTGGCGCATGCCACCGAGCTGCTGCAGGGCATGCCGGTGATCTGGGTTGCGGCGGGTTCGCGCGAGCGCGACTCGCGGACCTATCCGCCCGAATACCTGCACGTGCTGCCGTACGACTTCACCTGCGCGGAGCTGCGCACGATGGTCGCGAAGCTGGTGCGGCAGTTGCGCGCGCGCGAGGTGGCGCCACAGCCGCCCGATGTGCTGGTGGCGCACTCCGAAGCGATGAAGGGGCTGCTGGCCGAGGTGGGCGCTTTTGCCGACTGCGATCACAGCGTGCTGGTGCGCGGCGAAACGGGCGTGGGCAAGGAGCGCATCGCGCAGCAGCTACACCTGGGGCATCAGCACTACAGCAAGGGCGCGTTCGTGGCGGTGAACTGCGGCGCGATTCCCGACGGGCTCTTCGAGTCGCTGTTCTTCGGCCACACCAAGGGCTCTTTCACGGGCGCGGTGCACGCGCATCGCGGCTACTTCGAGCAGGCCACGGGCGGCACGCTGTTCCTCGATGAAATCGGCGACCTGCCGCGCTATCAGCAAGTGAAGCTGCTGCGCGTGCTGGAAGACAGTGCGGTCACGCGGCTGGGCGCAACGGCGCCGGTGCGCGTCGACTTCCGGCTGGTGGCGGCCACCAACCGCAACCTGCGCGAGATGGTGGCGAGCGGCGAGTTCCGCGCCGACCTGTTCTACCGGCTCGCGGTGATCGAGCTGCACGTGCCCAGCCTCGAAGAGCGCGGCGAAGTCGACAAGATCGCGATCTTCAAGGCGCTGCTGACCAACGTGCTGGGCGACGAGCTCGAAACGCTCGGCGAAACGCCGCACTGGCTCAGCGACGCGGTGGCCGAGACTTACTTTCCGGGCAACGTGCGGCAGCTGCGCAATCTTGCGGAGCGCGTGGGCGTGATCGCGCGGCAACTGCACGCCTGGGACCAGAACCTGATCCAGCGCGCGATCGCACTCACGCGCGGCACGCCCGCGCCGGCGATCTTCGCCGACCGCAATGGCATGGGCAGCGGCGGCAGCAACGGCAATGGCAGCTCGCTCGACGGCAGCGCCGACCGCAAGGGCTGGAACAGCAGCGAGCGCAACCGCATCATCGCGGCGCTGGAGATCAACGACTGGAAGCGCCAGGACACCGCGCAACACCTGGGCATCAGCCGCAAGGTGCTGTGGGAGAAGATGCGCAAGTACCAGATCCTCGACGGCGAACCGGGCATCCCCGAAGACGCCTGACCGACGACAGCCGGCCTCAGGGCGTCGAAAGGCGCGGGGTCCTGCGCAGCGGTGGGTTCGCTCCAGCCGCGTCCACGCTGCGCTCGGCCACCGGCTCGCTCGCGCAGGCCGTGTTGCTCGAGATACAGAGCTTTGCCAGCAGGCCGTCTTCCGTCAGCACCTGGCGGCTGGGCGCGCCGAAGAGGCGGTCGATCCAGCCGTTGGTGCCCACCGGGTCGATGCGCAGTTCGCCGGTGGTTCGCGCCAGGCGCAGCTCGGAGATGCGCAGGTCGAACACGCCGTCGACGTAGTCGAACAGCAGCGTGTAGTAGTCGAGTTGCGCGTCGAGCACCTTGGGCAGGGTCTCGCGACCGAACTCCATCAGGCGGCGGCGACCACGGAAGGCCTGGCCGGCGGTGCTGACGGCTTCCATCAGCTGCTTCTCGCGCTCGCGGCCGGAGACGGTGCGCGACCACGATGCCGACGTGAGCTCGAACAGGTTGAGCTTCACGCCTTCGAGCTTGGCTTCCTGGTTCGCGACTTCGGCCAGTGCCGACTTCAGGCGCAGCTGCCGGTCGAAGCCGTTGCCGAAGTTCCAGTTGAGCTCGAAGGCCGCGCGCGTCGGGTCTTGCGGCGACACGCCGCGCGGGTCTTTGCTCTTCACAAGCACGGCGTCGATCGTCGGATAGAGGCTCGCGTCCTGCTGGTCGGCCAGCGCCTTGGCGCGGTCGATGCGGCCCTGCGCCTCGGCGATCTCGGTGCTGCGCGACTCTGCGCGGCGCAGCGCTTCTTCCTGCGAGCCGATGCGCCATTGCGCCGGTGCAGCGAGCACGGGCAGCGACTCGGCATTGGGCGAGAACTTGAAGTAGTTGCGGAACTTGGCGAGCGCCTCGTCGCGCTGCGCCTCGAAGTCGGACTCGCGCGCGGCCACCAGCGCGCGCCGCGAGGCCGCCATGTTCAGGTCGTTGTCGCCGCTCACGCCCAGCGCCACGCGGCGGGCCTCGGCCTTGGAGATTTCGGCTACAACCTCGGTGGCCTTGTGCGCAATCTGCTTCTTGAGGTCGAAGCGCTGCACCTGCAGGTAGGCGGTGAGCGCATCCAGCACCACCTTCTGCGAGGTGGTGATGACGGCTTCGTCGTCCGCCTGGTTGCCCGCTTCGGCGGCGCGCTGCGCGGCGCTCATGGCGCCACCGTCGATCAGGCTCACGCGCGCCTCGGCGGTGAGCACGGTGTAGCTCTGCGTCTTGGCGTTTTCCGCGCCGCTGTTGTAGTTGCCGGACGAAGTACCGAGCTTGAAGCGCGGGTAGCGCGCCTGCTTGGCCGCGTCCACGCTGTAGCTGCTGGTGTTGGCTGCAGCCTGCGCCGTCTGCACCTCGGGGTATTCCTGCGACAGCGCGATCAGCGCCTGCTTCACCTGCTGGGTGTAGTTCGCGGCGCCGAGCGACGGCGGGGACAGGCGGCGTGCGAGCATGAGCGTGGCACCCGCCTCCTGCTGCTGTTGTTGCTGCTCCTGCGCAAAGGCAGCGGGCGGCAGCGCGAAGCTCGCGCACAACGCCGCGCAGACAGCGCCGGAGCCCATGCGGCGCAGGTCGACCGGTTTGCGGTACTTCATGGTTCGCGGAAGGCTTCGCGCCGCAGCTTGAGCACAGGTCGCAGGATGTACCAGATGAACGGGTCGGTGCCCACACGCAAGTCCACTTCGGACTCCATGCCGGCGGTGATGCGGTTCTCGTCGCGCCCCACATGGGACTGCGACATGCTGATGAGCAGCCGGTAGTACGGCGCGCCGCTGGAGATGGCGGGGTCGCGGTCGGCGTCGGCCGCCACCAGCTTGACCTTGCCGTCGACCGCGCCGTAGCGCAGGTAGTCGTAGGCGGTGATCTTCACGCGCGCCTGCTGGCCCACTTCGATGAAGCCGCGGTCGTTGGGGTTGAGCCGCGCCTCGACCATGATCTCGTCCTCGTCGGGCACCACTTCGAGAATCGACTCGCCGGGCTTCACCACCCAGCCGGGGCTGGAGTTGCGCAGGCCCTTGACGATGCCGTCCGACGGCGCCTTCACCACCGTGCGCGAGCGCTGGGTGCGGGCGCGCGCCAGGTCTTCGCTCAGGCTCGCGAACTGGCGCTCGACCGTGGCCAGCTCGTCCGACGCGCGGCGGCGAAAGCGCCCTTCGGCCTCGGCCATCTTGGCCTGCGCCTCGGTAATGGAAGCGTTGGCGGAAATCACGCCCTGGCGCGCCACCGCGAGTTCGCTGCGCGCGCTCTCGGCCTGGCGCCGCTTCTCCAGCACCTCGACCTGGCCGACCAGCTTCTCGCTGAGCAGTTGCTCGGAGATTTCGAGTTCCTTCTGCGCCAGCACCAGCCGGTCGCTCAGGCCCTTGACCTTGGCCTGCTGCTCCAGCTGCTTGCTGCGCGCCTGCTCCAGGCCCGACACGGCGCCGGCCATCACGCCGCGCTGTTCGAGCGCGCGCGCCTGGTAGGCGCCGGTCTCGCCTTCGAACACGGCTTCGTCGATGTCGGTGGCAAAAGATTCGCGCTTGAGCGGCTGGCCGCGGCTCTCGGCCATGAGGCGCACGCGGGTGGCCTGCGTGGCGGCATAGCGGGCCGTGAGCTCTTCGAGATTGAGGCCGCTGCCGCCAAGGTCGATCTCGACCAGCGACTGGCCCTGCTTGACCTTATCGCCTTCCTTCACCAGCACGTTGCTGACGATGCCGCCTTCCAAGTGCTGGATCGACTTGACGCGGTCCGAAGGAATCACGCGGCCCGGCGCGACCACCACGGTTTCCATCGGGAAGCCGAGGCCCACCAGGGCCAGCACGCCGATCGCGCCGCCGATGATCCACTGGCGCCGCCGCCCCTGCGGCGAGGTCTGGGCCGCGCGCTTGTCGTTCTCGTCCTGAAGAATCTGCGGCAAATCTGATTTCAAGTCGCGTCCCCGGTCACTCGTCATTCGCGTATCACGCCATCGAGCGGGAGGCCGTGGCCCCCGCTGCACCGTCTTCCGCATCGCCCAGCGCGACCAGCGGCTTCTTCACGCCGAACAGCTTCGGCACCATCACTGCGGCCGTGCCCTGCTCCACATTGCCCAGCCCCGTGACGTGGTAGACCACGCTGGCGGCGGAGACGATGCGCAGCGAATGCGTGACCACCACCACGGTGCGCACCTTGGCCACCGCGAGCAGCGTAGCGAGCAGGTTGCGCTCGCTTTGAAAGTCGAGGTCGTTGCTGGGCTCGTCGAGCACCAGCACCGAGGGCTTGCGCAGGAAGCTCATGGCCAGCGCCAGCTTGCGCCGCTCGCCCACCGACACGCCGGTGCCGCCTTCGCCGACCATGGTGCGGTAGCCGTCGGGCAGCCGCGAGATGAAGTCGTGCGCGCCCGAGAGCTTGCAGGCCGCAACGATCTGCTCGTCGCTCTGGCCCGGGGCCGTGCGGCGCATCACGTCGATGAGCGAGCCGCCGAACCAGTAGACCTCCTGCGAGAGATAGCTGATCCAGTGCGACAGCTCTTCGCGGCCGAACTGAGAAAGGTCGTACTCGCCGATGCTGACGATGCCGCGCGTGGGCGTGTACAGGCCCGACAGCAGCTTCACCAGCGTGGACTTGCCCGCGCCGTTGCGCCCGACGATCACGTGGAGCCCGCCCGGGCCGATGTCGAGGTCGACGTTTTCCAGCACCGGCTGCTGCGCGGTTTCGGTGAAGCTGAAGCTCACGTCCTTCAGGGTGATGCGGCCCAGCGGTTGCGGCAGCGTCATGCCCGTGGGCGGCTTCTCGACCGGTTCGCGCAGCACGGTTTCGAGCCGCTTGGCGGCTTCCTTGGCGGTAGCCAGCGAGCGCCAGTTCGACACCAGCCCCGCCACCGGCTGCAGCGCCTTCAGCGCCAGCATGTTCGAGGCGACGAGACCGCCCACCGTCATCCACTGCTCCATCACCGAGACCGCGCCCACGGTCACCACGACGACGGAGAACACGGTGAGCAGCACGGTGGTGCCGTCGCGCGCGGTTTCGATCTGGCCGTTCTTGCTGAAGCTCTCGGTGAGCCATGAGTTGTAGGTCTTGCGCCACATCTCGATGGTTGGCGCGTCGTTGGCCTGGGCCTTGAGGGTTTCGCGCGCGTTGCAGATCTCGGCCGTGACGCGCTCCAGGCCGCGGCCGCGCTGCACTTCCTCGACGCGGCCGGAGCGCACTTCGTCGGCCCACCACCACGCGAGGAAAGACATGATGGCCAGGAACAGCGCCACGACCGGCAGCACCGGCAGCGCGACGATGCCGATGACGATGAGCGCGAAGATGGCCATCGGCAGGTCGAAGATCGATTGTGCGAGCCCGCCGGTGACGGTGCCGCGCACCGAGGCCACGTCGCGGAAGTACAGGTGCCACACAGAAGCAGGCCGTGCTTCGAGCGCGCGCAGCGGGCGGCCCAGCATCGAGTTCAGCAGCGCGCCAGAAACACCGTGGTCGATGATCGCGCCCGCGTTGCGCAGCAGGCGCGAGCGGCGCGTACGCAGCCAGAACTCGATGCACAGGAAAAACAGGATGCCGCTGACCAGCGCAGCGAGCGTCGAGGTGCCGCTGCGCGAGAGCACGCGGTCATACACCTGCAGCAGAAAGATCGAAGGCAGCAGCCCGAACAGGCTGATGGGCAGCGAGCGCCACGCCGCGCTCTTCACGAGCGGGTAGGCCGCTCGGAATGCGGCGTTCAAAGCGCCCGCATAGGGACTGGCGCCAGGTTCGTCTGGCGTGTCGGCAACCAACTGACTGGGCAAGAGGAACTTGATCATGGGAAAGAGCCGATCCGTCGTGCAATGACGCCTGCGTCATTATCAACTGTTACCCGGCTGTTACAAGGCAAAAATTCACTCGCCGTGCACATCAACACGACAGCTTTCGCCTCCCATGAACCGGCTCCGGTGCGCGGCGCTTCCCTTAACCGCGCAACCGGCCGGACTCCCTGCTTTGGCCTCCCTGTTTGATTGGGGCAAACCCTCTGCGAACACCAATGCGATGTTGGCGCACAGCAGCATGCAAAGCACCCATGCGCACAGCAGTTGCAGCCAGCCCAGCCACCACCGGCGCAACGGCTGCCGACGCAGCGGCGCCTCATGTTCGAAGGGCGAGTTCGCGAGTACGTTCCATCTCATGGCAGTGCTTTCAAAACCCGGGCCAACCGGGACAGGCCGACGCCCGCTGAACTCTTCGCCAGCACCCAGTCGCCTGGCTGCAGCAGGCTGCCGAGCGCGGTCGACAGATCGGACACGTCGACGAACCAGTGCGAGCGCACCTTGGTGCGGATGCGTGTGTGCAGTGCCCGCATCAGCGGGCCGCACAGCAGCACGCGGTCGGGTTGGGAGGCCAGCAGCTCGGCTTCGAGGTCGAGGTGGTGGCGTTGCGCGGCGGGGCCGAGCTCCTGCATGTCGCCCAGGATCGCCACGCGGCGCGACGGCTCGCAGGGCGCCTGCGACAGCAGCTCCAGCGCCGCACGCATCGAACTCGGGTTGGCGTCGTAGGTCTCGTCGATCAGCTTGAAGCTGCCGCCGCCGATGTGAATGGTGTGCAGCGCACCGCGCCCGCCCGGCGGCTCGAAGTGCGCGAAGGGCTCGACCGCGGCCGCCAGCGGCAGGCGCATGGCCTGCAGGGCCGCGAGCGCAGCGATGGCGCTCGCGCCCATGTGGCGCCCCGGCGCATTGAGCCGCAGCTGAAAGGGCTCGCCCGCCACCATCGCCTGCACTTCGCCGTGGTCGAAGGCGAGCAGGCGCACGTCGGCGTCCTTGTGCTCGCCGCAGGTCACGATCTGCAGCTGCTGCGCCATCGCCGCTTCGGCGAAGGTCGCGAACTCGGGCATGTCGCGGTTGAGCACCACGCTGTCGCCCGGCGCCATGGCCTGGAAGATCCGGCTGTCGAGCCGCGCTGCGGCCTCCGACGGGCCGCGGTGTTTCTGCGATGCGGCCGACAGCCCCGTCACCACCACCAGCGAAGGCCGCACCAGCTGCGCCGACGCCGGCATGTGCGAGGTGCCCATCTCCAGCACCCAGTAGGCCGCATGCCGCGGCATGCAGGTCATGTTCCAGGCAATGCCCGATGGCAGGCTGACGTTGCCCTCGGGCTGGCCGACCTCGCCCCACACGGTGAGTGCACCGGCCAGCATGGCGGCAACAGTGCCGCTTGCCGCGCCGTTCGTCGCGGCGCTGCCGAGCACGCCGCACACGCGGCCGGTGAACTCGGCGCGCGCATGGTCGCCCAGCTCCAGCACGGCCTGCAGCACGTTCGGCACCTTGAGCACGGGCACGCGCTTGTCGAGGTGCGGCTTGGGGTCGGTGCACAGCACGGCTGCAGCCGGCTGAAGCACGCCCTTGAGCGTGACGGCCGCCAGCGGTGTCTTCGACGGACGTGTCTGGTGGTCGAACACCACGCGGCCCTTGCGCATGAAAGAGCGCTGCGCCACGCCGGTGGCGCGCCATCCGTCCTCGGGCTTGACGACCCATTCGCCGCCGGTCACGCGTGCCATCTCGCTCGCGGTCCAGACGGCGCCGTCGTCGCGCGCGCCGCCCACGCCGGTGCTGCTGCCGCCGCCCGTGCCGGCCGCGCCGGGCGAGGCGCGCCGCTCCACCAGGTAGCGGTGATAGGCGACGAAGCCCGACACGTATTGCTCGACGTCGTCGATGCGCACGCGGAACGAGTGATGGCGGATGAAGAACGAACCGACGACGGTCGATGGCCGCCGGAAATACATCGCCATCTCGGGCCAGAAGAAGCCGTTGAGCAAATAGTGCGCGCGGTAGTCGAGCGCGCGGTAAAACTTTTCGACGTCGAGCTCGTCGAGCAGGTGCCGCATCGCGGGCATGCCCTCGAGGCGCTGGAGCATCTGCTGCGCGGCCAGCATGAGTTCGAGCAGCGTCGGGAAGGTGGTCTTCCGGTCGAGCACGAAGTCCAGATACCCCGCCACGTTCTGCAGGCCGAAGCGAAAGTACTTCTCCTGCGGGCTCCAGTGCGTGAGTTCGTACACGCAGCAGCTGAGCCAGTGGTCGTGCGCCTGCCAGTGCTGGCTGGAGATGAAATGGTCGAAGGCCTTCTCGACCACGGCCAGCCATTGCGGGTCGCGCGTGAGCGCATACAGGCGCATGAGGCCGTAGGCCGCTTCGCCGTCGTAGTAAATGATGCGCGAGGCCTGCTTGACCGTGAGGTCGGCGGCATGCAGCACGTGGTTGAAGCGGCCGGTGGCCGGGTCTTGCAGCGACGCGATGCCGAGCGCGAGCTTTTCCAGCAGCGGCAGCCAGCGGCGCGTGTCCGTCAGCTCGCAGTACTTCACCAGCGCGAGCACGCAGGCTGCGTTGCCGCCGAGCTTGATCTCGCCGCCGGTGTCGACCAGGAACGCCACCGCGCGCCCGTCCACCAGCGTGTAGTCGCGGATCAGCGAGCTCGTGAGATGGTCGAGCGAGCGGTCGATGGCCGCGCGCAGCGTTTCGTCGCGCGTGAGCTCCCACGCTTCGATCATTGCGTAGAGCGCGCTCGCATGGCGCATCGCGTCGTAGGTCGGAATGCGGCGGTCGAAGCACGGAAAGTAGCCGTACACGAAGAGGCCGTCGCTCTGCACCTGGCGCGCCAGGTACGACGAGCCGCTGCGCACGAGGTCGAGCACCGACTGCGGGTTGAGTGCCGGCAACTGCCGGCGGCCCGCGTCGAGCCCCGTGCCCACCAGCTTGTGCACCACGCCGTCGGGCTGGCAGAACACGCCCACCGTGGCGAGCAGGTAGACCGGCTGGTCCGAGGGCATGTCCAGCGGCGGCGAACTCTGGAAACGCGCCTGGCCGTAGACCTCGAAGTTGCGCGCGTTCACCACCGAATGCGGAATGGTCGAATCGCCGCACAGCATGGCGTTGGCGTTGAGCTCCTGCTCGGTGAAGGCCAGCGCAAAGTCTTTGTCGAAGGCCAGGCCCAGGCGGAAGTAGTTGCGCTTGACGGCAGTGAGCTGTGTCTTGAACTGGGCCCAGTCCATCGGGCTCGCGCCCTCGACCCAGTCGATGCGCAGCCACGGCGACACGATGCCGCGCTCGCGCACCCAGCGCTCGGCATGCTCGGCGCCTTCGCGCCAGGCGGTCTCGAAATCGGCGGCCCGCGCGTGCACGACATGTGCGCGCTGCGAGCCATCGCTCACGGAGAAGAACAGCGTGAATGCCGGGTACGGGGCAGGCAGCGCCGCGCACACCGACACCAGGCGTTCGTGGCAGGCGTGGAGCTGGTCTGGGAAGGACATCATTCGGCTCCGGACGAATGCGGGAGACCGGCCGCGCCCGTCATCTGCTCTCGCTTTGATGACGTGTGCGTGGGCCGGAAACCGCCGTCGTCGAAGTCATCGCGGTGATCCGGTTCAGCGGTAGCTGAATTCGGCTCGGCGATTGAGCTGATAGCCCTCCTCGGTGGTTTCGAGCGACGCGGGTTTTTCCAGGCCCCAGCTGATGGCTTCGACGCGCTCGGCGGGTACGCCGAGTTGCGTGAGCGCGCGCTGTACCGAGTCGGCACGGCGCTGGCCGAGCGCGAGGTTGTACTCGCGGCCGCCGCGCTGGTCGGTGTGGCCTTCGATCACGACCCGGCTCGCCGGCCGGTTGCGCAGGAAGCTCGCATGCGCCTCGACGATGTTGCGATCGCCCGGCCTGATGTTGTATTTGTCGAAGTCGAAGTAGACGATCTTCGGCACGCCGACGGGTCCGTTCTGCGGCGGCGGCGGCGGTGCCGGCTCCACCTTCGGCACCGCGGTGGCGGCCTTGTTCGAGTAGTAATACGTTGCATCGTCACGGCCGGTCTTCGGGGCCGCGCAGCCCACGAGGACTGCGCCGAGCGCGACGATGGTCAGTGTCTGGAAATTCTTTTTCATATCGGTCCTTTCGCGGGACAGGCCGGTGGTGGCCTGTCCCTGGTGCTGCAGCAGCTACTAGCTCCCTCGCCCCTCTTCCTTCTTTGTCTTTTAGTGATCAGCCCAGCAGACCGTGAAGGATGTTCGTCACGGGCGATGCGGCGTGTTCGACCAGGCTGGTGATCGGGGTCACGACATCGGTCACCAGCGGGGTGACTGCATGTTCGACACCGTTCACCACGGTGCTGACAGCGTCTGCCACCGGAGCGGCCGCCGTCGTGGCACCGGCCAGGATGTCGGTCACCGGGGCCGTCACGTCGTGCACCGCGCTCGTCGCGTTCGAGACGATCGGGGACACGGTGTCGGTCAGGCCGCTGGCGACCGAGGTCACCGGCTGCAGGATGTTGGCCACCGGGCTGTCGGCACCGGTCAGGCCGCCGAGCAGGCCGCCCACCAGACCGTCCTGACCCAGGAGGCTGCCGACGAGGCCGTCGCTGCCGAGCAGGCCGCCGACGAGACCGTCGTTACCGAGCACGCCGTCGAGCAGGCCTCCGGCGTCGCCACCGGTCACGGTGCCGAGCAGACCACCAACCAGGCCGTCGCTGCCAAGGACGCCGCCGAGGAGGCCACCAGCGTCGCCGCCGGTCACGCCGCTGAGCAGACCGCCAACCAGGCCGTCGCTGCCAAGGACGCCGCCGAGGAGGCCGCCAGCGTCGCCGCCGGTCACACCGCCGAGCAGACCGCCAACCAGGCCGTCGTCGCCCAGGATGCCGCCGAGGAGGCCGCCGGTGTCGCCGCCGGTCACACCGCCGAGTACGCCGCCCAGCAGGCCATCGTCACCGAGGATGCCGCCGAGCAGGCCGCCATCGCCACCGGTCACACCGCCGAGCACGCCACCCAGCAGGCCGTCGTCACCGAGGATGCCGCCGAGCAGACCGCCGTCGCCACCGGTCACACCGCCGAGTACACCACCCAGCAGCCCGTCGTCACCGAGGATGCCGCCGAGCAGGCCGCCGTCGCCGCCGGTCACACCGCCGAGTACGCCACCCAGCAGGCCGTCGTCACCGAGGATGCCGCCGAGCAGGCCGCCGTCGCCGCCGGTCACACCGCCGAGTACGCCGCCCAGCAGGCCATCGTCACCGAGGATGCCGCCGAGCAGGCCGCCGTCGCCACCGGTCACACCGCCGAGCACGCCACCCAGCAGGCCATCGTCACCGAGGATGCCGCCGAGCAGACCGCCGTCGCCACCGGTCACGTCGCCGAGCACGCCGCCCAGCAGGCCGTCGTCACCGAGGATGCCGCCGAGCAGGCCGCCGTCGCCACCGGTCACACCGCCGAGTACGCCACCCAGCAGGCCGTCGTCACCCAGGACACCGCCGAGGAGACCACCGTCGCCGCCGAGCACACCACCCAGCAGACCGTCATCGCCCAGGACACCGCCGAGGAGTCCGCCGTCGCCGCCGAGTACACCGCCCAGCAGGCCGTCGTCACCCAGGACACCGCCGAGGAGGCCACCGTCGCCGCCGAGTACACCGCCCAGCAGGCCGTCGTCACCCAGAACACCACCGAGGAGACCACCGTCGCCGCCGAGCACGCCGCCCAGCAGGCCGTCGTCACCCAGGACACCGCCGAGGAGGCCACCGTCACCGCCGAGTACGCCACCCAGCAGGCCGTCGTCGCCCAGGACACCGCCGAGGAGGCCGCCGTCGCCACCGAGCAGACCGCCCAGCAAGCCGTCGTCACCCAGGACACCGCCGAGCAGGCCGCCATCGCCGCCGAGGACGCCGCCAAGCAGGCCGTCGTCACCCAGCACCCCGCCGAGCAGGCCATCGCCCCCCAGCAGGTTGGCCACACCGTCCGTCAGGTAGTCGACTTGAGCCGTGACACCGTTCAGCAGCGCGGCCGTCGTGTTCGCGCCGAGCAGTTGATCTGTCAGCGGGCTCAGCAGGCCGGAGGCACCGCTTGCCACCTGGCCAACGAGGCCGTCGACCGGGTCGAGCACGTTGGGGTCGTTCTCCGTGAAGCTGGTGCCGAGCACCGGGCCCAGCAGGCCGTCGACCGTGTCGGTCAGGCCGTCCGCGACGCCGACCACCGGCCCGAGTACGTTGCCCAGGCCGAGCCCGCCCAGCAGGCCGGTGTTCAGGCCGTCGGCCAGGTTGCCGAGCACGCCGTCGGCCGGGTCGAGCAGCGCGGCGCCGGTGCCGGGGGTGCCGCCACCGCCGATGCCACCCAGCACATCGCCGAGCAGACCGCCAAGCAGGCCGTCTTCACCCAGCAGGCCACCGACCGGACCGTCTTCGCCAAGCAGGCCG
The DNA here is from genome assembly GCF_051216835.1 of Variovorax multivorans. NCBI lineage: Bacteria > Pseudomonadati > Pseudomonadota > Betaproteobacteria > Burkholderiales > Comamonadaceae > Variovorax > Variovorax multivorans. The sequence continues at coordinate 504,630 of NZ_JBPJZL010000003.1, forward strand.
CCAACCAGGCCATCCGGCCCGAGCAGGCCGCCAGCGAGGCCGTCGCCGCCGAGCACACCGCCCAGCAGGCCATCGTCGCCCAGCAGACCACCCACCAGACCGTCGTCACCGAGCAGGCCGCCCACGATGCCGTCGCCGCCCAGCAGGCCGCCGACCAGACCGTCATCGCCCAGCACGCCACCCAGAAGGCCATCGCCACCGAGCAGGCCACCCACCAGACCGTCGTCACCCAGCACGCCACCGAGCAGGCCGTCGTCGCCGAGCACACCGCCCAGCAGGCCGTCGCCGCCCAGCACGCCACCCAGGAGGCCATCGCCACCGAGCAGACCGCCGACGAGGCCATCGTCACCCAGCAAGCCGCCTACCAGGCCGTCGTCTGCAAGCAGGCCGTCGAGCGCGCCGCCCAGGAGCCCGCCTTCGCCGCCGAGCAGGCCGCCCAGCGGGCTGTCAGAGATGAGGCCGGAGATCGCGCCGTCCTGGCCGAGCAGGCTGTCGACCAGGCCGCCATGGCCCAGCAGTTCGCCAGTGAGGCCGCTGCTGCCGAGCAGGCCCGAGAGGGCGCCGTCGCCGCCGAGCAGGCCGCCTACGAGGCCGTCGTCGCCCAGAATGCCGCCCAGTGCGCTGCCGTCGCCGAGCAGGCCACCCAGCAGGCCCTCGTCGCCGAGCAGGCCGCCGGTCAGGCTGCCCACCGCGCCGTCGCCGAGCAGGCCGCCCACGAGACCGTCGCTGCCCAGCACATTGCCCAGCAGGCCGCCCACGGCGCCGTCTTCGGCCAGCAGGCCGCCGACGAGGCCGTCTTCACCGAGCAGACCGCCGACAAGGCCATCGTCAGCCAGCAGGCCTGACACCAGGCTGCCGTCGCCGAGCACGTTGCCGAGCACGCCGCCCAGCAGGCCGTCGTCGCCCACCAGCTGGTCGGTGAGGCCGCCGAGGCCGAGGGCGTCGGTCAGGCCGCTGATGATGCCGTGGTCACCGATCAGGTTGGTCAGGCCGTTGTCCAGCGCGTCGGTCAGGTAATCGACCTGGCCCAGCACCGTGCCGAGGATGGCGGTCGTGGCGCCCTCGCCCAGCAGGTTGTCGAGCGTGGGGCTCAGGGAGTCGCCCAGCAGGCCGGTCACGCTGCCGACGGTGTTGTCGATGGGGTCGAACTGGTTGGGATCGTTCGGCGTGAACTCGCTGCCGAGCAGCGGAGCCAGCACGTCGTCGAGCGTGTCGGTCAGGCCGTCGACCACGTTGTTGACCGGCGTGAGCGAGTCGCCAAGGCCGAGCGCATTGCCGAGGCTGTCGGTGATGTGACCGACGGCGCCGTCGCCTGGATCGAGGAGGTGGTCTGCGTCTGCGTCTGCGTCTGCATCTGCATCTGCATCTGCGTCTGCATCGGCGTCGGCATCGGCATCGGCATCGGCATCGGCATCGGCATCAGCATCAGCATCAGCGTCGGCATCAGCATCAGCATCAGCATCAGCATCAGCGTCGGCATCAGCGTCGGCGTCGGCATCGGCATCGGCATCGGCATCGGCATCGGCATCGGCATCGGCATCGGCGTCGGCGTCGGCGTCGGCGTCGGCATCGGCGTCAGCGTCGGCATCGGCATCGGCATCGGCATCGGCATCAGCGTCTGCATCACCGTCCGCATCCGCGTCGGCGTCGGCATCTGCATCCGAGTCGGCATCCGCGTCGGAGTCGCCCGGCGTGGTGGGCGTGGTCGGATTGCCCGAACCGACGAGCAGCGGAACAACGCTGTCGCTGCCGCCGCCACCGCCGCTGAGGGCGGCGCCAAGCGCTGCGGCGCCCAGGGCGCCGAGTGCGAATTCACCCAGCCCGATGCCGCTGCCGGCAGCGAGCTTCTTGGTCACGGCCAGGGCAGCGGCATCTGCGTCGCTGTCCGGCGGGGTCACTTGCAGGTCGCCCGAGGCGACATCCACATTCACTTGTTCGAGGCCGCCCGGCAGCTTGGTCGAGCCGATGGTGGCGTCGGTGCCGCCGGTGAACACACCAGCCAGCGGGGCCTTGTTGGTGGCCGATCCGGGGAAGAGAACATTGGCGTGGCCGTCCTGCGGAACGATCACGCGGTCGCCGGCCATCAGCGTCTGATTGCCATCGACGGGAATGCTGACACCGTCGCGCATCACTGCGACACCCGGCGTGGCATTCGATAATGTGCCGATGCTGGACGGGCCAGCAGCTGCGGCGGGCGCCGCCGAACCCAGCGAGGCAGGAGCGCCCAGCGGAGTGACGGTGGCCTGGGCAATGACCACAGGAGCGACGCCAGCGGCGGCAAGTCCTTCGGTCGAATTGGTCGATGCTTGTTGAGCGGTCATGGCAGCCTCTGTGACAAAAGATGCCTACTAAGGGGCAACTAGCGTGCCGCTTTTTTTGCGCCCCATGCCAAAGCGGTTCAGAGCAATGCAACCTGTTGATTTGTATGGAAATTTTTCTTTAAGCGGGGGTTTCCACCGGGGTGTGGAAACAGCTCGTAAGAAGGTCATTTGGCGATTCGTTACGTAACGATGTAACGCCCTGTACCCGGAACATCCGACACATCCCAAGCTCCCGAAGCCGCCTGCGAAACGGCTCGCAAACACGGCCCCCACACACGGCTCCCATCCCTCTTTTTCTTCTGCTCTATCTATATATGTTCAACCCCTCCCAGGAAGACGTGCGCCGCTTCTTCTGCGACGTGTACGCCAAGCACCGCCAGGGCCTGCCGATGGAAGCGCTAGAGACCATCGCGGCCGGCTGGATCGACGAACACCCCGAGTACCACGAGGACCTTGTCGATGCCGACGCGGCAGTGGCGCGTGTCTACGACGGATCGAACGGGCGCGAGAACCCGTTCCTTCATCTGTCGATGCATCTGTCGATCAGCGAGCAGTGCTCCATCGACCAGCCGCGCGGCATCCGCCAGGCCGTCGAGCTGCTGGCCGCGCGCCGCGGCTCGCTGCTTCATGCGCATCACGAGGCGATGGACTGCCTGGGCCAGATGATGTGGGAGAGCCAGCGCGCGGGCCGGCCGCCGGATGGCGAGGGCTACGTGGCCTGCGTGCAGCGCAGGGCCACGAAAGACTAGTCAGTTAGCCACGAGAGGTTTTCCGGGGCCGCTGCGGCACCGCGCCCTGCTGCTTCGCGGCCTCGCGCAGCAGCGCTGCCATGGCGCCGCGCAGCGCCGAAGGCTCTGCATCGCTGCGCTGGAGCAGCCCGACCGGCTCCTCGGTGCCGACGGTCTCGATGCGCAACCGCGCGAGGCGCCCGTCCGCCAGCTCGCCGCGCGCGGCGCCCAGCGGCGTGATCCATACCGCATCGGACACCGCCACCAGCGCGCGTGCCACCGCCACGTCGAGCGTCTGCAATGCATTGGCCGGCAGCACGAGGCCGCGCGCCGACAGGAAGCTCTCGGTGTTGTGGCGCGGGATCGTGCCCTCGCCGTACACCACCAGCGGATAGGCCAGCACCGCCTGCACCGACGCCGCCTTCAGCGCCAGCGGATGGCCCGCGCGCACGGCGAACACCAGCGGCTCGGTGTACAGCAGCTCGAAGCTCAGGCCGCCCATCAGGCGCGGATCGCTCATGCGGCCGACCACCAGGTCGAGCTCGCCGGCGCGCAGCTCGTCGAGCAGCGTGGGGTTGGCGGCGCTCTTCACCACGATCTGCACCGAGGGCCGGCTGTCGCGCAGCCGTGCCAGCGCCACCGGCAGCAGGGCCGGCGCCACGCTCGGCAGCGCGCCGATGCGTAGCCGCTCGATGCGCCCGCCCGCCGCCGGCGCCACGGCCTGCGCGCTGGCATCGAGCGCTTCGAGCACGCGCAGCGCGTGCGCGAGCAGTTGCTCGCCGGCGGCCGTGAGGCCTTGCACGCCGCGCCGGCCGGCCTTGCTGCGCTCGACCAGCCGCGTGCCGACGATCGCCTCCAGCTCGGAGAGCGTCTTCGACACGGCCGGCTGGCTCAACGCCAGCCGTTCGGCCGCGCGCGCGAGGTGGCGCTCCTGCGCCACGGCAACGAGGCAGCGCAGGTGCCGCAACTGCACGTTGCGCACGAAGTCCTGGCGAAGATCGGCGGAGTCTTTCACGCGGTCTTTCAATGCCTTCTGGTTATTGAAAACGGAGCAATCTTCAATTTACATCATCGGATGGCGCTTCTAAAGTGGCGGCTTCCGGATTCGTCCCACGACAGGAGACAACGTACATGTTGACCAAGACCAAGGGCCCCTCGCCCATCCTCACCCCGCGCGACTGGGAAGCCCACCCCAGCTACGTGTATCCCGGCTACAAGTCCACCGTGAAGCGCGGCCCGCAGAAGCCGCTGATTCCGCTGAAGGCCTCGCTCGGCGAATTGCAGCAGCCGGTGTACGGCCACGACAGCATCGGCGAGTTCGACAACGACCTCACGCGCAACGCGCGCCGCAACGGCGAGCCGCTGGGCGAACGCATGATCCTCACCGGCCGGGTGCTCGACGATCGCCGCCGCCCGGTGGCCAACACGCTGGTCGAGCTGTGGCAGGCCAACGCCGCCGGCCGCTACGTGCACAAGGTCGACCAGCACGACGCGCCGCTGGACCCCAACTTCCTGGGCGCGGGCCGCTGCCTGACCGACAGCGAAGGTCGCTACCGCTTTCTCACCATCAAGCCCGGCGCCTACCCCTGGGGCAACCACCCGAACGCATGGCGCCCGCAGCACATCCACCTGTCGCTGTTCGGCCAGAGCTTCGCGAGCCGCCTGGTCACGCAGATGTACTTCCCCGGCGACCCGCTGATGCAGTACGACCCGATGATCACCGGCACGCCCGAGCGCTACCGCAACCGGCTCATCGCCGACTTCAGCCTCGACATCACCGAAGAGGGCTACGCACTGGGCTACCAGTTCGACATCGTGCTGCGCGGCGCAGACGAAACGCCTTTCGAGAACCGCTGAGCCAGGAGACACACACCATGTTGATGACCGCACAGGAAGCCGACTTCGGCCAGACCCCCTCGCAAACCGTGGGCCCCTACTTCGCCTACGGCCTCACCGCCACGCAATACGGCTACGACTTCGACCAGCCCTTCGACGCCGTGCTGGCGCTCGACAAGGCCGCAGGCCAGCGCATCCGCCTCGAAGGCCGGGTGATCGACGGCGACGGCAACCCGATCAACGACGCGCTGGTCGAGATCAGCCAGCCCGATGGCGAAGGCCGCTACCCGCAGACGCCCGACGAGGCGCGCGCCATCGGCTTTCGTGCCTTCGGCCGCGTCGGCACAGGCACCGCCGAAGGCAACCGCTTCGTGTTCCACACCGTGAAGCCCGGCGCCGAATCGCCCGGTGAAGCACCGCACATCAACGTGATCGTGCTGATGCGCGGCCTGCTGCTGCATGCGTTCACGCGCGTGTACTTCAGCGACGAAGCCGAAGCCAACGCGAAGGACGCAGTGCTGCAGAGCGTGCCGGCCGATCGCCGCCACACGCTGATCGCAGAGCGCGTGGAGCAAGGCGGTGCGGTGACGTATCGCTTCGACATCCGCATGCAGGGTACTGACGAGACTGCCTTCTTCGACGTCTGATCTCAGGGAAATCCCGGACGCAAAAAAGCCCGCTCGCAGCGGGCTTTTTTGTTATGAGCGAAGTGCTTATTCGGCGCCGTGGTGAATGCGCGATTCGGGCACCGTCTTCAGTTCGCCGGGCAGCGAGCTAATGTAGCTGGCCAGCGTCTTGAGTTCGGCGTTGGTGAACTTCTTGTCTTCGACCTGCTGGCCCATCACCGCATTCGAGCGGCCGAGGTGCGGGTTGTTCTTCACGCGGTACGACTTGAGCGCGACGAACAGGTAGTCGGCATGCTGGCCGGCCAGCTTGGGCACGGTGCCGTCGTTCGGCGTGTTGAAGTTGGCGCCGTGGCACTTGGTGCAGTTGTTGTCGGCGTTGCGGGTGACGAGTGCCTCGACGTTCGGGGGCGTTGCCTTGGCAAGCGTGGCGGGCGGTGCGCTGCCGTCCTTCAGACCCAGTTGGCTGTAGTAAGCAGCGAGGTCGGCGATGTCCTGGTCGGTGAGCGTGTCGGCAATGGCGCGCATGGTGGGATGCTTGCGGTCGCCGCCCTTGTATGCAGTGAGCGCGGCCGTGATGTACGTGGCGCTCTGGCCGGCGATCATCGGCACCTTGTGGATCTCTGGGAAGCTGGCCTGATAGCCAATGATGCCGTGGCAGCCCACGCACATCGCAACCTTCTTTGCTCCGTCCTGGGCCTTGCCAGTGACTTGCTGGGCTTCAGCCGAGACCGTCACGCAAGCGACAGCAAGGGCAAACATCGTGGTCAACAACTTGTTCATTTTGCGCGCACAATCTCGTGGAGAGTACAGTTTTTCGAATCAACATTCGATTATATGCAGGGGTCCCCTGGAACCCTGTGCAGGCCAACCCTGAGGCTGCACAACGCGTGTCGAGTGTGTTCTTTTCTCCACCCCAGCCTCCGTCTCACTCATCTCACTCATGAAATTCCAGGGCTCAGACAATTACGTCGCCACGCAAGACCTGATGCTCGCGGTCAATGCGGCCATCACTCTCAAGCGCCCGCTGCTCGTCAAGGGCGAGCCCGGCACGGGCAAGACCATGCTGGCCGAGGAAGTGGCCCAGTCGCTGGGCCTGCCGCTGCTGCAGTGGCACATCAAGTCGACCACCAAGGCGCAGCAGGGCCTGTATGAATACGACGCCGTGAGCCGCCTGCGCGACTCGCAACTGAAAGACGTCGACGGCGGCGAGCGCGTCAAGGACATCCAGAACTACATCATCAAGGGCGTGCTCTGGCAGGCCTTCACGGCCGACCAGCCGGTGGCATTGCTCATCGACGAGATCGACAAGGCCGACATCGAATTCCCGAACGACCTGCTGCGCGAAATCGACCGCATGGAGTTCTACTGCTACGAGACGCGCGAACTCATCCGCGCCAAGCACCGCCCCGTGGTGTTCATCACCTCGAACAACGAGAAGGAGCTGCCCGACGCCTTCCTGCGCCGCTGCTTCTTCCACTACATCAAGTTCCCCGATGCCGAGACGATGAAGCACATCGTCGCCGTGCACTTCCCTGGCCTGAAGCAAGAGCTGCTCACGGCCGCGATGAAGACCTTCTACGACGTGCGAAACCTGCCCGGCCTGAAGAAGAAGCCCTCGACCTCCGAGCTGCTCGACTGGCTCAAGCTGCTGGTGGCCGAAGACATTCCGCTCGAAGCGCTGCAGAGCAAGGACGACAAGGTCGCCGTGCCGCCGCTGGTGGGCGCACTGCTCAAGAACGAACAGGACGTGACCTTGTTCGAGAAGCTCGTCTTCATGCAACGCAACAACCGATAGACGGGTGAGCCGATGAGCCAGACGCCGCATCCCACCGGGCAACTGATGAAGCTGGGCATTGCCCAGGCAGTGCTGTTCGTGCTGGGTGCGCTGCTCGGCCGCGGGCTCGGGCTGCTGCTGGGGCTCGATGCCTTCGGCGCCGCCGGCTATGGCAACAAGGAAATCTTCGGGATCCTGCTGATCGGCCTGGGCGGCGGTGGCGGGGTGCAGCTGGCGCGCGCCTGGTACGTGCGCAAGTATGGCGATCCCAAAGGCTGAAAACACAAGAGAGTTTGAAATGGCGTTCGTCGAACCCGTCACGCTGAAGGCCCGCGGCATCGCGCTGGTGCCGCTGTCGCTGGCCCATGAAGACGGCCTGCGCGCCGCGGCCGCCGATGGCGAGTTGTGGAAACTGCGCGTCACCTCAGTGCCTGAGCCGCAGGACACGCGCGCCTACATCGAGACCGCGCTGAAGACCGCAGACCGCTTCGCCTTCGCAGTGACCGACGAGGCCACCGGCACGGTGCTCGGCAGCACCAGCTTCCACGACATCCTGCCGGGCGTGAAGCGCGTGGAGATCGGCTACACGTGGTACGCGGCGCGCTGCCAGCGCACGCACGTCAACACCACCTGCAAGCTGCTGATGCTCACACACGCCTTCGACGCACTCGGCTGCAACGTGGTGGGCTGGCGCACCGACAACTTCAACTTCGCCTCGCAGCGTGCCATCGAGCGGCTGGGCGCGAAGAAAGACGGCGTGATCCGTGGCCACGTGATGCGCCGCGACGGCACCATCCGCGACACCGTCATGTACAGCCTGCGCGCGGGCGAATGGCCCGAGGTGAAGGCCCAGCTGCTGTACCTGCTCGACAAGCCGCGCGGCTGAAACACAAGGAGCACCCCATGCTCATCGACTTCTTCTACACCCTGCGCTCGGCCAAGCTGCCGGTGTCGGTCAAGGAATACCTCACGCTGCTCGAGGCCCTGCAGGCCGACGTGGTGGGGCCCAACTCCGACGGCGCCTACGGCATCGACGACTTCTACTACCTCTCGCGCACCGCGCTCGTGAAGGACGAGAAGCACTACGACAAGTTCGACCGCGCCTTCGCCGCCTACTTCAAGGGCGTCGAGATGCTGACCGACTTCACGAAGGAAGTGCCACTCGACTGGCTCAAGAAAACGCTCGAGCGCGAGTTCACCGCCGAGGAAAAAGCCAAGATCGAAAAGATGGGCTGGGACGAGCTCATGGAAACGCTCAAGAAGCGCTTCGAAGAGCAGAAGGAGCGCCACGAGGGCGGCAGCAAGTGGATCGGCACCGGCGGCACCTCGCCTTTCGGCAACGGTGGCTACAACCCGCAGGGCATCCGCATCGGCGGCGCGGGCAAGAACAAGAGCGCAGTGAAGGTGTGGGACCAGCGCGCCTACAAGGACTACGACGACACGCAGGAGCTGGGCACGCGCAACATCAAGGTTGCGCTGCGCCGGCTGCGCAAGTTCGCGCGCGAAGGCCATGACGAAGAGCTGGACCTCGACGACACCATCCACTCGACCGCGGCCAATGCCGGCTACCTCGACATCAAGATGCGGCCCGAGCGCCACAACAACGTCAAGGTGCTGCTGCTGATGGACGTGGGCGGCACGATGGACGAGCACATCCAGCGCGTGGAAGAGCTGTTCTCGGCCGTGAAGACCGAGTTCAAGCACCTCGAATTCTTCTACTTCCACAACTGCGTGTACGACTTCATGTGGAAGAACAACAAGCGCCGCTTCTCCGAGAAGTTCGCGACCTGGGACATCCTGCGCAAGTACAACAAGGACTACAAGCTCATCTTCGTCGGCGACGCGACCATGAGCCCCTACGAAATACTGCAGCCCGGCGGCAGCGTCGAATACAACAACGAAGAGGCCGGCGCAGAGTGGATACAGCGGCTCACGCACACCTTTCCGAAGTTCGCGTGGATCAACCCTGAGCCCCAAGGCGTGTGGCAGTACCGCCAGAGCATCGCGGTGATGCAGCAGCTCATGTCGAACCGCATGTACCCCCTGACCCTGCGAGGCCTCGAAGACGCGATGCGCATGCTGTCCAAGTAGGACGAAGCCATCTGTATCCGGACGCTTCAGGAACCGGCGAATCTTGCTGTCAGAATCCGCCCATGGTCAGGGTGGTTTCAGTTTCTTCGCCGGCATGGTGGCCGGCTTTGCTTTTTTCCGGCGTCCTGCTCTTGCAAGGCTGCAGCCTGCTGCCGAAGAAAGAGGCGCCCGAAGACAACAAGCCCGCGGCCGGCCTCGTGCGCAGCGGTGCCGCCGACAGCACTGCCGCCGCTGACGACGGCAAGGACGACGACAAGAAAAAGGCCGACAAGCGCGACGCCTTCACCGTCGATGTGCGCGGCCCCGAGGCCGTACGCGACTACCTCAAGCTGCACCTCGAGATCCAGCGCTACCGCGAGCTCGATGACCTCGGCGCCACGGAAATCTCCCGCCTCATGGTGGCCGCCGAAGCCAATGCACGCGAGCTGCTCGGCACCATGGGCTACTTCTCGCCCACGCTGACGCTCGAACTCAACGAGACACCCGAAAGCACCAAGGCCCCGCGCGAAATCGTCATCACCGTCTCGCCCGGCGAGAGCACCAAGGTGAGCAACGTGCAGATCAGCTACGGCGGCCCCATCGCAAACGATGCCACTGCCGAGGCGCAGCGCGACTCGATCCGCACCAACTGGGCCCTGCGCGCCGGCCAGCCCTTCACCCAGCAGGCCTGGGACGATGCCAAGACCACCGCGCTGCGCAGCCTGACGGCCAAGCGCTTTCCCACCGGCAGCATCGAGGTCAGCCGCGCCGAAGTCGATGCCGACCGCAGCGAGGCCCGCCTCAGCGTCACCTACCAGTCGGGCCCGGCCTACAAGTTCGGCCCGCTGATGCTGCACGGCATCCAGCGCTACGACCCCGACGGCGCGCGCCGCATCGCGCGCCTGCCCAGCGGCACCGACTACGACCAGCAGAAGCTGCTCGATGCCCAGCAGCGCCTGGCCAGCAGCGGCTACTACGACTCGGTGTTCCTCACTCTCGACACCGAGAGCGGCAACCCGCTGGCCGCGCCGGTGATCGCGCAGCTGCGCGAGGCGCCGCTGCAGAAGGTGGTGATGGGCGTGGGCTTCACCACCGACAACGGCCCGCGCCTGTCGATCGACCACATCCACAACCAGATTCCGCTGCTGGGCTGGCGCTCCGTCTCACGGCTGTCGGTCGACAACGACATCAAGTCGCTCGGCACCGAGTGGAAGGCGATTCCCGACGACCGGGGCTGGCAATGGTTCTCGGGCGCCGAACTGAAGAGCGAGCAATCGGGCAGCTACGTGGTCGACAGCGGACGCCTGCGAGGTGGGCGCAGCAAGTCGGGCGACCACATCGACCGCAGCTACTTCCTGCAGTACGACTATGCGCAGAACCGCGGCATCAACGCACCGCCCTCGGCCTCTGCCGTGACGGCCAACTGGGGCTGGACCGGCCGCTATTTCGACGACAACGCGTCGCCCTCGCGCGGCTTCGGCCTTGCGCTCGAAGTGGCCGCGGGCTACACGCTCACCGGCGAGCAGACGCCCTTCACGCGCACCTACGCGCGTTGGCTCGGCGTGCTGCCGCTAGGCTCCGCGGACGACAAGGAAGCACGCGCGCGCCGCAGCCGCCTGCAGCTGCGCCTGGAGGCTGGCGCGGTGTCGGCCAAAGACAGCGCGCAGATCCCGTCCACGCTGATGTTCCTGACCGGCGGCGACACCACCGTGCGCGGCTACAGCTACAAGCAGATCGGCACCGTGCGCGCCGACGGCCAGACCGTTGCGGGCCGCTACCTCGGAGTGGCCAGCGTGGAGTGGCAGCGCCCCTTCGTCTACAACGGCAAGCTCACCGAATGGGAGAGCGTGGTGTTCGCCGATGCCGGCGCCGTGGCCGACAAGCCCGTCGAGCTCAAGCCCAAGGTGGGCGTGGGCGTGGGCGCGCGCTGGCGCAGCCCCGTGGGGCCGGTGCAGGCCGACCTGGCCTACGGCGTGGACTCGAAGAAATTCCGCCTGCACTTCCGCCTCGGCTTCACCTTCTGATTTTTTTCGATGCAGACCGACGCAGACCCCACGCCAACGCCCCTCGCCCCCCGCCGCTCGCGCGCGCGCCGGGCAATGCGCGCCCTGGCCTGGACCGTGGCCGGCCTGCTGCTCGCCGTGGTGCTGCTGGTCGCGGGCGCGTGGTGGTGGCTGGGCTCGAACACCTCGCTCGCCTTCGCGCTCGCCCAGGCAGCGCAGCGGCTGCCGGCCGGGCAGACGCTCGAAAGCCGCGACGTGAGCGGCTCGCTGCGCACCGGCGGCCGCATCGGCTGGCTCAAGTACCAGAGCGAGAGCATCGCCGTCGAAGTGAACGACGCCACCATCGGCTGGCAACTCGCGCCGCTGCTGCAACGCAAGGTGCAGCTCGGCGAGGTGCACGCGAAGCAGGTGCTCATCGAAAAGCGCGGCCCGCCCAGCGACAAGCCCACCGAGCCGCTGGAGCAGCTCGCGCTGCCGATCGAGGTCGAGCTGCCCTTCCGCATCGACGAACTGCGCTGGGCCGGCCCGCCCGTGCTGCAGGCGCTCAACCTCTCGGGCAGCTACAGCTACAAGGCCGCCGAGCATGTGCTTGAGGTCAAGGGCGTGGACATTGCCGACGGCCACTACAGCACCCGCGTGAAGCTGCAAGGCCCCGCGCCGATGGCCATCGATGCGTCGCTCGACGGCCGCGTGAAGGCGCCGCTGGCCGAGGACCACAACATCGACGTGCTCGCCACCGCCACCGTGAAGGGCACCCTCGCCGGCACCGCCGCGCGGCTGCAGGTAGCAGCCGAATTGAAGCCGGCCGAAGAGAACGCCGATGCGCCCATGGAAGCCAGCCTGCAGGCGCAGATCGCGCCCTGGCTGCCCCAGCCGGTGATCGACGCGAAGGCCGACCTGCGCAACGTCGATGCGTCGAGCCTGTGGCCCGGCGCGCCCCAGACGCAGCTCACCGGCACGGTCGAACTGCAACCCGACGCCGACACCGGCCCCACCGCATGGAAGGCCTCGGCCGACATCCGCAACGCCGTGCCCGGCCCGTGGGACAAAGAGAAACTGCCGCTCGAGCAGGTGCAGGCCAAGGTCGGCTTCGACGGCACCAGTTGGACCGTTCCCGAAGCCACAGTGCGCGCGGGCGGCGGGCGCATCGACGCGGCCGGCAAGTGGAGCCCCGCACCGTCGCCCTGGCAGGCACAGGCCACCGTGCGCGGCGTGCGGCCCGGTGCGCTGTACAGCGAACTCTCGGGCGCGCCCGTCAGCGGGCAGCTCAAGGCCGAGCAGAAGGAAAGCACCATCACCTTCGACGCTGCGCTGCGTGCCGAGGGCGGCGCCGGTAGCAAGGCCCTGCCTGGCTTCGCGCTCGACCGCGCGCTGGCCCAGGGCCAGTGGAAGGACCAGGTGCTCGACCTGCGCACGCTGCGCATCGAGGCCCAGCGCGCCAGCGTCGACGGCCGGCTGCAGGTGCGCGTGGCCGAGCGGGCGGCAAGCGGCAAGCTCAACCTCGTGCTGCCGGGCGGCAGCGCGCAGGTCGATGGCCGCATCGCGCCGTCTACGGGCGGTGGCGACATCAAGGTCAGCATCGACGATGCCGACACCGTGCAGCGCTGGGTGCAAAGCCTGCCGGGGCTGTCAGGTGTGTTCGGCAACGCCAGCGCAAAGGGCTCGGCGAAGCTCGACGCCAGCTGGCAAGGCGGCTGGCAGACCATCCAGCGCCGGCTGCAGAACGCCAACGCGCCCGCGCAGCGCGGCGCCGAGCCCAGCCTCAAGGCCATGCTCGGCGTGCCGCGGCTCGACCTGAGCCTGCCCTCGGCCACGCCCGGCGGCACGACAACCGCCGTGCAACTGCGCGACCTGCGCGCCAACCTCGAAGGCAGCCTCGCACAGGCCTCGCTCACGCTGAAGGGCGAAGCCACCACCGGCACGCAGAAGTTCAACATCGACACCCGTGCCAGCGGCGGCATCGCGGGCGCCGGCCAGTGGCGCGCGGCGCTGGCCAGCCTCAAGCTGCAGGCACAGGACAGCGCCCGCCCCGGCGACCCGTGGGTGCTGGAGCTGAGCCGCGAGGTCACGGCAACCATCCGCACCACCAGTGGCAACGCGCCCCGCCTCGACGTTGAAGCCTCCGCCGCCGCGGCCACCTTGCGCGGCCCGGTGCCCGGCACCGTGCGCATCGACTGGCAGCCGCTGCGCTTCAGCCAGAGCGGCGCGGTGCCCAACCGCGTGTTCCGCGTGCAGTCGAAGGGCCAGCTGCAGGGCCTGCCGATGGCGTGGGCCAGCGCATTCGGCGCCAACACCACGCTCGGCGAATACGGCATCAGCGGCGACCTGATGTTCAACGGCGACTGGGACATCGACGCCGGCGACACGCTGCGCGCCAAGGCCCGCATCGGGCGGCAGAGCGGCGACATTCGCGTGCAGGCCGGCGAGGCCGCGCTCGTCACTCGCATCACCAGCACCGGGACGGGCACTGCGAGCGAGCGCACGATGAACTCCTCCTCCGGGAACGGCGACGCGCCCAGCACGCCGGCCGGCCTGCGCCAGGCCGAGCTGCGGCTCGATGCCGAAGGCGACGCGGTGCACGCCGTGCTCGCGTGGGACAGCGAACGCGCCGGCAAGATCGACGCCGACATCAACACCCGCGTGCAGCAGCGCGCCGGCGGCTGGCAGTGGGCGCCCGACGCGCCGCTGGGCGGCACCATCAAGGCCGCGCTGCCGAACCTCGGCGTGTGGTCGATGCTCGCGCCGCCGGGCTGGCGCATTGCCGGCACGCTCGACGCCAGTGCCACGCTGTCGGGCAACCGCACCGTGCCGCGCTGGAACGGCACGCTGGGCGCCGACAAGCTCGCATTGCGCGCGCCCGTCGAAGGGCTGGACCTGCGCGACGGCCGCCTGCGCGCCACGCTCAGCGGCGAGCGCATCGAGATCACCGAATTCACGCTCAAGGGCGGCACCGGCAGCTCCACGCGCATCGGCGGCCAGAGCGGCAACCGCAGCACCTCGGCCAGCGAGTCCCGCAGCGACGGCGGCACGCTCTCGGCCAGCGGCGACCTGAGCTGGGGCCCCGCCAGCGGCACGGCCTCGGGCATCCGCATGGCCCTGCAGGGCCAGTTGCGCGCGCTGCGCGTGCTGGTGCGAACCGACCGGCAGGTCACGCTCTCGGGCGATGTGCAGGCGCGGCTCGACAACGGCCAGTTCAACGTGCGCGGCAAGTTGAAGACCGACCGTGCCGTCATCATCCTGCCCGACGAAACCGCACCCAGCCTCGGCAGCGACGTCGTCGTACGCTCCGCCGCCAAGGACCGCGAGGCCACCGAGACGGCGCAGCGCGAATCCGCCCAGGCCGACGCGCAGGCCGCCAAGCCGCAGACCGCCAAGCCGCCGGACATCGTCATCAACTTCGACCTTGGCGACGACTTCGCGGTGCAGGGCCGCGGCATCACCACGCGGCTCGAAGGCGACCTGGAGATCCGCAGCACGAGGCTGAATGCCCCGCCGCGCATCACCGGCGAAGTGAAGACCGTGAAAGGCCAGTACCGCGCCTACGGCCAGCAGCTCGACGTGGAAACCGGCGTGGCGCGTTTCAACGGCCCCTTCGACAACCCGGCGCTGGACGTCCTGGCGATCCGCCCGAACCTGTCGCAGCGCGCGGGCGTGCAGATCACCGGCACCGCGCAATCGCCGCGCGTAAAGCTGTACTCGGAGCCCGCGCTGTCCGATGCCGAAACGCTGTCATGGGTGATCCTGGGCCGCGCTTCGGCCACCAGCGGCGGCGAGTCTGCGCTGCTGCAGCAGGCCGCGCTGTCGCTGCTCGGCAAGATCGGCGGCAGTGGCAGCGGCGGCAGCCTGGCCAGCCGCTTCGGGCTAGACGAACTCGGCTTCAAGGGGCCGGGCAGTGGCGGCGACCTGCGCGAGTCGGCGGTCACGCTGGGCAAGCGGCTGTCTAAAGATTTCTACCTCACCTACGAACGCAGCCTGGGCGGCACATTCGGCACGATCTTCATCTTCTACGACCTGACGACGCGGCTCACGCTGCGCGGGCAGGCGGGGCAGACGAGCGGGCTCGACCTGATCTACACCGTGAAGTACGACTGAGCGCGGGTTGTCCCGCAGTAGCCGGACTTCGGTCTTGACCCGCGTCTTGCGCGCGTGATAAGAACCGTCTTCGCCTTCACCGAGGAGCGACGACGATGAAAAAAGATGGAGACAAGGGCAAACGCCTTCAAAGCCTTCAGAGCTTTGCGCAAGGCCCTCGGACATACGCCCCACCGGGGCTCTCGCGCATCGCGTTCATGCGCGGCGCGCTACGCGGCGTGATCACGCTGATCGCCATCAGCGCGGCGGTGGCTTCCATACCGTACTGGGACGACATGCAGTTCCCGGTCACCAGCCTCGTGATCTACGTCGCGGGCATGGTGTTCGTCGCAATGCCGCTGTGCCTCTACTACGAGTCGCTGCTCATGGCGCAGCAGGCAGCAGCGTCGCCCGATGGCTGCGAATCGCTGATGCCACGATAGGCATCAGCAGCGGCGTCTTGCCGGAGTCGAAATCGCGTATCAGCTGGATGCGCATGCTCGGCGCCCAGAACGACTTCAGGTGCCCGGCAATCGCCTGCGTGGCGGCGCCGGCATCGCTCGGCGATTGCGCCTGGAAGAAGGTGCCGATCTGATTGGCCATCTTGACCAGCTGTGCCGAATGATCGTGCTCCATGGGGCCTTCGAAAAATTGAGTTTTTGTTGATGAAGCGTCAGCGCACGCGCTGCGTGTCTGCCGTGCGCAGCCGCTGCGGATGGCTGTAGACGCCCAGGTCCTGCTGCCGCACGAAGCCCACCAGCGTAAGGCCCGTGCGCTGCGCCGTGGCCACCGCGAACGAGGTCGGCGCCGACACCGCGGCGAGCAGCGGCGCGCCGGCCATCGCGGCCTTCTGCACCATCTCGAAACTCGCGCGGCTGGTCACGGCAATGAAGCCTGTGGAGGCGTCGACGTCGTTGGCCGCGAGCGCGCCCACCAGCTTGTCGAGCGCGTTGTGGCGGCCCACGTCCTCGCGCAGCCACATCACTTCGCCATCGGCCGAACACCAGGCGGCCGCGTGCACGGCGCCGGTGGCTTCCTGCAAAGTCTGTTGCGATGGCAGCTGCGACATCGCGCGGCCGATGGCTTCGCGGTCGAACTGCGCTGCGCCGTCGCTGCGCAGCACCGGCAGTTCGCGCGAAACCTGCGTCAGGCTCTCGGTGCCGCACAGGCCGCAACCGGTGCGCCCGGCCATCGAGCGGCGGCGCAGCTTGAGGCGCGCAAAGGCCGCGCTCGACACCTGCAGATGCACCGTGACGCCGAGCGCCGATGGCTCGGCTTCCACCGAATAGAGCTCGTGCGCCGCTTCGAGGATGCCTTCGCTGAGCGAGAAGCCGAGCGCGAAGTCTTCCAGGTCGAGCGGCGTCGCGAGCATCACCGCATGCGAGATGCCGTTGTATTCGAGCGCCACGGGCACCTCTTCGGCCACCCAGTCCTGCACGTCGAACGGCCGGCCACCGCGCATACCGCGCACGGGCAGCAGCTGCGCGCCTTCGCAGAACTGGACGGCGTCGGTGACGAGGTTCATGCGGCGAGCATCCTCACTTGGCCGGCACCGTCTCGCCGCTTTGCTGCGCCGATGCGGCCGCGAGCAGGTCCTGCTGCGTCTGGTTGAAGCGGCTGTACTCCTGCTGCCAGGCCGAAGGCTGCATCACCGGCATCACCTGCACCGCCGTGACCTTGTACTCGGGGCAGTTGGTGGCCCAGTCGGAGTTGTCGGTGGTGATGACGTTGGCGCCCGACTCGGGGAAGTGGAAGGTGGTGTAGACCACGCCCGGCTGCATGCGCTCGGACACCGTGGCGCGCAGCACCGTCTCGCCCGCGCGGCTCTGGATGCCGACCCAGTCGCCGTCGCTCACGCCGCGTTCCTCGGCATCGTGCGGATGGATTTCCAGCCGGTCTTCGCTGTGCCACTGGTTGTTGTCGGTGCGGCGCGTCTGCGCGCCCACGTTGTACTGCGAGAGGATGCGCCCGGTGGTCAGCAGCAGCGGGAACTTGCGCGTGACCTTCTCATCGGTCGCCACGTACTGCGTGACGATGAACTTGCCCTTGCCGCGCACGAAGTGGTCGATGTGCATCGTGGGCGTGCCGTCGGGCGCCTCGTCGTTGCAGGGCCACTGGATGCTGCCGAGCTCGTCGATGCGCTTGTAGCTCACGCCGTGGAAGGTGGGCGTCAGCGCGGCGATCTCGTCCATGATTTCTTCGGGGCTCTTGTAGTCCATCGGATAGCCGAGGGCCTGCGCGAGCTTCACGGTCACTTCCCAGTCGGCATAGCCGGCCTTGGGCGGCATCACCTTGCGAACGCGCGAGATGCGGCGCTCGGCGTTGGTGAAGGTGCCGTCCTTCTCGAGGAACGAGGAGCCCGGCAGGAACACGTGCGCGTACTTGGCGGTTTCGTTGAGGAACATGTCCTGCACCACCACGCACTCCATGCCCATCATCGCGGCCGCCACGTGCTGCGTGTTCGGGTCGGACTGCACGATGTCCTCGCCCTCGCAGTACAGGCCCTTGAAGCTGCCGCCGATGGCGGCGTCGAACATGTTGGGAATGCGCAGGCCCGGCTCGGGGTTGATCTGCACGCCCCAGGCGGCTTCGAACGAGGCGCGCGTGGTGCTGTCAGACACATGGCGGTAGCCCGGCAGCTCATGCGGGAACGAGCCCATGTCGCAGGCGCCTTGCACGTTGTTCTGGCCACGCAGCGGGTTGACACCCACGCCTTCGCGCCCGACGTTGCCGGTGACCATCGCGAGATTGGCGATGCCCATCACCGTCGTCGAGCCCTGGCTGTGCTCGGTCACGCCCAGGCCGTAGTAGATGGCGCCGTTGCCTGCCGTAGCAAACAGCCGTGCGGCGGCGCGCAGCTCGGCCGCCGGCACGCCGGTAGCGTTCTCGGTGGCTTCAGGCGACTGCTCCGGCTGCTCGACGTACGACTTCCATTCCTTGAACGAAGCCGTGTCGCAGCGCTCGGCAACGAAGTCGTCGGCCATCAGGCCTTCGGTGACGATGACGTGCGCCAGCGCCGTCACCACGGCCACGTTGGTGCCCGGCTTGAGCTGCAGGTGGTGCGAAGCCTTCACATGAGGCGACTTCACGATGTCGATACGGCGCGGATCGACCACGATCAGCTTCGCGCCCTGGCGCAGCCGCTTCTTCATGCGCGAGGCGAACACCGGGTGACCGTCGGTCGGGTTCGCGCCGATCACCATGATGACGTCGGCCTTGTCGACCGAGGCAAAGGTCTGCGTGCCCGCCGATTCGCCCAGCGTCTGCTTCAGGCCGTAGCCCGTGGGCGAATGGCACACGCGCGCACAGGTGTCGACGTTGTTGTTGCCGAAGGCGGCGCGCACCAGCTTCTGGACCAGGTAGGTTTCTTCGTTGGTGCAGCGCGACGAGGTGATGCCGCCGATCGAGTCCTTGCCGTACTTGGCCTGCAGGCGCTTGAACTCGCCCGCGGCGTAGTTGAGCGCGGTGTCCCAGCTCACTTCCTGCCATGGGTCGGTGATGTTCTTGCGGATCATCGGCTTGAGCATGCGGTCCTGGTGCGTCGCGTAGCCCCAGGCGAAGCGGCCCTTGACGCAGGAGTGGCCTTCGTTGGCCTTGCCGTCTTTCCACGGCACCATGCGCACGACCTCGTTGCCTTTCATCTCGGCCTTGAAGGCGCAGCCCACGCCGCAGTAGGCGCAGGTGGTGATCACGCTGTGCTCGGGCTGGCCGAGCCAGATCACCGACTTTTCCTGCAGGGTGGCGGTGGGGCAGGCTTCGACGCAGGCGCCGCAGCTCACGCACTCCGAATCCATGAAGGCCTCGTCCTGACCCGGCGACACGCGCGACTCGAAGCCGCGGCCGCTGATGGTCAGCGCGAAGGTGCCCTGCGTTTCCTCGCAGGCGCGCACGCAGCGGTTGCACACGATGCACTTCGACGGGTCGTAGCTGAAGTACGGGTTCGACTCGTCCTTCTCGCTCTTCAGGTGGTTGGCGCCGTCGAAACCGTAGCGCACGTTGCGCAGGCCGGTGACGCCCGCCATGTCCTGCAGCTCGCAGTTGCCGTTGGCCGAGCAGGTGAGGCAGTCCAGCGGATGGTCGGAGATGTAGAGTTCCATCACGCCCTTGCGCAGGTCCTGCAGCTTGGGCGTCTGGGTGCGCACCTTCATGCCGGCTTCGGCGGGCGTGGTGCACGAGGCCGGAAAGCCCTTGCGGCCTTCGATCTCGACCAGGCACAGCCGGCAGGAGCCGAAGGGCTCCAGGCTGTCAGTGGCGCAGAGCTTGGGCACCTGGATGCCCGCATCCACCGCCGCGCGCATCAGCGAAGTGCCCGCGGGCACCGTCACTTCGTTGCCGTCGATCTCCAGCGTCACCTCGCGCGTGGATTCGCGCTTGGGGGTGCCGTAATCGGTTTCCTTGAGATGGTCCAACATGTCTTTCTTACTCCTGCTGCTGCGCCGCAACCGCCTAGGCAGCTTCGCGATCGGGAACCACGAGACCGAAGTCCTGCGGGAAGTGGTCGAGTGCCGAGAGCACCGGAAACGGCGTCATGCCGCCCATGGCGCACAGCGAACCGTGGACCATCGTGTTGCACAGGTCGCGCAGCAAGATCACCTGCTGCGGACGGTTCTGGTTGCTGCGGATCTTGTCGATGACCTCGACGCCGCGCGTCGAGCCGATGCGGCAGGGCGTGCACTTGCCGCACGACTCGAGCGCGCAGAACTCCATGGCATAGCGCGCGAGCTTCGACAGGTCGGCCGTGTCGTCGTGCACCACGATGCCGCCGTGGCCCACCGTGCCGCCGACGGCTGCATAGGCTTCGTAGTCGAGCGGCAGGTCCCATTGCGATTCGGGCAGGTAGGCGCCGAGCGGCCCGCCAACCTGCACCGCCTTGATCGGCCGGCCCGAGGCGGA
Source organism: Variovorax multivorans (assembly GCF_051216835.1). NCBI lineage: Bacteria > Pseudomonadati > Pseudomonadota > Betaproteobacteria > Burkholderiales > Comamonadaceae > Variovorax > Variovorax multivorans. Next base: position 524,952 of record NZ_JBPJZL010000003.1, read on the forward strand.
GCCGCCGCCGTAGTCGTACAGCAACTCGCGCAGCGTGACGCCGAAGGCCTTCTCCACCAGGCCGCCGTACTTGATGTTGCCGGCCAGTTGCATCGGCAGCGTGCCGCGCGAACGGCCGACGCCGTAGTCGCGATAGAAGGCCGCGCCGCGCGCCAGGATCAGCGGCACGCTTGCCAGCGTGATGACGTTGTTGATCAGCGTGGGCTGGCCGAACAGGCCCTCAATGGCCGGCAGCGGCGGCTTGGCGCGCACGATGCCGCGCTTGCCTTCGAGGCTTTCGAGCAACGCCGTTTCTTCGCCGCACACATACGAGCCCGCGCCCTTGCGCACCGCGAGCGAGAAGCGCTTGCCCGAACGCAGGATGTTGTCGCCGAGGAAGCCCGCTGCCTCGGCAATGCGGATGGCCTCGTTCAGCGTCGCGATCGCGTGCGGGTATTCGGAGCGCACGTAGATGTAGCCCTGCGTCGCGCCGGTGGCGAGGCCGGCGATGGTCATGCCCTCGATCAGCATGAAGGGGTCGCCCTCCATCGTCATGCGGTCGGAGTAGGTGCCCGAGTCGCCCTCGTCGGCATTGCAGACGATGTACTTCTGCGCCGCAGCCGTGCCCAGCACCGTCTTCCACTTGATGCCGGCCGGAAAGGCCGCGCCGCCGCGCCCGCGCAGGCCCGAGTCGAGCACCTGCTGCACGATTTCTTCGGGTGCGAGCGCCAGCGCGCGGCGCAGGCCGGCAAAGCCTTCGTAGGCCTGGTAGTCGGTCAGCGACACCGGGTCGGTGATGCCCATGCGCGCGAAGGTCAGGCGCTCCTGCTTCTTCAGGTAGGGAATGTCTTCGGTCAGGCCGAGCGCGAGCGGATGCTTGCCGCCGGTGAGGAAGCCGGCATCGAACAGGCCAGCCACGTCGTCGGGCGTCACCGGTCCGTAGGCGATGCGGCCGCTCGGTGTGTTCACTTCGACCAGCGGTTCGAGCCAGAACATGCCGCGCGAACCGTTGCGAACGAGCTCGAGCATGAGGCCGCGCGCAGCGGCTTCCTTCGCGATGCATCGGGCCACGCGATCGGCGCCCGCCGCGAGTGCGGCCGAGTCTCGAGGCACGTAGACGGTGATGGTGCTCATGCGCGGCCTCCCGCGGTCTGCGCGACCAGCGCATCGAAGCTCTTGGCCGTCATGCGCGCATGCGGCTGGTCGTCGAGCGTCATCGCGGGCGATGAAGCGCACAGGCCGAGGCAGAACGCAGGCTCCAGCGTGAAGGCGCCGTCCTTCGAGGTGCCGTGCGCATTGCAACCCAGGCGCAGTTCCGCGTGGGCGAGCAAGGCGTCCGCGCCCATCGCCTGGCAGGCCTCGGCGCGGCAGATCTGGATCACGTGCCGGCCAGCCGGCTCGGCACGGAAGTGGTGGTAGTAGGTGACGACACCGTGCACCTCTGCACGCGAGAGGTTCAGCGCGTCGGCAATCACCGGCACCGTGTGCGCGGGGATGTAGCCCAATGCGTCCTGCACGTCGTGCAGGATCGGCAGCAGCGCGCCGGGTTCGTCCGCATGCTGCAGCAGGCTGCGATGCACGGCGACGAGTTCGTCTTCCTTGTCGGTGGGGCCGAAGGCCGGATGCGGTACCTCGTGCCCCTGCTGCGCTTGTTGTAGTTTCATGATCCCGTCCGATCTGGTCCGTTGCCGGCGCCGCTGCTGCATTGCTGTCTGCTTGCAAGCGGAGCTGTTTTCATCGTGGTTCTGTCACGGGACCAACGTCATGAAATTCGACGTGAATCCCGCGGCCATCCGCTTGAGGATCAATGTCGATGAATCGGGCGCCGGGGGCCTTGACGCAAGTCAATTTCCGCCGAAACAAGCACGGTGCCAATGCGCACAAACCCTGCGGGCGCGCAGGGTTTCGGGAGGGTGCGGAAAGGCCCTAACGGGCGAAGGGACCGGCGCTGTCGCGCGCCCTGCGCAGAAGCGCTTCGGCCTCAGCGTCATCGACCTCGCCTGTGACCTTCGCGGGCCTGCCCGCGATGCGCGAGCGGTCGGGAAAGACCTTGCCCTCGGTCAGCAGCGAACCGGACTCGACGATGCACGCACGGCCGACCACCGAGCCGTTGAGCGCGATGGTGTGCTCGCCGACCACGGCGCCGTCGCCGACGGTGCAGCCGTGGAGCATCACGTGCGGCTCCACCGTCACGTCGTCGCCGATGGTCAGCGGATAGCCCGGGTCGGCATGCAGCATCACGCCCGCCTGCACATGGCTGCCGCGGCCGATGGTGATGGGCTCGTTGTCGCCGCGCAGCACCGCATTCGCGCCGACGCGGCTGCCGGCTGCGAGCACGACCTGGCCGATCACGCTGGCGCTCTCGGCCACGCGGGCGCTGGCGTCGATGACCGGTTCATGCGCGTCAAGTCGGTAGATGGTCACTGCGGGCTCCTGTGCATCGGCGAAAAGCCCTGCCATCTTCATGGCAGGGCTGCGTGGGCGAAAGAAAGCCGGATGGTACCGGCTGACGGAAAGCCGATGTTGGTCTATTTATTCGACGACGCGGCTCGCCTCGATGTGCTTGCGGCGCATCGGCCGCAACACGAACCACGCCATCAGCGCCGCGAGCGCATTGACCGCGCTGGCCACGATGAAGACCGCCTGCCAGCTGCCGGTGGCTGCCGCGAGCACGCTCGACAACGGCACCAGCAGCGAGGCCGTGCCCTTCGCGGTGTAAAGCATGCCGGCGTTCGACGCCGCGTACTTCGATCCGAAGGTGTCGGCGCAGGTCGATGGGAACAGGCTGTAGATCTCGCCCCAGGCAAAGAACACGATACCCGTCAGGATCACGAAGAGCACCGGGTTCTGGCCGTAGTGGTAGAGCATCAGGATGCCGACCGACTCCATCGCGAAGGCGATGAACATGGTCTGCTCGCGGCCGATCTTGTCGGACACCCAGCCGAAGAAGGGCCGCGTCAAGCCGTTGAGCACGCGGTCGATGGCGAGCGCGAAGGTCAGCGCGGGCAGCACCAGGCCCATGATGTTGACCGGCACGTCCATGATCTTGAAGTCCTTGGCAATGGGCGCGAGCTGCGCCGTGGCCATCAGGCCGCCGGCGGCCACCATCACGAACATCGCGTACATCACCCAGAACACGGGCGAGCGCAGCACCTCGGACGGCGCGTAGTCGCGGCCCGCCTGCTGCACGTTGCGGCTGTTCGATGCCTTGGAGTGGCTCGGTGCACGGGTCAGCATCCATGCGAGCAGGAACACGATGAGTCCCTGCCCGATCCCAAAATACAGAAACGCAGATTCATAGCCGCTCGACTTGATCATCGCGGAGATCGGAATGATCGTGAGGGCCGAGCCCGCACCGAAGCCCGCTGCGGTCATGCCCGCGGCAAGCCCCCGGCGATCGGGGAACCACTTGAGCGCATTGCCCACGCAGGTGCCGTAGACAGCACCGGCGCCGATACCGCCAACGGCCGCCGCGATGTACAGCAGCAGCAGCGAGTCGGCCACCGAGTTGAGCACCCAACCCAGGCCGCACAGCACGCCGCCCACCAGCACCACGGGACGCGGGCCGAAGCGGTCGACCAGATAGCCTTCGATGGGCACGAGCCATGTCTCTGTGAGCACGAAGATGGTGAACGCGACCTGGATCGCGGCACGGCTCCAGCCGTGCTTGTCTGCGATCGGATTGACGAAGAGCGTCCATCCGTACTGCAGGTTCGCGATCATCGCCATGCAGACGATGCCGATCAGCAACTGACCCCATCGGAACGCCTCGGACCGCGTCGCGGTGGCGCCATAGGTTTCGGACGGGGGGTACATCGCGGGGTTGGAACCCGCGGTCGTGGAGGTGGGCCGAGTCATGGAGTTGTCCTTGGTGTTTTCGTTTAAGTCCGACAGGCTGCGAATACAGAGCAATCAGTCGAGCGATCGGTGCGCATCGAAAGGCGACGAGGTTTCCTTGGCATCGCTACACGGCATTGGGATCACCAGTTTTCTGCGCGTGAATGACTGTCGGACCGAGCGACTCAAAAACTCTTGACCTCAGTCAAGTTCACACGAATCGCGCTCTCGTGGGACCCCCGTGATATCCCTAGCACGAGGTCTCGTTGCGCGCGCACTTTGCGTGTGTCGATGCCGCACTGAACACACTGCGATGCGTGCACGCATCACGCTGCATGCGATGTGCATCGCGCGATGCGATGGCATTGCGATGAAGAAAAAATCGCGGAAGTCTTCGCGCGAACTTTCGATGGCCCGTGCGATGGCCTTCATGAATTTGCGATGCGCGTTGCTCGCTCCCTCATGTGCTCCGGAAGCGCTCCTGCAGACGGGTTGCAGGCCTACGCAAGAACCTGTCTGCCTCCGAAAAAATTGACCTAGGTCAAGAAACGCGAAAATGGCGTTTGCTCTCGTCTAGGGTAAACCCTAAAATTCAGGGTAATCCCTTCGGTCTTTTAGATTCAATCCTTTGGAGCCCTCAATGAGCCACACCACCCTGAATTCCAGCAGCCTCCGTACTCCGGCCTCTTCGTCCACCGCCAACGACGCAATGCGCGAACTGTTCGCCGCACTGCCGATCGTGATCTTCTACAAGGCCGCACGCGCCGCGCTGATGCAACGCCGCAGGGCGGCAGTGCAGCGTTGAGCCGCCGCACCGGACCTCTCCCCCACAAAGAGCGCGCGAGTTACTCGCCGCGCTCTTTTTCTTTGTGGTTCCCGAACGGCACGATCTGCGAGATCAGCGACGGCCCGTCGCTCAGCAGAAAGTCCTTGAAGGCCTGCGCCACCGGTGGCAGGCGCTTGCTTCGGCGGTGCACCACGTACCAGTTGAGCATCAGCGGAAAGCCTTCGACATCGAGCACGCAGAGACTGCCCGCGCGCATCTCCTGGCTCACCGTGTGAGCCGACACGAAGCTCACGCCCATGCCCGCGATCACCGCCTGCTTGATGGTTTCGGTGCTGCGGATTTCCATTGCGATGTTGATGCCGCTCAGGTCGCCGCCAAAGCCGTCTTCCATCGAATGCCAGGTGTCCGATGCTTTCTCGCGCACCACGAAGGGCTCGCGCATCAGCCGTGCCATCGGGATCTTCTTCACGCCCACCAGCGGGTGGCCCGGTGCCGCGACGATCACGTAAGGGTGCGGTGCGAACGGCTGGTTGACGGTGTCCAGATCGGTCGGCGGCCGCACCATGATCGCGAGGTCCGTGAGGTTCTCGGCAATGTGGGTCAGCAGCCCCGCGCGGTTGTGCACCGTGAAGTTCAGCGTCACGCCCTGGTGGCGGCTAGCGAACTCGACCAGCAGGCGCGGAAAGAAGTAGTCGCCCGCGCTGATCACGCCCACGTTGAGCTTTCCGCCCGAGACGCCCTTGAACTGCATCATCGCGTTCTCGGCCGCCTCGAACTGCTGGATGATCGCGCGGCTGATCTGCAGCAGTTCGGTGCCCGCGGGCGTGAGGTAGATCTTCTTGCCGAACTGCTCGAACAGCGCATTGCCCGCGTGTTCCTCGAGCTTGCGCACCTGCGTGGAGACGGCGGGCTGCGTGAGATGAAGCTCCTCGGCCGCGCGCGAAAAACTCAGCAGCCGCGCCACTGCCTCGAAAACTTTCAACTGGCGCAGGGTCGCATGCTTCATCGGGAAAGAAGGTGGCTGCAGTCGAGCGGCATCGTACAGCGCAACACCTGCGCTGACGCCGCGCGCTCAGTCCGCTTCAGTCCGGTATTCGCGCGACATGCAACAGGTTCGTCGTGCCCGACTGCCCGAAGGGCAGGCCCGCGACCACCACCACGTCGTCGCCCGCCTTCGCGAAGCCCTCGGTGCGTGCCGTGCGGCAGGCGCATTCGATCATCTCGCCCACGTCGTGCACGTCGTCGACCAGCACCGCATGCACGCCCCAGACCATCGCCATGCGGCGCGCCGCGACGGTGTCGGGCGTGAGGCTCAATATCGGCACGGCCGGGCGCTCGCGCGCCGCGCGCAGGCTGGTGAAGCCCGAGGAGGTGTATGTGACGGTGGCAGCCGGCGCGAGAAGCGCGGCCACCTGGCGCAGCGAGGCGCACACGGCATCGGCCGTGGTCGACAGCGCCGCATCGTGCGTGGCATCGATGCCCGCGCGATACGAAGGATCGGCTTCCACGCGCACGATGATGCGGTCCATCATCGCGACCGCTTCGAGCGGGTACTTGCCCGAAGCCGATTCAGCCGAGAGCATCACCGCATCGACGCCGTCGTAGATGGCGGTCGCAACGTCCGACACTTCGGCGCGCGTGGGCACCGGCGAGGCGATCATCGACTCGAGCATCTGCGTCGCCACCACCACCGGCTTGCCGCCCTTGCGGCAGGCGCGCACGATCAGGCGCTGCAGCTCGGGCACCTGCTCTGGCGGCAGCTCCACGCCAAGGTCGCCGCGCGCCACCATCAGGCCGTCGCACAGCGCGACGATCGCGTCCAGGTGCTCGATGGCGGCGGGCTTCTCCAGCTTGGCCATGATCCAGGCGCGCGTCCCGATGATGGCGCGCGCCTCCTCGATGTCCTCGGGCCGCTGCACAAACGAGAGCGCAACCCAGTCGACGCCCATCGACAGGCCGAAGTCGAGGTCGTCGCGGTCCTTCGGTGTCAGCGGCGAGATCGGCAGCAGCACGCTCGGCACGTTCACGCCCTTGCGGTCGGAGATAGGCCCGCCGACCAGCACCGTGGTCTCTGCGAAGTCGGCGCCGTGGCTGTCCACGCGCAGCCGCAGCTTGCCGTCGTCGAGCAGCAGCTCGGTGCCGTCCTGCAGCGCAGCGAAGATTTCCGGATGCGGCAGCGGCGCGCGGCGTGCGCTGCCGCTGGTCTTGTCCATGTCGAGCCGGAAGCGCGCGCCCGCATCGAGCTGCGCGCGGCCGCCTTCGAAAGTGCCCAGCCGCAGCTTCGGCCCCTGCAGGTCGAGCAGGATGCCGATGGGCCGGTTGAATTCCTTCTCGAGGCGACGGATGGTTTCCAGACGCCGCGCGTGGTCGTGCTGCGTGCCGTGGCTGAAGTTGAGCCGGAACACGTCCACGCCACGCTCGAACAGCGCGCGGATGGCCGGCTCGTCGGTGGTGGCCGGGCCGAGCGTGGCGACGATCTTTGCGCTGCGTGTGCGTCTCATGCTGTCGTCATTTCATGGAGCTTGACCCGGCCGCGCTGGTCTTCCATCGTGCGCGCGAGCAGCTTGACCAGGCTGTAGACGGTGTCGATGTGCGGCGTCGGGGTCTCAGTGAGCCGGGCCAGTTCGACCACCGCGCCTACCAGTGCGTCGATCTCCGGTGCGCGTCCTGCCTCCACGTCCTGCAGCATCGATGTCTTGTGCTTGCCGACCTTCTCGGCGCCCGCAATGCGCTTTTCGAGCGTCACACGGAACTCGATGCCGAGCTTGTGCGCAACGGCCTGGGCCTCGCGCATCATCGCTGCGGCAAGCTCGCGCGAAGGCGGGTACTGGCAGATGTCGACCAGGGTCGAATGCGAGAGGCTGCTGATCGGGTTGAAGGTCAGGTTGCCCCACAGCTTGAGCCAGATCTCGGAGCGGATGTTGTCGAGCACGGGCGCCTTGAAGCCAGCACCTGTGAAGCAGGCAGAGACACGGTTCACACGCTCGCTCGTCGAGCCATCGAGCTCGCCAACAGGGAAACGGTCGCCTTCAATGTGCTTGACCACGCCAGGCGCGATCAGCTCCGATGCCGGATACACCACGCAGCCGATCACGCGCTGCGCGGGGATCTTCGCGGCGACCAGCCCCGAGGGATCGACGCTGCGCACCGGCGTGCCCGCGAGCGCGCCGCCGTGCTGGTGGAAGTACCAGTACGGAATGCCGTTCTGCATGGTCACGACCACCGTGTCGGGCCCGAACAGCTTTGGCACGTCGTTGGCCACCGCCTCGACTTGGTGGGCCTTCATCGCGAGGACGACGATGTCCTGCGGGCCGGCCTCGTCATAGCGGTCGGTGGCCTTGACGTTGCGCGCCACCTGTTCCTCGCCTTCGGCCGAGATCAGCTTGATGCCGTTCTTGCCGATGGCATCGAGGTTGGCGCCGCGCACGATGAACGTCACGTCCTCGCCGGCCAGCGCGAGCTTTGCGCCAACCAGTCCGCCGATGGCGCCCGCGCCGATGATTGCAATCTTCATGTCGATCCCCAAGAGTTGAATTCGTTGCGCGACCCTTCGGCGATGTGTCAGCCGAAGCGGTTGCTGAGCTTGCCGATGCCGTCGATCTCGATCTCCACGAGGCTGCCGGGCTTCATCGAGCCGACGCCGACCGAGGTGCCGCAGAGGATCACGTCGCCGCGGTGCAGCGTCATGTCCTGCGAGATGAGGCTCACGAGTTGCTGCACCGAAAAGCGCATGTCGCTGATCGGGTAGTTCTGCCGCACTTCGCCGTTGAGCAGCGTGGTGACGGTGAGCGTCGCAGGGTCGAGGCCGGTGGCGACCACCGGGCCCATCGGGCAGAAGGTGTCGAAGCCCTTGGCGCGCACCCACTGCGCGAACGAGGCGTCGCGGTTGAGGATGTCGGCCACGGTCACGTCGTTGGCGCAGGTGTAGCCGAACACATGGTCGAGCGCATCGACCTCGGAGACGGCGGTGGCGGTCTTGCCGATCACGATGCCGAGTTCGCCTTCGAATACCACCTTGCCGTCGCACAGCGGCTTGCGGATGGGAGCGCCGGGCGCGAGGTATGAGTTGGGCGTCTTCAGCAGGTACAGCGGCTCGGCCGGCACCGGCAGGCTCAGCTTCGCGCCCAATGCGTGGAAGTTGTTCCATAGCGCGATGACCTTGGTCGGCTCGGTGGGCGTGAGCAGTTGCAGCCCGGCCAGCGCGAACACGCGGCCCGTGAGCTCTGAGCTGCCGAACATGTCGCCCTGGCGCTCGTGCACGGCATCGCCCTCCAGTGTGCCGAAGCCGATGCCACCGGCATGCTCGAAGCGGACCCATTTCTTCTGCTGCTGTTCCATGTTGTTATCTGCTTTCTGGATTGATGAAAATTCTGGGCGGCCTACCGTCGGTCAATCAGTCAATCGAACGGGAGGTAGTCGGGGATCACGAGCGACGCGAGCAGCTTTCCCATCTCGGCCGGATTGCGCGTCACGTGAATGCCGCATTCCTTCATCACCGCGAGCTTTTCCTCAGCAGTGCCACGGCCGCCGGAAATGATTGCGCCCGCATGGCCCATGCGCTTGCCCGGCGGCGCGCTGGCACCGGCGATGAAGCCGACAACGGGCTTGCGCATGTGGTCGCGAATCCATCGCGCGCACTCCTCTTCGGCATCGCCGCCGATCTCGCCGACCATGATCACGGCGTCGGTACGCGGGTCGTCGTTGAACATCTTCAGCACGTCGATGTGCCGCAGCCCGCCGACCGGGTCGCCACCGATGCCGACCACAGTCGACTGCCCGATGCCGAAGCTTGCAAGCTGGCTCGCGGCCTCGTAGGTCAGCGTGCCCGAGCGCGAGACCACACCGATGCGGCCGCGCTGGTGGATGTGCCCCGGCATGATGCCGATCTTGATTTCGCCGGGCGTGATGAGCCCTGGGCAGTTGGGGCCGAGCAGCAGTGTCTTGCGGCCCTGCATGCGGTGGCGGGTGCGGATCATGTCGCGCACGGGGATGCCTTCGGTGATGCAGATGACGAGGTCGAGCTCAGCATCGACTGCTTCGTCGATTGCCGCTGCTGCGAAGGCTGGCGGCACGTAGATCACGGAGACGGTGGCGCCTGTCTCGGCCTTTGCTTCTTTCACGGTGCCGAAGATCGGGATGTTGCCCATCGACTGGCCGGCCTTCATCGGGTTCACGCCCGCGACGAAGCAGTGTCTGCCGTTGCCGTATTCGAGGCAGGCCTGTGTGTGGAACTGGCCTGTCTTGCCGGTGATGCCCTGCGTGATGACGCGGGTGTGCTTGTTGATCAGGATGGACATTTCACTTGCTCCATCTTGTGGTTGCTTGGCTTCGGGGTGCGTGCACAGGACACCGGGTACTCCCCTCCGCGAATGTCCCCCGGCCTGCGGCCTCCTCCTTTATTTCGCTGCGGGGAGTACCCGATGCCCCGTGCACAAGAAGCGCGGCTCTGGTGCTGGCCGATCAACCAGTGCTCTGAACGATCACGTCGATGGGGTGCCTTGCGCAGCGAAATAAAGGAGGAGGCCGCAGGCCGGGGGACATTCGCGGAGCAAGGTACCCCGTCGGCGTGAGCGCACCCCGAAAAACAGCGAATGAGGAAGCAAGCTTTCATACCTAGCGCACCCAGTTCCGAGCCGCACCAATGGCCCGCTGTGCAGCCTCGGCCATGTCGTCGGTGTTGATGATCGACAGCCCCGACTGCGCGAGGATGGTCCTTCCCAGGTCCTCATTGGTGCCCTTCATGCGCACGATCAGCGGCACGGTGAGACCGGTCTCTCGCGCTGCTGTAACGACACCGTGCGCGATCACGTCGCACTTCATGATGCCGCCGAAGATGTTGACGAGCACTGCCTTGAGCTTCGGGTTGCGCAGCATCAGCTTGAAGGCCTCGGTCACCTTCTCCGCCGTTGCACCGCCGCCCACGTCGAGGAAGTTGGCTGGCGAGCCGCCGTAGAGCTTGATTGCGTCCATCGTCGCCATCGCAAGGCCCGCGCCATTGACCAGGCAGCCGATGTCGCCGTCGAGCGCGATGTACGAAAGATCGAACTTCGAGGCCTCTACCTCCACCGGATCTTCCTCGTCGAAGTCGCGCATCGCGGCAATCTCCGGCTGGCGGAACAGCGCGTTGGCGTCGAAGTCGAACTTCGCGTCGAGCGCAATCACGCGGCCGTCGCGCGTGAGCACCAGCGGATTGATCTCGGCCAGCGAAGCGTCGCTGCCATCGAAGGCTTGATAGAGGTTCTGCATGAACACGCGCGCCTGCACCACCGATCGCTCGGAGATGCCGATGCGGCGCGCGATGCCGTCTGCATCGGCAATCCGCAGGCCGGTATCCGGGTCGATGAAGAGCTTGTGGATCTTCTCGGGCGTGCGCGCGGCCACCTCCTCGATGTCCATGCCGCCTTCGCTCGAAGCCATCAGCGCCACGCGCTGCGAATTGCGGTCGACCACGAAGCCGAGGTACAGCTCCTTGTCGATCTCCACGCTCTCCTCGACCAGCAGCTGCTTCACCACACGGCCTTCGGGGCCCGTCTGCGGCGTCTTCAGCGTCATGCCGAGCATCTGGTCCGCGTGCCGCCGCACTTCGGCGACGGACCACGCGGGCTTCACGCCGCCGCCCTTGCCGCGGCCGCCTGCATGGATCTGCGCCTTCACCACCCAAGCCCGGCCGCCGAGACGGGTGGCGGCGTCTGCCGCCTCGTCGGACGAACGGCAGACGAATCCACGGGGTGTCGCCACGCCGTATTGGCGCAACACGTCCTTGCCCTGGTATTCGTGGATGTTCATGGTCGGAGCAGATTGCTTATTTGCAAGGAATTTCAGGCGCCGAGCTCGACGCCGTGGCTTTCCGCCCAATTGAAATAGCTCGACGAAGCCATTTCCCGCTTTCTGTGCAATTCCTTCTTCTGCTCGATTGCCTCGGCCAAAAATTCGGCGTCGTAGGCCTTCAGCAGATGCGGCTGATGGGTCTTCAGATAATGGCCGATACGCTCGTTGGCACTCTGGTTCAGGCCCATCAGGCGGTCGTAGGTTTCGCCGTCCCAATGCCAGCGCAGGCCCAATTCGAAGAATGCTGCGTTATAGGCATTGCGCTCGATTTCGTCGCGCCAGTACTGAATGGGTGAATGGTTTTCCATGACCTTCTCCTTGAATGAATGCCGAATGGGTAAATCGGATGAAAAATCCCGGCGAGTTCAAAATGTAGGGTCGACGGACAATAAATAAAAATTAAATGAATTTATAAAAACCATTCACCATGAGTTATGGATGGAAGGCGCCAAATCCACGCGCCCAAGGGCCTTCCGCGCCACCCGCAGGCAGCGCTTTCTTTTCAACTCATGGTGGCAACGGGCCTGAGCCCGCCGCGCTTTCTCAGATCACGCGTTCGGCGCGCAGTGTCTCCAGCTCGTCCGCGCCGTAGCCGAGTTGCCGCAGCACTTCCTCGGTGTGCTCGCCGAGCAGCGGCGAACGCGTCACCACCGTCGGGCTGTCGGACATCTTGATGGGGTTGCCCACCGTCAGGTACTTGCCGCGCACCGGGTGGTCGACCTCGACGATGGTGCCGGTCTCGCGCAGCGATTCGTCCGCGGCGATCTCCTTCATCGAGAGGATCGGCCCGCAGGGAATGTCGTACTCGTTGAGGATGTCCATGGCCTCGAACTTGGTCTTGGTCATGGTCCATTGCTCGATGCGCGCGAAGATCGGTTTCAGGTGCAGCAGGCGCGCTGCCGGCGTGGCGTAGGCCTCGTCGTTGATCCAGCCTTCTTCGCCGATGACCTTGCACACCGCCGGCCACACTGCGGCCTGCGTGATGAAGTAGATGTACGCGTTGGGGTCGGTCTCCCAGCCCTTGCACTTGAGAATCGAGCCGGGCTGGCCGCCGCCCGATGCATTGCCGGCGCGCGGCACTGCATCGCCGAACTTGCCGTCCGGGTATTGCGGGTACTCGTGCATGGTGCCGGTGCGTTCCAGGCGCTGCTGGTCGCGCATCTTCACGCGGCAGAGGTTGAGCACGGCGTCCTGCATCGGCGCGAGCACCTGCTGGCCACGCCCGGTGCTATTGCGCTGGAACAGCGCGGCGAGGATGCCGAGCGCCAGGTGCAGGCCGGTGCCGCTGTCGCCGATCTGCGCGCCGGTCACGAGCGGCGGGCCGTCCTCGAAGCCGGTGGTCGATGCCGCGCCGCCGGCGCACTGGGCCACGTTCTCGTAGACCTTGCAGTGCTCGTACTTGCCGGGGCCGAAGCCCTTGACCGAGGCCACGATCATTCGCGGATTGAGCTTCTGGATGTGGGCCCAGGTAATGCCCATGCGGTCGAGTGCGCCGGGCGCGAAGTTCTCGACCAGCACGTCGCAGGTCTTGATCAGGCTGTCGAGAACTTCCTTGCCCTTGGGCTTCTTGGTGTCCAGCGTGATCGAGCGCTTGTTGTGGTTCAGCATCGTGAAGTAGAGGCTGTCCGCACCGGGAATGTCGCGCAGCTGGCCGCGCGTTGCGTCGCCTTCGCCTGCACGCTCGACCTTGATCACGTCAGCGCCGAACCAGGCCAGCAGTTGGGTGCAGGTGGGGCCGGACTGCACATGGGTGAAATCGAGGATTCGAACGCCCTCGAGTGCTTTGCTCATTGACTGTCTCCTTCTTTGATCATCGTGGCTTCGACTTCTACCAGACGGGCGCGCAATTTGCGCTCCTCGGCAAAGCGGGCGGTCTCGTCGCGAACGATGGCAACGATGCCCGTGACCTCGTGATCGGCGGAGAACAGCATCGACACCGTGAAGGCGATCGACAGCGTGTGCCCGTCCTTGTGCAGCGCCGGTACGCGCAGCAGGTCGGCGCCGTACTTGGTGACGCCGGTTTCCATCGTCTTGTTGTAGCCGTCCCAGTGCCGCTGGCGTTGCCGCTGGGGAATGATCAGGTCGAGCGACTTGCCGAGCGCCTCGGCTTCGGTGAAGCCGAAGATGCGCTCGGAGGCGCGATTCCACAACGTGATCGCGCCTGCCGCATCGCACACCATGATCGCGTCGCCGGCGCCTTCGACGAGCTGCTTGAAATCCAGGTTCGTTTGCATACGTGCCTCCCGGCGCTACCTGTCTACATGTCGTCGTTCACTGCGGAGGGTGAAGCCCCCGCAGTGAACCCGGCCTACACAGCCTTGGCTTCGCGCAGGTTGGAGATCTGGTCCTTGCTGTAGCCCAGCTCCGCCAGCACTTCCTCGGTGTGCTCACCCAGAAGCGGCGAGCCGGTGATCTCGGGCTTGAGGTCCGAGAACTTGATCGGGCTGCCCACGGTGAAGTAGCTGCCGCGCTCCTTGTGCGGCACTTCGACGATGGAGCCGCTGGCGCGCAGCGACGGGTCGTGCAGCAGTTCCTTCATCGTCAGCACCGGTGCGCAGGGAATGTCGAACTTGCGCAGGATGTCGACCGCCTCGAACTTGGTCTTGTCGGCCAGCCAGCCCTCGATGGTCGCGAAGATGTCGGTGATGTGCGGCTGGCGTGCCTTCGGGGTCGTGTAGTCGGGGTCGGTCTTCCACTCGGGCTTGCCGATGGCGTCGCAGATGGGAGCCCAGGCATGGCCTTGCACCGTGAAGTAGATGTAGGCGTTCGGGTCGGTCTCCCAGCCCTTGCACTTGAGCACCCAGCCCGGCTGGCCGCCACCGCCGGCATTGCCGCCGCGCGGCACCACGTCGCTGAAGGTGCCGTGCGGGTACTGCGGGTATTCCTCCAGGTAGCCGAGCTTGTCCAGGCGCAGCTGGTCGCGCATCTTCACGCGGCAGAGGTTGAGCACCGCGTCCTGCATCGCGCAGGCCACGCGCTGGCCCTTGCCAGTCTGCTGGCGGCCGATGATGGCCGTGAGGATGCCGATGGCCAGGTGCATGCCGGTGTTGCTGTCGCCGAGGGCCGCGGCGCTCACGGTGGGCGGGCCGTCCCAGAAGCCGGTGGTCGAGGCGGCGCCGCCGGCGCACTGCGCAACGTTCTCGTACACCTTCAGGTCGTCGTAGTGGTGGCCGTCGCTGAAGCCCTTGACCGAGGCGACGATCATCTTGGGGTTGAGTTCCTGGATGCGCTCCCAGGTAAAGCCCATGCGGTCGAGCGCGCCGGGGCCGAAGTTCTCGACCAGCACGTCGGATTCGCGGATCAGCTTCTCCAGCACGACCTTGCCTTCGGGCTGCTTGGTGTCCAGCGTCAGCGAGCGCTTGTTGCTGTTGAGCATGGTGAAGTACAGCGCATCGACATCGGGAATGTCGCGCAGCTGCGAACGCGTGACGTCGCCGGCGCCGGGGCGCTCGACCTTGATGACGTCGGCGCCGAACCAGGCCAGCATCTGCGTGCAGGCGGGACCGGCTTGCACGTGCGTGAAGTCGATGATCTTGATGCCGCTGAGTGGTTTGTTGTTGCTGCTGCTCATTTGGATATCTCCTTGAATGATGGAACTCGGGTTACTTCTTCTTCGCCGTGCTGGGGTTCAGGCTCGTGATGCGGCCGCTTTCGGTGCCGGCGGTCTCGTCGATGACGGCATTGATCAGGGTCGGCCGGCCTGAGGCAACCGCCTCGGCCAGGGCCTTTTGAAGTTCATCGGCAGTGGTGGCGTGCACGCCGACGCCGCCGAAGGCTTCCATCAGCTTGTCGTAGCGCGCGTTCTTGACGAACACGGTGGGCGCCACGTCGGGCGTGCCGCTGGCGTTCACGTCGGTGCCGCGGTAGACGCCGTTGTTGTTGAAGACGATGACGCAGATCGGCAGGTTGTAGCGGCAGATGGTTTCCACCTCCATGCCGCTGAAGCCGAAGGCGCTGTCGCCCTCGATGGCGATCACCGGCTTGCCGGTGACGACGGCTGCGGCCACCGAGAAGCCCATGCCGATGCCCATGATCCCCCAGGTGCCCACGTCCAGGCGCTTGCGCGGCTCGTACATGTCGACGATGCTGCGCGCGAAGTCGAGCGTGTTGGCGCCTTCGTTGACGACGATGGCATCGGGCCGCGCCTTCACCTGGTCGCGGATCACGCTGAGCGCGCTGTGGAAGTTCATCGGCGAAGGCCGTGCGGCCAGCGTGACGGCCATCTTCGACAGGTTCTTGTCCTTGCGCTCGGCAATCGCACCGGTCCACTCGGCCGGGGGCTTGGCCCACTTGGCATCGATGCCGGCCAGCAGCGCGGCAACGCAGGAGCCGATGTCGCCGATCACGGGTGCTTCGATGGCGACGTTGCTGTCGATCTCGGTCGGTGCGATGTCGATCTGGATGAACTGCTTGGCGCCCTTTTCCTGCGCCCAGGTCTTGCCCTTGCCGTGCGAGAGCAGCCAGTTCAGGCGCGCGCCGACCAGCAGCACGACGTCGGCTTCCTGCAGCACGTAGGAGCGCGCGGCCGCGGCCGACTGCACATGGGTGTCGGGCAGCAGGCCCTTGGCCATCGACATCGGCAGGTAGGGAATACCCGTCTTCTCGACGAATGCGCGGATGTCGGCATCGGCCTGCGCATAGGCAGCACCCTTGCCGAGCAGGATCAGTGGACGCTTTGCGCCCTTGAGCAGGTCGAGCGCGCGCTTGACGGCATCGGGTGCGGGGATCTGTCGCGGCGCCGGGTCGACGACCTTGATGAGCGACTTCTTGCCGGCCGCTGCGTCCATGGTCTGGGCGAACAGCTTGGCGGGCAGGTCGAGGTACACGCCGCCCGGGCGGCCCGACAGTGCAGCACGGATGGCGCGTGCAATGCCCACGCCGATGTCTTCTGCGTGCAGCACGCGGAAGGCGGCCTTGCACAGCGGCTTGGCGATGGCGAGCTGGTCCATTTCTTCGTAGTCGCCTTGCTGCAGGTCGACGATCTCGCGCTCGCTGGAGCCGCTGATAAGGATCATCGGGAAGCAGTTGGTGGTGGCGTTGGCCAGCGCTGTGAGGCCGTTGAGGAAGCCGGGGGCCGACACCGTGAGGCAGATGCCGGGCTTCTGCGTGAGGAAGCCAGCTGCAGCGGCGGCGTTGCCGGCGTGCTGCTCATGGCGGAACGAGATGACGCGCAGGCCTTCGGCCTGGGCCATGCGCGTGAGGTCGGTGATCGGGATGCCGGGCAGGCCGAAGATGGTGTCGATGTCGTTGAGCTTGAGCGCATCGATGACAAGATGGAAGCCGTCGATGGTCTCGGCGGCCGGCGTGTCTTCCGTCAAGCTCTTGAGGGCGCGAACCACTTGTTCGCCATCGGCATCGCGGGTTTTCACGGGCTTGAGGGCATCGTCCAGCGTGGTGGTTGCCTCTTTCTCTGTTCTGACTGAAGACATGTCTCTCCTTCTGCATGGGTGAATGGCCAAGGCCCGAGCCAAGACTATGATTCGGGCTCAAGCTTTCGGCCGTTGACCTCGGTCAACTTTCCCGAAAACGGCGCGCCCCGATGAATGGCGCCGGCAGCGAAAAAATCGAGCAAGACGGTGACCATGACGTTGTTGGAAAACCACCCGGAGAAAAACATCATTCGTGCCCAGCTCCGGCAGAACATCCTTCTCAAGGACCTGAGCGAAGCCGACCGCGCCGAACTGGAAACCCATCTCGTCATCGTGGACGGCAACAAGGGCGAGTTCCTGCTGCACCAGGGGGTGCGGGAGATGGAGCAATACTTCATCCTCGACGGCATCCTCAAGCGGGTGGTGAGCAACCCGGAGGGCAAGGAAATGATCCTTCGCTTCGCCGACGAGAACGACATGGAAACGAGCTATGCCGCGCTGCGGCTGGGTACGCCGACGCCCTACGGCATCGTCTGCGTGACGAAGGCGCGGGTGGCGAGCCTTCCGCTGAAGGAATGGATCGCCTTTCTGAACCGGCATGCGGAAACCAAGGAACTGTTCGAGTTCCTGGTGATGCGGGGCATGAGCGAGATCATGGCGCACACGATCACGCTGCATTTGCTCGATGCGGCGGGGCGCGTGCATCGGTTCATCCGAAAGCATCCGGAGCTCGAGGACCGGATCCCCAGCAAGGAGTTGGCTTCGTATCTGAATCTCTCAGCAGAAACCCTTAGTCGATTGAGGAAGCGCGGGAAGATTTAGGCACGGCTGAGGGATTGGTTCCCTCTCCCGCTTGCGGGAGAGGGAGCAAATCGGGAATTCGGAGCCTCGCGCTCAGGTCTGCTTCGCCGAAGCAAAGCGCCGCGTGCTGGCCATCAGCCTCAACTGGTTGTGGACCCCGCTGACACCAGACACCTCCGCCGCAACTGCCTCGGTCTGCGCCCGCTCGTCACTGTTGAGCACGATGCCGCGCAGCATCAGCTCGCCCTGGTTCGCGGTGATCGTCACGTTGATGTCGCGCGTTGCCTCACGCTCCTTCAGCGCAGCGCGCACACGTGCTTCCAGCGCCATGTTGGCAAGCAGCGCACGCGATGCGGGCGTTTCTGCGAACTCGGGCCGGCTCACCATCAGCCGGATCTGCTCGACGCAGCTCTCGACGGACAGACGATCGGTGTTGAGCACCAGGTCGTAGAGCACCGGGTCGCCCCAGGTCACGCCGAACTGCGCGTGCATGCGCGCGGCGTGCGCCTGGTCGCTGCGGCGGATCTCGGCTTCGGCGAATTCGGCGTCGTCGGTTTCGAGGTCGCCCATCAGCCACTCGACGCGCTTCTTCAACGAGCGCGTGATGCGCACGCACACCACGTGCGGCACCGGCTGCAGCAGGCAGGTGGCGCCCCAGCCGCGCAGCACCACATTGCCGCGGTCGGCCAGCGCGAACAGCTCTTCGGCGGTGTAGAGCGCCACGCTGCGCGAGTCGGTGGTCAGGCGCTCCACCAGGCCAGCCTTGCCGCCGCGCAGCCGGCCTATCAGGCTCGTGGAGACCTGCATGCGGTCTGCCACGTGCTCGATGACTTCGTGGCGCATCACGGCGAGGCCGAGCGTCTCGGCGAGTTTCAGCGAAACGTCTTTCGCGAGGGAACCCATCTCCTGGGTCAGTGCGATCACAGGCATGTCTTTGGCTCCTCGTTGTGTTTCAGTCCACCGGCCGTTCGACCGCGAACTCGTCGGGCTTCTTCGGCTTTCTGTTGAGCAGCGCCAGCGCCTTGGAGATCAGCGGCCAGAACAGCAGCACCAGAGCCAGCGTGGTGATGCCGCCGACCAGCGGGTTCGAGAACATCACCATCACGTCGCCCTGCGACACCAGCATGGCCTGGCGGAATGAGTCTTCGGCCTTGTCGCCGAGCACCAGCGCAAGCACCAGCGGCGCGAGCGGAAAGTCGAGCTTCTTGAAGAGATAGCCCATCACGCCGAAGCCGAGCATGAACCAGATGTCGAGCATCGCGTTGTGCACGGTGTAGGCGCCGATCGCGCAGATCACGATGATCACCGGCGCGATGATCGAGAACGGAATGCGCAGGATCGACGCGAACAGCGGCACGGTGCTGAGCACCACGATCAGGCCGACGATGTTGCCGAGGTACATGCTGGCGATCAGGCCCCAGACGAAGTCTTTCTGCTCGACGAACAGCAGCGGACCGGGCTGCAGGCCCCAGATCAGCAGGCCGCCCAGCAGCACGGCAGCAGTTGGCGAGCCGGGAATGCCCAGCGCCAGCATCGGCAGCAGCGCGCTCGTGCCGGCTGCATGCGCGGCGGTCTCGGGTGCGACCACGCCTTCCATCTCGCCGGTGCCGAACTTGGCGCCCTTCTTCGACATCTTCTTGGCAAGGCCGTAGCTCATGAACGAGGCTGGTGTTGCGCCGCCGGGCGTGATGCCCATCCAGATGCCGATGAGCGAGCTGCGGATGGAGGTCACCCAGTATTTGGGCAACTGCTTCCACGTTTGCCACACGACCTTGGGATCGATCTTCGCGCTCTTGCCGGAGAACTTCAGGCCCTCTTCCATCGACAGAAGAATCTCGCCGATGCCGAACAGGCCGATCACCGCAATCAGGAAGTCGAAGCCGCGCATCAGCTCGGGCTGGCCGAAGGTCAGGCGCAGCTGGCCGGTAACAGTGTCCATGCCCACGCTCGCGAGTGCAAAGCCCAGCGCCATCGACGCCAGGATCTTGAAGGGCGACCCTTTGCCCATGCCGACGAAGCTGCAGAAGGTCAGCAGGTACACCGCGAAGAATTCGGGCGAGCCGAACTTGAGCGCGAACTTGGCGACCAGCGGCGCGAGAAAGGTGATCATCACCACCGCGAGAAAGGCGCCCACGAACGATGAGGTGAAGGCCGTGGTCAGCGCCGCGCCGGCCTGCCCGTTCTGCGCCATCGGATAGCCGTCGAAGGTGGTGGCCACCGACCACGGCTCGCCCGGTATGTTGAACAGGATCGAGGTGATGGCCCCGCCGAATAGCGCACCCCAGTAGATGCACGACAGCATGATGATGGCCGAGGTCGGCGACATCGTGAAGGTGAGCGGCAGCAGGATCGCCACGCCGTTGGCACCGCCGAGGCCAGGCAGCACGCCGATCAACACGCCGAGGATGATGCCGACGAACATCAGGCCGATGTTCATCGGCGTGAGGATCACTGAAAAGCCCTGCATCAGGGCACTGATTTCTTCCATTTCGCTTGTGCTCCGTGAGTAGGTTCAGTAGCCGAGGAATCGAAGCGGATCGAGAGTGCCCTTGAACAGCGGCACCTTGAACCAGACCTCGAACATGAAGAAGAACAGCGTGTTGACGCCCAGCGCGGCAAGCACGCTCTTGAACCACGCGTACTTGCCCAGCACCACCATGAACAGCGCGATGTAGATCGCCGACGCCAGGTAGATGCCGAGGAAGGTGATCGCCAGCACGTAGACCGTGGCCGGCACCAGCACCGACAGCACGCGCTTGAGCTGCACCGAATCGACGAACACTGCGGTGTTGCGGCTCTTGCCGAGGAGTGCCTGGTAGAGGATGCCGGCGCCCGAGATCGTGATGATCACGCCGATGAAGAACGGAAAGTAGCCTGCGCCGGGGCCGTCGGTGGTCCAGCCCGCGCCCAACTTGCGCGCCTCGAAGACCACCACCAGGCCGATCACCAGCAGCGCCAATGCCACCGCCGCTTCGACCAGGTGGGTGGAGATGCCCGAACGCGCCGGGCCCTCGGATGTTTCGTCGTGCTCCATGGAGCCCCCATCGTGGTTGTGTGTGAGAAAGAAAAAAGGGACGGATGCGGCGCGCACGCCGTTCGTCGGGCCGCCGACATTCCGGCGGCGCCGCGCGGCGCGTGCCGCCGTCGCGGCCTGTCGGCTACTTGTTGCTTGCGAGGAAGCCCGCGTCAGCCATCAGCGTGCGGTGCGTGGCCTCGGCTTCGGTGAGCCATTTCGCAAAGGCGTCGCCGGTCATGAAGGTCGGGTTGAAGGCGCCCTTCTCCATGTACTCCTTCCACTCCGGCGTGGCGGCCACCTTGACCAGCAGGTCCTTGTAGAACGCAAGCTGGTCGGGCGTGACGCCGGGCGGCATGAAGATGCCGCGCAGCATCGTGTACTTGGTCGGCACGCCTGCTTCCTTGCAGGTGGGGATGTCGTTCCACGACTGCGTGTCCGTGACCTTGGCCTTGAACGGCATGCGCTCGTCGTCGAACACGCACAGCGCGCGCAGCTTGCCCGCGCGCCACTGCGCCACCGCCTCGATCGGGTTGTTCACCGTCGAATTCACATGGCCTCCCACCAGCTGCACCGCCACCTCGCCGCCGCCCTTGAACGGCACGTAGATGAACTTGGTGCCGGTGGCTTTCTCGAGCGCGACGGTGATGATCTGGTCTTCCTGCTTCGAGCCCGTGCCGGCCATCTTGAACTTGCTCGGCCCCGCGGTCTTCACCGCGGTGATGTATTCGCCGGCGTTCTTGTAGGGCTCGGTCGCGTTGGTCCACAGCACGAACTGGTCGAGCGCCAGCATGGCGACAGGCGTCATGTCCTTCCAGTTGAAAGGCACGCCGGTAGCCATCGGCGTGGTGAACAGGTTCGACAGCGAGATGACGATCTTGTGCGGGTCGCCCTTGGCTTCCTTCACCGCCAGAAAGCCCTCGGCACCCGCGCCGCCCGACTTGTTGACGACGATCAGCGGCTCCTTCATCAGCTTGTACTTGATGACGATGCCCTGCAGCAGGCGCCCCATCTGGTCGGCGCCGCCGCCGGTGCCGGCGGGTATCACGAACTCCACCGGCTTGGTGGGTTCCCATGCGAGGGCGGGCGTGGCGGCTGCCAGCGCCAGGACGGCCGCGGCAACGACCTTCGTACGACCCAGAACGAGCGAGGCGATCTTCTTCATCAGGTTGTCTCCTGTGTAGTGTTTCGCTCTTTTTTGTTCTTGGATCTGAGCAGAGATACGGACCGGCACGATGGTGCGCGCCACTGATTCACGCCTGCTTGATCGCGGTCAACTTTTCGAAGATTTCGTATCCGGGTTAGCCCGCGCTGGCGGGCCCTGCGCGTCCTGTCATCGCTAAGCCTATAAAATCGCGGCGCGCAGTGGGGTCCTGCCTCCCTGCGCCCTCATCCGTCTTCGTAGTTCAATGGATAGAACGGGGTCCTCCTAAGACTCAGATACAGGTTCGATTCCTGTCGAAGGCACCAGAAAGCCCCTGTTCAGATACCCGTTGCCGGAATTCTTCCAGCCGAAGCACCCTATTCGGGCGTTCCAGTCGCGCCACGCTTTGCCAAGTCGGGCCGGAATCGCGCATAAACCACGTCGAGAGCTCGCGAGAGAAGCCATTCGATCGCCACGGCGCGCTGAACAAGCTCCTGCGGGAGCTGCCAACAGTCACCGGCATCCTCTGAATTCCGCATCCCGACGCGACCGCGCGTCCGCCCGCACAGGCCGCGAGCCGCACGGCGGTGCGCTGGCAGGAGGCCATTGCGTGCGGCAGCCTGGCAACCGGCCGCCCCCCCGCCGGCGGACCACCCGCTGTGGAGACGACCTTCGTCGGCGCCGTCAGAGCCACCACCCTGCGCCTCGAAGTTCGCGCACGGGCTGCCACACCACAATCGCCGATCGTGGCCGCAACTACGAGCAGGTGTAGCTTGCCGCTGAACCGATGTCGCCACTGGTGTAAGTGATTTTCTTCGGGTACACGCAGATGGGACGAGTTTTCGATGTTGCACCGCCAAGGGTCTGCAGGGTCGGGGCATCCGGAGCGGTGCCTTTTTCCACCCACGCCGTCAGCGCGTCGTAGAACTGGGTCGGCGTGAAGTAGGGAACTTCCGCTGTCGGGTTGGACGTTCCATTCGGATCGCCGTGGCCGGCCCCTGGCACCAGATAGAGCCGATAGAAGCCTTGGACATCGCTCAACCCGCCGATCCTGGCGACCACGCTGTTGTAGTAGTTGACCGTCCCCTGCGCCATGATGAGCTCGTCGGCCAGACCATGCCAGGTCAGCATCTTGCCGCCGCGATTCTTG
Organism: Variovorax multivorans; assembly: GCF_051216835.1. Lineage (NCBI taxonomy): Bacteria > Pseudomonadati > Pseudomonadota > Betaproteobacteria > Burkholderiales > Comamonadaceae > Variovorax > Variovorax multivorans. The sequence goes on from NZ_JBPJZL010000003.1 coordinate 547,860, forward strand.
AACGCGGAGAGGTCCGGGTTGTCGGTGTTGATGTTTCCGAACTGCGGCTGCAGCGTCACGCCGCGGTCGTAGGCATTGCTCAACTGCGCGTAGCTCAGTTGCTTCCAAAGCGATTGGCCGTTGCCGGTCGCATTCACGAACGAAGGGTCGCCGATGGTCGAGTTCTGCAACTCGAGCGCCACCTGGTCAGACGCGATGGGGAATGCGCCATTCGGGCTGGTCAGGCCGTTCAGACCAAAAGAAGCGAACATGGCGCCATACAGCGAAGCCCCGCGGTTCAGTCCGTACCAGCGCTGGTTTGCGGAGCCAAGCAGCGTGGAGGACGAAGTCGCAGACCAGCCGTTGTCGGTCGCCGGCGACGGTGCCGAGCCATCGGCGGTCATGCCGTACCAGACCTTGTTGATGGCCGTGGCTTGTGCTTTCGTGACGCACGCGCTCGTTGCGTTCGTTCCACCGTCGGATGTGCAGAGAACCGTGAGATCTGTCGTCGGGTCGTACGTACAAGAAGCGGGGTCGAGCACATAGCCCAGGTGCTGGCCGGCCACCACATCGCATGCGGCAATGGCGGCGTTGGAAACCAGATCCTGCTGAGCCTGGGTCGGTGCAACACCACCCAGGTCACGCTGGAAGACGATCTGCGGATAGAGCTCCGCAGTGATGAACCTGCTCCAGTTGATGGCAGGATAGTTGGCGATGATGCCGTCGAAGTCGGTGGGGTTGTTCTGCGCCAGGTTCAGCCCCTGGCGTCCACCCGTCGAGCCGCCCTCCCAGTAGGCGTACTTGGCCGGCGTTCCGTAGTAGGCCGCTGCCAACGCTTTCGTCTTGACGGCCTGTTCGTGAATGCCTCGGCTCGCGAAGTCGGTCCACAACGTCTTGTTGATGGTGCCATCCGGGTTCATTGCGAACGAGCCGCCCGCGAGCGAGGAATGCCCGGTATCCGTGGTCGACGAAACGGCGCCCTCTTTGCCCGCCACGTCGGCCGCTGCGGCACTCGCAATCGCCGTTGCACTTCCGGCGGCGCCTCCTTGCCAGCCGCCGCCGCCCAACGCATGAACGCGCGAGTTCCAGGCTGCTTTCGATGGCAGCCAGATCTCGATGCCGATGCCGGGCGACGTCGAAGGAGCGCCCTCGGGTCCAGGATTTCCGAGCCCCACATTGAGCTTGACCATGCAGACGTCACTGGCAGCCACCGGCGTTGTCGCCGTCGCCGCACCACCCAGGACGAGAGCGTCTCCCTTCTTGAAAGACTTGACCGCAACAACGCTCGTGCTGGCGTCAGGCTTGAAATTCGCCTTTAGCGTGTCATCACATGTCAGCGCCGCAGAGCCTGAAGGGGGCGGCACGGTGGCTACAGGCGGGTTGCTGACTCCGATGAAAGGAAATGCGTTGTTGTTGCTGCCGCCACCGCACCCACTGGCGAGAACGGCTGCGACGATCGCGGAAACTGCCAAAGGCTGATGAGTTTTCATGTGTCTCCTTCAAGTTAGGGGCAGCTGCAAGAAAGTGCACTTTTTTGCCCGACTTCAAATGCAACATGAACTATTAGGCAGCTTTCACAAACTTCGCTTGTACGGGTTATCCCGCTGCCAGGGAATACGCCGTGCAGTGGCTGTGAGTGAAATGGCTCAACAAAGCAGTCTGGATTCGGCCTTTTTCGTCATCAGCGTTCAGAAATATAGTGCACATCGTTATCTGCAATGCCCTTGCGCTGGCAGGGCACGACTACGTTCCGACCTACTGGAACGTGAGCGTCTTTGACCCGATGGGCGAGTTGTCGCAAGTCCAGGACAAAGCTGAAACGACCATGGCTCCCTCGAGCGCCGGCAGAACGTGGCGATTGACTCGAAAAACGAGCGTCTGAATTCCATTTTTCATGCCAATGGAAGGTACACGTTTCAGTAAACAATCAGCGCGCAAGGTTACCGAATGACACATGGGGTCCGCATCGCTCGCAAGAACCGAATCTCTTGCGAGCGATGCCGGGCGGTGGATGCGAACGCGACCCCCGAGGGTCGGCGAGACAGCAACGGCGTGTGATCGACATCGAAATTCAAACCGCCGTTGGCGTCGTACCCCATGTTCCCTTTTCCCCTGCGGCTGCTGCATGCCGCAATGATTCCCCTGGTCCCCGTGCTGATGGCGCTGGCGGCAGTGCCGGCGCAGGCCGCCGACACGATGAGCAAGATCCGCGAAACGCACACGATCGTGCTCGGCGTGCGCGAAGCCGTGCCGCCTTTTTCGTTCGTCGATGCACAGAAGCAGCCAGTCGGCTATTCGATCGATCTGTGCCTGCACGCGGTCGAAGAGATCAAGCGCGAGCTCAAGCTTCCCGACATCAAGGTCCAGTACAAGCTCGTGGCCGGCCCGGAGCGCATTCCGAAGTTGCTCGCAGGCGAAATCGACCTCGAGTGCGGCTCGACCACCAACACGATGGCGCGCCAGGAGAAGGTGGACTTCAGCTACACCTTCTTCGTCGCCGGGATGCGCGTGCTGACAAACAAGAGCCTTCACGTGGAGACGGTGAAGGACCTGAAGAACATGCCGATCGCGCTGGCCAAGGGTTCGACCTCGGAGAAGCTTTTCAAGCAACTCGCCGACGGTGAGCTGCGTGACGCGAAGTTAACCACCTACGACAACAACGGCGAGGCCTACAAGGCCCTGAAGGAAGGCAAGGTGCGCGCATTTGCGCAGGATGACTCGCTGCTGCAGGGCCTCGTGTCGAACGACAAGGGGATCGATACGCTCAGCCTGAGCAGGCTTGCGCTGTCGGTCGAACCGTACGCCGTGATGGTGCGCAAGGGCGACACCGCGTTGCTCGCGGCGGTCGATCTGAGCCTCTCGCAGCTGTACGCCAGCGGCGAGATCAATGCGCTCTATGACAAGTGGTTCAACACCCACACGCTCACCATCAAGATGGGGCGCCTGACACGCGACAGCTTCGTTCGGCCGAACAAGCAACCGGGCGTCGCGATGGTGCTCGGCCATTCGATCTGAGACGAACCGCCCGCCAGTGAAAGACCTCGGCGCACGGGGCGCTCTCCGGTCCCGGTCCCGGTTCCGCCTCCGGGCCGTGTGCCTGGGTCTGCTTGCGGCCGGCGCGGTCGGCACCGCCTGCGCGCAGAACGCGATCAAGGCGGTCGCAAGCGCCATGCAACAGGGTGTGGAGGTGATCCAGATCGACCTGGCACGACCCCTCGCCGCCGTGCCCGGCAGTTTTTCGGTCGCGAGCCCCGCGCGCATCGCACTGGACTTCCTTGGCGCCACCAACGATGTCGGGCGCGCAGCCATCGAAGTGAATCAGCCCAACCTGCGCTCGATCAATGTGGTGCAGGCCGGCGAGCGCAGCCGGGTGGTGTTGAATCTGCGGCAGCCGGTGCCGTACACGGCAGAGCTGCAAGGCAATTCGGTGCGGGTCACGCTGCAGGCGGTTGCCGCTGCCGAGACACGGACGGTGGAAACGTCCGCGCCGGCCGAGGCCGCGCCAGCGCCTGTTGTTCGCAGCAGTCCGATCACGCTCAATTTCTCCAACGCCGACATCGAGGCCGTGGCGCGCACCATGGCGGTGGTCACCGGGCGCAATGTGGTGGTCGATCCGCGCGTGAAGGGCACGATGGACCTCGTGACCGACCGCGCCGTGCAGCCGGCCGCGGCCTTCAACCAGTTCGCCGCTGCGCTGCGTTTGCAGGGCTTTGCAGTGGTGGAGGCCGACGGCCTCTACAAGGTGGTGCTCGAAGCCAACGCCAAGCTGCAGAGCGTCGCCGTGAACACCTCCATCGGAGCCGTACCAGCGTCGGCAAGCAATCAGGTCATCACCCAGATCTTCAGGCTCAACCACGAGTCACCCAACGCCCTGATGCCGGTGCTGCGCCCGCTGATTCCACCGAACAACACCATCAACGTGAACCCGGGCAGCAACTCGCTCGTGATCACCGACTACGCCGACAACATGCGCCGGCTCGCGCGCATCATCGCGGCGCTCGATGTGCCGAATGCATCCGATGTCGAGGTCATCCAGCTGAAGCACTCGATTGCCACCGACCTGATTCCGCTGGTGCAGCGGCTCATCGATGGCGGTGCGTCGGGTGCATCGAGCGTCAGCGAAGCACCAGGTGGTGCCGACGCATCGTTCCGCACTACGCTGCTGGCCGACCCGCGCAGCAACTCGGTGCTCATGCGCGCGGCCAACCCGGCGCGCGCGCAGCTCGTGCGCACGCTGGTCGAGAAGCTCGACCGCCCGCCTGCGGAAAGCAGCAACGGCGCGGCCGGCAACATCTATGTGGTCTACCTGAAGAACGCCGATGCGGTACGTCTGGCGGCCACGCTGCGCGCCGCGATGGCAGCGAACCGGCCATCGGGCACCACGGGCGCGGGTGCGCCCGACGGCAGCAGTGCCGCGCCACAGCAGGCCACGCAGAACAGCACGGGCGGCCAAAGCGGCTCGCCAGCCGCCAACGCCCCGCTCAACAACGCCAACCAGCCCTCCACCGGCGGCCAGATCCAGGCCGACCCGACGACCAATTCGCTGATCATCACGGCGCCCGAGCCGCAGTACCGCCAGATGCGCGCCGTCATCGACAAGCTCGACGGCCGCCGCGCGCAGGTCATGATCGAGGCGCTGATCGTGGAGGTCAGCGCCAGCAAGGCCGCCAACTTCGGCGTGCAGTGGCAAAGCGCCTTGGGCAACAACGGGGTCATCGGCACCAACTCCAGCCTGAACAAGACCAACATCCTGGCGCTGACCCAGGCGCTGGCCACCCGCAATGCCGCCGGGCTGGCCTCCTCGATCCAGCCGGGGCTGAACCTGGGCATCGCCGGCAAGATCGGCGGCCAGTACATCCTGGGCGCGATCGCCAACTTCTTCAACAGCGACGGCGATGCCAACGTGCTCTCCACGCCCAACCTGCTGACGCTGGACAACGAAGAGGCCAAGATCATCATCGGCCAGAACGTGCCGTTCCCTACGGGCTCGTACGCCAGCACCTCGGGCTCGGTGGGCGTGAACCCGTTCACCACCGTCGAGCGCAAGGACGTCGGCCTCACCCTGCGCGTGCGTCCGACCATCAACGAGAACGGCACCGTGAAGATGACGATCTTCCAGGAGATCTCGAACGTCGCGCCCGGCACCACCACCGACCCCAACGGCCCCACCACCAACAAGCGTTCGCTCGAATCCAGCGTGCTGGTGGAAGACGGCGGTCTCGTCATGCTCGGCGGCCTGCTGTCGGACACCTACAACAACAACATCGAGAAGGTGCCGCTGGCCGGGGACATCCCGGTGCTGGGGAACCTGTTCAAGAACGAGAACCGCACGCGCACCAAGAGCAATCTGATGATGTTCCTGCGCCCGGCGGTGATGCGCGATGGCGCCTCGACCGAGGCCTTCGCCTACGACCGCTACGACGAGATCCGCGGCCAGCAGCTGCAGACGCAGCCCAGCACCGACAACATCATGCTGCGCGGGGTGAACGCCGCGCCGGTGCTGCCCGATACGCTGCTGCAGCGCTCGAACAACCGGGGTGCGGGCAGCACCCGCATGGAAGGCACGCAGCTCATTCCGCCGTCGCAGCCGCTGGTCGATACGCGCAAGCTGGCGCCCGGCCCGCTGCGTGGGGCGCTGCCGCCTACGGCGGACCCGGTCAGCGCACAGGAGCTTCCGTAGGGCGGCAAGAGGAAGCAGTTGAGCGATGCGGGGACGAAGCGGACGGGGTTCAGTTGCTGTAGAACACGCCCCGGCCGGTGCCGCTCAAGTAGATGCGTCCGTAGATGTTCTGATCGGCCGCCATCACGCCGATGCCGCCGAACTGGTGAGCGTCGTCGTTGAAGCGAGTCCAGGTGACGCCGGCGTCATCGGAGCGGTACACGCCCCACACGCCGTTCACCACGCCCACCACATAGACTGAGGCCGAGTACGCCCCACCAGGCGCCGCCTTGCCCAAGGCCACCAAGGTGGCGCCTTGGACGTCGGGCCACGGGTTGCTGCCCATGATCGACGCGAACTGGCTCAGTTTCGTCCAGGTTGCTCCTGAATCCACCGACTGGTACACGGCGTTGCCGTCGGCCAGCCAGAGCTCGCCTTCGACGTTGGGGTTGACCGCCAGCGAGGTGTTCGTGAAGTAGTTGGGGGCCAGCCCCGCGTCCACCGAGCCCTGGCTCAGCGTGAACGTGTGGCCGCCATCCGTCGAGACATAGACCTTGCCCGGCGTGCCCCACCAGTGGCCGCCGGAATCGTAGGCATAGACCTTGTTCGGCTTCTTGCGATCTGCGACCAGGTGGTAGGCGCGGGGGAAGATGGTGTTGATCGCGGGCAGATTGGTCGGCACCCAGGTGGCGCCGTTGTCCGTGGTGTAGGACGGCACCGAGTAGCCGGGCGCCCAGATCGCCTTGTTGCGCGCGGTGACGGCGATGCTCGCTTCCCCACCCTTGTTTTCCGCGACGCCCGGCGGGTAGGTGGCGAACTTCGCCCAGGTCTTGCCGCCGTCGCCGGACCACACGCCGTAGCCGGTGCTGTTGCCCAGGACGACGCCGATGGTGGCCATGTATTGCGGATCGGACCACGCCATGTCGGCGGCGAAGCCGTTGCTCCAGCTGGTGGCCGGCGTCAGGGTCGGCTTGGTCGCGAGGTTGGTGTGTACCCAGGTGCCGATGTCGCCCGTGCTGTTGATCACGGTGTACGTGGCGCCGGCCGGCGGCGTGGCCAGGCCCAGGACGGCAGTCTCCTCGATGCCGTCGTTCAGCTCGTTCCAGCTCGGCGTGGCCGAGGACGCGTTGCGCGTTTCCCAGACACCGCCGCCATGGCCGTACAGGATGTGATCCCGGTCGGCAGGATCGATCTCCATGTCGTCGGGCCATCCCCAGAAGGGTGCGTCGGCCGGCGTATGCGGCATGGTGGCCGCGATCTCGCGCCAGTTGCGGCCGGCATCGTCGGACAGCTGGATGATTTGCTGGCCGCTGAAGTCGCCCCAGGTGTTGGTCACACCCAGCGCAATGCGCGTGGTCGAGCCGGTGCCGGAGACGGACATGCCGCCGTAACCGGCGGAGTCGTTGCTGTCGAGCAAGGTCCAGTTGGTGCCGTCGAACTTGTAGAGACGGGCGGGACCGCCGGCGCCTGGTCCGGTCTCTTTGGTGAACACGACATAGACTTGGGCGCGATCTGCCTGCCCATCTGCACGAGGCATTGGCCGAGGCCCGCGGCGGTGTTCGGCAAGCCGGTGCATTCCGGCTGGTTGTTCACGACGGCTGGAACTTGCGTCGCATCGTGATCGGGCCTCTTCGCCGCAAGGAACCCCCAGAAGTCAGGCTCCAGGTTGATCAGAACGGGCCCGCGCAGGTCCGCAATGTGCTGGTACATCAGCCGCGTCTGCCCCCAGTATTTGTTCATGAAGGTCGCGTCGTTGATGCCGCTCAGATCGCCCTGCATCTGGTAGAGCGTGAACATCGGAATCGCGCCGTAGGCCTGGTTGGCCTGCGCGGTGTATGTGAGGTACGCGCCGTCGGGACTGTTCCAGGTGGGCCAGGCGCCTGCGCCAGTGCCTACCAGGTAGGTGTCCACGATGTCCGGATGAATGTCCTGTTTCTTCATCTCGTCGATGGAACCGGAGCCGAGCCCGAACAGCACCCGGGCGGGCTTGCCGAGCCTGGTCACCAGTGCTGTGGTCGCTGCGACGGGCGAAGTGCCCCCTTCTGTGCCGCCACCCGTGCCACCCGTGCCACCCGTGCCGCCTGTGCCGCCTGTGCCACCGCCACTTTGGCCGGTGCCATTGCTGCCTTGACTTCCACTGCCCAGACCGGACAGGCCGGCCAGGCCACTGCCCTGGTTGCCGCCACCTCCACCTCCACCGCCGCAGCCAGACAGGAGCACCGAAAGCATCAGTGCGGAAACGCATCCTCGGGGAAACATCATCATGGGAATGATTTTTTTAGATTGAAGAGAACCAGCCGCCGCACGCGTTGCGTACTTCGCATGCGGGGAATACTTTCATCGTGCATGGCCAGCGGCATGTCGCAGGCTCGGGCCCGGATCCACTCGCCGACCAAGCCATGCGGCGCACGATTCATGCCTCAGACCCCGCCGGAGAAGAACGCGCCAATTGATCCCGGAAAGTGACGCGGAGCGTCGCTTCGGATTCACCGTGTGACAAGTTATGGCCAGCTCTTAAGTGGAGTCCGACAAAAAAGGAAATACCGGCGCATCAGGCCTAACATCAACCAACACTTGTGCATTACAAGGCGTTCCATTCACGATGCAGCGATCGACGGAGTAGAGCAACCAAGACTTCATCCCTTGTTTTTTGACTGCATCGAAAATCGAGATTCACTCACTCATTTTTCAGTGGAATGGCATCGTTCTCTCACGGCGTGCGCAGAGCCTTTGAACGCCATGCACCGGATGCTGGCACCCAATCCTGATGACTGAGCTTCTCCACAGCCATGTCGGCGAGCCGCTCACGCAACACGCCGAACGGCACCTGACATCCCCGGAAGCGCGAAGCTGATTCGCTCGATGTCTCGCGAGGGGTGCTCGCCTGACAACGCGTGAATGCATTGATCAGGTAATGCGGCTCTGCCTTGACCAACGGTGGCGTGTGCCACCCAAGCGACGGTTGGATTTCTCCGAAACGGCGAAACGTGCAGCGCGGCAGAACCTTGCGCTGCCCAACGTGGTCGTCGCAACGCGCTCGGTCATGGCGCTCAAGAGCTTGATCGGCCACTCGAGTTTTCTTGGGGCGACGGTGATCGGGCCCAGGTCGGTCTCGCAATGCCATTCGGTCGTGCCGTCGGGCTGCACCATCAAGGCCACTTCGTTCACTGCGCTCCGGGTTGAAGCTATCGCCCGGAGCAGGCGCTCAAAGCGCATCGTGCTTTTCACCCTGACCGTCGACAGGCTCGATCCTCTATTTACGCGCGTTCGACTTCTTGGCAAAAAGCCGTTCGCACAAACCGCGCAGCCAGCGATTCGCCGGGTCCTGGTTGTAGCGTGCATGCCAGTGCTGCTTGACGGTGAAGGGCGGCACAGGCACCGGGCAATCGAAGACAGCGAGCCCGTTGGTGCGGGCCAGCGTCTCGCCGATCTGGCGGGGCACGGTGGCCACGAGGTCGGTGGTCGACACGATGGCGGCCAGTCCCAGGAAGCCGGGTAGCTCCAGCAAGATGCGCCGTTCGACGCGGTGCCGCAGCAGTGCCGCCTCCAGCAGTTGCACGCCCGTACCGCCGACGATGCCGATGTGTGCCTCGGCCTTGAAGTCGCGCAAGCCCATGCCTTTTGCCGCGACCCGCGGGTGCCGGGCATTGACCAGGCACACCCAGTCTTGCGGATACAGCACCTGTTGATAGAAGCCTGACTCGAGCCATGGCACCAGCCCTATCGCAAGGTCGGCATGGCCGGACTGCAGCGCCTGCCCGGTCTGCTCGTCGATGCGCGCAGCCTCCAGGCGAATGCCGGGCCCCACGGCGCGCACGTGCGCCAGCAGTTGCGGCAGCAGCGTGATGTGGCTGGCGTCCGTCATGCAGATACGGAAGCGCCGCGTCGAACGCGACGGGTCGAACGCTTCAGGCGGCGCGGCCACGCGGCGCAGCGCTGCCAGTGCCTCGCGCGCCGGAACGATCAGCTCTTCCGCGCGCGGCGTCGGCTGCATGCCTGCCGCAGTGCGCACGAACAGTTCGTCGCCCAGATGCCTGCGCAGCCGGCCCAGCCAGTTGCTCACCGTCGGCTGGCTTTGGCCGAGCTGGTCGGCCGCGCGCGTCACGCTCTGCGTGGTGTAGATCAGGTCGAACAGGCGCAGCAGCTTCAGGCTGAGCAAGCCCGCGCTCGCATCGAGGTTGTCGTCGTCCGCATTCATTTCAAAACGGAATGTAGACCATTCGCTCCATGTCATGGACGAAATGTTCTTCGAAACCTATCTTCAAGGCATCCCTTCGAGACACCCCTTCGAGACACTCTTTCGAGAGACAGGCATGAAAATCTATTTCCTGGGCGCAGGCGCCCTCGGCTGTGCCATCGGCGGCACGCTCGCCGCAGGCGGGTCGGACGTCACGCTCATCGATCCGTTCCAGGCGCACGTCGACGCCATCAATCGCGATGGCCTCCTCATGAAGGACGGCGACTCGGAACGCCGCGTCAAGGTGCGCGCATCGACAAGCGTCGAGGGCCTGGCACCAGCCGACCTGGTGATCGTGCTGGTCAAGTCCTTCCACACGCGCTCGGCCATCGAAGGCGCGATGTCGATCGTCGGACCCGACACCGCGCTGATGTCGCTGCAGAACGGCATGGGCCACGAGGAAATCCTGGCCAACGTCGCCGGCCGCAAGCACGTGCTGGCCGGCAAGACCTACGTCGGCGGCGTCCTGCTCGGCCCGGGCCGCGTCATTGCCGGCACGCGCGGCAAGCGCACGGTGATCGGCGAACTCGACGGCAGCGTGAGCGACCGCGCCAGGGCCATCGCGGCCGAATTCGAGCGCGCCCAACTCCCTTGCGAGGTCAGCGACAACATCCTGGGCGTGATGTGGGACAAGCTGCTCATCAACGTCTCGACCGGCGCGCTCAGCGGCATCACGGGCCAGGTGTACGGCAGCCTCTACGCGGTGCCCGAGATCGAGGCCACGGCCGTCGCCGCCGTGGCCGAGGCCATGGCCGTCGCGCGATCCATCGGCGTGAAGCTGTCTATCCAGTCGCCGCGCGACGCATGGGTGATGGCCGCCGAAGGCCTGCCCTACGAATTCAAGACCTCGATGCTGCAGAGCCTGGAGAAAGGCTCCATCACCGAGATCGATTTCATCAACGGCGCGGTGGTGCGCGCCGGGCGCGAGCACAACGTGCCGACGCCGGTCAACCAGACGCTGGTTGCGGCCATCAAGGGCATCGAACGCCGGCTGGAGGCGAAATGAGCACGCCGCGCGCCTATGTGGAGCACGTCGCCATCTGGGTGAAGGACATCCACTGGCACATCAGGTTCTTCCACGACGTTTGCGGCATGACGATGCGCGAAGTACAGGGCACGCTCGAAGAGCCGGTGCAGTACTGGACCCTCGGCGGCATGCAGTTCATGGCCAAGCCGGACTACGCAGGGCCTGAAGGCCGCCTCGGCCATCTCGGTGTGATGTGCGAAGACCTCGAGGCCGCACTCGCCGCCGCGCAGGCCTTCGGCGTGACCGAGATGCCGCAGGGCCGCAACTGGCTGCGCCTGCCGGACGGCCTGGCCGTCGAATTCATCCAGGCCAGCGCCGGCGCCGTGGCGCGCGCGCTCGCCATCGATCCCCGCGCCTGAAGAGTCGCTCTCCCAATACAGAGACACACACCAATGACCGCCTTGACCATCGAAGACAAGTACTGGGACGACGCCGTCGTCGGCCAGGAGTGCATCAGCCCGCCCTATGAAGTGACAGAAGCCCGCGTGATGGCGTATGCAGACCTCACCGGCGACCACACCCCCGTTCACACCGACGAAGCCTATGCGCGCACCACGCCCTTCGGCACCCGCGTGGCGCACGGACTGTTCGGCCTGTCGGTGGCCGACGGGCTCAAGACGAAGAGCGACATGCGCTTCATGCCGGGCATGTCGCTCGGCTGGGAATGGAGCTTTGTAGCCCCCATCAAGCTCGGCGACACGGTGCGCGTGAAATTCCACGTCGGCAGCAAGCGTGAATCGAAGAGCAAGCCGGGCTGGGGCATCCTCGTGCTGCCGTCCGAGCTCATCAACCAGCGCGACGAGGTCGTGCAAAAGGGCGAGCACCGCGTGATGGTGCCGAGGAAGCCGGCATGAGCACGTCGCCAAAACAAGCGCTGCCGCTGGCCGGCTTCCGCGTCGTCGACTACAGCCACTTCCTGGCCGGGCCCTATGTCGGCCGCTGCCTCGCCGCGCTAGGCGCGGAAGTCATCAAGGTCGAGCGCCCCGGCACGGGCGATGCAGGGCGTCAGCATGCGTGGTTCGTCGGCGACCACAGCGGCTATTTCCTGCAGCAGAACATGGGCAAGAAGGGCCTCAGCGTGAACACGAAGGACCCACGCGGCCGGGCACTGATGAAAAAGCTGGTCGACAGCGCCGACGTGTTCGTCGAGAACTACCGCCCCGGCGCGCTCGACAAGCTGGGCCTGGGCTATGCCGAACTCGCCGAGACCAACCCCGGCCTGGTGTACTGCTCGATCTCGGCCTACGGCCACACCGGCCCCGACTCGCACCGCGCCGGCTTCGGCCTCATCGCGGAAGCCAAGAGCGGCATCATGCAGATGGTCGGCAACCCGGGCGAAGCACCGCCGCTGCTGCGCATCTCGCTCGGCGACATGTACACCGGCATCCACGCGGTCGCCGCAATCAACGCCGCGCTGCTGGGGCGGGTGAAGTCTGGCCGCGGACAGCACATCGACATGGCGCTGTACGACACGCTGGTGTCCATGCACGAGTACGCGGTGCAGTGCTACACGCTTTCCAATGGCCAAGAGGTGCCGGTGCAGACCGGGCACGACATGCCCAATTCCACGCTCTACGGCGTGTTCCGCGCGCAGGACGGCAACCTCGTGATCGCCGCGCAGGTGGACGACGCGTGGAAGCGCTTTGCCGCGCTGGTCGAACAGAACGGCGGCCCTGCGGGGTTCGGCAGCGACACGCGGCTGCACGCTTCGGCCGGGCGCAATGCCCATCGCGCCGAGATCCTCGAAGTGGTGAAGCCGTGGGTGGCGGCGCACCCGGTCGCGCAGGTGCTGAAGATGCTGGACGGCATCGACGTGCCTGCAGCCAAGGTTCAACGCATCGACGAAGTACTGGCCGATCCGCAGATCCGTGCGCGCGGCATGGTGATCGAGCAGGAGCACCCGGTGCTCGGAAAAATCCGCCTGCCGAACCTGCCCTTCCACATGTCGGGTTGCGACACCTCGATCACGCAGGTGGCGCCCGAACTGGGCGAGCACAACGCGGAAATCGCGGCGAGCCTCGGCTTCGACGCCGCACAGATCGCAGACATGCAAGCCGATGGCGTGCTCTACAGCAAGTAAGGAAACAGCCATGACCGACAAGTACGCCGTGATCGGCAACCCGATAGGACACACCAAGTCGCCGATGATCCACGGCAGCTTCGCGCAAGCGACCGGCCAGGACATCGACTACAGCGCGATCGAAGGCTCGCTGGAGCGCTTCACCGACGACGTGCACGCATTCCGCAAGGCGGGCGGGCGCGGAATGAACGTCACCGCACCGTTCAAGCTGCAGGCCTATGCACTGGCCACCGAGCGGCTCGAACGCGCGGAACTCGCCGGCGCCACCAACGCGCTCAAGTTCGAAGGCGACCGCATCCTTGCCGACAACTTCGACGGCGTAGGACTGACCAACGACATCCAGCGCAACCTGGGCTTCCCGCTCAAGGGCGCGCGCGTGCTGGTGATCGGCGCGGGCGGTGCGGTGCGTGGCGCACTGCAGCCGTTTCTCGCGCAAAAACCGGCCGTGGTGGTGCTGGCGAACCGCACGCAGGCCAAGGCCGTCGACCTGGCGAAACAGTTCGCCGGGCACGGCCGCGTGCAAGGCTGCGGCTACGGCGATCTGGCAGGCGAGCGATTCGACATCGTCATCAACGGCACCTCCGCGAGCCTCAGGGCCGAATTGCCGCCCCTGCCCGCGCAGGCACTGCAGGGTGCGAAGCTGGCCTACGAGCTCGCCTACGGCAAGGGCCTGACGCCCTTCCTGCGCCTGGCGCAGAACGCCGGCGTGCCGAAGCTGGCCGACGGCGTCGGCATGCTCGTGGAACAGGCTGCGGAAGCCTTCCTGTGGTGGCGCGGCGTGCGGCCCGACACGCGCAGCCTCATCGACCGCATGACCATTCCCTTGGTCTGACCCGACGACCAGGAGACGACCCCCATGAAGATCCTCATGCTGCACGGCATCAACCACAACATGTTCGGCAAGCGCGACCCGAAGCAGTACGGCACGGTGACGCTGGCCGAGATCGACGCGCAGTTGCAGGCACTTGGCAAGGAGCTCGGCACCGAGGTCGAGAGCTTCCAGACCAACAGCGAAGGCGCGATGTGCGAGCGCATCCACCGCGGCTTCACCGAGGGCGTGGATGCGGTGCTCATCAACGCGGGTGCATGGACGCACTACAGCTACGGCATTCGCGACGCACTGGCGATCCTCACCGTGCCTGTGGTCGAGTTGCACATGTCGAACATCCATGCGCGCGAGACGTTTCGCCATCACTCGGTGTTCGCCGAGATCGTGAAAGGACAGATCTGCGGCTTTGGCGTGGACAGCTACCTGCTCGGTCTGCGTGCCGTGGTATCAGTTGCCGCACACGCGCAATGATGTTCACGTCGGTTGGTGTGTCGGCCTTCGCCTGTTTCCGCTCCGTCTGACGGGGTTGTATTGAGGACCATGATCGACGTCGTCCTCCAAGCCCCGTCGGGCCCAGGCAACAAGGTTTTGAAGCGAAATCCCGTTATATGTGTGAACTAGTTAATAAAAGTTAACTAGAGTTAACAAAGCATCGCCCCCGAGCGACCGCTTGTTACATATGCTCGCGCCCTCACGCTAGACGCTCCAGTGCTGAGGGCTTGTGCGGCAAGGGCCGTTCTGCCTGATCTTGGCTTGGATTGTGTCGCTACTCCGCGGCGGCGGAATCAACCAGGAACATCATGAACAAAGTATTTGGCATTGTTTGGAACGATGCTCTCGCAGCATGGACCGTAGTTTCGGAGTTGAGTCGTGGTCATGCGAAAGCTCGCGCCACTGTGAGCGCGGCAGGCGCAGCGGTGACACTGGCTCTGGCCACGGTGTCAATGCCGGCCGCGGCGGATTGTGTGGCCACGGGTGCGGCCATCGCCTGCAGTTCGGCAGGAGGAACGCAGGGCACGACCGTCGGGACGGGACCGACCACGGCTGCCAACACCTCTGTGGATGTCCAGTCGGGTGCATTGATCGACACAGTCAACAACTCCGCGATCAGCCTTGGCAACAATGCCACCATCACGATTCGCAACGGCGCCACGGTGCAGAACAGCTCCACCAACGGAAACAGCCCGTACCCAGGCGGCATCGGCGCCAACACCATCGAGTTCAACAGCAACAGCACCATCACCATCGAGCAAGGCGCCAACGTCTTCGCGAATGGAAGCGCAACCAATTCGGAGGCCATCAATCCCGTCGGCAGCGGCAACACGATCATCAATCACGGAACCGTGCGATCGACCCATGCGGCGATCTGGTTCCAGGCGAACTCCGGCAACAACACCATCGTCAACACCGGCACGATGGAGGCGGGCTATGTATCGGGCAGCACCAACCCCGGCACCGCCACGGTGTTCGGTGCCAACGGCACCTCTGCTGTCGATTTCACCAACAAGGGCAGCGTCATCGGGTCGCTCAACTTCGCAAACGGCAACGATGCGCTGCATGCCTACACGGGCTCCTCGATCACCGGCAACATCAGCGGCGGAGGCGGCGCCAACCTTCTCACGCTCGAAAGCGAAGACGGCGGCGCCTCGACGTTTGCACCGCTTTCCCTGGCCGGGTTCCAGACGCTGCAGAGCAATGCCGGGGTCTGGACCTTCAACGTGGCGCTGCCGTCCTCGGGCATCACCAGCGCGACCGTCAATGGCGGCACCCTGATCCTGGGCGCCGATGCCAGCACCTACACAGGCAGCATGACCGTCGGTTCGGGCGGCGTGTTGCAGAGCAGCGCGCAATTCGCGCCGGCAGCAATCACCGACAACGGGCTGGTGCGTTTCGCCCAGCCCGACAACGCGACCTACGCCGGCCTCGTGAGCGGCACGGGCGGCATCGAGAAGACCGGTGCGGGCACGCTCACGCTGACGCAGGACCAGGCCTTCACCGGCACCACCACGATCAGCGCCGGTGTGCTGCAACTCGGCAGCGGCGGCACCACCGGCTCGGTAAAAGGCGACATCGTCGACAACGCGACGTTGACCATCCAGCGCTCGAACGCGTTGACGCTGTCGGGCACCATCAGCGGTTCCGGCGCGCTTGTGCAGGCCGGCACGGGCACGACGATCCTCACCGCCGACAACAGCTACGAGGGCGGCACCGTCATCAGTGCCGGCACGCTGCAACTCGGCAACGGCGGCACCACGGGCAGCATCGTGGGCAACGTCCTGAACAACGCGACGCTGGTCATCAACCGCTCGGACGCGCTCACGCTGTCGGGCACGATCAGCGGCACCGGCTCGCTCGTCAAGGAAGGCGCCGGCACCACGACGCTCACAGCGGCCAACAGCTACGGCGGCGGCACCGCGCTCAAGCAAGGCCGGCTGAACGTCGGCAACAACCTGGCGCTGGGCACCGGCACGCTGGCGATGGACGACGGCACCACGCTCGGCTTCGCGGCCGACGGCCTGAACCTCGCCAACGCCGTGGTGCTGACCGGCAACAACGACCCGGTGATCGACACCGGCAGCTTCAGCGCCACGCTCAGCGGCAACATCACCGGCGGCGGCTTCATCACCAAGATCGGCAGCGGCACCCTCACGCTCTCGGGCTCCAACAGCTATACCGGCGCGACCGATGTGGCCGAAGGCACCCTGAAGGCCGGCGTCGCCGACACCTTCAGCGCAGCCTCGGCGCACACCGTGCGAAGCGGTGCCACGCTCGACCTTGCAGGCTTCAGCCAGACGGTTGCCTCGCTCGCCAACAGCGGCACTGTCACATTGGTAGGCACCACACCAGGCACCACCCTCACCGTCAACGGCGCCTATGTGGGCAACAACGGCGTGCTGCGGCTGGGCACCTTCCTGGGCGACAGCACCAGCGTGAGCGACCGGCTGGTGCTCAACGGTGCAAGCGCCTCGGCCAGCGGCAGGACCAGCGTGCAGATCACCCAGCTCGGTGGCCTGGGCGCACTGACCGTGGGCAACGGCATCGAAGTGGTCTCGGCGCTCAACGGCGCCACCACCACCGCGCAGACCACCAAGGACGCGTTCTCGCTCGCGGGCGGCCACGTGGATGCGGGTGCCTACGAGTACCGCCTGTATGCCGCCGACGCCAGCGGCACCGGCGAGAACTGGTACCTGCGATCGACCACCACGGCAACCGCAGGCACTGGCGGATCGACAGGCGGCACAACGGGCGGTGCAGGCACGAGCGCCGTGCAAGTGCCGGCCTACCGCGCCGAAGTGCCGTTGCTCTCCGCGCTGCCCAGCCAGGTGCGCCAGGCGGACCTGGCCATGATCGGCAACCTGCATCAACGCATCGGCGACGACGATGTCAAGGCAGGCGCCGCCGCATCGACCGACACCGAGCGCCGCGCCTGGGGCCGCGTGATCGCCACCGACATCGACATCCGCCAGCAAGGCACCGTCGACCCGCACAGCAAGGGCAACGTCAAGGGCTTCCAGGCCGGCACCGATCTGTTCGCCACATCGAACTGGCGCGCCGGCGTGTACGTCGGCCAGCTCGACGGCAGCGTCAGGGTCAGCGGCTTCGCGAGCGGCATCGCCAACCTGGCCGTCGGTTCCAACGACCTGCGCAGCCAGTACCTGGGCGCCTACGGCACCTGGACCGCCGATTCGGGCTTCTACGCCGACGCCGTGCTGCAGGCCGGGCGGCACCGTTACACCGTCGAACCCCTGTCGACTCAGCGCAGCTCGGGCAAGGGCGACAGCCTGACGGCATCCATCGAAGTGGGCCAGGCATTCGCAATGGGCGACAGCGGCTGGAAGATCGAGCCGCAACTTCAGCTGATTCGCCAGCACATCAGCCTGGACGACATCGCGATCTCCGGTGCGAACGTGCGGCAAGACAGCGACGACGGCTGGATCGCGCGCGTCGGCGTGCGCGTGAAGGGCGAGATCGCTACGAGCCTTGGCATGCTGCAGCCGTATGGCCGCTTCAACGTCTACAAGGCGAGCGGCGGCGCCGACGTCGCCCGCTTCATCGGACCTGCCGCCACGACTGACATCACGAGCCGCACCGGCTCCACTGTCAGCGAACTGGCCGGGGGTCTCACCCTGGCGCTGAACCAGACCACCAGCATCTACGGCGAAATCGGCAAGCTGTGGGCCTCGGGCGGCGCGACGGATGTGAAGACCTCCCTGCAGGGCTCGATCGGGCTGCGCATGAAGTGGTAAAGGGACGCCGCGCCAGGAATCATCGGTTCCTGGTGCGGCGCGGGTGCCCGCAGCGGCTACCCAAGTCTGGCGAATGATGGTCTTCGCTTGCCGATCGTGAGTGCCGTGATGTTCTTTGGACTCCCTCACGTTCTCACGCCGTCCAGTTCAAGGCTGAGAGCTTGGGCACGCAGCGATTTCGTGTGCGCCGAGGTCTCGTGCCGCTACGAGACTTTCGGATCGTGTCGTCTGCAGACGATCACCGCTTTACGAGGTCACGCAGCGCACCACGATTTACCCGGAGGAGTTCGGCGCTGCGGATCTCCAGCGTCGAATCATTGCGCCCAGTGCCGCAATAGATCGTTTCCATCGCCGTAACTCCGAGGTCTATCACCACCTGCGCGTTGTTGATTGGCAAGGGGGCTACTCCTCCCGGAACCATCGCCAGGGCCTGCACCAGTTCCGCATCCGTCGCCATCTGGAGGTCGGCTCTCTTCACGCCAAGCGCGTCAGCGATCTTCTTGTAATCCGCGCGCTCGGCCGCCCGCATCGCAGCAATCGCATATCGGTCACCCGGGAGACGGAAGGCAAGGCTCTTGACCATCGCGTCGGGATCGAAGGGAAGCGATAACTGCGCCTCCCGGAACGTGACCACAGGGCCATGCTCATGAACGGTGAAGATCGTATTGTTCGATGTCAGAAAGGAGAGTACGGCCGGACTCATCACGCCCTCGCTCATGGAACACCTGGCACGCCAAGGCCAAGACGCAACACAGCCACCGCAACGACGCCCACAAGGATCGTCCCCAGGAGCGGAAGGCGGACCGAGGCCGCAGCCGCCAGCAAGCCCGCCAACGTTTCAGGCCAGCCGGTGACAAGCAGGGTCGGAGCGATGATCGTCACGAACATGACTGGCGGAATGGCATCCAGGGCCGCTTTCGCCCGGCCCCGGACGGAGAATCGATCCCAACGCATCACCAGCATGCCGACGACTCGCGTGAGATAGGTGACGACGGCCATCGCAACAATCGCCTCGAGTGTTGTCACGTGGAACGTCATGCGAACTTCTGCTCCCGAGGTTCCTCCGGCTGCGCCGTGAAGTACGCCGCCGCAATGCCGGCCACGGCACCGGCAATCACGTGCCACGGTGCACCGAGGGTATGGAACACGGCTGCCGACGACAGGCCACTGGCGGCAATGGCAAGACCGGTGCGCCGCCACCCCGCCCAGAACCTGGCCGTCATGCCGATGAACAATGCCGCCAGCGCGAAGTCCGCGCCGATCTGCCGCGGATCCCCGAGATAGGCGCCCAGCCACGCGCCGGCAATGGTCGCACCAGTCCACGCCGCCGTGAAGGTGAGCGCCAGGCCCATCCAATAGGGCCAGGTGACGGGCAGGCCCGCGCGCGCACGCTGCTCTGCGAATCCCCACGTCGGATCGGTGAGAAAGGCCAGCGCGACGAGCATGCGCAGGCGCGTCATGCCGGCCTTCGCCAGCTTGGGAACGAGGGTCAGGCTCATCAGCGCGTGGCGCACATTGATCAGCAAAGTGGACAGCAGGATGGGCCCCAGCCTTGGCCCGTCGTTCGCCCACAGTTGCACTGCCGCAAACTGCGATGCGCCCGCGTTGACGAGGAGGGACATCCATCCGGCCTCCGCCGCCGGAATGCCCTTGGACCTGCACAGGGCGCCGAGCAGCAGACCGATCGGAACCGCGACCATCACTGCAGGCAGGATGTCCTTTGCGCCTTCGGCGGCGGTGGCCAGCGAAGACGCGGGGCCCTCGGGCTGCCTCATTTCGACACCCCGTCCCTGTAGGCGCCGGGGGTCACGCCCACTCTGGCCTTGAAGACGCGCGTCAAGTGGGCCTGGTCCGCAAAGCCGGTCGCCGACGCAACGGAGATCGGCGCTTCTCCCTGGCGCAAGCGACGCTTTGCCGCCTCGATGCGGCGGCCAACCAGATAGGCGTGCGGTGTCGTCCCTGCTTCACTGCGGAACATGCGGATCAGGTGGAACCGGCTCACGCCGACTTCGCCGGCGAGGTCGGCCAGGCACACGTCGTTCGACGTGGCTTGCTCGTTCAGCAGCGACTTGATTCTGGACACTCGCCGTTGCTCCCGCCCTCTCAGGGCTTCGGGGCTGAAGCCCTCGGCATGTCGTTCGAGGCAGCAGGCATAGGCCAGCAGGAGAGACTCCTCCGTGCCCAGCGACCAGCCGTACGTCTCCAGCGCCCGGTGCGCGGCCACCAGGCGAGTGGCCGCGGCGGGGTCCCGGATCACCCGGCATCGGAAATGCGGCTGGACTTCGCGGCCCGCGATCTCGGCCGCGAGGCCCCGAACGAGCGACGCGGAAGGGTAAGTCACCCGGTAGCTGTAGCCCTTGGCGTCATGTGGCGCCCCATCGTGCACATCCTCCGGGTTGAGCAGTGTCAGGTCTCCCGGGCCGGCGCGCTGCCGTGTGCCCTGAAGCCACAGGGTGCCGCAGCCCGACGTGATCGCCCCGATGACGAAAGTCTCGTGCGCATGCAGCGCATAGCGGTGCTTCCTGAAAGTTGCGGTCAGGCAATCCACTCGCTCCTCGCCTGTGATGCATCCGGAAGTGAAAAAGCGCGCGTCGTCCTGGGCCGCATTCCGGGATCGAGGGCCATCGGCCTTCGGTACTTCCTCACGATGTCCGTCTTCTCGCATGAAGCCATTCTTGCAGCCCGGAAAACGCCTGTCTTGAAGAAAATTGACATGCCGGGCCCCGGCAACGGTGGCGAAGAAGCGGCTGGATGAGACGCTACCGAAGTTGTGCACTCGCGGACACGTTCGGACTGGCACGACAAGGCGTCGATCTCAGGCGATTTCGCTGGCGTCCACCCACACTTTCTTGAAAATAGTTTCCCGCGTTCTTTCGAACACGTTGTTCGAATGCAGGCCGATGACTGATTCGATCTGCGTCGTCTTGCCGAAGTCAGCACTGGAAACCCAGACTGTGTCCGGCGCCACAAGCACAACCTTGGCGTTAGTGTTGCGATGCAGTGCGATGCGTACATCGGGAAAGCGGAGCTTGAGCATCCTCGCCTCCCTGTTGGCATCGGCGTTTGCGATGATGAATATGTCCCTGGGGCGCTTTCCCAAAATCTGCGAGATGTAGTCCGGGTCCGGAAGTGATCCGGACATGATCAGGATGGGGCCGACTACGCGCCCGATCTGGGCCAGGCGCCTGCTCCAGGTGCTGACGCAAATGGACATCTTCGCGTCGTTGCAGGAAAACGCGAAGCCGAAACTGTCGTCGCCGAAAACCATCGTGTGCTTTGACTCCTTGAAAGGCCTGCCCTGTCGCAATCGGCAGGAGGAGGCTCAATATGCGCCGACTACCCACAAGTCTCCTCAGCGCGAGTTCTTTATGCATCCGACATGGGGGGCGATTCATCGTAGGGGCGATGCGCTAGTGCTACCAGCGCAATATTTCGAATGCTTAGTTGCCGGATCGGCAATTGCAATCGTGCTGCGCTATTCAGAAGGCAAACCCTCTCCCTTCACCGAACTCAGCTTGGAACCTCACGGGGAAGCGGGCAACTGCGTCTCAGGGCGTCGTGCCGCCAGTCATGAGCGTGCAACCATCCGGAATCAAATGCCGTGACCTCGGCGGCCAGGGCTGTTTTCATGATCCGTCTGGTCGACGGCTCAGGCCCCGTCGATGAGGATGAAAGCGATGCGCGCCACAGCGTCCGAGCGATTGGCCCACGCATGGTTCGTGCCGCGCTGGATGAGAACGTCGCCAGCTCGAAGCGTGGCTTCCTGCGTATCCAGGACCGCGACAACCTCACCCTCGAGGATCAGCGCGTAGTCGACCGTTGTTGTCCGATGCATGCCTGGATGCTTCTTTGTCCCGGCATCGTCTTGATGCGCATCGTCGAACATCTTGCCGAACGTAGCCTGGATCCGCCGCCGCGTTTCCTCCGGGTCCTTCGATTCGGGCGGCAGGTCGATGATCCTCAAGACGGTTCCTCGTGGTGGAGGCGCTATGCCCTGCAGGTGGTTCAACCCGTCCGCGGCTTCGATGGATGTTGGCGACGACGTCGTACACCACAGATTGACTGCCTGAAACCCCGGCCTGGACTCCACGGTGCGCACATTGAGTGCTGAAGCGTCTTCTGCGATGCAGGAGCGGCCTTCGGCGTCATGGCCTGTGACGATCCGGCGTATGGAGCGATGGGGCGTGTTCATGTGATTTTCCGGTTGGGCATTCGTCATTCGGATTTGAGATGGAGCGATCGAATCACCTTTTCCAGCGCCTGGAAGTCGGTACTGACGCGCTGAAGGTATTGCTGGCTGCCGAGATAGGCAGGATGCTGCGACAGCGTCCTGGCGGTGTCGCGAAACTCCTTCGACTGCACGGCGACCTCGCAAGCCTTGGCCAGTGTTTCGACAACGGCTGGAGAAGTCCCCTTGGGGGCCCACAGACCGTTCAGGCCCGGTGCCAGCGAAGCGATGCCCAATTCCTTGAAGGTCGGCGCATCGGGATAGCGGTCTTGCCGTTGCTCCGCAAAAACTGCGAGCACCCGCAGCTTGTCGTTTGCTCCGGCGGCCGCGGCAGAGGACACGCCAAACTGGATGGCGCCGCCAATCAAGTCCACGAGCATGGGGCTGTCTCCGCGATACGCGATGGCGTTGAATTTCAGGCCTGCCGCTTGCGCAAAATGCTCGGCGGACAGATGCGGCACAGTGCCCTGCCCGGCGGCGCCATAGGCGATCTTTCCCGGATCGGCCTTGGCCATCTGGATCAACTGCTGAATGGACTTGATCGGCGAGTCGGCGCTGACGACCACCGTCATGACATTTTCATGCGTCTGGCAGACCGGCATCAGCGTGTCGTACTTGGGTCCTTTCAACAGGATCGAGCCGCTGGTCACCGGTGTGGACGGACCGAAAGCCAGGGTGTAGCCGGTCGGTGCCGCTCTGGCGACCTGCCAGAAGCCGATCGTCCCACCCGCGCCCTCCTTGTTGATGACAACCACCTGGGCACCGAGCTGCGTGGCGATCGCCCGGCTGAAAACTCGCGCCATGCCGTCCACCGCTCCTCCGGCGGAGAACGGCACGATCACCTGGATCGGTTGTTGCGCCGGATAGTTCTGGGCGCCAGCGTGAATCGCGCTTGCAAAAAGCGCAAGAAATACGACTGTTGATTTCATCCTTGTCTCCTGTCTATTTGAATTTGAATTTGAGAACGAAACTTCTGAGAACTAGCGCGCTGCTGGCCAGGGAGCCGCAGGCAAGATCCGCGATCGGCATTCGCCGAATCCGATCGGCACGTATCCATCCTTGCTGGCACGCGCTTTGAAGACGAGCTCATCGCCATCGATCAGCCATTGCCGGGCCGTTCCATCCGGCAGACGCAGTGGCTCCTGGAACTCCGCGAGGCAGCCTCGGCTGGCCAGGTCGGGGCCCGATACGGTCCCGCTGCCAATCAGATCGCCCGGCCTGAGATCACAGCCATTCGAGGTGTGGTGCGCGACCATCTGCGCGAAGGTCCAGTACAGGTGTTTGGCATTGGTCCAAGTGACGTTCAACGGCGGCAAGCCGGCAGATCGCATGTTCGCGCTCGTCAGCCACGCCTCGAGTTGCAAGTCGAGCCCGCCCTGTGTGGCGTCGACGGAGTCGTGGAGATGGGGCATGACGCCGGGCTCATCTGCAGTCCTTGCCCGCGCCGGCACACGAAAAGGCGCAAGAGCTTCTGCAGAGACAACCCAGGGCGAGATGACCGAGCAAAAGCTCTTGCCCAGGAAAGGGCCCAGTGGTGTCGTTTCCCATCGCTGGATGTCGCGCGCGGACCAGTCGTTGAGCAGGCAGTATCCGAACAGTTGCTCCTGCGCCGCATGCACGGGAACGGGGTGGCTTAGGGCATTTCCCGGCCCGACGAACGCACCGAGTTCCAGTTCGAAATCCAGTGCTTTCGCCGGTCCGAAGTACATCGTCCCGTCAGCGCCCCTGGACTGTCCGTTGGGGCGCACAACATCGTGCCCGCTGGCCCTCACCGAACTCGCGCGGCCGTTGTAGGCAAGCGGCAAGTGGAAGAAGGCGTCGGGAACCGGATTTTCGGGGTGCGTGCTTCGGCGCGCGCGAAACAAGTGATCGAACGATGTGAGGAAGTCGGTATAGCCTCCGATGGTGCAAGGCAACTGCATCGCCACTGCGTCATTGCGCAGCAACAACCTGCCAGCCTGAGCTTGCGCGCGCGCGGACAGGGCGCCGCCTTCAGCCAGCATCTCGAACACTTGCGCGCGTAGCGCCGAGTTGGCAATTGAACCCAGCGCCATGAGCTGGTTGAGCGAACCACTCGCAGTGGCGTTCGCTGCCTCCCTGGCATCGCCCGTGAAGAACCCGGCCCTGTTTGCCTCGGCAAGATCGAGCAGATGATCTCCTATCGCGACCCCCACGCGCGGCGGATGATCGGGCGTCGCAAAAACGCCCAAGGGCAAGTTCTGCACGGGGAAGTCATGGGCAGGCAGGTTCGCAGCTTCCACCCAGCTGCGACGCGCCGGATCATGAGTGGCATTGAGTTGAGTCATGGGGTTCGGCGCGGATGTGTGGTGTGACCATCAGAGCTAATGTATTTTTTGAATCGTGATCCGCATAATCGAATGTTTAGATCGATTAATCCGTTTTTCAAATTGATGGAATCGGCCGAAATCCCCCGAAACGACTGGCGTCCGGCTTGTGTCTCCGGCAGGCGAATCAGCGCGCCGAAGGGGTTGCGACAAATGACATGTCTGGGCGGCACTCTTGAAGAGTTGCCCTGCGCAGTTGGCGCTGCTTCAGTGTGCGACCGAGGCAGGCGTTGATGCGGCCCCGGCACGAACATCGCCAGCCTGAGTGCCTCGGCGTACCACCAGCGCAATGAAGGGCAGCAGGATGAGCAGCGTGGACAACGCGGCCACGGCCGGGTCGACCTGGTTGCGGATGTTTTCCCACATCTTGAGGGGAATGGTCACCACCTTGGTCCCGGCGATGAAGCTGGTCATGACCACGTCGTCGAACGAGTGCAGGAACGCCAGCATCGCGGCCGACATCAGGCCGGGCGCGAGAATCGGCAGCATCACACGCCTGAATGTGAGGATGCGGGAAGCGCCCAGGCTCTGCGCCGCCATCTCGAGCCGAGGATCGAAGCCCGAGAAGGACGCCACCATGACGACGAGCACCAAGGGAATACTGAGGCACACGTGCATGGTGATGACGCCCGTGAGCGTTCCATACAAGCCGATGTCGGACAACACGGCGAATGCGCCCAGCGCGGTCACCACGGAGGGCACCACCATCGGTGCCAGAGCCAGCGCGTAGATGACTCGCCCCTCCCTCCTGTGGTTCAGACGCGCAACGCCGTAGGCTGCCGCGGTTCCGAGAACCAGCGTGAGCACCGTGCTGGCAAAGGCAATCTTCACGCTCGTCACCGCTGCCGCCGCCCATTGCTCGTCGGCGAGCAGGAATCTGAACCAGCGCAGTGACCAATGGGTCGGAGGAAACGCAAGATTGTCGCCATCGTTGAATGAAACGATGGCCACGATCACACTCGGCGCCACCAGATAGGCGCAGGCCAGGAACCCGAAGCTGAACAGAGCAAGGCGGCCCGCGCCCTTCCACCGCCCCGCTGATCGGCCCGAACCAGCCCGCCAGCCCGCCCCGCTCCATGCAACGGCGGGTGTACCGCCGCCAAAGAGGCGTGCGCCGATTGCTTCACCCCTGTCACCCAGCCAGCGCGAGAACGCAGGCCGCCGACCGTCGGGTGCAGCGGCTCCCGCGCCGACGAGACGCAGGAAGGCGTAGATCACCAAAGTTGCCCCCAGCAGCACCAAAGCCAACGCGGCGGCGAAGCCGAAATTCAGGGTGGTTTCCACGTTGGTGGCGATCAGGTTGCCCAACATGACGTCGCGCGAAGCGCCCAACATCGCCGGCGTAATGTAGAAGCCCAGCGAAAGGACGAAGACCAGGATGCAACCGCTGCGGACCCCGTGCATGGTCAGCGGTAGATAGACAGTCAGAAACGTTCGCAGCCCGCCGCCGCCAAGTCCCCGGGCGGCGCGCCACAACATCGGGTCAATGGCCTGCATCGCCGAATAGATCGGCAGGACCATCAGGGGCAGCATGACGTGGATCATGCCGATGTACATGCCGGTTCGGCTGTAGAGCAACTCGAACGGTTCCTTGATCAGGCCCATGCCGAGCAGCGCGCCGTTCAATACGCCTTGGTCACCCAGGAGGACGACCCAGGCATAAGTGCGGACAAGAAAACTCGTCAGGAACGGAACAATGATGCAAAGCGCAACCACCTGCTTCACCCTGCCCCGGGTTTGCGCCAGGCAAGCGGCTAGCGCATAACCGAGCACGAGGCAGGCAAGCGTTACGGTCCCGGCGATGGTGAACGTCTTGACTGCAATGCCAACGTTGATCGGGTTGAACGCCGCTGCGTACTCGCGCAGCGAAAATTCGGGTAAGTGCACGCTCAACCCAGCGATGCGCAGCAGCGGATAGAAGAAGAATCCGATCATCAACAAGGCGGCAGGAGCTACCGCCAGGCGAAGCATCGAGGTGCGAGATAGCGTCATGGTGTTGTCCGCGAGAGAACGCGATTACTTCGTGATCCATTCATTCCAGCGCTGCGCCAGACGCTCCCCGTTGCTCTTGCCATCGGGTCCCACTTCGGAGTACCACGCGTCATTCACCATGTAGGCGTGCTTGCGGTTCTGAGGACTGGTCACCATCGTGTCCGCCATCTCCTTGCTGATGAAGTTGAACGCATCCGGATTGGCGGGGCTGTAGCCGGTCAACGTGACGTACGCTGCCTGGCGCTCGGGATTCAGCGTGAACTCGATGAACTTGTGAGCCTCGCCAACGTTCTTGGCTCCTTTGGGAATGATCCAGTACAGGCCGGTCATCTTTGCCTGGTTCCAGACGATCTTCATTGGCTTGCCCGACTGAGACAGCGCAGTGAAACGGCCGTCGAAGCCCATGCCCAACGCCGCACCGCCACTCGAGAAGATCTGCATCTGTTCACTGCCTACCTTCCAGTATTTGCGGATGTGCGGCTTGATCTTGTCCAGGCTACGGAACGCTCGGTCTGCATCGAGCGGATAGAGCTTGTCCATGGGCACGCCGTCCGCGAGCAGTGCCTCCTCGAAGGGGCCTTGACTGCCCAGCTCCCCGTTCTGCAGCACGCGGGTGCCCGGAAATTTCTCGACGTTCCAGAAATCCGTCCAGCTGGCGGGTGCAGGCTTGCCGGCGGGATACCTGGATGCGTCCAGCCCCAGGACCCAGGAGTAGTAGATGAATTGCACGCCCCACGGCTTCCTGGATTCCGGGCTCAATTTGTCGATCACGGCCTTGTTGAAGCGTGCGTAGTCGACAGGTTCCAGCAACGCACTCCTGGACAGCATCGTCCCTCCCGCCGGGGAGAAGCCCGCCACGTCGAAGTCCATGTTGCCGCTTTGCGCCTTCAGCTTCACGCTTGCGGTTGTCGCCTGGTCGCGCACCACGTTGACCTTGATGCCGGTTTCCTTTTCGAATGGTTCGACGAAGGCCTTGATGGCGCTGTCTCCCTGCAGCCCTCCCCCGACGACCACGGTGAGTGCTTGGGCAGATACAGCCAGGGTGGAAATTGCGATTGCAATCACTGACCAACGGACAACGGTGTTCATGAGGGGCTTCTCCTTGATGGGGCTTCAGGCGTTGAACAGATGGACATCGTCCATGGCAAAGCTCACTTCGACCGCGGCACCCCGCTGGTGCAGAACGTTGTTGAAAGAGCGAGGAATCTTGGCAACGATCACCTGGTCGTCGACCTTGACGTGGTACTCGTGGGCATCCCCCAGAAATGCAACCTGCCCGACGATCCCAGGCAAGGTGGTGCATTCCCTGTCGCCAACGTGCATGCCGCGAGGGCCGAGCTGAATGGCTTCGGGGCGGACCATGGCTACAACCTTGTCCCCCTCCGCGCACTTCAGGTCCGAATGCACTTGCATGCGCGTCGACTGCGTGACGACATCGACGACACCGCGGCTGGCCAGGCCGACCACGCCCGAGATGAAATTGGCATCTCCGACAAAACCCGCGACGTACGAGTCGCTGGGCGATTCGTAGACGTCCAGCGGCTTGCCAACCTGGGCGATCTTGCCGTTTCGCAAAACCACGATGCGATCCGACATGGTGAGCGCTTCCTGCTGGTCGTGCGTCACGTAGATGATCGTCTTGCCGAGCTCGAGGTGAAGGTCCTTGATCTCGACGCGCATTTCTTCCCGGAGCTTGCGATCAAGCGCACTCAATGACTCATCCATCAGTATCAGCGGGGGGTCGAAGACGGTCGCGCGCGCCAGGGCCACGCGCTGCTGCTGACCTCCACTCAATTGCGCCGGTCGCCGATTGGCAAACGTCGACATGCGCACCCGATCCAACGCCGCATCGACCAGCTTTTTCGCAGCAGCAACGCCAACGCCGCGCGCCTTGAGAGGGAACTCCACGTTTTCCCGGACCGACATATGCGGGAACAGCGCATAACTCTGAAACACGATGCCCTGGTTGCGACGATTCGGAGGGACCCGGTCCAGACGCTGGCCGTCCACCAGAATGGTCCCGGAGGTCACATCCGTGAATCCTGCCAACATCATCAGCAGCGTGGACTTGCCCGAACCGCTGGGTCCGAGGAGCGAAACGAACTCCCCGGGGTTGATTTTCAGGTCCACGTTCTCGACAGCCGGCACGCCGTCGTAGATCTTGCTCACACCTCGAAATTCGACGGCACCGGGTCCGACGCTTCCCACCGCCGGACCCTCTTCCATGGCCTGCAGGCCGGGGGACTGCTCATTGCGCGCTGTCTTCATGTGCTTTCAATGCCTCGTGGTGCTCGACGTGGTAGACGCGGGACTCAGTGGATGATCCAGGCCTTCGGGTCATGGTCCTTGCGGTACGCGGACAGGTCCGTGCTGCCGGCACGCGCGTAGGTGTCGAAGTGCTCCTCGAAATGAACGATCTTTCCGTCTTCGACGATGTAGAAGTTGAAGACGAACATCTCGCACTTCCTGCCGTCCGTCGATTCGATGTCCAACCAGAATCGGCGCGCGACCTTGTTGCCCTCGCTGATCGAAACGATATAGGCGGGATCCATGATCAGGGTCTGGGCATTCAGGCCTGCGGCGACGCGCAGGAAATGCGCGTTTGCCGCCTCCCAACCGACGACGGCCTTCGCGCCCGGAAGCAGCACCTTGACGTTCTCCGCGAGGTAGAGCTTGTTTGCTTCGGCCACGTCCGTACGCCAGGTGACGTGCCACGCCTCGACGATTTCCTTGGGGCTCATTGGGTTCCTTGAATGTGGTTACTAGAATGGCCGGCCTCATGGGGTAAAGCCAGCTGCCGAAGGTTATGGGCGGGGGGCGTCCGGGGGCAACATCTGCATTCTTATGACGCGATAACCTGGCGGACCCGCCCGCCTGCTGGATGGCAAATGGAGCTTCGCCGCCTCGAGACCTTTGTTGTGGTCGCCGCCGAATTGAACATTCGTTTGGCAGCCAAACGCCTTGGTGTGACGCAGCCTGCGGTGAGCGTGCAACTCCAGGTCCTGGAGACGGAGCTCGGCTTCGAACTCCTCCAGCGTCATCAGAACCGCATCGTTGGTTTGACCGCTGCAGGCGCTTGCTACCTGCCTGCAGCCCAGCAACTGGTCGTCCAGTTGCGCATGGCCCGGCAGTCGGCACTGGATGTCGCAAACGGGCACACAGCAGTCGTCAAGATCGGGCTTTGCGAGGATGTAGCCACTGGGAGTCCGGTGTGGCACACGCTTGGCGCGTGTGCACAGCTGGACCACCTGATGCTGCGGTTTGTCGAGTTGCCGCCCGCAGAGCTCGTGCAGTTTGTCCGTGCAGGAGTGATCGATCTCGCCTTCGTTCCGCTGATGATGGATCTTCAGGGGCTGCAAGTCGTACATCGTTGGGCCGAGTCCTGGCTTGCGGTGCTGCCCGCTGGGCATCGCCTCGCAAATCGCTCGCAACTGAGTCCGGCTGATTTGACCAATGAGTCGCTCATCCTCGGGGAAAGGGATGAGCCCGGCGCCGGCCTTCAACTCATTGAGCAAGCGTTCGGTCAGAGCGGGATGCCGGCCCCCAGCGTCGTTCGCGCCAAGCATCGCTCGACGATGATGGTGCTTGCCGCAACCGGCAGAGGAATTGCCTTCGTGCCCGAATCACTCCGGCTCCTCGACCTGCCTGGCATGAGCATGGTGCCCTTTCTTGCACCCAGCCTCGAGATCGGCGTGGTTGCCCCGGCCCCCGCCGCAGATCACCCGTTGAACGAGGCCTCCGAGAGGGTCGGCCTCCGACTGGCATCCTCGCAACGACCGGATTCGTCCACATGAATCTGCGCCAGCTCCACTACTTCATCGAGTTTGCTCAGGCACTCGAAAGAGGCGACGCGCCATCAGCCTGGCCGCACTTCAAGTCTCACGCCGGAGTCATCGAGCGCGAGCTGGGTACAAGGCTGATCGAGCGGGAGGGCAACGCGACCTTCCGGTTGACGCCGGCGGGTGTGGAATATCTGGCAGCTTCCAAACGAATGTTGCAGATGCATGAGAGCGCCATTACGCAAGCCGCAAGCGCAGCGCGTGGCCAAGGCGGTGAGCTGCGGCTCGGTGTGTGCGAAGAGGCCGTCACCAACCGGCTCACGCATTTTCTTGCCGCACACAAGGAGCGGTATCCCGCAACACAGGTGCACCTGGTCGAAGACTCATCTTCCGCACTGGTAGCGGCGCTCCAGCGACGGGAGCTCGACTTGGCCCTGATTCTGCCGGTCGTCGACCTGTCGGAGTCGCTGCTGACGGAGGTGTTGTGGTCCGACGGTTGGCTGGCGGCGATGCGCAGCGGCCATCCGCTCGCGGAGAAAGACACGCTCGATTGCCAGGATTTCACCGACCAGGAACTTCTGCTCGGCGACCCGATGTGGTCATCGCACGGCCACGACATCATTCGCGAAGCCTTCCGTCTGCAGGGCATGGAACCAAAGATCGGGGCGCTGGTGTTCAGTCGCTCCACCATGCTCGTTTTGAGCGCTATCGGAATTGGCTGCACATTCGTCCCCGCGTCGATGATCAGGAACCCACATCGACCACACCCTTCCAATGTGCTTCGCCCGTTTCGAGCCCCGCCG
This sequence comes from Variovorax multivorans, assembly GCF_051216835.1. Lineage (NCBI taxonomy): Bacteria > Pseudomonadati > Pseudomonadota > Betaproteobacteria > Burkholderiales > Comamonadaceae > Variovorax > Variovorax multivorans. The sequence goes on from NZ_JBPJZL010000003.1 coordinate 579,065, forward strand.
CTGCTGATCACTGCTGTCTACCTGCCTGATGCGCCCAGAATCGCGATCGGATTCCTGGAGCTCGTTCGCGACATCGTCGGGAACGAGTCAAAAACAACGGGAGCACGTGAGTCGTGAGGATCGACTCAAGGGGCTGCATCCGCCCAGATCTCACCTGGGATGGATCGCCCACTCGATGCGATTTGCATATGTCGTCAGTGTCCGCACCATCGACGCGACGTCCTCCAGCGTGATCGCCAATCCAACCAGCTTGGGTGCGACGGCGTACTTGCCCTTGACCGGCATCTTCTGAAGAAACTGCAGCTCCTCCAGGGTGGCGATCATCCGGTGTGCGCTAGTTATCGATGCCCGAACTCACGAGGCGCGGCAGCGTATGGTGAAGAAATGCGCCACGCCCATGCGCATCTCCAGTGTGATCCGGTCGGGTAGCACAATCCACAGCCGAAGCCTTCGGCGGGTGCATTGGCTTTGCATGAGCCGGACCCGCAAGCAACCCGGCCACCTGCCATTACGCGAGCATTCGTTACGACCCCAGCGCGTAACAACGCTACGTAACAAGCGCCGAAGAGCGCTCAGCAAAGGGCTTTCGCCGACACCCATCGCGGCACCGATCCAGCAAAAAATTCATATGAATCAATAGCTTGCACGTTCGGCGCCTGCGCGCTCGATGCATCATGAAGATGCGGCACGCAAGTTGCCCCGTCAGTAAGTCCCACCACCGAGGAGACTGCCATGACGGATGCCAATGCATCGATTTCTTCGATCGCCGGAGGCGCCGACAACGGTGCTGCGCCGGTGGTCATCGCCCAGGCGACAGTGAAGCCGATTGCCCCCATGGGGACTGGCGCCGCCGCAGTTCAGCCCGCGGCACCGGCCGGCATCGGATCGCTTTCGAATGCCACGCCCGGCACGGTCCTCATGCGCGACGGCGTCTCGATTCCCGTCGACGGCAGCCAGGCGCTGATGGCCGGCGACCGCGTGATCGTTCCACAGGACGGCCACGCCAACGTTCTCTTTCCCGGATCGGCCACCAACAAGGCGCCGCTGTCCGGCGTCTTCACGGGCGGCACCGACGCCACCATCAGCACGACCAAGCTGGCCAGCGGCCTCGAGCAGGTGAATGTAGACGTGGCCTCGGGCGACCTGGAAGTGACTTCGCCCGACAGCGACGCGGAAGCCGCAGCGCTTGCGGTGAGCAAGAAGACCGCCGCCGGCAGCGGCATCGGCCTGGGCGAATTCGCGCTCGGCGCACTGGGTGCCGTCGCGCTCGGCGCCGCGCTGAGCGGTGGCGGCGGCAGTGACGGCGGCGCGGTTCCGTTCTTCGTTCCGGGTGTTGGCGACAGCGATGCCGACGCAGATGCGGATGCAGATGCAGACTCGGATGCGGACGGTGATGCAGACGCAGACGCTGACGCTGATGCGGATGCGGATGCGGATGCAGACGCCGATGCCGATGCCGATGCGGACGCTGATGCCGACGCGGACGCAGACGCCGATGCAGACGCTGATGCAGACCACCTGCTCGATCCAGGCGACAGCCTCGCCGGCCATCTGCTCGGCTCCCTGGACAACGTCCTCGGCCTCGGAGGTGGCAGCGCCGCCGCGGCAAGAAGCGTCGCCGCCAGTTCCTCCGGCACATTGGCATCGCTGATGCCCGCGGCCGACGGCCTCACGGATCTGCTGGACGACGTGCTCTCGCCAATCGCGGGCAACGAGTTCAGGCCGGACGACCCGAACGCTTTCGATCCGCTGGACAACACCGTCGACAACCTGGCCGTCAACATCGGCGGCGTGCTCACCCCCGTGGTGGACGGCCTGCTGGGCGACGGCTTGACTGACGCGCTCGTCGGATCGCTGATCGGCCAGGTCGACTACCTGACCGATGCGTTGAGCAACATCCTCGAAAACGTGCTCGGCAGCGAAGGCCTGCTCGGCGGCGTGACCACCGGCCTTGGCATCGACGGCCTCGTGGACGAACTGGTCGGCACCGACGGCGTGGTCGGACAGGTGCTCGAAGGCCTGCTGGGCGACGGCAGCCTGCTGGGCAACGTGCTCGGCGAAGACGGTCTGATCGGGCAACTGCTGGGCGATGACGGGCTCCTTGGCGGTCTGCTTGGAGGTGACGGCGGGCTGCTCGGTGGCGTCCTTGGTGATAACGGCCTGTTGGGTGGCCTGCTCGGCGGTGACAGCGGCCTCCTCGGTGGCGTGCTGGGTGACGACGGTCTGCTGGGTGGCCTGCTCGGCGGCGACGGTGGTCTCCTCGGCGGCGTCCTGGGCGATGATGGCCTGCTTGGCGGCGTACTCGGCGGCGACGGCGGCCTGCTCGGCGGCGTGCTGGGTGACGACGGTCTGCTGGGTGGCCTGCTCGGCGGCGACGGTGGCTTGCTTGGCGGCGTGCTCGGTGGTGTTGGCGGCCTCCTCGGCGACGATGGCCCGTTGGGCGGCGTGCTCGGCGGCGACGGCTCGCTCGCCGGCTTGCTGGGCAGCGACGGCCTCACCGGCGGCCTGCTCGGCGGAGGCGGGCTGGTCGACAGTCTGCTCGGACCCGACGGCGTGGTCGGCGACCTGCTGAGCGAGACACCCCTGGCCGGTTTGCTCGGAGGAGATGGCGGCCTGCTCAGCGGCGTGCTGGGCGATAACGGCTTGCTTGGCGGCCTTCTCGGTGACGACGGCCTGCTGGGCGGTGTTCTGGCCGACGACGGCCTTCTCGGCGCCGAAGGCCCGCTCGGCAGCCTGCTGGGCGGTGATGGCGGCTTGCTCGGTGGCGTGCTGGGCGACGGTGGTCTGTTGGGCGGTCTGCTTGGCAGCGAAGGCGGCCTCCTCGGCGGGGTCCTGGGTGATGACGGCCTGCTGGGCGGAGTGCTCGGCGGCGACGGCGGTCTCCTCGGCGGGGTCCTGGGTGATGACGGCCTGCTGGGCGGAGTGCTCGGCGGCGACGGCGGTCTCCTCGGCGGTGTCCTGGGCGAAGGCGGTCTGCTGGGCGGCGTACTCAGCGGTGACGGTGGCCTCCTTGGCGGTGTCTTGGGTGACGACGGCCTGCTGGGTGGCGTACTCGGCGGTGTGACCGGCGGCGACGGCGGTCTCCTTGGCGGTGTCTTGGGCGACGACGGCCTGCTGGGTGGCGTACTCGGCGGTGTGACCGGCGGCGACGGCGGTCTCCTGGGCGGTGTCCTGGGTGACGATGGCCTGCTGGGTGGCGTGCTCGGCGGTGTGACCGGCGGCGACGGAGGTCTCCTGGGCGGTGTGCTGGGTGACGATGGCCTCCTTGGCGGCGTACTTGGCGGCGGCAGTGGCAGCGGTGGCGGCCTGCTCGGCGGCGTACTCGGCGAAGACGGCATCGTGGGCAACCTCCTGGGCAGCGACGGCCTGGTCGGCGGCTTGCTGGGCGCGGACGGTCTCGTCGGCAGTCTGCTCGGCGCACTGGGCGGCGACGGCGCCGTGGCCAACGTCCTGCAGCCGGCGGGCGACGCAGTCGCTCCGGCAGTCGAGACCGTGGGCAGCACGGTCTCCCACGCCGCGGCTCCGGCAACGGACATCCTGGCCGGGGCCACGGGCGTCGTGGCGCCGGTGGTCGACACGGTGGCCAGCGTGGTCGAAGGCGCGGGCCATGCCGTCGGCTCGGGCCTGACCGAAGTGGTGACGCCGATCACCAGCCAGGTCGAGCAGACGGTGAGCCACGTGGTGAGCCCGGTCACCAACATCCTGCACGGCCTGCTGGGCTGAATGTAGGCAAGCACCGACGCGCCCGGCCTGCCTTATCCCGCAGGCACGGGCCGCGCACGCGGTCAAAGTGGAGGCTTGAAGGTCTTCGGCAGGCAGCATTTGCCGAAGGGCTCCCGGTTCCTCCTCACGGCGCATTCCTGCGTCGTTAAGCGCTCCCTCGAGGAGCGCTTTTTTTTGACTTCAGTGTGTTTCGCGGCGCAACTGCTGCACGTCTTCATGCAGCGACTGCGCCCAGGCGCGGCGCTCGCGGCCATGCGGGTCCTGCGGCTCGCCGAAGCGCACGATGGCCAGCAGTGGCGGCGCGCGCAGGGTGTTCCACAGCGAGGCGGCGAGGCTGTCGTCGTCGATGTAGCGCGGAGCCTGGCTGGTCTCGCCGGTAGCAGCATCGGCAAAGCGCAGCGCGGCGGGCAGCACGGGTGCACCCGAGGAAATGGCTGCCTGCAGCAGGTTGGCATGGAACGGCAGCAGGCCGCGGCCGTCGCTGGTCGTGCCTTCGGGAAACACGCCGATCAAATCGCCGTTGCGCAGCGCCTCGGTCATGTGGTGCACCACGCGCAGCGCGTCGCGGCGGCGTTCGCGCTCGATGTAGAGCGTGCCGGAGCCGTTGGAAAGCGTGCCGATCAGCGGCCAGTTCTTGACGTCCGACTTCGACACGAAGCGCACATGGCGCGCCGCATGGAGGCAGGTGATGTCGAGCCACGAGAGGTGATTGCAAATGAGCAGCACCGGTCCCTCGGGCGGCGGAGTGCCTTGCACCTTGAGCGTGATGCCCATGATCTCGAGCATGCGCTTCGACCATGCCTGCACGCGCGCATTGCGCTCTGCCTGCTCGAGGCTGGGAAAGGTGAAGCGGATCGTCCACCAGCCGACCAGCGCATGCCCCACCGCGTGCAGCAGGCGCCAGCAGGCTTTCAACGAATGAACCATCGGGGCGTCGTTCTTTCTTTCTGTCTGTCAGCCGTGCACGACCCGGCCTGCCACCAGCGTGTGCCGCGCGCGGCCCTGCATCGGATAGCCGGCGAACGGCGTGTGCTTGCCCTGGCTCTTGAGCGCATCGGGCAGCACCTGCCATTCGAGCCCGGGGTCGGCAATGCACAGGTCGGCCACGCCGCCTTCCACCAGGCGGCCGATGCCGGTGCCCGCGTCTTCGGCGGCCAGCAGGCGTGCCGGCGCGGAGGTGATGACCTCGATGGCGCGCGCCACGCCCGCGCCACTGCGCTCGCCCCATTGCAGCGCGAGCGGCAGCAGCAGTTCGAGCCCGGTCGCGCCGGCTTCGCTTTCCGCAAAGGGCAGCGTCTTGGCGTCGGCCTCGACCGGCGTGTGGTCGGACACCAGCGCATCGATGGTGCCGTCGGCCAGCGCGGCAGAAAGCGCCTCGCGGTCGCCCTGCTGGCGCAGCGGCGGGTTCAGGCGCGCGCGGCTGTCGAAGTAGCCGATGTCGGTGTCGACAAGATGCAGCGAATTGATGCTGACGTCGCAGGTGAGCGGCAGGCCCTGCGCCTTGGCTTCGCGCACCAGCGCCACGCCACGGGCGCTGGAGATGCGGCACAGGTGCACGCGCGCGCCGGTGGCCTTCATCAACTCGACGATGGTGAAGATGGCGATCGTCTCGGCCGACACGGGCACGCCCGCAAGGCCGAGCCGCGTGGCGAGTGGGCCGCTGGCTGCAACGCCCTTGCCGAGGTCGCGGTCCTGCGGACGCAGCCACACGGTGTAGCCGAAGGTGCTGGCGTACGACAGCGCGCGCTGCAGCACCTGCGTGTCGGCCAGCGGCACGTCGGCCTGGCTGAAGCCGATGCAGCCGGCCTCGGTGAGTTCGGCCATCTCGGTCAGCACGCCGCCAGCGAGGTTGCGCGTGAGCGCGCCGAGCGGAAACAGGCGCGCGCACTGCAGCTTCTCGGCGCGAAACTTGAGCATCTCGACCAGGCCGGGTTCGTCGAGCACGGGGTCGGTGTCGGGCGGGCACACGAGGCTGGTGACGCCGCCGGCAATGGCCGCGGCCATTTCGCTTTCGAGCATGCCTTCGTGCTCGTAGCCTGGTTCGCGCAGACGCGCGGCAAGATCGACGAGACCAGGGGCGACGATGCAGCCCGCGGCGTCGATGGTGCGCTCGGCCTTGAAGCCGGCGGGGATGCTGCCGATGCCGGCGATCTTGCCGTCGGCGATGGCGATGTCGGCCTTCTTGTCGATGCCCGAAGCGGGGTCGACGACGCGGCCGTTGGTGATCAGTGTGTTCATGCTTCGTTACCTGCCACGATGCTCATGACGGCCATGCGAACCGCGATGCCGAAAGTGACCTGCGGGAGGATCACGCTCTGCTTGCCGTCGACCACGGTGGAGTCGATCTCCACGCCGCGGTTGATCGGGCCCGGGTGCATCACGATGGCGTCCGGCTTGGCCAGCTGCAGCTTCTCGGGCGTGAGACCGAAGGTCTTGAAGAACTCCTGCGACGACGGCAGCAGCGCGCCGCTCATGCGCTCGTTCTGCAGGCGCAGCATGATGACGACGTCGCAGTCCTTGATGCCCTCTTCGAGCGTGTGGCAAACACGCACGCCCATGCCGGCCATGTCGCTCGGCACCAGCGTTTTGGGGCCGACCACGCGCACTTCGGCGCAGCCGAGCGTGGTGAGGGCATGGATGTCGGAGCGCGCCACGCGCGAATGCAGCACGTCGCCGACGATGGCGACCGTGAGGTTCGTGAAGTCTTTCTTGTAGTGGCGGATCGTGTACATGTCGAGCAGCCCCTGCGTCGGGTGCGCGTGGCGGCCGTCGCCGGCGTTCACCACGTGCACGTGCGGCGCCACGTGCTGCGCGATCAGGTAGGGCGCGCCCGACTCGCTGTGGCGCACCACGAATAGGTCGGCCGCCATGGCGCTCAGGTTGGCGATGGTGTCGAGCAGCGACTCGCCCTTGGTGGCCGAGGAGCGCGCGATGTCGAGGTTGATGACATCGGCCGAGAGGCGCTTGGCCGCGATCTCGAAGGTGGTGCGGGTGCGGGTGCTGTTCTCGAAGAACAGGTTGAACACGCTCTTGCCGCGCAGCAGCGGCACCTTCTTCACCTCGCGGTCGCTCACGCTCGTGAAGTTGGCGGCGGTGTCGAGGATGTGCGTGACGATGTCCTTGGGCAGGCCTTCGATCGACAGCAGATGGATCAGCTCGCCGTTCTTGTTGAGCTGCGGATTTCGCTTGTAGAGCATTACTTGTTTTCCTCCACCTTGAGGCTGAAGGCACCATCGTTGGCGCGCGCGAGGGCAAGCAGTTGAGTGTTTGGCAATGTGAGCGTGGTAGCGGCGAAGTCGGCGGCAACGGGCAGTTCGCGTCCGCCCCGGTCCACCAGCACCGCCAGGCGCACGCTGGCTGGACGGCCGAAGTCGAACAGCTCGTTGAGCACCGCGCGGATGGTGCGGCCCGTGTAGAGCACGTCGTCGAGCAGCAGCACGTCGGTGCCGTTCACATCGAAGGGCAGCACGGTCTGCGCGCTCGCCGAGAGGCCGCGGCGCGCGAAGTCGTCGCGGTGCATGGCCGACGAGATGACGCCGGGGGCGCCGCTCAGACCCAGGTCTTTCTGCAGGCGTTCGACCAGCCAGGCGCCGCCGGAGGTGATGCCCACCAGCTTTGTCTCGGGGCGCATCAGCGCCTTCACGCCGGCCAGCAGCTTCGTGTAGAGCGCTTCGGCATCGGGAATTGAACTCACGGGAGACTCCTCAAAAATTGCTCCAGGATGATGCAGGCCGAAGCAGCGTCGGCATCGCGCGCGCCCGATGACAGAGCCTCGGTGGTGCTGTAGCGCTCGTCGACCTCGAACACCTGGAGGTTGAAACGGCCGCGCAGCTGGCGCGCGAACTTCTGCGCGCGGCGGGTGTTCTCGTGCGGGGCGCCGTCGGGGTGGTAGGGCACGCCGATCACCAGGGCGTCGGGCTGCCATTCCTTGATGCGCGCCTCTACCTGCGCAAAGCGGGCGTCACCCTCGGCCTTGATGGTGGGCTGCGGGGTGGCTGTTTGCAGCAGCCGGTTGCCGCTGGCCACGCCCGTGCGCTTCAGGCCGAAGTCGAAGGCCAGGAAGGTCTGGAAATGGGCTGGGACGGGAACGGCAGCAGCGGGAACGGGAGAAGAAGCGGTGGGAGCGGGAGCGTCTGGCATGGCGGCTGCGCTCATGCGTGTCCGGCGTCCGGCGACAGCTTCCACGCCTCGAGGCCCAGCAGCAGCAGCGCCCTGTCGTAGCGCTGCTCGATCGGGGTGTCGAAGATCACGGCCGGGTCGGCGCCAACGGTAAGCCAGCTGTTTTCAGCCAGTTCGGACTCGAGCTGGCCTTCGCCCCAGGCCGCATAGCCCAGCGAGACCAGCACCTTGCGCGGGCCGGCGCCAGTGGCCAGGGCCTCCAGCACGTCCTTGGAAGTGGTCATTTCGAGCCCGCCGGGAATGGTCATGGTCGAGGCGTAGACCGATTCCTCGGGCTTCTCTGCCTGGGTGAAGACCGGCTCATGCAGCACGAAGCCGCGTTCGGTCTGCACCGGGCCACCCTGGAAGACGGGGGCTTCGCCCAGCTCGGGGCGGGCCAGGTGGAGCTCGATTTTCTCGAACAGCACCTTGAGGTTGATGTCGCTGGGTTTGTTGATTACCAGGCCGAGCGCACCGCGCTCGCTGTGTTCGCAGAGGTATACGACGCTGCGGTTGAAAGTTTTGTCTTCCATCCCGGGCATCGCTATCAAAAAGTGATGCGTAAGGTTCATCGGGGCAGAATCGGCGGCCATATGCCCCCGATTTTACTGGCCGTTGACAAGACCTATCCCAAAGGGCTCATGTGGTTCCGCCGTGACCTCCGGGTGGACGACAACGCGGCCCTGTATCGCGCGCTGCGGGCCTGCCGCCAGGTGGTCTGTGTTTTCGTGTTCGACAAGGCCATCCTCGACGCCCTGCCCACGGTCGACCGGCGGGTCGAATTCATCCGCGAATCGCTGGTGGAGCTCGAGGCCGAACTGCGCGCGCTGGGCGGCGGGCTGGTCGTGCGGCATGCCGCGGCGGTGCAGGAGATTCCCGCGCTGGCGCGCGAACTCGGCGTGCAGGCGGTGTTCGCCAACCGCGACGACGAGCCCGACGCGCTGGAGCGCGACGCCAAGGTGTTCGGCGCGCTGGCCAATGCCGGCGTGGCCTTCCACACCTATAAGGACTCCACCGTCTTCGACCGCGACGAGGTCATGACCAAGACCGACCAGCCTTACACGGTGTTCACCCCCTACAAGCGGGCCTGGCTGGCGAAGGTCGATGCGTTCTTTCTCAAGCCGTACCCGGTGCGCAGCCATGCCGATGCGCTGGCGCCCTCGCCGCAGGCCTATGGCGAGCCGGTGCCGACGCTGCGGGAGATCGGCTTCGAGAAGAGCAACCTCTCGGCGCTGGAGATCCCCACCGGCACGCGCGGCGCAGGCCTGCTGTTCGAGGATTTCTTCGAGCGCATCGACCGCTACCACGAGGCGCGCGACTTCCCTGCGGTGCGCGGGCCCAGCTACATGGGCGTGCACCTGCGCTTCGGCACGGTGTCGATCCGGCAGATGGCCAGCCTGGCGCACCAGCTCTCGCTGCAGGGCAACGCCGGGGCGACGACCTGGCTGAGCGAGCTGATCTGGCGCGAGTTCTACTTCCAGATCCTGGTGCACTTTCCGCACGTGCACAGGGGCGGCGAGTCGAAGAGCTTCCGGCCCGAGTACGACAAGATCGCCTGGCACCACGGCAAGCACGCCGACCAGCTGTTCGACGCCTGGTGCCAGGGCCGCACCGGCTACCCGCTGGTGGACGCGGCCATGCTGCAGATCAACCAGAGCGGCTACATGCACAACCGCCTGCGCATGGTGGTGGCGAGCTTCCTGTGCAAAGACCTGGGGCTGGACTGGCGTCGCGGCGAGGCCTACTTCGCGCTGCACCTGAACGACTTCGAGCTGGCGTCGAACAACGGCGGCTGGCAGTGGGCCAGTTCGAGCGGCTGCGATGCTCAGCCCTACTTCCGCATCTTCAACCCGGTGACGCAGAGCGAGCGCTTCGACCCCGAGGGCAAGTTCATCCGCCGCTACCTGCCGCAGCTGGCGGGGCTGTCGAATGCGGCGATCCATGCGCCGTGGTTGGCGTCGCCGGTGGAGTTGGAAGCGGCCGGCATCAAGCTCGGCGAGACGTACCCGAAGCCGGTGGTGGACCACGCCGAGGCGCGCGAGAAGACACTGCAGCGCTACGGGGTGGCGCGGGCGAAGGCACTGCAGAAATAGAAAAAGAAAAGGGCCCGAAGGCCCTTTTCTTTATCGCTGCCTGAAAACCGCGCGTCAGGCGGCGGCCGCCAGCGTTGTCGACTCGCTCGTGTACGCACGCACCAGGCGCAGCAGTTCCTCTTCCGAGTACGGCTTGCCGAGGTAGTGGTTCACGCCCAGCGTGCGCGCATAGTCGCGGTGCTTCTCGGCGATGCGCGAGGTGATCATGATGATCGGCAGCTCGGCCAGTGCGGCGTCGGCGCGGATGTTGCGGGCCAGGTCGAAGCCGTCCATGCGCGGCATCTCGATGTCCGACAGCACCACCGCCGGACGTTCCTGCTGCAGCCGTTCGAGCGCCTGCAGGCCGTCGGCCGCGAGCGACACGCGATAGCCTTCGCGCTGCAGCAGACGCTGCGTGACGCGACGCACGGTGATGGAGTCGTCCACCACCAGTACCAACGGAATCTGCGGCGCCACCGGGGCCAGCACCGGCAACGGCTCCTGCGGTGCGCCACCCTGCTCGGCCGTGGCCGATGCGGCATGCGCCGGCGCCACCAGCGCGGCGGCCTGGCGCTGGCGCGCCTGCTCGCCGTGCACCGCGGCCAGCGCCACCGGGTTGTAGATCAGCGCCACCGCACCCGAAGCCAGCACAGAGATGCCGGCCAGACCGGGCAGCCGCGCGAGCTGCGGGCCGAGGTTCTTGACCACGACTTCCTGGTTGCCCAGCACTTCGTCCACGTGCAGGGCCACGCGCTGCGCGGCGCTTCGCACGACCACGATCGTGTTGTTCTTGGCGCCCGCATGTTCGCTGCGGGTCGAGGCCTGCAGCAGCGCGCCGGCCCAATAGAACGGCACCTGTTCGTGGCCGAAGGGGTGGCTGTTGTGCAGGTAGGCGGCCTCGAGGTCGGTTCCTCCCACGCGTTGCACCAGTTCCACCAGGTTCGATGGCACGCCGACCGACACCTCGCCCGCGCGCAGCATCACCACGTGCGTCACGGCGGTGGTCAGCGGCAGCACCAGCTTGAAGGTGGTGCCCTGGCCCGGATTGCTGTGCGTTTCGATGCGGCCGCCGAGCGCCGCGATCTGCGCGCGCACCACGTCCATGCCGATGCCGCGGCCGGCCAGTTCGGAGACCTGGCCCGCCGTCGAGAAGCCGGGCTTGAAGATCAGCTCGGTGGCTTCTTCGGCCGACAGTTCCTGGTCGTGGCCCAGCAGGCCGAGAGCGCGGGCGCGCTCGGCGATGCGCTTGTTGTCGAGGCCGGCGCCGTCGTCGCGGAAGCTCACCGAGACGTCGTTGCCTTCATGGTGCAGGTCGATGACGATCAGGCCGCTGGCGTCCTTGCCGGCCTTCTCCCGCACAGCCGAATCTTCGATGCCGTGGGCCACGCAGTTGCGCAGCAAGTGCTCGAAGGCGGGCGTCATGCGGTCCAGCACGCCGCGGTCCATTTCGATCGAGCCGCCGACGATGTCCAGGCGCACCTGCTTGCCGGTGTCCTTGGAGGCCTGGCGCACCACGCGATAGAGGCGGTCGGAGATGCCTTCGAACTCCACCATGCGCGTGCGCAGCAGGCCGCGCTGCAGTTCGCGCGTCTGGCGCGCCTGCACGCTGAGGTCGTCTTCCGTCGCCTGCACCGTCTTTTGCAGCGTGCGCTGCACGGTGGCCACGTCGTTCACCGACTCGGCCATCATGCGCGTGAGTTCCTGCACGCGGGTGAAGCGGTCGAACTCCAGCGGGTCGAAGCCCTGCTGCGAGTCCTTGGCTTGCGCCAGGCGGGACTGCATCTGGCTTTCGGCCTGCACTTCGATGTCGCGCAGTTGCTGGCGCAGGCGGTCCAGATTGCCCGTGAGGTCGGACAGCGATCCGCGCAGCTGGCCGAGTTCGGCTTCCAGGCGCGAACGCGTGATGATGACCTCGCCGGTCTGCGCGACCAGGCGATCGAGCAGCTGGGTGCGAATGCGCACGGCCTGGCCCGTTGCGGCACGCAGGGGCGTGAGCAGTGCGGGCGCGGGGCGCGGTTGCAGCGTCGTGGGTGCAGCCGGTGCGGCAGCGACGAACTCTTCGTCTTCCAGGCTCGCCACGGGGGCGGCGGTTTCGTCGTTCGCCGGCACGCCGGCTTCGGGCGCCACCTGCAGCAGCTGGGCGGCGGATGCGGTCGCGGTGGCCGCGGCCACGATCTGGGCCAGCTCGACCTGCGTGGCATCGTCGGCCGCGCGCAGCGCGTCGAAGGTGGCCTGCAGGGCGTCGAGGCGCGTCAGCAGCTTTTCGATGTCGGCCCGTTCCGCGCCCTGGGAGCCCAGGACTTCGATCTCGGACTCCATGCGGTGCGCGCGCTCGCCCAGGCGCATGGCGCCAGCCAGTCGCGCGCTGCCCTTGAGCGTGTGCAGCGTGCGCAGCACCGAGGCGCGCGGCGCGCTGTCGTCGGGGTGATGCGCCCATTGGCGCAACGCCTCGCCGAGCTGGGGCAGCAGTTCGGCAGCCTCTTCCTCGAAGATCGGGAACAGGTCGACGTCGACCGCGTCGGCCAGGTCGATGGCGTCTTCGGAATCGTCCAGCGCCACGTCGGCGACAGATTCGCTGACCACCACCTGCTGCAGCGGCCGGACTTCGGCGCGCATGGCAACTTCGGTCGGCATCGGCGAATTGGCGATGTCGCGCAGCGCCTGCAGCGTGCCTTCGGCCGGATCGCGCAGGAAGCCAACGGCGAACTGGTGCAGCAGGCGGCGCAGCTCGTCGGCCGCGGCCACCAGCACCATGCCCTGCTCACGCGTGCCGCTGCCCTGCATCTGCAGATGCTGCAGCGCGGCTTCGAACAGGCGGGCCATGCCCGACAGGCTGTGGAAGCCGACCGTGGCCGAGCTGCCGGCCAGCGAGTGGGCCAGCGCGACGGTCGAGTCGGGCAGGCGTTCGTGCGATTCGAGCGCCCATTCACCGACGTCGGTGGCGAGCTGGCGCGACCACTCGTCGGCCTCGTTGAGGTAGACGTTGTAGAGCTGAATGCCGATGCGCAGCGGGCCGATGACCTTGACCTGGTCTTCGGCGCTTTCCTGCGGCGCGACGGGCGCAGCGGCCACGACGGGTTCGGGCGCTTCTGCTTCTGTTTCTGTTTCTTTGTCGGCAACGAGGATCTGCGCTTCTTCGGGCACCGGGGGTGCTTCGAAGATGGGCACGACCACTTCTTCGGCAACCGCCAGGGCAGGCAGTTCGGGCTCGGGCTCCGGTTCTGCTTCGGCCACCGGTTGCGGCTCGGGTGCGGCGACCGGCTCTTCTGGCTCTTCTTCGTGCAGCGGCAGTGCCGCGGCTTCGATGACTTCGGGCTCGGCTGCAACAACAGCAGCAGCCTGCACGGGCAGCGGCTCGGGCTCCCAGTCCAGGTCGGGCAGGCCGGCCGTGGTCGGCACGGTGGCCTCGATCGATTCGATGACTGGAGCGGGCTCTGCCGGCTCCGGCTCGGCGGCCGCTGGAGTCTTCGCAGGGGGCGCCAGGAAATCGAACTCCTCGCCGCTCGGCAAGGCTTCAAGCGCTGCAGGCTCGGTGGTCTGCTTCGCTTCGAAATCGATGAAGTCGGTCGATGCGAAATCGTCGTCGGGCTCGGGCGTGGCAGCCTTCTCGGGCTCTTGCCAAGCCACAGTTTCGAACGGCACCTCGGGCGCCGCGACCGGTGCGGGTGCTTCCGAGATGAGCGACAGGTCCGGCAGATCGGGCAGTTGCAGGGGCGGCAGCTGCGCCGCCACCGGCGCCGCAACCTCGAGCGGTGCGGGCGCGGAGTGAGGCGCTTCGGCCGCGATGTGGCGCGCGGCGACCGCCAGGGCCTCCGCATCGGCCACGCGCACCGGCGGGGGCACGGGCTCGCCGGCCAGCAGCGCGTTGGCCACGCGGCTGAACGGTGCCGATTGCCAGCCGTGCGCAGAGCCCGAGGCGATGGCCTCGACCCACTGGCTGAAGTCCTTCATCGTGCGTTCGGTGGCCGACAGCAGTTCCGGCGTGGCGGCACGCTGGTCGGCCAGCCAGGTGTTGAGCACCTGTTCGAGCGACCAGGCAGCGTCGCCGAAGTCGGTGAGGCCGACCATGCGCGAGCTGCCCTTGAGCGTGTGGAAGGCACGACGCAGGATCGTGAGTTCTTCGGTGTCGTCCGGGTAGCTGGCGAGTTCGGCAATGGCGGCCAGGCCGTTCTGCACCACCTCGCGGGCCTCGTCGAGGAAGATGTTCTGCAGGTCGTCTTCTTCGAGCTCGGTGACTTCGGTGTCGGGCAGCGCGGACGGACCGGAAATCTTGTTCGTCCAGCTGTCGGCCTTGCTGCTGAATTCCTCGATCGGCGAAACCTTGGCCTTGCGGTTGGGCGTGGCGAGAGCGGCGAGCTTCGAGGCGATCTGTGCGTCGACCTCCTCGATGCTGAGCACGGCCTGAGCGACCGGCGCCGGGCTCGGGGCGGCGCCGTCGGCAACCGCGCTGTCGGTGGCCTGACGGCCCATCAGCGGCTTGAGTTCGCCGGCTTCGGCGTCGAACACGAACAGGCGCTTGGCCAGTGCGGGCTGGTAGCCCAGCATGTCGATCAGGAAGCCCAGCGCGCCGAGGTTGTTGCCCAGCGCGTCGAAGCCGGCCATTTCTTCGGCCGGCGAGGTGCTGACGAGCATCGCCTCGACGTCGTCGCGCATGCGCTGAACGGTGAGCGCGGCCTGGTCGAGGCCGAGCACGGAGAACACGCCGCGCATCTGCAGGAGCTGCGTCGGCACGGTGCGCAGCAGGCCCTTTTCGGCCGGGCGGCGGAAATACTGGTCTAGCGATTTCTCGAGTTCGCTCAGGTGGCTGCGCAGTTCGTCGACCACAGTACCCATGGTCTGGCGGTCGCTCACGCGGCGGTAGAGGTCTTCCATCCACGGCTCGAGCGGCTCGGAATGGCCGCCCGCGCGCACGCGTTCGATGCGGCCCGCCAGTTGCAGGGTGCGCGAGGTGAGCTGCGGATCGCTGGGGTCCAGGTCTTCGAGCGCGGCTTCCAGGTAGAGCACTGAGGTGGCGACTTCCATCGCGAGTTCGGTGCCCGGGGCCTGGCCGGAGCGCACGGAGGCTTCGACCGAATGGGTCAGCGCCTGCACCATCGGCAGGCTCGGCGGGTGCAGCTTCTGCAGCGATTCGCCGAGCTGCGCGAAGGTGTCGGCCACCTGGCGCGTGCGGGTGATATCGCCGCCCGAGAGGCCCGACCACATTTCCTTGGCGGTCTCGATGCGCTTGCGCGCCTGTTGCAGCACCAGCGGATCGAAGCGGCCGAACTGCTCGACGGTGTAGTCGATGCGCTGTTCGCCGGCGATGCCCCAGGCGCTGCGCACGGTGCGCAGCGTGGCGGCGTCGTCGCTGGCGGTGGGTACGGCCTGCGCGCAGAAGAACAGCAGGTCTTGCCCGAGACGGTCGGACACGAGGCTGTCGCCGCGCGCGAGCGTGGCGTACTGCAGCAGCACGCGCGAGGCGGCGCGCTTGACGTAGGAGTCGGGCGTGATCAACCCGGTGGCCAGCGCTTCGAAGAAGCCGGCGGCCAGGGTCCAGAAGCTGGCGACGCGGGGCAGCAATGCGCCGCGGCCGAGGCCCAGGCACAGCGCATGCAACCGCCGGGCGGCCTGCACGTCGCCGGTCTTGACGAGTTGCAGCACTTCGCGGTCGAGCTTCGAGCGCACGGCCGGGTCATAGGCGATAGCGGCCTGCGTCGGCGCGGGCTTGATCTCGACCCAGCGCCAGACGGTGCTCCACAGGTCGGCGGGGTGAACGCGCTCGTTGCCGACGAGTTCCAGCACGTCGCGGTACTGGGGAAACAGCGCCACCGACGACACGGGCTTGCCGGCCAGCAGGGCGTTGAGGAAATCGGTGACAGCGAAGCCGGCACGCTCGATCTTGACCACCGCGGCATCGGTGCAGCGCTGCGGTTCGGCGATGAAGCCCTGCACCGCGAACTCGATGGCGCCAAGCACCAGCGCGGGCGAGGAATGCCCCACCATCTGCAGCGCGCCAACGGCCTGGTGCAGTTGCTGGCGGGCCATCTGCAACGGGCCGGCTTCGGGCTCGGCCGCAGCGTCCACGTCGCGCACGAAGCGCCGCAGCGACTTGCCTACACCGTCGAGGGATTTCTGGATTTCTCCCAGCACCCAGGCCAGCGGCCCGAGGTCTTCGGTGGCCGGCACGTTGCCGGCGAGGGGGGCCGTGGCAGGGGTTTGAATCGACACGTTGGGTGCTCGCCGTTCTTATCTATCTTGTGGGTCAGGCAATCTTGAAACGAGCCACCGAACGACGCAGTTCTTCGGCCATCTGCGACAGTTCGCGCACCTGCTGGGCGGTGGTGCGCGTACCTTCTCCGGTCTGTTCCGTCACGGCAAAAATGTGCTGGATGTTCGCGGCCACCACGTTGGCCGAATCGGCTTCGCGGGAGGCGGATTGCGAAATCTGCTCAATCAGGTCGGCGAGTCGGCGCGACACGCGGTCGATCTCGGACAGCGCGGTACCCGCGTTGTCGGACAGCTTGGCCCCTTCGACCACACCCTGGGTGGAGCGCTCCATGGCGCCCACGGCATCCTGGGTGTCGGTCTGAATCGCCTTCACCAGCGCCGAGATCTGGCGCGTAGCGTCTGCGGAGCGTTCGGCCAGTCGCTGAACTTCTTCCGCCACCACCGAGAAGCCTCGTCCGGCTTCACCGGCCGATGCGGCCTGAATGGCGGCGTTCAGGGCCAGCACGTTCGTCTGTTCGGTAATGTCCGAGATCAGCTCGGTGATTTCGCCAATCTCCTGCGAGGATTCGCCCAGGCGCTTGATCCGCTTGGAGGTTTCCTGGATCTGGTCGCGGATGGAGTTCATACCGCCAATGGCGTTCTGCACGGCCTGCAGACCCGAGGATGCAGCCTGCAGCGACTGGCGCGCCACCGTGGCGGACTCTTGCGCCTGGGTAGACACGCCGTTGATTCGCTCGGCCATGGTCAGCACCGACTGGCCGGTTTCGCGAATTTCGCGCAGCTGTTCGGTCGAGGCGGCCAGCAGCTCGGTCGAGGTGCTTTCCACCTGCGACGTCGTCTGCGCCACGCGGGTAGCCGTGTTCTGCACGTTGCCCACCAGCAGTCGCAGTTCTTCCACCGTGTAGTTCACCGAGTCGGCGATAGCGCCGGTGATGTCCTCGGTCACGGTGGCTTCCTGCGTCAGGTCGCCTTCGGCCACTGTCTGCAGTTCGTTCATCAGCCGAAGAATGGCGGCCTGGTTGGCGTTGTTCACGCGGCCGGCTTCGTCGGAAGCCTGCTCGGCAGCCAGACGTTCGCGTTCGGCGACGGCGGCACGTTCGCGGCCTTCGCGCACCTGCACGAAACCGATGGCACCGGCAAGTGCCAGGGCGGCCAGCGACAGCACGAACAGCAGCACGATGGTGCCGGCGCCCAGGCCGGTGCGTGCGGAGAGCTTTTCCTGCAGGTCGCCGAGCGACTTACGCAGCGGCTCGCTGTCGGTCAGGATGGAAGCCTGCGCTTCGCGCGCCGCCACCAGACCCTGCAGGTTGCCCAGAATGGCCGAAGCCTGTGTGCGCATCTGCTCGTAGGTCTTCAGGATGGCTTCGAGCTGCTGACGGGTCTGCGGGTCTTTCGAACCGGGGAAGCGCTGCTGCGCGTTGCCGTCCAGCAGGCCGCGGGTGGTTTCCTGGAAGGTGTTCAGGTCCTTGCCCAGCAGGAACACGGCGTCGGGGTTCACGCCCTCGACCGTGAAGAACTCGTTGGTCGACTTGCCGATGCGCTGCGTCAGCATCACGAGCTGGCCGGCGGCCGAGATTTCAGGCAGCGTGGCGTTCTGCTGCATCTTCAGCGACGCGACGGTTTCCGTCATTTCGAGCAGCGTGGACGACTGCTGGTTGATGTCGCGCAGAGCGGCACCCACCTGCGTCAGGATCTGGCGCTGGGCCAGCACGGCCTTGGCGCTGGCGTCGGCGCGGGTGACGAGAGGATTGATCTTGTTCATCTCCTCGTCGTACTGGTTGCCCACGCGTTCCAGACGCAACGAGTCGTCGCCGTTGGTCAGGCCCTGCACGCGGCGCGAGAGGTCGTCGGCGCTGTCCTTCACTTCGACGAACGCCGAGGCGCTGCCGACAAGAGCCTGCGAGATCGACTTGGCAAGACGCTGCGACTGCATCAGCGACTGGCCGGTGGCCGCCACCTGCTGCGCCAGGCGTTCCGCGCGAAGAATGGCGGAGCCTGCAACCAGCAGCAGCAGCAGCACCACGACGGCCAGCAGGATGGCCAGAATCCGCTGCTGCCTGGCAGGGTTGGAGCCCGCGCGGCCGCCGGTGGTGTCGGGCACCGCTTCGGCAGCCGTGGCGCCCGGCTCGTTGGCGGCGTCGCCGCCGCCCGGCAGGTCGAGCTCGCCGAAGCTGGTGTCCGTGGTCGCGGCACCTTTCCTGGCGAGGCGCACGGTTTTCTCGTCCGGAACCTGGACGGTGTCGACATCGTCAAGCGATATCGTGGAACCGGAGCCATCGACGCGGGCCTTGTCGTTCCCGTTGTTCACGGGCAGTAATTTCTTGAACTTGTCGGCGATCGAGCTCACGGTCGGTCCTTCAGGTGGTTTCCGGTACGGCGTGCGGGAGCACTACGCACCAATACTCAAAAACTGGGGTTGCTGCGAAAGCGCTTGCAGGTTGACTTCCTGCCAGCGCTCCCCCGCTGCATCGGTAAACAGATGCCCATGCCAGGCAGGTGCTTCTGCGCCAGGAGGCTCGGACGCCGTGAAGGCCTCCGCCCCCCGCAACCCCGCCAGTCGATCGACCAGCAATGCGCAGTTGACTTCGAGCAGCTCGTTGAAAGCAACGAGCCGCGACTGGATGCGCGCCGCCTCGGTGGCGGCCAGCACGACTGGAACGCCGGAGGCGAATGCCGACAGCTGCACGACGCCATAGAGGCCGCCGCGCAGGTTGGCAACGCCGAGGAACCACGGCTCCGTGTAGGGCACGGGCTGTGGCGGCGTCCAGGGAAAGATTTCGCCGGCGTGTCCCAGCGGAAAGAGGTATTTGCCCTCGCCCGCCTCGACCGCCAGCCACGTGGCAGCCACGCCCGTCGTGCGAGCGGCCTGCAGGCGGCTCGCCAGCCGGGACTGGAAGGCTCTCAGAGCATCGCGATTCGCCATGGACTCGGCAGGCTTTCGCTCAGTTCAGCGCGCTGATCTTGGACATCAGGTCGGCTGCGTTGACCGGCTTCACGATGTAGTCGCGTGCGCCCTGGCGCATGCCCCAGACGCGGTCGGTTTCCTGGTTCTTGCTGGTGCACAGGATGATCGGGATCGCCGCGTACTTCGGGTCACGGGCGATGGCGCGCGTGAGCTGGAAGCCGTTCTGGCCGGGCATCACGACGTCCATGAGGATCAGGTCGGGGTGGTCTTCTTCCAGGCGGCGCATGGCGTCGTCGGCGTTTTCAGCCGTCTTGACAGCAAAGCCGTTCTTCTGGAGGAGGTCGGTCAGGAACACCAGTTCCGTCTTGGAGTCGTCGACGACGAGGATTTTGCGAATAGGCATTACTGCACTTCCTGTTGAACGATGCCAAACTGCTGCACGGCCTGCAGCAGCTGGTCTTTGGTGAAAGGCTTGGTCAGGTAGTCTTGCGATCCGACCATACGGCCGCGGGCCTTGTCGAATACACCGTCTTTCGAAGACAGCATGACGACCGGAACGTTGGAAAAATGGGCGTTGCGCTTGATGATGGCGCAGGTCTGGTAGCCGTCGAGCCGCGGCATCAGGATGTCGCAGAAAATCAGATGCGGCTTGTGGTCGTTAACCTTGGAGAGCGCGTCGAAGCCGTCCTCCGCAAGAAGAACCTCGTGCCCACCCTGCTTCAGAAAAATCTCGGCACTGCGCCGGATGGTATTGCTGTCGTCGATGACAAGCACCTTGTAACCTGATCCATTCGGGCCCATTGCAAACGCTCCTGCTCATGAGACTTGGAAGCCCGCCGCGCCGAACATCGACGCAGACCGCGTAGCTCTATCTATGCCATGCTTTCAGATTTCAACCATTTCGAAGTCTTCCTTGCGCGCACCGCACTCAGGACAGGTCCAGTTCATCGGCACATCGGCCCAGGCCGTGCCTGCCGCGATGCCGTCTTCCGGTACACCAACCGCTTCGTCATAGATCCACCCACAAATCAGGCACATCCAAGTTTTCGTATTCATCGGAGCTTAAAGTCCTTGTTCATTAAATGCAACGAGTGTATCTATGCGTATCTCACTGGCAGACGGTAAACGTCGCGCCTATGCCACCATCCAGGGGATTCCGCCCGGCGTATGACCATCTACTTACTTCCAGCAGACAAAACCCGCAAACCGGGCGATCTTAACGACCCCTCGCAGGATGAAGGCGAGCTGGCCGAACGCGACCTGAATCCCCCCTGCGTGCTGGTGTTCAACGCCAGCGACCCCAGCGGGGCGGGCGGGCTGGGCGCCGATGCCCTCGCCATGGCGTCGGTGGGCGCACACGTCCTGCCCGTCGTCACAGGCGCCTACGCCAGGGACACGGCCGAGATTTTCGACCACTTTCCCTTCGACGAGGAGGCCATCGCCGAGCAGGCGCGCGCCATCCTGGAGGACGTGGAAGTCCAGCTGATCAAGGTGGGCTTTGCCGGTACCCCCGAGGCCCTGAGCACCATCGCCGAGACCGCCGCCGACTATCCCGAGGTGCCCGTGGTGGCCTACATGCCCAACCTTTCGTGGTGGGACGAGAACCTGATCGAGCCCTATCTGGACGCTTTTCGGGAACTTGTTTTGCCTCAGACGACGGTGTTGGTTGGAAACCACAGTACTCTGTGGCGCTGGCTGCTTCCGGACTGGAACGGCGAGCGTCCGCCCGGCGCGCGCGACATTGCGAAGGCCGCCGGCGAGTTCGGCGTGCCCTACACGCTGGTAACCGGCATGGTGCTGCCCGAGCAGTTCATCGACAACGTGCTGGCCTCGCCGCAGTCGGTGCTTGCCAACGAGAAGTACGAACGGCTCGAAGCCGTCTTCGCCGGCGCCGGCGACACCCTGTCGGCCGCGCTGGCCGCCCTGCTGGCGAGCGGCACCGACCTCGTGGCCGCAACCACCGAGGCGCTGGCCTACATGGACCGCTGCCTCGACGCGGGCTTTCGCCCCGGCATGGGCCACGTACTGCCCGACCGCCTGTTCTGGGCCGAGCCCGAGGACGACGAAGACGATGAAGACCCGGACGCCGCACCGGACTTCGCCCTCCCCCCACACGACACCCGACACTGATGACCGACCGCAACGACATTCTTTTCGAGCGCGCCCGCGCCGTGATCCCCGGGGGCGTCAACTCGCCCGTACGCGCCTTCAAGGCCGTGGGCGGCACGCCCCGCTTTATCCAGCGCGCGCAGGGCGCCTACTTCTGGGACGCCAACGACAAGCGCTACATCGACTACATCGGCTCCTGGGGCCCGATGATCCTGGGCCATGGCCACCCTGCCGTGGTCGAGGCGGTGCAGAAGGCCGTGCTCGAAGGCTTCTCGTACGGCGCGCCGACCGAGCGCGAAATCGAATTGGCCGAGGCCATCCTCGCGCTGGTGCCGTCTATGGAGATGGTGCGGCTCGTAAGCTCGGGCACCGAAGCCGCCATGAGCGCGCTGCGCCTGGCGCGCGGCGCCACCGGCCGCAAGAGCATCATCAAGTTCGAGGGCTGCTACCACGGTCACGCCGACGCACTGCTGGTAAAGGCCGGCTCCGGCCTCGCCACCTTCGGCAACCCGACCTCGGCCGGCGTGCCGCCCGAGGTGGTGCAGCACACCATCGTGCTCGAGTACAACAACCTGCAGCAACTCGAAGAGGCCTTCGCACTGCACGGCAACGACATCGCCTGCCTGATGATCGAAGCCATTGCCGGCAACATGAACTTCGTGCGCGCCACGCCCGAGTTCGCCAAGCGCTGCCGCGAACTCTGCACGCAACACGGCGCCCTGCTGATCTTCGACGAGGTGATGACCGGCTTTCGCGTGGGCCTGCACGGCGCGCAAGGCGTGCTGGGCATCAAGCCCGACCTCACTGTTCTTGGCAAGGTCATCGGCGGCGGCATGCCTTTGGCGGCCTTCGGCGGGCCGCGCGCGATCATGGAGCAGCTCGCGCCGCTGGGTCCGGTCTACCAGGCGGGAACGCTGTCGGGCAATCCGGTGGCCACGGCCTGTGGCCTCGCCACGTTGAAGGAAATCGCCAAGCCCGGCTTCTATGAAACGCTCGGCAGGAAAACGCGCACGCTGGTCGACGGCCTGAAGGCCGCCGCAGCAGCCGAAGGCCAGCCCTTCAATGCCGACAGCGAAGGCGGCATGTTCGGCTTCTTCCTGATGAAGGACCTGCCGCAAAACTATGCCACCGTGATGACAACCGACAACGCGAAATTCAATGCGTTGTTTCACGGTTTGCTCGATCGCGGCGTGTATATTGCCCCCGCGCTTTACGAAGCAGGCTTCGTGAGCGCAACCCACAGCGACGACGACATCGCCGCCACCATCGAAGCCGCAAGACAAATCTTCAGGACGCCCTAGCCCATGAACTCCCTGCGCACGTTGCCGGTCCTGAGCATCGCTCTTCTCATTCCCGGCTTCGCATCAGCGCAGGAGTCCTTCGATCCGAAGAACATCTGGATCAACCCAGGCTTCTATTCGGCGCACTTCGACGGCGGCAAGGGCTTGGAGAACGTCAACCAGGGGCTGGGCTTCGAGTACCCGCTGAACGACACCTTCCGCGTCACTGCGGGCACCTTCCGCAACAGCGACCGCCGGCAGTCGAACTACGTGGGCCTGTACGCGCTGCCCTTCGAGTTCTATGGCGTGAAGTTCGGCGCCGTAGTGGGCGGCTTCGACGGCTACCCAAACTACCGCAACGGCAACTGGTTCCCGGCCATCCTTCCGGTGGCTGCCATCGAAGGCAAGAACTGGGGCCTCAACATCGCCTACGTGCCGACGATCAAGAACCGGCTGTACGGCGCCATCACCTTCCAGCTGAAATACCGGTTCGGCAACCACGAGTAAGTCTCGCGGCCGCCGATCAGTGGCGGAAGTGACGCACGCCCGACAGCACCATCACCACGCCGCGCTCGTCGGCGGCATCGATCACTTCCTGGTCACGCATCGAGCCGCCCGGCTGGATGACGCAGCTAGCGCCCGCATCGACCACCACGTCGAGGCCGTCGCGGAACGGGAAGAAGGCGTCGCTGGCCACTGCCGTGTCCTTCAGCGACAGGCCGGCATGCTCGGCCTTGATGCTGGCGATGCGCGCCGAATCGAGGCGGCTCATCTGGCCCGCACCCACGCCCATGGTCATGCCGTTGGCGCAGAACACGATCGCGTTGCTCTTCACGTACTTCGCGACCTTCCATGCGAACAGCAGGTCTTGCAGCTGCTGCGGCGTGGGCTGCTTCTTGCTGACCACCTTGAGGTCGCTGGCCGCGAGTTCATGGTTGTCGGCGGTCTGCATCAACAGGCCTGAGCCGATGCGCTTCACGTCCATCGCATTGCGGCCGTTGTCCCAGTCGCTCGCGCCGCCCGGCGGCAGCGATATCTTGAGAATGCGCACGTTCTGCCGGTTCTTGGTCGCCTGGAACAGCTCCAGTGCCTCGGGCGTGTAATCGGGCGCCATCAGCACTTCGACGAACTGCTTGGAGATCTCCTGGGCCGTCGCGCCATCGACCGGACGGTTGAAGGCGATGATGCCGCCGAAGGCCGAGGTCGGATCGGTCTTGAAGGCCTTGCCGTAAGCCTCGGCCGCATCCTTGCCGATCGCAACGCCGCAGGGGTTGGCGTGCTTCACGATCACGCAAGCCGGCACGTCGAAGCTCTTCACGCATTCCCACGCGGCATCAGCGTCGGCGATGTTGTTGTAGCTGAGCTCCTTGCCCTGCAGCTGCTTGGCCGACACGAGCGAACCGGGCGCCGGATGCAGGTCGCGGTAGAACGCGGCCTGCTGGTGCGGGTTCTCGCCGTAGCGCAGGTCTTGCACCTTCACGAAACGGCCGTTGCTTTGCGCGGGGAACAGCGAGCGCTTGGGCGCGGGCTGGCCGATGCTGGCGTCGAAGTCGATGGCCGAGAGGTAGTCGCTGATGGCGCCGTCGTAGTCGGCGATGCGGTTGAACGCTGCCACCGAAAACGCGAACTTGGTCTTGTCGCTGAGCTTGCCGTCGGCCTTGAGCTCGGCGAGCGCCACGGCGTATTGCGATGCGTCGGTGAGCACGCCCACGTCCTTCCAGTTCTTGGCCGCGCTGCGCACCATGGCCGGACCGCCGATGTCGATGTTCTCGATCGCGTCGTCCAGCGTGCAGCCGGGCTTGGCCACGGTGGCTTCGAACGGATAGAGATTGACGATCAGCAGGTCGATGGTGTCGATGCCGTGTTCCTTGATGGCAGCCACATGTGCGGGCAGGTCGCGGCGCGCGAGCAGGCCGCCGTGGATCTTCGGATGCAGCGTCTTCACGCGGCCATCGAGCATCTCCGGAAAGCCGGTGTGGTCGGCAACTTCGGTGACGGGCAGGCCGGCATCGGCCAGCAGCTTGGCGGTGCCGCCGGAGGACAGCAGCTTGATGCCCAGCGCATGCAGCGCCTGGGCGAATTCGAGAATGCCGGTCTTGTCGGAAACGGAGATGAGTGCGGTCTGGGCCATTGGATATGCCGTGGAGTTATTTCAAAAGTTTGTGTTCAACGAGCTTCTTGCGAAGCGTGTTGCGATTCAGGCCCAACCATTGCGCGGCTTTGGATTGATTGCCTTCTGCGCGCGTCATCACGACGTCGAGCAGGGGTTTCTCGACCACACGCACGAGCATTTCGTACATGCCGTCGGGTTCGGTGCCACGCAGATCGCGAAAGTAGCTGTCCAGACTGGTGCGCACGCAGTCCTCGATATGTTTCTTGCTCATTGCTTCTTCTCTTTTTTTCAATCGACGGCGCAAGCCGCCTCCTCTTCACCCGACGACGCCTCTTCGTCCGCCAGGTGCTGCACGGGCATGCGATCCATGCGGTCCGCCAGCCCGTCGAAATAGTCGCCGACCGCGCGCAGCTGCTCGGCACAGTCCTCGATGGTGTTCATGCGTGCGCGGAACGCTTCGCCATCGGGCAGCGTGCGCACGTACCAGCCGATGTGCTTGCGCGCCGTGCGCACACCGCTGTAGTCGCCGTAGAGCGCATAGTGCTCCACGAGATGGTCGAGCAGCAAGCGGCGCACTTCGGCGACCAGCGGCGGCGCGCGATGCGTGCCCGTTTCCAGGAAGTGCGCGATCTCGCGAAAGATCCACGGGCGGCCCTGCGCGGCGCGGCCGATCATCACCGCGTCGGCGCCGGTGGCCGCAAGCACGTCGCGTGCCTTCTCGGGCGAGCGGATGTCGCCGTTGGCCACCACCGGCACGCGCACCGCGGCCTTCACGGCGGCGATGGTGTCGTACTCGGCAAAGCCCTTGTAGCCCTGCTCGCGCGTGCGGCCATGCACCGTGAGCATCTGCACGCCGGCCGATTCGAAATCGCGCGCGAGCTTCACTGCGTTGCGGTGCTCCTGGCTCCAGCCGGTGCGCATCTTGAGCGTGACCGGCACGCCGAAAGGCTGCGCCGCATCGACCACGGCCTGCACGATTTCAAGCGCCAGCGGCTCGTCGCGCATCAGCGCCGAGCCTGCCCACTTGTTGCAGACCTTCTTGGCCGGACAGCCCATGTTGATGTCGATGATCTGCGCACCACGCTCGATGTTGTAGACCGTGGCCTCGGCCATCATGGCCGCATCGGTGCCGGCAATCTGCACCGCAATGGGGCCCGGTTCGCCATCATGGTTCGCGCGACGCGATGTCTTGAGCGTGCCCCAGAGTTCCTTGCGCGACGTGACCATCTCGCTGACCGCATAGCCGGCGCCGAGTTCGCGGCACAGCATGCGGAAGGGCCGGTCCGTCACGCCGGCCATGGGCGCGACGAACAGGCGGTTTTCCAGCGTGTGGGTGCCGATCTGCAAGGTCATTGGAAAGAGGAGCGTGCGCGTTCGGCTGCTGAAAAATGAGGCACGATTGTAGCCACGCCGCATTTCAGCGACTGAAACGATTTGCGCCCTGGGTACCCGTACAAACACCGGTGCATTCCGGGGCTTTCTCCTGCGGGGTTGCGAAGCAAGCGCTGCCTATACTGCGCCGACCTTATGCAAGCCTGGCTCGACTCCCTCATGGCGCTGCTGGCGCTGCCGCAGTACGGTCTCTCGACCTTGTTCGTGGCGGCGTTCGTCTCCGCGACGCTACTGCCGGTGGGCTCCGAGCCCTTTCTCTTCGGGCTGCTCAAGCTCAACCCCGACATGTTCTGGCCGGCCATCGCGGTGGCGACCATAGGCAACACGCTGGGGGGCGCGGTCGACTGGTGGATGGGCTACGGCGCGCACAAGGTGGCCGACAAATACTCGCACTCGAAACATCATGTGCGTGTTCTGGGCTGGCTGGAGCGGCTCGGCCCGAAGGCCTGCCTGTTGAGCTGGCTGCCACTGGTGGGCGACCCGCTGTGCGCGGTCGCAGGTTGGCTCAAGCTGCCGTTCTGGCCATGCGTTGCCTACATGGCCGTGGGCAAGTTTCTGCGCTACATCACCATGACGGTGGCGCTGCTGCAGATCTTCTGATCAGTTCAACAGGGCGTAGGGTCCGCCGCGTTCGAGCGCGCGCTTGTACGCGGGACGCGCGTGGATTCGTTCCAGGTACGCCATCAGCTTCGGCCGCTTCGCATCGAGCCCGCCGCGCGCCTGCGCAGCTTCGGCCACGAAGCTCATCTGGATGTCCGCGCCCGTGAACGCATCGCCGGCGAACCACTCGCTCTTGCCGAGTTCGGCTTCCATGTAGTTCAGGTGGCTTGCGATGTTCGGGTTGATGAACGCCGACTTCGCCTTGGCCGAGATCGCCTTGGCGATCGGCTTCGCGAAGAAAGGCATCTTGCTCGTCTCGATGCGATCGAACACCAGCTTGAGCAGCAACGGCGACATCGCCGTGCCTTCGGCAAAGTGCAGCCAGTAGCGATAGCGCAGCGCCTCCGGCGAACCGGCCGCAGGCGCAAGGCGGCCGTGGCCGTAGCGCTCGATGAGCGTTTCGATGATCGCGCCCGATTCCGCGAGCGTGAGTCCGTCATCCGTCGTTACCACCGGTGACTTGCCCAGCGGATGAATGGCCCGCAGCGAAGCAGGCGCCAGACTGGTTTGCGGATCGCGCTGGTAGTGAACGATCTCGTACGGCAGCTCGAGTTCTTCGAGCAGCCAGAGCACACGCTGCGAGCGCGAGTTGTTGAGGTGGTGGACGGTGAGCATGAAGGCGGGCCTTGCAGGAAAAATAGGGCGCGCGCAGTCTACCCAACAACATCAAGAAAATCGCGAAGCTCTTTTCGCGAGACACCGAGGAACCGGCTCCGCCGGGCCTCAGGTGTTGCCCCCTACGAACTGAACAGGAAGTTCATCACGTCGCCATCCTTGACGACGTATTCCTTGCCTTCCGAACGCATCTTCCCCGCGTCCTTCGCGCCCTGCTCGCCCTTGAAGGCGATGTAGTCCTCGAACGCGATGGTCTGGGCGCGGATGTAGCCCTTCTCGAAGTCGCCGTGGATCACGCCGGCCGCCTGCGGGCCGGTGTCGCCGATGTGGATGGTCCATGCACGCACTTCCTTCACGCCGGCGGTGAAGTACGTTTGCAGGCCCAGCAGCTTGAAGGCCGCACGGATCAGGCGGTTCAGGCCCGGTTCTTCCTGGCCGATCTCGGCGAGGAACATCTTCTTGTCTTCGTCGTCCATCTCGGCCAGGTCGGCTTCGATCTTGGCGCAGATGGCGACAACCGGAGCGCCCTGCTTGGCGGCATATTCGCGCAGGCGGTCGAGATACGGGTTGTTCTCGAAGCCGTCTTCCGCCACGTTGCCCACGAACATCGCAGGCTTGGCGGTGATGAGCGTGAAGCTCTTGACCAGCGGCAGCTCTTCCTTGGTGAAGTCGAGCGCGCGCACCGGCGTGTTCTCGTTCAGCGCGGCCTGGCAGCGCTCGAGCAGGCCGACCAGCTTTTGCGCGTCCTTGTCGCCGGAACGGGCCACCTTGGTGTGGCGGTGCAGCGCCTTCTCGACCGTGGCCAGGTCGGCCAGGCAGAGTTCGGTCTGGATCACTTCGATGTCGGAGATCGGGTCGACCTTGCCGGCCACGTGGATCACGTTCTCGTCGTCGAAGCAGCGCACCACGTTGACGGTGGCGTCGGTCTCGCGGATGTGCGCCAGAAACTTGTTGCCCAGGCCTTCGCCGGTGCTGGCACCAGCCACCAGGCCGGCGATGTCGACGAACTCGACGATGGCGGGCACCACGCGCTCGGGCTTGACGATCTCGCTCAGTTGCGCGAGCCGGGGATCGGGCACTTCCACCACGCCCACATTGGGCTCGATGGTGCAGAACGGATAGTTTTCCGCCGCGATGCCGGCCTTGGTCAACGCATTGAAAAGGGTGGATTTACCGACGTTGGGCAGGCCGACGATGCCGCATTGCAAACTCATGGGAGGTCCTCTTGGGTAACCGGCGATTTTAGGCGAGCATGGTTGCAGGCCCGTCCGGCAGGTCTTCGAGCTCGCATTTGCCTGCTCGAAACCTCAGGGTTAGCACCGACTGGCAAACGTTTGCGCAAACGTTTCCCTCAGCTAACATCGGAGCCCCCGGCAAAGACCGGCGCACCGTTCTGATCAACCACCTCAGGAGACATTCACCATGAAGTTCACCCGCCGTACCCTGCAAAGCGCCGCCGCTCTCACGCTGCTGGGCGCCATCGCCGGAACACCCGCCTTCGCCCAGGACAAGCCCAAGGTCGCGCTGGTCATGAAGTCGCTGGCCAACGAGTTCTTCCGCACCATGGAAGACGGCGCCAAGGCGCACCAGAAGGCCAATGCCGCCCAGTACACGCTGGTGGCCAACGGCATCAAGGACGAGACCGACACCGCCGCCCAGATCAAGATGGTCGAGCAGATGGTGGCGCAGAAGATCAACGCGCTGGTCATCGCGCCGGCCGATTCGAAGGCGCTGGTGCCGGTGATCAAGGCGGCCATCGACAAGGGCATCCTGGTCGTCAACATCGACAACCAGCTCGACGGTGCCGCGCTGAAGGAAAAGGGCATCCTGGTGCCGTTCGTGGGCCCCGACAACCGCGCCGGCGCCAAGCTGGTGGGCGACGCGCTGGCCAAGGAGCTGAAGTCGGGCGACAAGGTCGGCATCATCGAAGGCGTGTCGACCACCTTCAATGCGCAGCAGCGCACGTTGGGCTACCAGGACGCAATGAAGGCCGCCGGCGTGACGGTGGTGGGCGTGCAGTCCGGCCAGTGGGAAATCGACAAGGGCAACACCGTGGCCGCCGGCATGATGCGCGAGCACCCCGATCTGAAGGCCCTGCTCGCCGGCAACGACAGCATGGCGCTGGGCGCCGTGGCTGCCGTCAAGGCCGCGGGCAAGACCGGCAAGGTGCTGGTGGTGGGCTACGACAACATCGGCGCCATCAAGCCGATGCTGAAGGACGGCCGCGTGCTCGCCACAGCCGACCAGTTCGCCGCCAAGCAAGCCGTGTTCGGCATCGAGACCGCACTGAAAGCCATCGCCGACAAGAAGAAGCAGTCGGAGATGCCCGCCGAAGTGAAGACCGACGTGGTGCTGGTCACCAAAGACTCGAAGTAAGCAACCAGAAAGAGCAGACGTTGACAGCATCCGCCGCCATGAATCTCACAACGGCCATGCCCGTGCTCTCGCTGAGCGCCATGGGCAAGGACTATGCGGCGCCGGTGCTGGACGACGTCTCGATCGTGCTCAATGCCGGCGAAGTGCTGGCCCTCACGGGCGAGAACGGCGCCGGCAAGAGCACGCTGTCGAAAATCGTCTGCGGCCTGGTGCAGCCCACGCGCGGCCAGATGCTGCTCGACGGCAAGCCCTTTGCGCCCGGCTCGCGCCGCGACGCCGAGCGGCTGGGCGTGCGCATGGTCATGCAGGAACTCGGCCTCGTCACCACGCTGTCGGTGGCCGAGAACCTGCTGCTCGACCGGCTGCCCAACAAGACCGGCTGGATCCGCCGCAGCAAGCTGCACGAGCTGGCCGCGCGCCAGCTCGCCAAGATCGGCATGGAGAACATCGACCCGGCCACGCCCGTGGCGCGGCTGGGCATCGGCCAGCAGCAGATGGTGGAGATCGCGCGCAACCTGCAGGACGACACGCGCGTGCTGGTGCTCGACGAGCCCACCGCCATGCTCACGCCGCGCGAAACCTCGCACCTGTTCGAGCAGATCGAGCTGCTGAAGACGCGCGGCGTGGCCATCGTGTATGTGTCGCACCGCCTCGAAGAATTGCAGCGCATCGCCGACCGCGTGGCCGTGCTGCGCGACGGCCGGCTGGTGGACGTGCGCGCCATGGCCGGCGTGCGCGAATCCGAACTGGTGCAGCGCATGGTCGGCCGCGCGGTGCACGAGCATGAAGGCCGCGACCGCCGCGTGGCCGGGCCCGTGCTGCTGAGCGCACGCGGCATCGGCCGGGCGCAGGTCGTGCGCGACGTCGACATCGACCTGCATGCGGGCGAAGTCATGGGCCTGGCCGGTCTGGTCGGCTCGGGCCGGACCGAACTGGTGCGGCTGCTGTTCGGCGCCGACCGCGCCGACCGCGGCGAGATCACCCTTTATGAAAACGGCCAGCCCACGCAGCACGCGCGCAAGGGCTGGCGCTCGCCGATGCAGGCCATCCGCGCCGGCATCGGCCTCGTCACGGAAGACCGCAAGTCGCAAGGCCTGCTGCTGACGCAATCGATCCGCGTCAACGCCACGCTGAGCGACCTGGGCGCGATCTCGCACGCCGGCTGGCTGCAGCGCGCCAAGGAGCGCAGCATTGCGCAGAAGCTGGTGGAACTGCTGCGCATCCGCTCGCGCAGCATCGAGCAACCGGTGGCCACGCTCAGCGGCGGCAACCAGCAGAAGGTGGTGTTCGCGCGCTGGCTGCATCGCGAATGCAAGGTGCTGCTGCTCGACGAACCCACGCGCGGCGTGGACGTGGGCGCGCGCGCCGATCTGTACGCTGAACTCGACCGCATGACCGACGCCGGCAAGGCGCTGCTGATGGTGTCGAGCGACCTGCGCGAACTGATGGCCATGTGCGACCGCATCGGCGTGATGAGCGCCGGCCGGCTGGTCGCGGTGTTCGAGCGCGGCGAGTGGACCGAACAATCGCTGCTGGCCGCAGCATTCAGCGACGCGACAGGACGCGCCGCCAGCCCGCCGACGGTATCTCCCGTTTCCGATTCGACCCCGGTCACCGCCGACACACAATGAACGCCGAAGCCTCCACCAAACAAAACCTGCCGGCCTCGCCCTCCGCACTCAAGGGCCAGCTCGGCACCTACCTGGGCCTGACGGTCGTGCTCGTGGGCATGATCGCGCTCTTCGGTTCGCTGAGCGAATACTTCCTGACGCGCGAGACCTTCGTCTCCATCGCGAACGAGATTCCCGCGCTGGCGGTGATGGCGGTCGGCATGACCTTCGTGCTGATCATCGCGGGCATCGATCTTTCAGTCGGCTCGGTGCTGGCGCTGAGCGCGGCCGTCACGGCGGCGGCCATCCTCGAATGGAAGCTCTCGGTGCCGGTGGCCGCGGTGCTCGGCCTCGTTACCGGGCTCATCTGCGGCACGGTCACGGGCGCGGTGTCGGTCGCGTGGCGGCTGCCGAGTTTCATCGTTTCGCTGGGCATGCTCGAAGCGGTGCGCGGCGGCGCCTACCTCGTGACCGATTCGCGCACGCAGTATGTGGGCGACGCCATCTCGGGCCTGGCCGCGCCGTGGATCGGCGGCATCTCGGCCGCCTTCGTGCTGGCGGTGGTGCTGGTGGTCATCGGGCAGATGGTGCTCACGCGCACGGTATTCGGCCGCCACGTGGTGGGCATCGGCACCAATGAGGAAGCGATGCGCCTGGCGGGCGTCGACCCGCGCCCCATCCGCATCATCGTGTTCGCCGTTACCGGGCTGCTGGCCGGCCTCGCGGGCCTGATGCAATCGGCGCGCCTCGAAGCAGCCGACCCGAACGCCGGCGTCGGCATCGAGCTGCAGGTGATCGCTGCCGTGGTCATCGGCGGCACCAGCCTCATGGGCGGCCGCGGCTCGGTGATCAACACCTTCTTCGGCGTGCTGATCATCGCGGTGCTCGAAGCGGGCCTTGCGCAGGTTGGCGCGAGCGAGCCGAGCAAACGCATCATCACCGGCGCCGTGATTGTGGTGGCGGTCATCATCGACACCCTGCGCCAGCGCCGTGCCGACCGCCGTCTGGCCTGACGACAGAATCCCGCCCCACCAGGAACAGGAAAAGCCATGGCAACCATCAAGGACGTCGCACTCAAGGCGGATGTGTCCGTCACCACCGTGTCGCACGTGGTCAACGACACCCGCCACGTGAGCGCCAAGGTGCGCGAGCGCGTGGAGCTCGCCATCCGCGAGCTGGGCTACGTGCCCAACGCGATGGCGCGCAGCCTGAAGAGCAACACCACCTCGACGCTGGGCATGCTGATTCCCAACAGCTCGAACCCCTACTTCGCCGAAATCGTGCGCATCGTGGAAGACCGCTGCTTCGGCGCCGGCTACACGCTGGTGCTGTGCAACACCGACGACGAGCCCCACCGCCAGAGCGTCTACCTGCAGGTGCTGGCCGAACGCCGCATCGACGGGCTGATCGTGGTGTCGACCGGCGCGGGCGACGACGACTCCCTCATGAAGCAGCTGCGCGGCCTGCGCATGCCCACGGTGCTGGTCGACCGCGAGATCGCCGACCCGGCCTGCGACCTGGTGGAAACCGCGCACATGCAGGGCGGCCTGCTCGCGGTGCGGCACCTGCTGTCGCTGGGCCACAAGCGCATTGCCTGCATCGGCGGACCGGTGGGCGTGATGCCGAGCGAGCAGCGCATCGAAGGCTGGCGCATGGCGCTGGCCGAAACTGGCGCAACACCCGACATCGCGAATGCCGAAGCGCTGCTGTGGCGCGGCGGCTTCACCAGCCAGGGCGGCTACGAGGCGATGCACGCCATTCTGCGCACCGAGCGCAAGCCATCGGCCGTGTTCGTCTGCAACGACCTGATGGCCATCGGCGCGCTGCGTGCCGCGCATGAAAGCGGCGTGCGGGTGCCCGACGAACTCTCGATCGTCGGCTTCGACGACATCGAACTCTCGGCCTACACAAGCCCCCCGCTCACCACCGTGGCGCAGCCCAAGGAGCGCATCGGCGCGCTGGCGGTCGACATGCTGCTCGAACGCGTCGGCGGCAAGCGGCGCGATGCGCGCAAGGTGGTGCTGCAGCCCGAGCTGCGCGTGCGCGCCTCGACCGCGCGGCACGCGAGCTTCCGCGAGCCCGCAGCTCCTGTCGCAACCGAAACGCCTTCAACGGAAACCCGAAAGTCCCGCACCCCGTGAGCCTGAAGCCTTCTTCCACCAGTTACTCCCAGGCGCCGCGCATCGTGGTGCTCGGCAGCCTCAACATGGACCTGGTGCTGCGTGTGCCGCACGCGCCGGCCGCGGGCGAGACCCTGCTGGGCCATTCGATCGCCAACATTCCCGGCGGCAAGGGCGCCAACCAGGCCGTGAGCTGCGCGCGCGAAGGCGGCCAGGTACAAATGATCGGCTGCGTCGGCGACGACGCGCACGGCCAGTCGCTGCGCCAGGCATTGGAGCGCGACGGTATCGACACCGCCGCGCTGCGCACCGTGGCGGGCGAGCCGACCGGCACGGCGCTGATCCTCGTGGAGGACAGCGGCCAGAACCGCATCGTGATGATTCCCGGCGCCAATGCCCAGCTCGAGATCGACGAAGCCGCGCTGAAGCAGCAGGTGCAGGGCGCGGCCTTCCTCGTGACGCAGTTCGAGACACCGATGGACCAGGTCGCGCGCGCCATCGCGGTGGCGCATGGTGCGGGCTGCAAGGTGTTGCTCAATCCGTCGCCGGTGCAGGCGATTGCCGAACCGCTGTGGCCGCAGATCGACACGCTGGTCGTCAACGAGATCGAGGCGCAGACGCTGTGCGGCCAGTCGGCCGACAGCCCGCAGGAAGCCGCCCAGGCCGGCCAAGCCCTGCGTGCCAAGGGGATTGCGCGCGTAGTCGTCACGCTCGGCGCGCGCGGCGCCGTGGCAGTCGATGCCGACGGCGCGCGCCACCATCCCGCGCCGAAGGTACAGGCGGTCGACACCACGGCCGCCGGCGACACCTTCCTGGGCGCGCTCGCAGTCGCGCTGGGCGAAGGCCAGTCCTTCGATGAAGCCGTGCGCCTGGGCATCCGCGCTGCCGCGCTGTGCATCCAGCAGCCCGGCGCCCAGCCCTCCATTCCGCAGCGCGACGCCGTGCTGCGCAGCCCCCTGCCTCCCGACTGGATCAAGCTGTGAAACGCTCTCCCCTGCTGCACGCCGAACTGTCCCATGTGATCGCCTCGCTGGGCCATGGCGACATGCTCGTGCTCGGCGACGCCGGCCTGCCGATTCCCGACGGCCCGCGCCGCATCGACCTCGCCGTGGCGCGCGGCGTGCCGCAGCTCACCGACGTGTTGCAGGCCGTGCTGTCGGAAATGCAGGTGGAAAGCATCGTGGTGGCCGACGAGGCGCTGGGCGATGCGAAGAAGCTGCCGGGCTGGTATCCGCAGTCGCTGGGCATCGCGCCGCAGACGGTGTCGCACGAAGAATTCAAGCGCCGCAGCGCAAAAGCCCGCGCCGTCGTGCGCACGGGCGAGTGCACGCCCTACGCGAACATCATCCTGATCGCCGGAGTGAAGTTCTGAAGCGCCGGCCTGGCGCTGGTCATTCGAACTTGTAGTTCGCGCCCACCGCCTGCCCGACCTTGAGCATGTGCTCCACGCCCTGGATCACGATGCAGTTCATGCCGAAGGTGATGCCGCCATCCACTCGCGCATCGGCGCGGTAGGTGCGCAGCGTGTCGCCGACCTCGGGGCTGCTGAGGGCCGTGGCCGGATCGATGTCGGGAATCGGGCAGCGCGTGCAGGGCTTGACGGGGCGCAGCTCAGCCTCGCCTTCGCCGGTCGTGATGTGCAGCGCATCGACCCGGTCCTCGTCGTGCGACTCGATACCCGCCAGCACGATGTTGGGGCGGAAGCGCTCGATGCCCACTGCCCCGTGGCCCTGCGCCGCGAGGCGTTCGTTGAGCTCGGCCAGCGAGCCTTCGCTTGCCACCAGCAGCGCGTAGCCGTCGGCGAACTGGGTCTGCGCCTCGACGCCATCGGTCCACTTCATGCTCGACAGGCGCTTGTGCTCGGGGTCGAAGCGCACGAGGCGCAGGGTCTGCGGCTTGCCGGGCTCGGAGAGAAAGTCGCTGAACCACTGCGCGGCGATGTCGCCCATGTCGTAGGCGGCCACGTCGTCGTTCCACACGCGCACCCGCACCGGCTCCTCGACCCGGTCGAAGGCCAGGTGCAGCGCCAGCATGCCCGGGGCGCGCAGCACCACTTCCATGTGCTTCATCTGCGGCTTGATCAGCGCCATGCGCGGCAGCTGCCGCTGGGAGACGAATTCGCCCCGGGCGTCGACCACCATCCAGGCCCGGTCGAACTCCAGGCCCGTCTCGGTCAGCAGCATTTCGGGAAGCTCGACCCCGGCGCAGGACTTGACCGGGTAGACGAACAGGCGCGCGATGGTGGCTTCGAGGTCGAAAGCGGGCTGGGACACGGTGGGGGTTCCTTGGAATTCGGCCGCAATTGTCCCGCATCGCCGCAGCCGGAAGACCTTGGCGCCCCGGGGGAAAGGCGCCGGGCGCGGGCTGGCGGGCAACTCCTACAATCCTTTGATGGCCCTCCCCCCTGAAGTTTGCATTCGCGGCGCCGGCATCGTTGGCCGTACGCTGGCCCTGCTGCTCGCGCGCGAGCGTGTGCGCGTCGCGCTGGTGGTGCCGCCGGCCATGCAGGGCAAGGAAGACATCCGCGCCTACGCGCTCAACACCGCCTCCCGCACGCTGCTCGAATCGCTGCGCGCCTGGCCCGATGCGGCCCACGCCACGGCCGTGCGCGAAATGCTCGTGCATGGCGACGAAGGCGGCCGGGTGCAGTTCAGCGCCGCGCGCCAGAAGGTCGATGCGCTGGCCTGGATCGTCGATGTGCCCGCGCTCGAGCAGCAACTGGCCGACGCAGTGCGCTTCCAGCCCCTGATCGAAGTGGTGACCGAGCCCGTGGCCGCCCCGCTCACCGTGGTGTGCGAAGGCAAGGCCAGCACCACGCGCGAAGCCCTCGGCGTGAGCTACGAGGTCACGCGCTATCCGCAACACGCGATCGCGGCGCGCCTGGAGGCCGAGCAGTCGCACGACGGCATCGCGCGCCAGTGGTTCAACGACAAGGGCGAGGTGCTCGCGCTGCTGCCGCTCGGCGGCGCGCACGGCAAGACGGTCGCGCTGGTGTGGTCGGTCGACCAGCTGCGCGCGCCCGAACTGCTCGCGCAGGGCAACGACGAATTCAACGCAGCCATCACCGAAGCCAGCCACAACGCGCTCGGCGCGCTCAAGCTCACGAGCGAGCGTGGCGCCTGGCCGCTGGCCCGCGCCATCGCCGACCGCTGGACCGGCGCCATGCCCGGACAGCCGACTCGCTCCTGGGCACTGGCGGGCGATGCGGCCCACACGGTGCATCCGCTCGCCGGCCAGGGCCTGAACCTGGGCCTGGCCGATGCGGCCGCGCTGGCCGACGTGATCAAGAACCGCGACTACTGGCGCAGCGTGGGCGATGCACGCCTGCTGCGCCGCTACGAACGCGCCCGCCGCGCCGACGTGCTGCAGATGAGCCTGGCGACCGACGGATTGCAGCAGCTTTTCGCGCACAACCTGGGTCCGCTTCCTGCATTGCGCAACTGGGGCATGCGCGGCTTCGACCGCACGCGCCTCGTCAAGCGCTGGATCACGGCGCAGGCCATGGGCCTGAAGGCCTGACACGACCCGCACCTCTTTTAGATTTAGAACCGAACCAACGGATCTCCCGATGACACTCGTACGCAACCTTCTACTCGCCGCCTGCACGCTGGGCGCGGTCGTGGCCGCCACAGCCGGCGAAGCCGAGATCCGCAAGAACCTGCCCGCACGCATTCCGCAGTTCCCGGCCATCGACGAAGTGTCGAAGTCGCCGATTCCGGGTGTCTACGAAGTGCGCGTGAACGGCTCGCAGATCTTCTACACCGACGAGCAGGGCAACTACCTCATCCAGGGCAACCTGATCGACGTGAAGTCGCGCAAGAACCTGACCGAAGAGCGCGTGGAAAAGCTCAGCGCCGTCGCCTTCGACCAGCTGCCGCTGAAGGACTCGATCAAGATCGTGCGCGGCAACGGCAAGCGCAAGCTCGCGGTGTTCGAAGACCCGAACTGCGGCTACTGCAAGCGCTTCGAGAAGGACATGAAGACGGTCGACAACGTCACCGTGTACCTGTTCCTGTACCCGGTGCTCGGTCCTGATTCGAATATCAAGTCGCGCGACATCTGGTGCAGCAAGGACAAGGGCAAGGCCTGGGGCGACTGGATGGAATCGAGCACCCGTCCCACCACCGCGACGGGCAATTGCGACGTGACCGCGCTGCAGCGCAACGTCGAGTTCGGCCGCAAGTACAACATCACCGGCACGCCCACGCTGATCTTCAGCGACGGCACCCGCACGCCCGGCGCCATTCCCGCAGAGCAGGTCGAGAAGCAACTCGCCGCTTCGTCCAGCTGATGGCGACGAAGACCGTTTCGCGGCGCGCCGCCGCTGTCGCCGCACCCGTGGCGGGCGTGCGCTATCGCGTCGAATGCGCGGACCTGCACTCGCATCTCTTCAGCGTAACGCTCACCATCGACGCGCCCGCCGCGCAGCAGCACGTGTCGCTGCCGGTGTGGATTCCGGGCAGCTACCTGGTGCGCGAATTCGCCAAGAACCTGCAGGGCCTGCGCGCCACGCAGGGCCGCCGCAAGCCGGCGCTGATGCAGCTCGACAAATGCAGCTGGCTGGTCGAATGCACACCCGGCCAGCCGCTGGTGCTGCATTACCAGGTCTGCGCGTACGACAACTCGGTGCGCACTGCCTGGCTCGACGCCGAGCGCGGCTTCTTCAACGGCACCAGCGTGTGCCTGCGCGTCGAAGGCCAGACCGAGGCGCCGCATGCGCTGGAGATCGTCGCGCCCAAGCTGGCCGACGACGCCGCGCGCTGGTCGTGCGCCACTGCCCTCGTTCCGCTGAAGGCCGACAAGCACGGCTTCGGCAGCTACCAGGCCTCGGGCTACGACGAACTGGCCGACAGCCCGGTCGAGCTGGGTGCCTTCTGGAGTGCCGAGTTCGAAGCCTGCGGCGTGCCGCACCGCTTCGTGGTTGCCGGTGCCGCTGCATCCTTCGACGGCGAGAAGCTGATTGCCGACACCAAGGCGATCTGTGAAGCCGAGATGCGCTTCTGGCACGGCGACAAGGTCGGCAAGCGCGGTGGCCCGAAGCCGCCGATCGACCGCTACGTGTTCATGCTCAATGCGGTCGATGACGGCTACGGCGGGCTCGAACACCGCCATTCCACCGCGCTGATCTGCAACCGCCGCGACCTTCCGCAGCGCGGCGAAAAGAAGAAGCAGCCCGATGGCTACACCACGCTGATGGGCCTCATCAGCCACGAGTACTTCCACACCTGGAACGTCAAGCGCATGCGGCCGGCCGAGTTCGCGCGCTACGACTACAGCCAGGAGAACTACACGCAGCTGCTGTGGTTCTTCGAGGGCTTCACCAGCTACTACGACGACCTGCTGCTGCGGCGTGCCGGCCGCATCGACGACGCGGCCTACCTGCGCCTTATGAACAAGACCATCAACCAGGTCATGCAGACGCCGGGCCGCCTGGTGCAGCCGGTGGCCGACGCGAGCTTCGACGCCTGGGTCAAGTACTACCGCCAGGACGAGCAGACGCCCAACAGCACGGTGAGCTACTACACCAAGGGCGCACTGGTGGCGCTGTGCTTCGACCTCACGCTGCGCCATGAAGGCAAGGGTTCGCTCGACGACGTGATGCGCCACCTGTGGACGCACAGCAGCGGCGGGCCGATCAGCGAGGCCGACATTGCAGCGGCGCTCGAGGCCGTGAGCGGCCGCCCGTATGCGCTGGAGCTGGCGCGCTGGGTGCATTCGACCGAGGAGCTTCCGCTCGCGCAACTGCTGCGCGCGCACGGCGTGGCCACGCTCGAAGACCCGTCGCAGCAGGCGCAGGCGTTGGGCCTGCGCGTGGCCGAGGCCAATGGCAGCGTTCAGGTCAAGGTGGTGTTGCGCGGCGGCGCGGCCGAGAAGGCCGGCTTCTCCGCGAACGACGAGTGGATCGGCATCGAATTGCCCGCTGCCGGCAAGAAGGGCCAGCAGCAGCCTGCGCAGGCCTGGCGCATCGCCAAGCTCGACGACCTGGCGCTGTACCTGGGCGATGCCACGAAGTGCACGGCCATCGTGGCGCGCGACCGCAAGCTGATCAGGCTGCCGCTGGTGTTGCCTGTCGGCGTGACCACCTGGCGCCTGTTCTCGCACGACGCCACGAAGGTGGCGGGCTGGTTGGCCGGCTAGGCGCTTTCCGCCGCAGTCGGGTGCCGCACGAAGAGCATCGGCTGCGGTTCACCGACCAGCACGCAGGGTTTGCCGGTGCGTCGGCAGTGGTCTTGCACACGCCAGTAGGCGCCGTGGCTCACGCAGCCGGTCTGGCAGATCACGAGGTCGGCGGCGCGCAGGCTGGCTTCGAGCGCGGGATCGTCCGCGTCGTCGCCACCGTCGTGGTGCAGGTAGCGGCCACCGGCAATCTCGACCAGTTGGCGCGCGAGCGAAGGCGCCTCTGCCTCTTCTTCATGGCCCACGCACAGCACGGCCTTCTCGCGCAGATCGGCGGGCGCCTGCGGCTCGGGCGGCATCATCAGATGGCGCTTGCTGCCCGGCGACAGCAGCGCGCTCAGCCGCTTCGGCAGTGCACCGCCCGCGGCGGCACGCACCGCGAGCTCTTCGCGCACGATGGCAATGGCCGAGTCGCGCGCCACCAGCGCGCCACGCAAACGCACGATCTGCGCTTCCAACCTTTCGACGAGCGCGGCCTGCTCGACCAGCAGGCGCGAGCAGCGCTCCTGCACGCGGGCATAGGCCCGCAGCAACACGGCATGTTCTTGCATCGGGAACTCCATGGCGGGCATTCTAGATGAGAACAATTCTCAACTAAAAGCCACGTGTGCCGAGCAGGGTCGCTCAGTGGGAAACCGACTTCGAAAACACGTTCACGACCACCACGCCCGCGATGATCAGCGCGAGCCCCGCAATGGCAGGCCCGTCGAGCTTCTGCCCGAACCACAGCCAGCTCACCAGCGAGATCAGCACGATGCCCACGCCGGACCAGATCGCATAGGCGATGCCCGTGGGGATGGTGCGCAGCGTGAGCGAGAGAAAGAAGAACGCGATCACATAGCCCACCACCGAGGCCAGCGTGGGCCACAGCCGGGTGAAGCCTTCGGACCCCTTGAGAAAACTGGTGGCGATCACTTCGGCCACGATGGCGACGAACAGGTAGGCGTAGTTGGAACTCATGGCGGGCACTCTATGGGAACTCGCAATGCCCCGCCACCCGCGCCGGCCATGCTGGGTATAGTGAAGCGCGTTTTTCTTCCCCTTCCCCCGGAGACACCATGAGCTACGAAAACATCGAAGTGCGGACCGAAGCAGGCAAGGTCGGCATCATCACCCTCAACCGTCCGAAGGCCCTGAATGCGTTGAACGACGCGCTCATGACCGAGCTGGGCCAGGCCCTCAAGGCCTTCGATGCGGACGACGCCATCGGCTGCATCATCCTCACGGGCAGCGAGCGCGCCTTCGCTGCCGGTGCCGACATCGCGGCGATGGCCAAGTACAGCTTCATCGATACCTACAAGGGCGACTACATCACGCGCAACTGGGAAACCATCCGCTCGATCCGCAAGCCGGTGATCGGCGCGGTGGCCGGCTTCGCGCTGGGCGGCGGCTGCGAGCTGGCGATGATGTGCGACTTCATCATCGCGGCCGACAACGCCAAGTTCGGCCAGCCCGAAATCAAGATCGGCGTGATCCCCGGCGCTGGCGGCACGCAGCGCCTGCCGCGCGCGGTGGGCAAGAGCAAGGCCATGGACATGGTGCTCACGGCCCGCATGATGGACGCGGCCGAAGCCGAGCGCGCCGGCCTCGTGAGCCGCGTGGTGCCTTTCGAGAAGCTCGCCGACGAGGCTCTGGGCGCGGCACTGATCATTTGCGGCTACTCGCAGATCTCGGTGATGGCGGCGAAGGAATCGGTCAATCGCGCTTTCGAGAGCGGCCTGAGCGACGGCGTGATGTTCGAGCGCCGGCTGTTCCACGCGCTGTTCGCCACCGTCGACCAGAAGGAAGGCATGGACGCCTTCCTCAACAAGCGCGCGCCGGATTTCAAGAACGCCTGATCTGATCAGCGCGTAAGCAGCGAACGCAGCGCGTCGAGCGCCTGCGCTGGCGGCGTGCCGACGAGAGCCGCGCCGCCGGGCTGCGATGTCCAGCGCACCTGGCCGCCGGCGATTTCAAGCACGGCGAGCAGCGCATTGCCTCGGTACAGCTCAAGCCGCGCCTCGACCGGTGCGGCGAGTGGTTCATCGGGCGTCGTGGCCGAACGCGCCACGGTGCTCACGAGCGCCGGCAGGCCTTCGATGTCGCCGCGCTCGTGGCGCACGCTGGCGCCTGAACGCTTGAAGTTGAAGGACGTCCATCGCTCGAGTGCGGAGAAGGACGTTGCCGCGCTCCGAGACCTTGTCATGGCCTTGGCGGCAGCGCCAGGCGCGGTCGAACTCAGTCCGCCGGAAAGTTCAGCGCTGGCGTTGTCCTGGTTCGCGGGCGCGGCGGCTGGTGGCGGTGGTGCTGCCGCCGCGGGCGCTCCTGCCGCATAAGCACTTCGCCGTTCGTTTTCCACGCGCGCTTCGCGGCGTTCATCGCGAACGACGGGCGCGGGTGCGGATTGCTCGGCCACGACGGCAGGCGGCGTAGAAGGCACGGCCGGCTCGGCGGGAGCGGCCGGCACAGGCGCAGCGGGCGCAGGGGCTGCCTGCTTGAGAGATGGCTGCGGCGCAGCCCGCTGGGGGGCATCTGCACTCGCCGCATCAGCGGCCTTCTTGGGGGAAGAAGAGTCGCGCGCGACAGGGGCCTTGGCGCGTTGCTCGGCTGCAGGTGCTGCGGGCGCTTTTGCGACGGCTGGCGGCGGCGCAGCGGCGGCCGCCGGTGCTTCGGCTGAAGGCGCAACCTCCGCGGCCGATTCAGCTGGTGCCGATGCAGGTGGTGCAACCGGCGCCGGCGCTTGCGCAGTCGCCCCGCCCACACGCGCTTCACCAGCGAGTCGCGCATCAGGCACTGGCTCGCGATGCCACAGCACCGCCACGAAGCCAGCCACCAGCACCGTCGCGAAAGCCGCGTTCCACGGCATGCGCGCACGCGGCTCACCGCCACCGCCGAAAAGGCGTCGCCACCACGGCGCGGCGCTCGCGCTGTTGGCGGCAGGGCTCGCTGTCACCGACGCAGGAGCCAGGTTGTGCGCCATCTTCAGGATCGCGTCGCGCGTGCGCGGATCGGGTCTGGCATCGCTGTCGGGTGCATGGTCCAGCGCGCGGCGCAGCGCGGGGTCGCGCAGATCGCCGTTGTCGTCGTCGAATTCGGTGTTGTTGCCGCTCATGCCCGTTGCTCCAGCACCGACAGATAGCGCTCCATGCAGCCGCGCAGTTTTTGCAAGCCATAGCGCAGGCGGCT
Organism: Variovorax multivorans; assembly: GCF_051216835.1. Classification (NCBI taxonomy): domain Bacteria; kingdom Pseudomonadati; phylum Pseudomonadota; class Betaproteobacteria; order Burkholderiales; family Comamonadaceae; genus Variovorax; species Variovorax multivorans. The sequence goes on from NZ_JBPJZL010000003.1 coordinate 621,747, forward strand.
GCGCACGGTCTCGAAGCCAATCTCCAGGCTCGCGGCCAGCGCCTCGACGGTCAGGCCGTCCTCATGGTGCAGCAGGAACGCGGCTCGCTGCTCAGCCGGCAGTTCATCGAGGCAGGCCAGCAAGCGACGACCCGCGGCGCGCCAGAACGCCAGCTCTTCGGCCGACGGATGCGCCGCCGCATCGACGGCCCCGCGCACGCCGCGGTCGAGCGTGGGCACGGGGTCGCTGTCGTCGTCCGGGTGCGCATCGAGCGTCACTTCGCGCCCGCTCACGCGCAGCCGGTCCATCGCCAGGTTGTGCGCAATGGTGAAGGCCCAGGTGCGCCACGTCGCGCCCTGTGGCGAGAAGCTGTCGCGCGCCGAGATGATCCGCACCCACGTGTCCTGGAACACCTCGTCGGCCTGCGCCACGAGCCGCGCGCCCAGCAGCCGCTTGACGAAGCGGAACAGTCCGCCTTCGTGGCGCGCGTAGAGCACGTCGAACGCGGCGGCGTCGCCTTGCGCGTAGGCCAGCATCAACTGGTCGTCGGGCATGGCCTGGCGCTCGGGGGCGTTCTTGGCGGAAGAGGCGCGGGGAAGCGCGGACATCGAAGGATTTTCACCCCAGCTTGTACGGGCGGCGGACCGCACCGGGGTTCGGGGTGGCAAAAAAAGTCGACGAGGCTCAACCCCGCTGGCGGTGGCCGGCCGTATCAGCCTGCACCCAACCACCCGGAGTGCTTTCATGACCCAAGCTTTCGTTCCCAGGTTTCGCCGCCCGCTCGTCGTGCTGCTGTGCGCCCAACTGCTCCTGACCGCCTGCGGCGCCACCGAGCCCCCTGCCGTTGCCGGCGCCACGCGCTGGCCCACGCCCGCACCCGACAGCCGCTTGCAGGTAGCGCAGACGGTGCCGAACTTCGAGGCGCCGTCGGCCACGCACTGCGCGAGGCCGGTCCAGACCTACGAGACACCGGGCATGGCGCGCGTTTCCGAAACCCGGCGCGAACCCGCGGGCACCGATGCGTTGAAGGACTACTCGCTGCGTCGCCCTGTGGCGCCTTCGGTTTCGGCGGCGAAATCCATGCCGGCTCCCGCAGCGGAGGCCCGGGCCGACGCCGCCATCGCGGAAGTTCCACCGGCACCCGCTACACCGGCAGCCCCCGCGGCACGCATAAGCGGCGGCCTCCAGCCGCCAGCCCAGGCCCCGCGCCCCGCCAACGAGCCCGTCACCGCCGGCATGGTCGACGACAACGCCGACTTCAGCGAATACCTGGCCTTTCGCGGCCGCACCCAGGTCGTTCACCGCGAGCGCGACATCAGCGCGCGCTACCTGCTCCAGGTGCGCGACGCGCGCGGCGCAGTCGTGCCCGATGCCGAAGTGGCCGTGCAGGCCGCGAACGGCGCCGCCATGTGGGCCCGCACCGATGCGGGCGGGCGCGCATGGCTGCATCCGAACGCCTTCGACAAGGCGCAGAGCCCGGTGTACGAAGTGACCGTGCGCAAGAACGGCCGACAGAGCACCGCCTTCCTGCAGCGTGGCCAGAAGAACGCCATCGACGTCGTGCTCGACGGCAAGCCCGGCGCCGTGCCCGCGCGCGCCCGGCTCGACCTGGTCTTCCTGATCGACGCCACCGGCTCGATGGACGACGAGATCGCGAAGCTCAAGACCACCCTGCGCACGATCGCCGACCAGGTCGCCAAACTGCCGAGCCGCCCCGACACCTGCTTTGGCCTGGTGGCGTATCGCGACCGCACCGACGAATTTCTCGTGCGCCGCCACGACTTCACCAACGACCTCAACGCCTTCCAGGGCGTGCTCGATGCGCTGCGTGCTGCAGGCGGCGGCGACTACCCCGAGGCGATGAACGAGGCCCTGAACGAAACCATCCACAAGATGAGCTGGCGCGGCAACGGCACCACGCGCCTCGTGGTGCTGCTGGCCGACGCTCCGCCGCACCTCGACTACGGCGGCCCGCATTACGACGACGACATGGTCGCCGCGCTGGGCAAGGGCATCAAGGTGTTGAGCGTGGGCGCCTCGGGGCTCGACAAGCAGGGCGAATACATCCAGCGCCAGATCGCGCAGTACACCGGCGGACGCTTCGTGTTCCTGACCTACAGGGAAGCGACCAACCCGGCGAGCGGCCCGGGAACGCAGACGGTGCACGACGTCGGCAACTACTCGGTGCAGACGCTGGACAAGCTGATCGTGCGGCTCGTTTCCGAAGAATTGGGCAAGTTGCCCGCGGGTGGTTGAACTGGGCCCTCAGCCTGGGCTATAATTTTGGGCTCGGTGCAAATCAGCACTGACGGCTCTTTAGCTCAGTCGGTTAGAGCGATGGAATCATAATCCACAGGTCCGCGGTTCGAGTCCGTGAAGAGCCACCAACAAAACGAAAAAGCCTTGTGAGTCAATGACTTACAAGGCTTTTTTCTTTACCGAGCATGCTGACCGATAATCCGCGCCGATGCTCGCGCCTCCCTACGCCACACCGAACCGGCCCGCCGCCCGCGCGGGCCTGCAGCGTCCGGGCGTGGACCTGATCCGCTGGGTGCTGCTGTGGTTCGCGCTGTCGCTCGGCGCGGCCATCGCCTCGCCGGTCGTGCATCCGCAGACCGTGGAACTGGTCTGCTCGAACGCCGGCTCGGTGAAAGCCATCGTGCACACCGACGACGGCGCGCAAGAGCTGGGCGCGGGCCACATGGACTGCCCGCTGTGCGTGCTCAACGGAGCCCCGCCCGCGACAACACCCATCGTCGAGCTGCCCGCGCTCATGCCGCTGGCTCGTGCAGTCCAGGCGATTCCGTCCGCGCACATCGCCGCGGTCACTGCGGCGCCCTTGCCGGCGCGCGGGCCTCCTTCGCTCTCCTGACGCTTCTTCAGTTCTTGCGCGCGTGATGCTGCCGCCTCGGTCGAGGCTCGCCCATCGCGTGTGTTCCTGCAATGAATCCATCGGCACCCGCACCTGTGCCGAAGAGAGCTTTTTCAATGATCCACACACCCCATCCAACAAGGCGCTTCCTGCTGCTGTCCGTCGGCAGCCTCGCCGCACTCACGACCCTCGCAGCCTGCGACAAGGTGCTGCCCGCCAGCTTCAACGGCGTCGACATCACCGGCGCCGGATACGCGCAGGACTTCCGCCTGACCGACGCGGACGGCCATGAACGCACGCTGGCCGACTTCAAAGGCAAGGCCGTGATGATGTTCTTCGGCTTCACCCAGTGCCCCGACGTGTGCCCCACAGCACTCGTGCGCGCGGCAGAAATCAAGCGACTGCTCGGCGCGGACGGCGAGCGCCTGCAGGTGATCTTCGTCACCGTCGACCCCGAGCGTGATCTGCCTGTCGTGCTCAAGGCCTACACGCAGGCCTTCGACGCCAGCTTCATCGGCCTCTATGGCGACATGCAGCAAACCAGCGAGACCGCGAAAGACTTCAAGGTGTTCTACAAGAAAGTGCCCACGGGCTCCTCGTACACCATGGACCACTCGGCCTTCAGCTACGTGTTCGACCCGAAGGGAAAGATCCGCCTCGTGCTGCGCCACGAACAGAGCGCGGAAGAATGCGCGCAAGACCTTCGCCAGATCCTTCAGACCGCATCCGCCTGACTTCCATCACTTCAACTCCAGGAGATTTCATTCATGAAAAACCCCATCGCACGCACCCTCCTCATCGCCACCGCCGCATTGCTCGCCGCACACGCCCACGCCCAGGTCACCGTCAAGGACGCCTGGGTGCGCGCCACCGTGCCGCAACAGAAGGCCACCGGCGCATTCATGCAGCTCAGCGCCGCGAAAGACACCAAACTGGTCTCGGCAAGCTCGCCCGTCACGCCCGTCGTCGAGGTGCACGAAATGGCCATGCAGGACAACGTGATGCGCATGCGCCAGGTCCCCGCGCTCGACCTGCCCGCGGGCAAGAACGTCGAGCTCAAGCCCGGTGGCTATCACGTGATGCTGCTCGACCTCAAGCAGCAGGTGAAGGAAGGCGACACCGTGCCGCTGACGCTGGTGTTCGAAGGCAAGGACGGCAAGCGTGAATCCGTCGAAGTGAAAGCGCCAGTGCGGGCGCTCAATGCCTCTGCGCAGCCCGCGGGACACGGCGGTCACAAGCACTGAGCGAGCGCGTCGACTGCTTTCTCTGAAACCCCAGAACCCGGCCAGAGGAAATACCCTGTTTCGGTGATGGCGCTCGACCGGCCGTCCTACAAGAATTGTTGACAAATATTCACAATTCACACCCTTCTCGACCAACACCCTCGCGGGCTGGATTGGTCCGAGGCGCATGAGTTGTTCAGGAAGTCGGGGGGCGTTCTTGCCGCCCCTGCTTTGGCTGGACGGCATGACGCGGCGTTGAGGGCCGGGGAAAACGTAGACAGGGGATCTTCGGTGCCGCTCAGTTACCTTCTTCAGTTGGAACACGCTCGCCTGCCGATGCACGTGACGGACGCGCAGGACGTGCGACGCGTTTCCGTCCTGAAAGCAACCGGCCTGATCGAGGCCGCCATCGACCCTGCTTTCGACACCGGGGGCAGCTACAGGCTGGCGCAGGCGGCGCTGGTGGTCTGCATCACCGACGAGGGGCACGCCGAGATCGACAACCTGCGCGGTCGCAACGCCAGCAACACCGACGCACCACCGAAGCCGGCACGCATGGGCATCGAACCGCTGCACTACCTGCGCATGATCGAGCGTTCGACATTCCCGCTTCGCGTGGACGACGCGCAGGAGATCAACTGCATCGAGGCGCTGAAGCAGGCCGGGTTCGTCGACGCGGCGATCAGCCCGGTGCTGGCGTGGAAGGAGAGCCGCGAGCCGCAGGAGCTGGCGGTGATCCGGCGCATCACGCCGTTCGGGCGGGCTCAGCTGGCGCGGGGCACCAGCTAGTTTCGCGGTGTCCAGTTATAGGAGGGAGTCGACGCCGATCGCCCCTCCTGTTTGTATACATATGCGCCCACCCTATGCCTTTCGGCCTCCCCCATCGACGGGCTGCCTATTCAACAGGCAACGTGGTGGGAAGCCACGCCAATCCTCGCTTCGCCTCTGCGCCTCCACCCACAACTCACAGAGTTGTCCACAGAAAAATCTAACAAGTCATCAAACCGTCAAACAGATGTCGTCGCAACGTAACCTTTGAACTGCTCGCGCAGCTTGGTCTTCAGCAGCTTGCCGGTGGCTGTATGCGGCAGCGTGTCGACGAAGACCACGTCTTCCGGTAGCCACCACTTCACGACGCGCTGTGCAAGGAAAGTGAGCAGTTCCTCGCGCGTGACTTCGACACCCGCACGCTTCACCACGATGAGCAGCGGACGCTCCTGCCACTTCGGATGCGCGATGCCGATCACCGCCGCTTCGGCCACTGCCGGGTGCATGCTCGCGGCGTTCTCCAGGTCGATGGAAGAAATCCATTCGCCGCCCGATTTGATGACGTCCTTCGCGCGGTCGACCAGTTGCACGTAGCCGTCTTCGTCGATGTTGGCGACGTCGCCTGTCGGGAAGAAGCCCTCGGCGTCGAGCGCCGGGCCGCCCTCGCTCTTGAAGTAGCCGCTCGCAATCCACGGGCCGCGCACGTGCAGATGGCCGAAGGCCTTGCCGTCGTGCGGCAGGCGCTGGCCGTCCTCGCCGACGATCTTCAACTCCACGCCCCACACGCCACGGCCCTGGCGCATCTTCACGCGCATCTGCTCTTCCTTCGGCATCGACAGGTGCTTGGGCAGCAGGTTGCCGATCACGCCGATGGGGCTGGTCTCGGTCATGCCCCAGCCCTGCACGAAGTCGGCGCCGAAGTCGCGCTCGAAGCGTTCGATCATGCTGCGCGGCGTGGCCGCACCACCCACGCCGATGCGCTTGAGGCCGATGGCGCGCGTGTCGATTTCGGGGTGCGCGTCGAAGTACTGGAACAGCATGAGCCAGATGGTCGGCACGGCCTGCGAGAAGCCGACCTTCTCGTCGCGCATCAGCTCGTACAGGCTCTGGCCGTCCATGTGCGGGCCGGGCATGACGAGCTTCATGCCGGTCATCGCGGCCGCATAAGGCATGCCCCATGCGTTGGCGTGGAACATGGGCACCGCGAGCAGCAGCGTCATCTGCGAGTTGACGCCGAAGGTGTCGGGCGCGCATTCCATCAGCGAGTGCAGCACCGTGGAGCGATGCGAATACAGCACGCCCTTCGGATTACCGGTGGTGCCCGAGGTGTAGCAAAGCGACGAGGCGGTGCGTTCGTCGAACTCGGGCCAGGCGTAGGTCTCGTTCTGCGCGCCGATGAGCTCGTCGTAGCACAGCAGGTTGGGCACGTCGATGGTGGGCATGTGGGCACGGTCGGTCATCGCGATGAAGGCGCGCACCGACTTCAGGCCGGGGGCGAGCTTCTCGACCAGCGGAGCGAAGTTGGCATCGAAGAACAGCACCTTGTCTTCGGCGTGGTTGACGATGTAGTCGATCTGCTCCGGAAATAGCCGCGGGTTCACCGTGTGCAGCACCGCACCCGAACCCGACACGCCGAAGTACAGCGCCAGGTGGCGGTACGTGTTCCACGCGAGCGTGCCCACGCGGTCGCCGGGTTCGATGCCCAGCGTCTTCAGCGCGTTGGCCACCTGCTTGGCGCGGCGCTGTATCTCCGCGTAGTTGGTGCGATGCACCGGCCCCTCCACCGTGCGACCCACGACTTCGGCATGCGGGTGGAAGGTGGCTGCGTGGTCGATGAGCGACGAGATCAGCAGCGGGCGGTCTTGCATCAATCCGAACATGTTTTGTCTCCTGTACGCTGGGGCGATGCTAGGCAGCCGCCACTCGGCGCCGCATCGTCGGAACGGACGATTGAGGTCGTTCGAGGGTTGCCCCTAGCATGGCCCTTCAAGAGGACTTTTGCATGAACGTTCAGGACGCCATCGCCACCCGCCGCTCGGTGCGCGACTTTCTCGACACGCCGGTGCCCGGCGATGTCATCCGCCGCGTCGTCGAGCAGGCGCTGCGCGCGCCTTCGGGCGGCAACCTGCAGCCGTGGCACCTGCATGTGGTGGGTGGAGAAAAACTCGCCGAGCTCAAGGCGATCATGCGCACGCGCGTGCAGGAGGCGCCCACCGGCGAAGGCAGCGAGTACGACATCTACCCGCGCGAGCTTGTCGCGCCATACCGCGACCGCCGCTTCGCCGTGGGCGAGGCGATGTATGCGCGGCTGGGCATTCCCCGCGAAGACAAGGCCGCGCGCCGCGAATGGTTTGCGCGCAACTACCAGTTCTTCGGCGCGCCGCTCGCGCTGTTCTGCAGCGTCGACCGCCGCATGGGCCCGCCGCAGTGGTCCGACCTGGGGATGATGCTGCAGAACGTGATGCTGCTGCTGCGCGGAGAAGGGCTCGACAGCTGCCCGCAGGAGTGCTGGGCGATCTACCCGCAGACCATCGGCCAGTTCATCGCGCTGCCGCCCGAACGCATGCTGTTCACGGGCATGTCCATCGGCTATGCCGACCGCAGCCGACCGCTCGATGCGCTGGTGACCGAGCGCGCGCCGCTGGCCGACGTGGCCGAGTTCGTCGGCATCTGAATTCACCGGAGGGAACGGATCGTGCTTGATGATGCGGCATGCTCATCGCACAGATCTCCGACCCCCACATCCGCCCCGCCGGCCAGCTCTACCAGGGCGTGGCCGACTCGAACCGCATGTTCGAGGAAGCCATCGACCACCTGCACGCGCTCGACCGCAAGCCCGACCTGGTGCTGCTGACCGGTGACCTCGTCGACGAAGGCAAGCCCGAGGAATACGCACAGGTGCGGCACCTGCTCGCGAAGCTGACGATTCCGTACCTCGTGATTCCCGGCAACCACGACCACCGCGAGAACTTTCGTGCGGCCTTCGCGGACCATGCATACCTGCCGGCCGAAGGCGCGCTGCACTACTGCATCGACGACCATGCGGTGCGTATCGTGGCGCTGGACTCGTGCATTCCCGGCCTTCACCATGGCGGCATCGATGCGCAAGGATTGGAGTGGCTGCGGCGCACGCTCGAAGCCGACCGCATCAAGCCGACGCTGCTGATGCTGCATCACCCGCCCTTCGTGAGCGGCATTCCCTACATGGATACGTACCGCTACATGGACACGGCGCCGCTCGAGGCCATCGTGCGCGGCGCCCCCAACATCGAGCTGGTGCTGTGCGGCCACGTGCACCGCACCATGCTGCGGCGCTGGGCGGGCACGGTCGTGTGTTCATGCCCGAGCAGCACGACCGAGATCGCGCTGCAGCTGGCCGCCGATGCGGCGCCGGCCTCCTACATGGGCCGGCCCGGCTGCATGCTGCATCTGTGGGACGAGGTGCACGGCATGGTGAGCCATGTGAGCCACATCGGGAAGATGCAAGGGCCTTATCCGTTTGCGTGAGGCTGAAGCTCAGCATCTCTTCAGGCAGAGCGGACAGAATCCGGCAAATCGACAAGGAGACGTGATGCAAAAGCAGCCCTACTGGTTTCCCGCCAAGCGCTACGGCTGGGGCTGGGGCCTGCCCAACTGCTGGCAAGGCTGGGCGGTGATGGCCGCGTACGGCCTGCTGGTGGTGACGGCTGTGTTGTCCATCCGCCCCGAACGGGAACCCCTGCTGTTTTTCGCGGCCCTCATGGGGCTGACCATCGCGCTCGTCGCCGTCTGCTGGATCAAGGGCGAGCCACCGCGCTGGCGCTGGGGCGAAAAGTAGTCAACGGCCATCCAGTCATGCCACAGGAACGCACCCTCCTCTACACCGGACACGAGTTCACGGTCGAGCACGTGCGCTCCCACGCGCAGCAAGGGCCTGACTGGAGCATCCCCTACACGCTGGAATCGCGGCGCATCATCTTCCCGGTGGGCCGCACGGTGCTAGATGTGCGCACGGGCAACGGCACCTGGCTGGTCGACGGGCTCACCGCCATGCAGTTCTGCGACGCCATGGTCTATCAACTGCGGCCGGTGGTGCATGCAGCCCGACACAGCATGGTCGTCAGTCGGCACCGGCCGTCTCGCGCAGATGCGGCGCCGGTGTTTTGCCTGCTTTCACCACGGTCGCTGTACCGGGTTCACGCGGCGCAGCGGCAACTGCGTGCGGGCGATGCCGGTGCCGATGCCATCGCTTCACTGGTCGATGAACTCGGCATGTCGCGCCGGCAACTGCCGCTGACGGGTGCGGTCATGCGCGCGAAGCGGCTGCTCGCGGAAACCGCCGACCGGGAGGCGAAGCTCCCGATGCGCGAAGTGGCCGACGCAGTCTCGCGCTCGCCATTCCATCTGGCACGCAGCTTCCGGCAGCAGACTGGCCTGAGCCTTCATCAGTACCGCCAGCATCTGCGGCTCGCAGTAGCCATGGAGCGGCTCGTCGATGGCGACAGCGACCTCGCGGGCATCGCGCACGACCTCGGCTATTGCAGCCAGAGCCACCTGGGCGCGGTGTTCCGCCGCGAGGTGGGCGTGACGCTGGGCGAAGCCCGCCGCGTGCTCGCCGGCAGCGCACGAATTTGATAGCCGCCGCGCGGCGCGGTCGCGAGACTCGCCGCGATGATGGATCGCAATCTTTCCGCCGGCCTGCTCGCCGCGCTGACCGCAGCCTTCATCGGCAGCGCCTGGCAACTCGTTTCGCGCCACGGCGTGACCACCACGCTTGGGCCGATGGAACTGGCGCTGATGCGCTACGGCATCCCCGCACTGCTGCTCGCGCCGCTGTGGTTCGGCAGCAAGCGCATCGCGCCGAAGGCCTCGCGGCTGGTGCTCGCGCTCCTCGTCATCGGCGGCGGCCTGCCCTTCGGGCTGCTGGTGCTGGCCGGCGCGCAATGGGCGCCCGCGAGCCACATGGGCATCTTCATGGCAGGCAGCCTGCCGCTCTTCACCGCCATTGGCGCGTGGCTTCACAAGGGGCAGAAGGTCGAGGGCGCCAGGCTTGTTGGGCTGGCCTGCATTGCCATCGGCATGGCGCTGTTCGCTGCGGGGAGCTTTCGCGGCGGCTCGCTCGACTGGCGCGGTGATCTGCTCTTCCTTGCGGCGGCCATGCTGTGGGCCATGCATTCGCTCGCGTTCGCGCACTGCGGACTCACGCCGTGGCAGGGCGCAGCGTTCGTGAACGGGTGGTCGGCGCTGACGCTTTTGCCTGTGCTGCTGATCGTCGGTGCACCGCAGCTGCTCAGCGCGCCATGGCCCGATATCGCGCTGCAAGCCACGACGCAAGGCGTGGTCGCGGGAGTGCTTGGGCTGGTGGTCTACATGGTGGCCGTCGCGCGGCTCGGCGCGCCGCGCGCGTCGCTGTCGGCGGCGCTGGTGCCGGTGCTGACCACGCTGGGCGCGGCGGTCTGGATGAACGAACCGATCACCGGTGCGGTGCTTCTGGCCCTGGCGCTGGTGGTGCCGGGGATCGTGCTGGCGAGCGGTGCGGTCCGGCGGTGACAACGACCCTCAGGCAGCCGCAATCACCTGATCCCGCCCCATCGCCTTCGCGCGATACAGCGCCGCATCGGCCAGCGCCAGCACATCGTCGACGCCAGTGCTGCCCGTGCCGCTCTCGCTGGCCGCCACGCCTATGCTCACCGCCATCGAGCCGACAGCGGCCATCGGCGAATCGGCCGGGAACGGTTCGTCGATGTTCTGCTTGAGGCGCGCGGCGATCTCCATCGCCTCGGCCTTGCCGACATCGGGCAGCAGCACCACGAACTCTTCGCCGCCGTAGCGCCCCAGCAGGCCCTTGTCGCCGATGGCGCGCTGCATGCGGCCGACGGCCTCGCGCAGCACCGCGTCGCCCATCTGGTGGCCGAAGCGGTCGTTGATGTCCTTGAAGTGGTCAAGGTCCACCATCAGCAGCGCCATGCGCCGGCGGCCCGAGGTAAACACGGCGCCACATGCATCCAGCACCGCACGACGGTTGAGCGCACCGGTGAGCGGGTCGCGCGTGGCCAGGTATTCGAACTCAGTGTGCACCCGGTCGGTGGCCATGAGGATGACGGCGATGGACAGCAGCAGCACGGTGAACGAGTACATGCTGATGTAGAGCGCCTGGATCCATGTGCCGTCCATCAGGCTGCTGCCAGCCAGCCCCGCCACTACCGACACGAAGCGCAGGCCGGCCACCAGCGCCTGCGCCAGCAGCAGCCCGATCATCAGCCGCTTGCCGAACACCCCGCCCTCGTGGCGCATGTACAGCTGGGCGTGGAAGAAAAACAGCGCCGACACCGCCAGGGTAATGAGCAGCAGGCGGGTCTCGAAGTCGGGCTTCACGCTGCTGAACCAGAACATGGCCAGCGCCAGGCAGCCGTTCAGCACCGTCCAGCCCCGGGTGTCGCGCCGCCCGAGCAGGAATTTCTGGCTGCCCGCGTAGTACAGGATGCAGGCCTGGTACAGCACGAAGTTGGCGACGACGATCGTGAGGAAGTCCGGAAAGAAGCCGCGCGCCGCAAACAGCATGGTGCTCACGAACGCCATGAGCGGCGCCTGGGACCACTCGTCCAGCCCCTGGATGGTGGCCGGGTAGCTGCGCCGCATGAAGAACATCACGAGCGCCATCACCACGCCCATGAGCCCCGCAAGAATGATGACGGAGCGGGGATCGAGGATGGCTGGCAGGGCGCCCATGGGGCCCGATTATGTTGGCATCGCCGATCCGGGCGCCCCGCAGCGCGGGCGCGCCGCGCTCAGAGCCGCTCGACGATGGTCACGTTGGCCATGCCGCCGCCTTCGCACATGGTCTGCAGGCCGTAGCGCTTGCCGCGCTGGCCGAGCGCGTGGACCAGCGTGGTCATCAGCTTGGTGCCCGAGGCGCCAAGCGGATGACCCAGCGCGATCGCGCCGCCGTTCACGTTCAGCCGGGCCGGGTCGGCGCCCAGCGCCTGCAGCCAGGCCAGCGGCACCGGTGCGAAGGCCTCGTTGACTTCGTACAGGTCGATGTCCTCGATCTTCATGCCTGCCTTCTTCAGCGCACGCTGCGTGGCGGGCAGCGGTGCCTCCAGCATGATCACCGGGTCGTGGCCCATCACGCTCATGTGGTGGATGCGCGCGAGCGGCTTCACGCCCAGCATCTTCAGGCCGCGCTCGTTCACCACCAGCAGGCCGCTGGCGCCGTCGCAGATCTGGCTGGCGGTGGCGGCGGTGCAGCGCCCACCTTCGGCAATGAGCTTGACGGCCGCGATGCTCTCCAGCGTGGCGTCGTAGCGGATGCCCTCGTCGGTGGTGTGCAGCTCGCCGGGCTCGGTGCCGTCGGCCATGCGCACCGCAATCGGCACGATCTCGCGCTCGAAGAGGCCGGCCTGGGTGGCGGCAATGGCGCGCCTGTGGCTTTCCAGCGCATAGCGGTCGAGCTCGTCTTTCTCGATGCCGTAGTTCCTGGCGATCATCTCGGCGCCGGTGAACTGGCTGAACTGGATGTCGGGGTAACGTTGCGCCATGAGCGGGCTCACGTAGAAGCCCAGGCCATTCTTCAGCGGCAGCGTACTGGGCATGCCCATCGGCACGCGCGTCATGCTTTCCACACCGGCGGCGATCACGATGTCCATGCTGCCCGACATCACGGCCTGCGCCGCGAAGTGCAGCGCCTGCTGCGACGAGCCGCACTGGCGGTCGACCGAAGTGGCCGGCACCGATTCGGGCAGCTTCGACGCCAGCACCGCGTTGCGCGCAATATTGGAAGACTGCTCGCCGGCCTGGTCGACGCAGCCCATGATGACGTCCTCGACCAGCGCGGGGTCGGCGTCGGTGCGCTCCACCAGGGCGTTGAGCACCTGCGCGGCGAGGTCGGCCGGGTGCCAGCCGGCAAGGCGGCCGTTGCGGCGGCCTCCGGCGGTGCGTGCGGCGGCGACGATGAATGCTTCGGGCATGGAAATTCTCCGGTTGCGTGATCAGTACGGCAGATCGGAGCATTGTTGATGCCGCACCGCGGCGCGGCGTCGTCGGAACGGACGGTTTTGGGTACCCCTACTTCGCGGAGAGTGACGCCGAGGTCGGAATCCAGACTTCGACGGTGCGGTTGCTCGGCTTGAGTCGGGGGGACAGCGGCTCCACAGACCAATTGGCATCGCGGCGCAGCGCGTAGGCGCAACCGATCGATGCCTTGTCGTGATAGCGCACCGTGGGTTGGCTCACCTGCCTCGGCGGCGGGAGGTTGTTCTTGCGCGCCGACTCCGTGACGTTCTCGATCGGAGGCACGCTGGCGCCCATGCCCTGCCAACCCTCACGATAGGTGCGTGCGGCGTCTCTCTGGCTGCCGTCGTAAATCTGGATGTAGACCTGCACGCCCTTGCAGATTTCACTCTTCGGGCCCTCGCTGCCAGACGTCGCCGCAGGTGCCGAGGTGGCTCGCGCCGTCACGGCAGCAGCCGGTGCAAGCGGCGCGGCGGGAGGTGGCGCGGCGGAAGGCGGCGATGCGGCAGGTACAGCCGGGGCGGGCGCGGAAGCCGCCGGCGCGGGCGGCGGCGCCGGAACCGGTGCATTCACGGGAGGAGCACCCACCGCCGGCGGAGCCCCGGCTGGCTTCGTCTCTACCGTGGGACACGCGCGACGCTCACCAAGACCGTCCGATTTCGACGCTCCTGCATCCTTCCCGGACGGCGAAGCGCTCTGATCGCCAGCCTCTCCGTAATCCGTCAGATAGTGATTACGGGCCACAAGCAATTCGGCACGGAAAGAACTGCAAAGGTGCATGCCATCGAGCGGCGCCGCGGCCGAATAGTCATAACCCCAATAGCGCGGCAGCGGCTCCTTGGCGACCTTGTCCGGCCCCTGTTTGAGGCAGGCGGCAAGCCCGCTCTGCGCCTCCGGATGCTCCGCCTCCACAAGCCCCTTGCAAGCGCGAGAAAAGACATAAGGCACCACCTTGCTGCACTCGGCGAGGGTGTCTGCGTAGATGCGCTTGGCCAGCTCGGAGCGCTTGAACCAGTCCACCTCACCGGCCGGGCACAGCGTGTCCGCGGTCTTGAGAAGCTCGCTGGCCAGCGCCTCGAGCTGGGGAGCGACCTGCGTCGGCCTGGCATTCGCAGGAAGAGCCGCGGGCAGCTTGCTCCAGAGATCGCTCAGTTCATCGAGCGCCTTGCGCTCCCTGTCCACGCGGCTGGCGCTCCCCACCTTCACGCTGTCGATCGCCTGCCACGCGGACACCCCCAGCGTCGCCGCCGCGCCCAGCCCGATCGACGCGCCCACCGCCGTGGCGCCCACGCTGCCGATGATGCGCCCGCGCGCCGTTTTTTCGTCGCCGTTCAGCGCAGCGCCCGACAGGGCCACCGAGCAGTCGTCCGGCACGAAATGCGCCGGTTCGTGCTTGACGCAGTCCGCGCGCAGAGCTTCGATGAATGCCGGGCTCAGGTCCTGCGCCAGGACCTGCCCGAGCCGGAAGTAGCTCTCCCATTGCGCTTCCGAGAAGAACTGGTCGGCGGTCGTTTCCTGGGGAAAGGTTGGCGCTGCCCGCTTGAAGTTCTGAAGATCGATGGGCAGGCCCTTGCACATGTTCGGCTTGACGATCAGCAGGATTCCGCGCTCCCGCGTCAGCTTCGGCCCGACCTCCACAACTCCGTCCCTGTCGGCGTAGTTGATCCGGGCCACCGCCAGGCAGGCATTGCTCGCGTTCGAGGCCAGCTCCTGCAGCGAGCCGAATGCGTGCAGCGCACCGTAGAAGCCCGAGGGCTCCGACGCCAGCCCTCGCGGAACCTCGCCCGGCAGTGCCCGCCGGGGCCGCAGGAACTCGATGTCGGCCTGCAAGTCGATGCGTGCCTTGCGCACCAGGTTTTCGACATCGCCGAAGGTGTAGTCGGGGTCGGCTCCGCAATCCACCACGACGATGACTTCCGCGCGCTCCGAGAGCAACGCGTAGGCGCCGGTGTTCTCGAAATGCCCGCCATCGGTCATGAACCAGTCGCGGCCTTCCTTGCCCTCGAAGATCGCCAGCGTCTCGCGCATCAGGCCCCACGACTTGGTCAGGAAATCCGACCAATGCTTCTTGTCTTTCTCCGGCTGGCGCCACCAGTAGCCCAGCCGCACGCCCGCGAACACGAGCAGCGCAGCCACGCCGCCGCGCGTGAGCTTGCCCAGGCCCGGTGCCACGGCGGCACCCGACACGGCCATCCAGCTGCCGAGCGTCATCGGCGTGTCGCTGCCTTTCAGCTCCTTCCACTCTTCCTGCCCCACTCGCATGAGGCCGCCCGATGCCACGGTCAACGACAGGCCGCGGCGGTCCTGGTTGAAGAGCTGCCCCCTCGGGTCCTTGGTCTGGTTGAGGCACACATTGAGCAGGTGGACCGGTCCTCCTGAGGCCTGCGGCTTGTAGTGCGCAAGATCGGCGTCATCGTCCGCAACGATGGTGTTGACCGAGGCGGTGTCCAGGTTCGGCGGGAACACCGCCGGCACGGAGTCCAACGCCCCCAGAACCCCGTACGCGCCCTGCGCCGAAGGCTGGCCGAAACGCTGCGCGTTGGCCGCACCCAGATAGCTGCGGATCAGCCGTGCCCGGTAGAAGGCATGCAACGACGAGAGGTTCAGGAACGCCGGCGTCTTGCCCGTGCACCAGAGATAGCTCACGACCGGCACCAGCAGCAGCCCCCAGATGCGCCATGCATCGGAAAAAGCCAGGTCCTGGCGCGGCACGAACAGCCCGCCGAGCACGGCCTTGTACACCAGCGACACCCACCACGCGAACAGCAGGAAGGCCAGCAAATAGCCCAGCAGATGCGCAATGGCCATGAGGGCCTTCGACGTCGACCGCCCCGGCACCAGGTTCGACGCCAGCGGCAGCACCACACGCAACACTGCCGCTGCCATCGCGAGATAAATGCCCGCGCTCGCCAGCCCGATCTGCTGGAACGCCACATGCCATGCGAGCCGATCGGCCAGCCCGACCGCCAGCACGACGATCAGCACGCGAAAACTGAAGGCGAGCTTGTTCGTCAGGAGGTTCCGCGCCTTGTCGGGCTGTGGCTGGTGGGTGCCGCGGTCCTCGGACTCCGTCAACACGCCATCCGCCAGACGCACGGCAAAGAACCAGACGGCGATCAGCACGCCGAAACCGCTCCAGAGAAAGTTCCTGAGATCGTCGCCGGTCTCGCTGCGGATATCTCCGAATGTCAGGCCCAGCCCGAGCAGCAGGGCACTCGCGACAAGCACGCCCAGGCAGATCCTCCAGACGCCGCCTTGCTGGCGCGTGGCCGCCACCCACGGCACGGCCCAATATGCCGACGCATGGACCAGCACGAACACCCCGACCACCGGCAGCGCCAACCAGACCACCGGCGTCCACGACGGCAGCCACTCGGCCAGCCACTGAAAGTAGCCCGCGATGCCGGGCAGATACCCCACTTCCGCCATGCCCCACCAGACCACCAGATTCAGCGCTGCAAGCGCGAGCCCCGCCAGCACGGACACCAGGCCCAGCTCCACGTGCACACCGAGCAGGTTGCGCAGGTACAGCGCCACCGCGAAGGTGCGATCGAGCGGCCCGCGCGGAATCAGGTAGCGACCGTTGGCGCGCAGCCACCAGATGAACCAGCTCGACCCTGCCTTGCCGACTTCGTCCTGGATGCGATCGAGATCCGCGCGATTGCGCGCCCGGCTGAAGAGCCGCCCGAGCATGGAGGCGGCATAGCCGCCGCCCGACACCGAAGACATCAGGTCGAAGCGCAGCAACGCCCCTCGCCGCGCGAGCGCGCTGAAGACGCCGAGGCAGAAGGTTGCGCTGCGGATGCCACCACCCGAAAGCGCAAGCCCCCACTTTTGGGTCGAACCTGTCAAGGCGGGGTCGCCCAGCGCGGCACGGCGCCTGGTCACCTCTTCGTCGATAGCGCTCATCGAATTCCCCTCCAGTGGCACCTGGTGCGGCCGATGCGTCGGCCGGCCATGCTGCCTCTGGCTGCGAATTCAATCGGAAGGTGCGCGCCTGCACATCCCCCATAAGAGGTATGTCCGTGCGCGAGCGTGCGGAGGGTCGAACCGCTCAGCGCGGCGCCATGCGGATGGCGCCATCGAGCCGCACGCTTTCGCCATTGAAGTAGCCGTTGGTGATCATCAGCTCCGCCAGCGTCGCGTATTCCGCCGGGTTGCCCAGCCGCTTGGGGAATGGCACCGACGCCGCCAGCGCGGCCTTCACGTTGTCGGGCGCGCCCTGCAGCAGCGGCGTGTCGAAGATGCCCGGCAGGATGGTGTTCACGCGGATGCCCTCGCTCATGAGGTCGCGCGCAATCGGCAGCGTCATGCCGACGATGCCGGCCTTCGACGCGGTGTAGGCCGCCTGGCCCATCTGGCCGTCCTGCGCCGCCACCGAGGCGGTGTTGACGATGGCGCCGCGCTCGCCGTCCTGCAGCATGTCGAGCGTGAGCATGCCGGCCGCCGACTTGGCGATGCAGCGGAAAGTGCCGACCAGGTTGATCTGGATGATGCGGTCGAAATTCGCGAGCGGAAAGTGCTTGATCTCGCCGGTGGCCTTGTCGCGGCTCGCGGTCTTCACCGCGTTGCCGGTGCCGGCGCAGTTGACGAGCACGCGCTCCTGGCCGTGCGCCGCGCGTGCCTTGGCGAAGGCCGCGTCGACCTGCTCTTCGGAGGTGACGTCGACCTTGCAGAAGACGCCGCCCAGCTCTTTGGCCAAGGCCTCGCCCTGCTCGGCGTTGAGATCGAACAGCGCGACCTTCACGCCGTGGCTGGCAAGGCGGCGCGCGGTGGCGGCGCCGAGCCCCGAGGCGCCGCCGGTGACGACGGCTGCAATGCTGGAATCGAGTTGCATCTGCTGGTGTCCTTGAGGTGTCTTGACGGGTTTGTCCACAGCCAGTTTAGGAAGCAGAATCAGCCGCACACATCGTCGGAAACGACGGGATTTCAGCAGCACCGCATGCAGTCCCCCACACCCCGGATTCTCGAAACCAAGCTCAACCCCCCGGCCTTCGTCGCCACGCAGGTGCTGCGCACCGCTATCAGCGAGGAGATCGCCTCGGCAGCCGTGAAGCTGGTGCTCGTGCGGGCGCCGGCCGGCTTCGGCAAGACGACAGCCATGGCGCAGATTCGCGAGCGCATGGAGGCGCAGGGCATTGCCACCGCGTGGCTCACGCTGGACCGTGCCGACAACGACGTATCGCGTTTTCTCGCCTGCCTGGCCGAGGCCGTGCAGCGCCTGGGTGTGGAAGAGCCGCTCGCCAATGCGCCCTTCGATGCTGTGGCCGCGCTGGCCGCGCACGACTCGCCTTTCACGCTGTTTCTCGACGACTTCGAAAGAGTGCAGGAGCCGGCCGTGCTGGGGCTGGTGCGCGAAATCATCGAGCACCTGCCGCGACGCGGGCAGATCGTGATCGGCTCGCGCAGCCTGCCCGACCTGGGCCTGGGGCGCCTGCGCGCGCGCGGCCAGCTGATGGAGATCGACACCGACCGCCTGCGCTTCAGCCTCGAAGAAACCAGCGCCTTCTTCAGCCTGCGCCAAGTGCAGGCAACCCAGGCGTTGCCGGCCGACATGCTGTCGCAGCTGCACCGCAAGACCGAAGGCTGGGTGGCCGCGATCTGGCTCGCGTCGATGGCGCTGGAGCGGCATGGCACCACGAGCGGTTTTGTCGAACGCTTTTCAGGCTCAGACCGCGCCGTGGCCGACTACCTGGCCGAAGACGTGCTCGCGCACCAGCCGCAGGAGATACGCGACTTTCTGCTGCGCACCAGCATCCTGCGGCAGCTCGACGCGTCGGTGTGCCAGGCGCTGTGCCCGCGCGTGGACTGCGCGGCCATCCTCGAACGGCTGGCCGCATCGAACCTGTTCGTCACGCCCGTGAGCGGCGACGGCGATGCATGGCGCTATCACAGCCTGTTTGCCGACTTCCTGCGCGCGCAGCTGGCGCGCGAGCAGCCCGGCGAGCTGGAGCGCCTGCACCTGGCGGCGGCGGGCTGGTACGAAGCGCACGACCGCCCCGTGCCTGCCATCGACCATGCCATCGAAGGCGGCGACCACCCGTATGCGCTGACCCTGCTCGACAGCTACGCGACGCAGTTCCTCGAACAGGGCCGCATGCGCATGCTGGCGCGCTGGTTCTCGGCCATACCCGAGCATCAGCTGCGCGAACACCCGTTCCTGCAGCCCATCTCGCTCTGGGCCACCTGCTTCACCCATGGCCCGTGGGACGCGATGCGGCAGCTCGAGCAGTCGGGCTGCCTCGACAGCCCCATTGCCGAAGTGCGCGCCAGCGCCCACACGCTGGTGCCCCTGCTGCTGGCCATGCAGGACCGGCACGACGAGGCCTACGAAGCCGGCCGCCCGAGCCTGGCGCGCCTGCCCACCGGCCTGGCCTTTGCCGACAGCGTGCTGCTCAACGCCATGTCCCACATCCTGGCCGTGCGCGGCGACCAGCAGGAAGCGCGGCGCCTGCTCGACGTGGCTCGGCGCGAGCAGGGCAACAGCACCTTCAACCGCATGTACACCGAGTCGCTGGCGGGCCTGTTCGACCTGCACGAAGGCCGGCTGCGGCAGGCCACCGCGCGGCTGCGCATGGCGGTCGATTCGACGCATGCGGTGTCCTACAACCACAGCCACGGCAATGCATGGGCCGGCGTGCTGTACGCGGGCGCCGTGTACGAGACCAACCAGCTCGTGCAGGCCGAGCACCTGCTGAACGTGTACCTGCCGCTGGCGCGCGACGTGGGCCTGCCCGACCACATGATCCTGAGCCATGTGATGCGCTCGCGCCTCGCCTTCCATGCGGGCGACATCGACGCAGCCTTCCAGGCCCTGACCGAGCTCGAATACCTGGGCCACCACCGGCAGCTGCCGCGCGTGGTGGCGGGCGCCAAGCTGGAGCGCTCGCGCATGCTGCTGCTGCAGGGCAACGGGCCCGCCTCGCACGACGAACTGCTGCGCGCCGACGACCCCGCGCTGTGGGAACGCGAGCAGCGGCAGCGCCTGCCCGCGCACGACCTCGACTACCTCGCGCTGGCGAAGGCACGCTGGGAGATCGCCTTCGGCGATGCGCGCGCGGCGCTGGGCGTGCTCGACGCGGAGCTGCACGCCGCGCTGGCCTCGGCCCGCAACCGGCGCGTGCTCAAGCTCAAGGTGCTGCGCGCGCTGGCGCTGCAGCGTGTCGGCGACGTGGCCGCCGCCGTCGACGAATTCGGCGAAGTGCTGCAGACGGCAAGCCAGGAAGGGTTCATGCGGCTGATCCTCGACGAAGGGCCGGCCGTGGGAATGCTGGTGCATCGGTATGCGGCGGCGCAGCATGAGGGCGCGCGCAGCAGCAGCACCAACGACCCGATCCTGGCGGATCATCTGCAACGGCTGCTGCAAGCCGTGGGACCGGCGGTAGCAGGCGAAGCGGAGGCGCCGACCGGCGACAACGCCATGAAGGAGCCGCTGACGCGCAAGGAAATCCGCGTGCTGCAGTTGCTGGCCGAGGGCTACTCGAACAACGCGATGGCGGAGAAGCTGTTCGTGTCGGACAGCACGGTGCGCACGCACCTGCGCAACATCAACATGAAGCTGGACGCGAAGAGCCGGACGCAGGCCGTGGCAATCGCGCGCAGGCTCGGGGTGATCAGGTAGCGGCCTGCCCGGCTCTCGATGTAGAACTTTGTTCTTCAGGCGTGACTTCGGCAGTCACGATTACTACGGATTCCGGTGATACCCCGGCCGCCTCGCAATCCCTAGCATCCCTCTCAGGAACCGCGCCTTCCGAACGCTGCGGTACCGCAAGCAACAGAGAGCGACGCAAGCCGAAGCCACCATGCCCAAAGGTATTCCCAACCCCGCCGCCATGTATGGCATCTACCCTCGTGCCTGGGGCTTCGAGGTGTCGATCGTGCGCAATGGCACGCGCTACTACAAGCAGTTCGGCCGCGCCAGCTACGGCGGCGAGGAGCAGGCGCTGCTGCAGGCACAGAACTGGCGCGACGGCGTGGTGCGCAGCGTGCCGCCGGTGCCGCGGCGCACCCGGGCCGAGAAGCTGCGGATCAACAACACCACCGGCGTGTCCGGCGTCTTCTGCCAGGTCGCCTCGGGCGGCAGGGTGCGCGCCTGGGTTGCCAAGACCTACATCGGGCAGGACGAGATCCTGCGCACCGACTTTCCCGTGAACCTGGTGGGCGAGGCCGCGCAGGCGCTGGCCATCGAGGAGCGTGAGCGACAGCTGGAGCGCATGGCCGGGCTGGCAAAGCTGCATCCGGCCGAGGAAACGATCCGCAAGAGCCCGCCGGCCAGCCACTCCGAACTGCTGGCGCCCAAGCGCTCGAAGTCCGAGATCAGGCGCAGCACCAATTCCAGCGGCGTGAGCGGCGTGCATTTCAAGGCCCCCAATCCGGGCCACCCGGGCTACTGGCTCGCCATTACCTACACCGCGGGCAAGGGCAGCGTGAGCAAGGCCTTCTCCATCAAGGAGCACGGGCCCGAGAAGGCCAAGCTGCTGGCCATCGAGGAGCGCGAGCGCCAGCTCGAGCAGAAGCTGATGCCGAAAACCTCCACCGCCGACTTGCTCGTCATTCCCTTCCGGCAGGAGACCCGGCAGACCACCCAGGCCGCCGCCGAGGCGAGGCCGCAGCAGTGAGAGTGCAGCCCCTCGGGACCGGCCTCGTTCGCGCGAGGGCCGGTGAAAATGCACGCCCTATCCCCGGTGCTGTTCCCGGCGCTATCCCCCGCTTTGTCCCGGGCATGACCGCTTCCGCGGAATCGTCATGGCGCTTCGGCCAAAATAGCTGCGAAATGCGCGCGCCGATGAGCGACGAGCAGATCGGGGAGCCCATCAGACTCAGTAAAACTGAGCGCAAAAGTAGCAGCATCACGTCGAGAATGCCCAAAGGTATCCCCAACCCGGCAGCCATGTACGGCATCTACTCCAGGTCCTGGGGTTTCGAAGTTTCCATCGTTCGCAACGGCGTTCGCCATCACAGGCTGTTCGGCAAGGCCAGCTATGGCGGCGCGGAACAGGCCCTGCTCCACGCGCAGGACTGGCGCGACTTCATCGTGCGCAGCGTGCCGCCGCAGGCGCGCCGCGAGCGGGCCGAAAAACACCGCACCAACAACAGCACCGGCGTGACGGGCGTGTTCCACCATCTTGCGCCGGGCGGCCGTGTGCGGGCGTGGATGGCCAAGACCTACATCGCGCCCGACGAAATTCTTCGCACCGACTTCTCCGTCGCGGACCTGGGCGACGACGCGCAGGCGCTGGCGATCCAGGAGCGCGCGCAGCAGCTCAAGCGCATGACGGGACTGGCGCGCATACACCCGGCCGAGGAGGCGATCCGCATGGGGCTGTCGGCCCATCCGCCCGGGCCGCGCACGGCAAAGCGCTCGAAATCCGAGATCACCCGGCGCAACAACACCAGCGGCGTGAGCGGCGTGCACTTCAAGACGCCCAACCCCAGCCATCCCGGCTACTGGCTGGCCATTACCTACAGCACAGGCAAGGGCAGCGTGAGCAAGGCGTTCTCGGTGAAGGTGCACGGCGCCGAAATGGCCAAGAGCCTGGCCATCGCCGAGCGGACAAGTCAGCTCGCCGAGAAGCTGCGCGCCGAA
Organism: Variovorax multivorans; assembly: GCF_051216835.1. Lineage (NCBI taxonomy): Bacteria > Pseudomonadati > Pseudomonadota > Betaproteobacteria > Burkholderiales > Comamonadaceae > Variovorax > Variovorax multivorans. The sequence goes on from NZ_JBPJZL010000003.1 coordinate 644,165, forward strand.
GAAGAAGCTGCGGCCCAGCCAGCCTCGCAGCGCAAGCCGCGCGCACGGGCGGCGGCATCCAGCGCCAAGCGGAACAACGGATGAAGGCTCTGCACGAAACCGGCTTCGCCGAAGCGGCGAAGCCCGAAAGCTGCTGCGTGCGCGGAGCGGCCCACCCATGACACACAAGCAGCTCCACCAGTTGCTGCGCGTGGCCTCGCACCTGCTGGACCAGGCCGCAGCGGATGTGCGGGCCACCGGCCTCGACCCCGTGGACGAGAACATCCAGCGCATCGGCCGCGCGCTGATCGAGGTGATCGAAGTGCAGCGGCAGATCTACGCCGCGCAGCCCGAACTGCAGCCCAAGTCGCTGGCCGCGTCGGCGCGCGAGAACGATGCCAACCGGCTCTTCACCCAGTTCACGCTGGAAGCGCTGGAGCTGGAAGACGCGGGCCACACCGACGCGGCGCGCGAGAAGTACACGCAGTTCATCGGCCTCTCGCCGTCGTACCCCCACCGCGAGATTGCACGGGCGGAGATCCGGCGGCTGTCCTGACGATGCTGATGAATACGTCGCCAAGGCTCACAGCGCCCTGGCGATCACTTCCTTCATGATCTCGTTGGTGCCGCCGTAAATGCGCTGCACCCGGGCGTCGGCGTACATGCGCGCCACCATGTACTCGTTCATGAAGCCGTAGCCGCCGAAGAGCTGCAGGCACTCGTCGATCACGCGGCCCTGCGCCTCCGAGCCCCAGAGCTTGGCCATCGAGGCGGTGGCGGTGTCGAGCCTGCCGGCCACGAGGTCTTCCACGCAGCGGTCGATGAAGGCGCGGCCCACCTTGATCTGCGTGGCGATCTCGGCCAGCTTGAACCTGGTGTTCTGGAACTCGGCGATCGGCTTGCCGAAGGCCTTGCGGTCGCGCACGTAGTCGAGCGTGGCCTGGTAGGCGCCTTCCATGGTGGCGAGCGCGCTCAGGCCGATGATGGTGCGCTCGTAAGGCAGGTCGCTCATGAGCTGGAAGAAGCCCTGCCCTTCCACGCCGCCCAGCAGCGCATCGGCGGACACGCGCACGTCGTCGAAGAAAAGCTCGGAGGTGTCCTGCGCCTTCATGCCGATCTTGTCGAGCACGCGGCCCACTCGAAAGCCCTTGCAGCCCTCGGTCTCGACGATGAGGATCGACGTGCCCTTCGCGCCCTGCGTTGGGTCGGTCTTGGCCACCACCAGCACCACGCCGGCGAGAAAGCCGTTGGTGATGAAGGTCTTGGAGCCGTTGATGAGGTAGCCGCCGTCCTTCCCGTCCTTCGTTTTCTCGGCGCGGGTGCGCACGCCCTGCAGGTCGGAGCCCGCGCCGGGCTCGGTCATGGCGATGGCTCCTACCAGTTCGCCGCGCGCCATGCGCGGCAGATAGTGGAGCTTCTGCGCCTCGGTGCCGTGGTTGAGGAAGTAGTGCGCCACGATGGCGTGCACCGAAGTTGCCATGCCGGTGAGCGCACGGCGCGACATCTCCTCGTAGACCACGGCCTCGTGGCGGAAGTCGCCGCCGGCGCCGCCGTATTCCTCGGGAATGTCGGCGCACAGCAGGCCCAGGGCGCCGGCCTTGCGCCACACCTCGTGCCCCACGTGGCCGCGCTTGCGGGCTTCCTCGTCGTGCGGGAGCACTTCGGTCTCGACGAAGCGCACCACGTTGTCGCGGTACAGCTCCAGGTCTTCGTCGCTCCAGGAGCGGCGGAAATCGATGGACATGTTGTCTTCCTTGGTTTGTTGTCTTGCTGTCTTCGGGCGCTCAGCCGACGCGGCGCTCCCTGCCGGCCCAGAAGGGTTCGCGCAGCTGGAACTTCTGCAGCTTGCCGGCCGCCGAGAGCGGCAGCGCGTCGCGGAACTCCACGCTGCGCGGACACTTGTAGCTGGCAATGTGGTCGCGGCAGTGGGCGATGACGGCCTCTGCCTCCAGCGCCATGCCTTCGCGCCGCACGATCACCGCATGCACGCGCTCGCCCCACTTGTCGTCGGGCACGCCGATCACGGCGGACATCAGCACCTGCGGCATCTGCGCGATGGCGTTCTCGACCTCGGCCGAATACACGTTCTCGCCGCCGCTCACGATCATGTCCTTCATGCGGTCGACCACGTACACGAAGCCCTGCTCGTCCATGTAGCCGCCGTCGCCGGTGTGCATCCAGCCGCCGCGCAATGCGGCCTCGGTCTGCTCGGGCTTGTTCCAGTAGCCCTTCATGACCATGGGGCCGCGCGCGACGATCTCGCCGACCTGGCCGTGGGGCAGCTCGTTGTCTTCGCCGTCGACGATGCGCACTTCGGCAATGGAAATCGGCGTGCCCGCCGAGCGCAGCAGGCGCTCGCGGTCGGGCCCCGGCTGATGGCAGTGCGGCGGCAGCGCGGTGACGACGGGCGACAGCTCGGTCATGCCGTACACCTGCGCGAACGCGGTGCCCGGAAAGGCGCGCATGGCCTGGTCGAGCAGCGCTGCGTCGATGGGCGCCGCGCCGTACGACAGCAGGCGCAGGCTGGACAGGTCGAACTCGGCGAAACGCGGATGCTCGATCACGCGCTTGATCATGGTCGGCACCAGGAACATCTCGGTGATGCGCGCTGACTGCAAGGTCTGCAGCACGGCCAGTTCGTCGAACATCGGCACCACGTGCACCGGCATCTGCCGCAACAGGCTCTGCAACGCCACGCCGCAGCCGGCCACGTGGAACATGGGCGCCGCGACGATGGCGGCGGCGTCGTGCGTGTCGCGCGGCAATGCGGCCACCGTGCCCAGCGCATTGATGCACAGGCTGCCGTGCGTGAGCATCACGCCCTTGGGCTGGCCGGTGGTGCCGCCGGTGTACATGATGGCGGCGAGCTCGTCGCCGCTGTGCGATGCGTCGTCGATGGGCTGCGCTTGCGCCAGCAGCGCCTCGTAGCCGGCCATGCCTTCGGGCACGACGCCGTCGCCGCAATAGACCACAGTGCGCAGCGACTTCGACAGCTGGCGCAGCGCGGGCACCATGGGCGCGAAGAGGTCGTCGACCAGCAGGATGCGGGTGTCGCAGTCGTCGAGCGAGTACGCGACCTCCTTCGGGTTCCAGCGGATGTTGACCGGATTGATGACGCCGCCGCCCCACCAGGTGCCGAAGAAGTATTCGACGAAGCGGTGCGAGTTGAGGCTCATCATGCCGACGCGATCGCCACGCGCCATGCCGAGCTGCTTCAGCACGGCGCCCAGGCGCGCGACGCGGTCGGTGAAGGCGCCGAAGTCCAGGCGCGTGTTGCCGCAGACCACGGCGGTGGCTTTGGCGTTTTCGCGGCGGCCTTTGAGCAGGGGTTGGGTGAGGAACATGCGGGGCTCTTTCAGGCGCCGCACAGGGGCGCGATGGCATCCGCTGCCACTCCCCAGCGGCGCAGCATGGTGGGGCCGTCGTCGCGCGCCGTGGCCGGCGGCACCACGGGCGCGGTGCGGCTGAAGCGCGGCGCGGGCGCGGGCTGCACCACGCCGCCCACGTTGGCGAAGGTGCCGCGCGCCACGTTGTGCGGGTGCTCCGGGGCCTCGTCCCAGTCGAGCACGGGCGCGAAGCAGGCGTCGCTGCCTTCGAGCAGCACGCACCACTCGTCGCGCGTGCGGGTGCGGAACACGTCGGCCATGCGCAGCTTGAGCAGCGGCCAGCGGTCGGCGTCCATCTGTGCGTCGAAGGCGGTGTCGTCGGCGATGCCGCAGCGCTCGCGCATGAGCGCGTAGAACTGCGGCTCGATGGCGCCCACGGCCACGTACTTGCCGTCGGCGCAGGCGTAGGTGTCGTAGAAGTGCGCGCCGCCGTCGAGCATGTTCTCGCCACGCTGGTTGCTCCACTGGCCGGCCGACTTGAATCCGTACATCATGGCCGACAGCAGTGCCGCGCCATCGGTCATGGCGGCATCGACCACCTGGCCCTGACCGGAGTTCTTCGCCTCGTGCAGCGCGGCAAGGATGCCGAAGGCCAGCAGCATCGCGCCGCCGCCGAAGTCGCCCACGTAGTTCAGCGGCGGCACCGGCGGCTCGCCCGCGCGGCCGATGGCGTGCAGCGCGCCGCTGATGGCGATGTAGTTGATGTCATGGCCTGCCGCATGCGCCAGCGGGCCGTGCTGGCCCCAGCCTGTCATGCGGCCGTAGACCAGCCGCGGGTTGCGCGCATGGCATTCGGTAGGGCCTAGGCCGAGACGCTCCATCACGCCGGGGCGAAAGCCCTCGATGAGCACGTCGGCTTTCCCGATGGCGTCGAGCACGGATTGCGCCGCGCCTTCCGCGCGCAGGTCGACCTGCAGCGTGCTGCGCCCGCGCGCGAGGATGTCGTGCGGCGCGGTGCGCGTGCCGGGGCGCTCGATGCGGACCACCTCCGCGCCCATGTCGGCGAACAGCATCGCGCAGAAGGGCCCGGGGCCGATGCCCGCCATCTCGATCACCCGAAGGCCTTGCAGTGGACCTGCCATGGTCTGTCTCCTGTGTGTGGAGGCATCTTGGCGCGGGGGCGGCGGGGCTGCATCGTCCAAAGCGACGAATGCGGCCCGTTCGCCATATCTACGTTGCGGCGGTGCGCAGCTTCGCGACGCGGCGCAGATGCCACGCGGGCGGGCCGAACTGGCCTTCGATGAGCGTGGCGCGGCGCACGTAGTGGCCGACCGCCAGCTCCTCCGTCATGCCCATGCCGCCGTGCAGCTGCACCGCTCCCTGCCCCACGGCTTTGCAGGCCTTGGCGGCTGCGACCTTGGCGGAAGACACGGCACGGGCGCGTTCGTTGTCTCCGGCTGTGTCGATGTATTCACCAACGCTCGCCGTGAGCGCCGCCGCCTGCTCCAGCGCCATGTACATGTCGGCCAGGCGGTGCTGCAGCACCTGGAAGCTGGAGATCGGCACGCCGAACTGCTTGCGCTGGCGCACGTAGTCGAGCGTGTCGCGCATCAGGCGGCGCATGACACCGATGGACTCGGCGCAGACGGCGAGCGTGGCTTCGTCGAGCGCCCGTTCGATCTGCGACAGCGCGCTGCCCTCGGCGCCGAGTAGCGCTTCAGCGGGCAGGCGCACGTCGTCGAAGGCGATGTCGGCGGCGCGGCCGCCGTCGCGGGTCGGGTAGACGCGCAGGCGCACGCCGGCTGTGTCTCTGGGCACGACGAGCAGCGAGAGGCCGGCACTGCTGCGCGCGCTCACGATGAAGTGGCTGGCCCATGGCGCGGCGTGCACCACGGCCTTGCGGCCGTTCAGGCGAAAGCCGTTGCCGTCGCACGCGAGTTCGGTCTGCACGTCAGCGCGGTCGTGCCGGCTCTGCGGCTCTCCGTGTGCGAAGGCGAGCATGGCCTGGCCCGCAACGACGCGTTTGAGCAGCGCATCGGCCAGCGCGCCGGGGTGGCGCTGCAGCAGGCCCGCGCCGATCACCATCGTCGACAGATACGGCTCGGCAGCGAGCGCGCCGCCCAGCGTTTCCATCATCGCAAGGTGCGCGGCCATGCCACCGCCCAGACCGCCCTGCGACTCGGGCAGCGCCGCGCCCAGCAGGTCGAGCTCGGTGGCCAGGCCCTGCCAGAACGGCGGTGGCGCATCGTCGGCCTTGCGCAGCGCGTACAGCCGCTGCTCGAAGCCGTGGTTGTCGTCGAGGTAGCGCGCGAGGCTGTCGCGCAGCATCGCGAGGGTTTCGTCCTGTTCGGTGAGGGTGCTCATGGAAGAACCTCAGTTCGCCAGCAGGTGAGCCGCGACGATGTTGCGCTGCACTTCGTTGGAACCCGCGTAGATGGAAGCCGCGCGGTCGTTGAGGTAGGCCGACATCGAGAACACGGCGTCTTCGGGAATAGGCAGCTCGCCATGCAAGCCGTCGTCCAGCGGCAGGTCGGCGGCGGCGTAGTGCGCGGCGATTTCGACGCCGAGTTCGGTCAGCCGCTGGCGCAACTCTGAGCCCAGCACCTTGCCCATCGATGGGCGGATGCCCGGCTGCTCGCCGCGGGCCTGCGCGCGCAGCGATTGAAGCTCGGTAGCTTCGAGGGCGTCGATGGCGCACTCGGCTTCGGCCAGGCGCAGGGCCATGTCGTCGGCTTCGTGTGCGTCGCCGCCAGAAGCTGAAAAGGCCGCTTCCGCCGCGGCAGTCAGCCGGCGCAGACGCGCGCGCAGCATCGGCGCCCATGCGCCGCCGCGCTCGTGCTGCAGCAGGTACTTGGCGATGGTCCAGCCCTGGTTTTCCTCACCGATGAGCCCGTCGGCCGGCACGCGCACGTCGTCGAAAAACACCTGGTTCAACTCGTGGTCGCCCGAGATGCTGATGATCGGCCGGATGGTGATGCCCGGCGCGGGAATGTCGAAGCACAGGAAGCTGATGCCCTGCTGCGGCTTGCCGCCGGAGGTGGTGCGCACGAGGCAGAACATGCGGTTGGCGTACTGCGCGTGGGTGGTCCAGATCTTGGTGCCGTTGATGACGTAGTGATCACCGTCGCGCACCGCCTTGCATTGCAGCGAGGCCAGGTCGGAGCCCGACTGCGGCTCCGAGTAGCCCTGGCACCAGTAGTCCTCGCCCGAGCGGATGCCGGGCAGCCACGCGCGCTTCTGCGCTTCGGTGCCGAAGGCGATGATCACCGGCGCGACCATGCCTGGGCCCATGGGTGCACGCGGCGGCGCATCGGCGGCGGCAAGCTCGGCCGCGAAAAGGTAGTGCTGCATCGGCGTCCAGCCGGTGCCGCCGTGCTCGACCGGCCAGTTCGGCACGCTCCAGCCGCGCTTTGCCAGCACGCGGTGCCAGCGGTTGCCATATTCGTAGTCGGTGAAGATGCCGGAGCAGCGCCGGCCCGCGGCACGCAGCTCGGGCGTCAGCTCACGCGCCAGGAAGTCTCGAACCTCGTCGCGGAATGCGGTCTCCGCCGCCGTGAGTGCCCAGGCCATGGTGTCTGTCGTCTCCTGCTGTCGGAATACACCGGCCGAGTGTGACGCCCCAGGAGGTTCAGCGGCATCGTCGGATCGGACGAACGTAGAGCCGCGCGCGACATGGCGCCTCGAAAGCCACCGTCTGGCGTAGTCTTTTGTTTCCATTCGGGATAATCCGATGTGTCGGCGTCCCGGTTCCTGCTCCAATGCGTGCGGGAGTTGTTCCGGGCGCCCAAGAACGCGCCGCCCTCGAAGGAGCACAGCAGTGAGCACTGTCATTCCCGGCTTCTCGCACAGCAGCGTTGAACGGCTGTGCGACTACGAACTGCCGGAACCGCCCGCCACCCTTTTCCAGACCTCTCCGCTGGAGCCCGACGGCCCCGAGAAGCTCGCGCTGGCTTGGTGGCTATGGATGGACGACGTGGGCAAGAGCATGCTTCGGCACTACGACGTCTGGCGCGAGCAACTCGGCCATACGTCGAACGACTCCAGCCGCAAGGGCTGACCGGCCTGCCCGACCGGCTCAGGCCGCGATGGCTTCGCGCTGCGGCGTCGCCTTCGTCGGCACGGGCATGTGCTGCGCCCAGTCGATGATTTCCAGCGTGCCGTCGGCATGCTCGGCCAGTGCCGTCAGGCTCTCGACCCAGTCGCCGTCGTTGCAGTAGAGGATGCCGTCGATGTCGCGCATCTCTGCATGGTGAATGTGGCCGCAGACCACGCCCTGTGCACCGCGCTTGCGGGCTTCACGGGCCACGGCCACTTCGAAGTCGCCCACGTAGCTCACCGCGCGCTTGACCTTGCCCTTGAGGTACTTGGACAGCGACCAGTACGGCAACCCCATGCGCGCACGCAGCGAGTTGAGGTGGCGGTTGAGCTTGAGCGTGAACTCGTAGAGCGAATCGCCCACGTAGGCGAGCCACTTGGCGCACTGGATGACGCCGTCGAACAGGTCGCCGTGGATGATCCAGAGTTTGCGGCCGTCGGCCGTCTCGTGGATCCATTCTTCGGCCACGTCGATGCCGCCGAAGTTGTGATGCAGGTACTTGCGGGCGAACTCGTCGTGGTTGCCCGGGATGAAGATCACGCGCGTGCCCTTGCGCGCCTTGCGCAGCAGCTTCTGGATCACGTCGTTGTGCGCCTGCGGCCAGTACCAGTGGCGCTTGAGCTGCCACCCGTCGATGATGTCGCCAACCAGGAACAGGGTCTCGCACTCGGTGTGCTTCAGGAAATCGAGCAGCGCACGAGCCTGGCAACCGGGCGTGCCCAGGTGCAGATCGGAGATCCAGAGGGTGCGGAATTGCAGGGGTGGACGTACGCGATCGTCGTCCTCGGGGTCGAGGGCCCGGGTCGCGGTGTCGTGCCATGCACGAAGGAAGGCGTCGTCGCGTTGCATGGACGGGTAGGCTCCCACCGCCACGTGACCATACGATGGCGCCTCCGTGACATCCCGGTGACTTGTGGTCCGACGGCAACGCCACAATCGCGCGATGCGCCCCGGCCAGATCATCGTTCTCGCAACTCCCGTTTTCTTCCTGCTGATCGCAATCGAATTCGCGGTCGGCCGCGTGCGCGCGCGACGCGGCACGGGGCAAGACACCTATCGCCTCGCCGACGCAGTGAACAGCATCGGCCTGGGCATGCTGAGCCAGATCAGCGCGGTGCTCACGGGGCTGCTGCGCATCGGCATCTATACGGCCGTGTATTCGGCGGTGGCGCTGTTTCCGCAAGAGGCGGCGCGCGACTTCTGGACGACGTGGTACGGCTGGCTGCTGGCGCTGGTGTTCTACGACTTCTGCTACTACTGGCTGCACCGCATGGGCCACGAGTCGGCCATCCTGTGGGCGGCGCACGTGGTGCATCACCAGAGCCAGCACTACAACCTGTCGACCGCGCTGCGGCAGACCTCGAGCGGCGCACTGCTGGGCTGGGTGTTCTACCTGCCGATGGCGGTGGCGGGCGTGCCGCCGCTGGTGTTCGGCGTGGTGGCGCTGGTCGACCTGCTCTACCAGTTCTGGGTGCACACCGAGCAGGTGGGCAAGCTGGGCTGGTTCGACCGCTGGTTCTGCTCGCCGTCGAACCACCGCGTGCACCACGCGGTGAACGACAAGTACCTCGACCGCAACTACGGCGGCATCCTGATCGTGTGGGACCGGATGTTCGGCAGCTTCCGCGAGGAAGACGAACGCTGCGTGTACGGCACGCGCGGCGAGCTGCGCAGCTGGGACCCGCTGTGGGCCAACGCCGAGGTGTACTGGGCGCTGGCGAAGGATTCATGGCATGCGCGCAGCTGGGCCGACAAGCTGCTCGTGTGGTTCAAGCCACCGGGCTGGCGGCCCACGGACGTGGCGGCGCGATTTCCGAAACCAGCCTTCGACATTTCCAAGGTGACGCGCTACGAACCGGTGGTGAGCCGGGCCGTGCAGTGGTTCGCGGGCGCGCAGTTCATGCTGATGCTGGCGGGGGCCATATTCTTCCTGTGGTTCTCCGACACCATGCCGCTGCCGCAGGCCGCCGTCTGGCTGGCCGCGCTGACGGCGAGCCTGTGGGCCATTGGCGGCGTGCTGCAGGGGCGGTTGTCGATGACCGAGGTGCTGCTGATCGAGGCAGCGGCCCTGGCCACGGCCAGCGCGGCGCTGGGCATTGGCTGGCTGCACCTCGTCTTCAAGCCGCTGGCCCTGTCGATCGCGATCTTCTTCGCCGCGCGGCGGGCGGTGGCGGCGGGTGCCGTAACGATCTTCGACGGACTGCTGCTGACGGGGCTGGTGACCTCGCTAGCGGGCGACGTGTTGCTGATGGGGCCGGCCAAGCTGTTCGTGCCCGGGCTCGTGTGCTTCCTGCTGGCGCACCTGGCGTACATCGCGCTGTTCCGCATCGGGGTCGGCCTGTTTCCGCGCCGCGGCGTGCTCGCGGCAACGCTGCTGATCGGCGGGGGGATGTACGCGTTTCTCTGGCAAGGCGGGCTGCCCGTCGCCCTGCGGGTGCCGGTCGGCGTCTATGTGATCGTGATCGCCTGCATGGCGGCGCAAGCCATCGGGCGAGCCGCCGTGCTGCGCAGCGCGGACCCGTCCGCGCCGTGGGTGGCGGTGGGCGCGTGCTTCTTCATGCTGAGCGATTCGCTGCTGGCGACAAACCGTTTCGTGTCACCGCTGCCGCTGGCGTCGCTGTGGGTGCTGGCGACCTACTACGCGGCGCAGATTCTGATCGTGCGGCACACGCGGCCTGCGGGAAGAACAAGGAGCTAGTCGACGCAGCGCTGGATTTCCACCGTGGAGTGGCGAATCTCCTCGTGCATCGAGAAGCACGCCCGCACCTCGTCCGCCGTCAGCGTCATGGAATGCGTCACCACCGTGAGCGCACAGGCGTACGCATCACGCCCCACCCGCCACACGTGCAGATCGGCCACGCGCGTTTCCGAATCGGCCAGCGTCGTCTCGACGCCTTCGCGGATCTCTTGCGTCACCGGGTGGTCCATCTCGCGGTCAAGCAGCACCTTGCCGGTTTCCTTCAGCAGCCCCTTGGCCCAGACCGCCACCAGCACCGCGCCGACGATGCCCATCGCCGGATCGAGCCAGGCCCAGCCATAGAACCAGCCGCCCAGCAGCGCCGCGATGGCCAGCACCGAAGTGGCTGCGTCGGCGACGACGTGCATGTAGGCGGAACGCAGGTTCAAGTCGTGGCCATGGTCGTCGTGCTCATGGGCGTGACCGTGGTCATGCCCGTGATGATGGTGATGCGCCCCACCCAGCAACCGCGCACAGACCAGGTTGACCACCAGCCCCAGCACCGCGACCGAGATGGCTTCGGGGTAGTGAATGGCCGAAGGCGACCACAGCCGCTCCAGCGAGCCCACCACCATCAGCGCCGCAATGCCCAACAGCACCAGCGCGCTGGCAAAGCCGCCGAGCACTTCGATCTTCCAGGTGCCGAAGGCAAAGCGCGGATCGCGCGCGTAGCGCCGCGCAGCCGCATAGGCAAAGGCGCTCAGGCCGATGGCCAGCGCATGCGAGCTCATGTGCCAGCCGTCGGCCAGCAGCGCCATCGAGTTGAACCACCAGCCGGCACCGATCTCGACGACCATCATCGCGGCGGTGATCCACATCACGAGGCGCGTGCTGCGCTCGGCGGAGGCGGTGTCGGCGCCGAAATGGTGGTCGTGCTGCCAGGCGCTCAGGTCATGGGTGTGCATGTGTCTTCAGGCTCCGAAGAGGTCTTGTCCGTCAGAACGGCTCGAAGGCGGCGTCACGCCCAGGTGGCGGTACGCCGCCAACGTGGCGATGCGCCCGCGCGGCGTGCGCTGCAGGTAGCCCTGCTGGATGAGGTAGGGCTCGATCACGTCCTCGATGGTGTCGCGCTCCTCGCCGATGCTGGCCGCCACGTTGTCGAGGCCCACCGGGCCGCCGTCGAAACGGTGGATGACGGCCTCAAGCAGCTTGCGGTCCATCAGGTCGAAGCCCTGCGGATCGACGTCGAGCATGGCCAGTGCCTTGTGCGCAATTTCTTCGGTGATGCGGCCATTGCCCTTGACCTCGGCGTAGTCGCGCACGCGGCGCAGCAGGCGGTTGGCAATGCGGGGCGTACCGCGCGAACGGCGGGCGATCTCGAAGCCGCCGGTTTCGTCGGTCTCCACCTTGAGCAGGCGGGCGCTGCGGGTCACGATCAGCGCCAGCTCTTCGGGCGTGTAGAACTCCAGCCGCGCGACGATGCCGAAGCGGTCGCGCAGCGGGTTGGTCAGCATGCCGGCGCGGGTGGTGGCGCCCACCAGGGTGAAGGGCTGCAGGTCGAGCTTGATGCTGCGCGCCGCGGGGCCCTCGCCGATCATGATGTCGATCTGGTAGTCCTCCAGCGCGGGGTACAGGATTTCCTCGACGACCGGGCTCAAGCGGTGGATCTCGTCGATGAAAAGCACATCGTTCGGCTCCAGGTTGGTCAGCAGCGCCGCCAGGTCCTTGGGCTTCTCGAGCACGGGGCCGGAGGTCTGGCGCAGGTTGACGCCCAGCTCGGCCGCGATGATGTGCGACAGCGTGGTCTTGCCCAGGCCCGGCGGGCCGAACAGCAGCACGTGGTCGAGCGCCTCTTTGCGCTTGCGCGCGGCGCCGATGAAGATTTCGAGCTGCTCGCGCACCTTGGCCTGGCCGACGTATTCGTCGAGCAGCTTGGGGCGCAGGGCCCGTTCGATCGCCTCTTCGTTGGGCGATGCGGGGGCTGCGGACACCACGCGTTGGGGGGCGGGCGCGAAGTCGTCTGTCTGGATGGTCATTGGGTAAGGGTCTGCGTCGGCAAGTTTAGTCCTTGGGCCAGACTGGCAGAATGCTTCGGCACATAACAAACGAGGGGAAGCCAGCACGTGTCGATCTACGAACTGAAGCCGCGTTTCCAGGCCCTGCTGCGGCCGCTGGTGGTCCGCCTGCATGCGATGGGCGTCACAGCCAACCAGGTCACGATGGCGGCATGCGTCGTTTCGGTCGCGCTCGGGCTCTGGCTCTTCTTCGCGGCGCCCTCGCTGGCGGCCTTCGGGCTCATTCCGTTGTGGATGTTCCTGCGCATGGCCTTCAACGCCATCGACGGCATGCTGGCGCGCGAACACAACCAGCAGAGCAGGCTGGGCGCCTTTCTCAACGAACTGACCGACGTGGTCTCCGACGCGGCGCTGTACCTGCCCTTTGCACTGGTGCTGCCTTTCAGCGGCTTCTGGGTCGGCACGGTGATCGTGCTGGCCGGGCTGAGCGAATTCGCCGGCGCGCTTGGCCCCACGGTGGGCGCCTCGCGCCGCTACGACGGCCCGCTGGGCAAGAGCGACCGGGCCTTCGTGTTCGGCGCGCTCGGCCTCTACGTGGCGCTGGGCTTGCCGCTGCCGGGCTGGACAGCCTGGCTGATGCCGCTGCTTGCAGTGCTGGTGGCCTGGACCACCGTCAACCGCATCCGCCGCGCACTGGCCGAGGCCGACGCCGCAGGCCGCCACTGAACAAGCTCCTACAAGATTTCACAGGGATTCAATGAACGACACCACTCCACGCGCTCCGAACGAGCTTCATTTCCAGACGCACGACGGCGAATCTCTTTTCTACCGCCACTGGCCGGCCACCGGCGCCACGCGGCGCGGCGCCATCGTGCTGTTCCATCGCGGCCATGAACACGGTGCGCGCATGGCGCACCTGGTCGACGAGCTGAACCTGCCCGACTTCGACTTCTTCGCCTGGGACGCCCGCGGCCATGGCCGCTCGCCCGGGCAGCGCGGCTACAGCCCGAGCTTCGGCACTTCGGTGCGCGACGTGCAGACCTTCGTGCAGCACATCGGCACGGCGCACGGCGTGCCCGAGCAGGACATCCACGTGGTCGCGCAGAGCGTGGGCGCGGTGCTGATCGCCACCTGGGCGCACGACTACGCGCCCAAGGTACGCGGCCTCACACTCGCCTCGCCGGCCTTCAAGGTCAAGCTCTACGTGCCGTTCGCACGCGCCGGGCTCGGGCTGATGCACAAGCTGCGCGGCCTGTTCTTCGTCAACAGCTACGTGAAGGCGAAGTTCCTCACGCACGACCCGCAGCGCATCGCCAGCTACGAGAGCGATCCGCTGATCTCGCGGCCCATCGCGGTCAACATCCTGCTGGGCCTGTACGAGGCCGCCGACCGCGTGGTGGCCGACGCCAACGCGATCACGCTGCCAGTGCAGCTGCTCATTTCGGGCGCCGACTGGGTGGTGCACCACAAGCCGCAGCACCAGTTCTTCGAGCGGCTGGGCAGCGCAGTGAAGACCAAGACGGAGCTGCCGGGCTTCTTCCACGACACCCTGGGCGAGAAAGACCGGGCGCCGGCCGTGGCCTCGATCCGCGAATTCATCCTGCAGCGCTTCGACGAGCCCGCCGTGCCGGTGGACCGCCGCGAGGCGCACCTGAGCGGCGACACGGCCGACGAGTCGCGCGCGCTGGCCGAGCCGCTGTCGCCCCTGTCGCCGCGCGGCGCCTACTGGGCCATGACCCGCGCGAGCCTGAAGCTGGGCGGCACGATGTCCGAGGGCATCAAGCTCGGCCATGCCACCGGCTTCGACTCGGGCAGCACGCTCGACTACGTGTACCGCAACCATCCGCAGGGCAGCTCGGCCATCGGCCGCTCCATCGACAAGACCTACCTGGACTCCATCGGCTGGCGCGGCATACGCCAACGCAAGATCCACGTCGAAGAGCTGCTGCGCATCGCGATGGAACGCCTGGCCGACATGCACCGCGAGGTGCGCGTGATGGACATCGCCGCCGGCCACGGCCGCTACGTGCTCGACGCGGTGCTGGCCAGCCCCGTCAAGGCCAGCTCCATCCTGCTGCGCGACTACAGCGACATCAACGTGCGCGATGGCCGGGCGCTCATCGCCGAGAAGGGCCTGGAAGACGTCGCCCAATTCGTGCAAGCCGATGCCTTCGACCGCATGAGCCTCGCGAGCGTATTGCCGCGGCCCACGCTGGCCGTGGTGTCGGGCCTGTACGAGCTGTTCCCCGACAACGAAATGGTGCGCCGCTCGCTCGCGGGCGTGGGCGACGCGGTGGAAGACCGCGGCTACCTCGTCTACACCGGGCAGCCCTGGCATCCGCAGCTCGAGATGATCGCGCGCGCCCTCACCAGCCACCGCCAGGGCGAGGCCTGGGTGATGCGGCGCCGCACGCAGTACGAGATGGACCAGCTGGTGGAAGAAGCGGGCTTCCGCAAGATCGACCAGCGGGTCGACGAGTGGGGCATCTTCACGGTGTCGCTGGCAGTGCGCGTCACGCAATGACCGCCTGGCTGGCGCAACGGCCCTGGAAGCGCGCCGCCGCATGGCTGGTGTTTCTGGGGCCGCTGTTCTACGCGACCTATGGCTTCGCCAACTGGTGGGCGACCACGCGGGCGAACGTGCCGTCGATGGCTTTCGAGTGGGAGCGGCAGGTGCCGTTCTGGCCGTGGACGATCTTTCCGTACTGGACGATCAACGTCTTCTATGCGCTGTCGCTGTTCCTGGCGCGTAGCAGGCACACGCTCGACCGGCACGCGCTGCGGCTGGTGACGGCCACGCTCATCGCCTGCAGCTGCTTCATCCTCTGGCCGCTGCACTTCAGCTTCGGGCAACCGCCGGTCGATGGGGCGCCGGCTTTCCTGTTCAACGCGCTGCGCGGGTTCGACCAGCCGTTCAACCAGGCGCCTTCGCTGCACATCGCGCTGGCCGTGATCCTGTGGGACTGGTACCGCCAGTTCATCCGGCCCCTCTGGGCGCGGCTGGTGCTGCATGTGTGGGCCTTCGCCATCTGCGCGTCGGTGCTCACGACGTGGCAGCACCACTTCATCGACATTCCGACCGGCGCGCTGCTCGGCCTGTTTTGCGTGTGGCTGTGGCCGCTGGAGCGCGTGGTGTCGATGCCGCGTGCGTGGCGCATCACGCGCGACTCGCAGCGCTGGAAGCTCGCGGGTTTCTACGCAGTGGGCGCGGCGCTGTTCCTGGCGGCCGCGCTGTACGGCGGTGGCGTCGCGCTGTGGCTCGCATGGCCGGCCGCGTCGCTCGCGCTGGTGGCGTTGAACTACATCGGCTTCGGCGCACGCGGTTTCCAGATGGACGGCCACGGCCGCATGGGTTGGGCGGCACGCTGGATGCTGGCGCCCTACCGGCTCGGCGCCGCCGTCAACGCCTGGCTCTGGACGCGCAAGCTCCCCGCCTCGGTCGAAGTGGTGCCGGGCCTGCGGCTGGGCCGCCGGCCGACGCACGCCGAGTGGCTGGCCGCCGGACAGCCCCGTCTGGTGAGCCTGTGCGCCGAGCTGCAGATGCCGGCGGGCGTTATGCCGCATGCGCGCTGCGTGCCGCTGCTCGACCTGACGGTGCCGCCAACCGTGCGCCTGCAGCGCGCGGCGGCCGTCATCGAGGGCCAGCGCCGGAACGCGGACGGTGCCACAGTGTGGGTCTGCTGCGCGCTCGGCTTCTCGCGCAGCGCTGCGGCGGCAATCGCCTGGCTGGGCCGCTACGGCCCGGCCGGCGGCGTCGCCCAGGCCGAAGACACGATGCGCCGCGCACGGCCGCAGATCGTGCTGCGGGGGGCCTGGCGGGTGTCACTGGAGCCGTTCAAACCTTTGCCGGAGGTACCGCCCCATGACCGATGACAACGACCGAACCACCTGCGCCGCACTGGCCGGCCTGCTGCGCGCCATCGCGCTGCTGGGCCTCTGGGGCTTTGCGCTCACCTGCATCTCGGCGCTGGTGCTCGCGCTGACGCTGCGCTCGCTCTCGACCACTGCCACCATGGGCTTCGGCGCGGTCGTGATCCTCGGCGCGCTGGAGCGCTACTTCGCGTTCCGGCTGCGCTTCGACGAGGCGCTGTTCGACGGACTCGCGCGCAACACCGTCGCTTCGCTCGATGCGCTGGACAAGGCACTCTCCGCCCTGGGACTGCGCGAGCCACCGCCGTCGCAACACAACACCACGCGCCCGCTCGACGACCGCGTACAGGGCACCCGACAGCTCATGCAGCGCCACGCCATCGTGGTCGCGTGCCAGAGCGCCTTGTTCCTCCTTGCCTTGATGACACAGGACCTCTCTTGACCGAAGAAAACAACAAGAACAACGACAAGCCTGAAAGCACCGTGCTGCGGCGCGGGCTCGCCATCGTGGCCGGCAAGCTGATCATCGGCGCGGCCGGGCTGCTGACCGGGGTGCGCGCCATCTGGTCGGGCACCACGCCGAAGGCCGAGCAGACGCTGTACTTCGCCAACCACACGAGCCACGGCGACTTCGTACTGCTGTGGGCCACGCTGCCACCCGACCTGCGCGCGCTCACGCGGCCGGTGGCCGGGCAGGACTACTGGATGGCATCGAAGACGCGCCAGTTCATCGGTGCCGACGTGTTCAATGCGCTGATGATCCGCCGCGACGGCTCGGGCCAGGGCGAGAACCCGGTCGAGCAGATGAAGGAGGCGCTGGATGCCGGCGACTCGCTCATCATGTTCCCCGAGGGCACGCGCAACACGGGCGACGAAATCCTGCTGCCGCTGAAGAGCGGCCTCTTCCATCTGGCGCGCGCCTGCCCCAACGTACGGCTGGTACCGGTGTGGATCGAGAACCTGAAGCGCGTGCTGCCCAAGGGCACGCTGGTGCCGATTCCGCTGGCCTGCACGGTGCGCTACGGCGCGCCGATCAAGCTGGCAGAGGGTGAGGACAAGAACACCTTCATCGCTCGCGCGCGCACGGCGATGCTCGACCTGCGCCCCGAATACGACCGCATCGAACAACAAAACGGACAAAGCAACGGAGGGAGCGCCTCGTGATCGAACTCTCTCCTTTCGCGTGGACCACGCTCAAGCTTTTCGGCGGCGTGGCCGGCGTGCTGATACTGGCCTCGGCCATCGGCGCACTGCTCAAGTGGCGCGTGGCGCACGGCCAGCCGCATTCGGTGATCGACAACCTCAACTCGCGCGTCAATGCGTGGTGGGTGATGGTGGCGGTGATCGGCATTGCCTTTGCCTTTGGCAAGGGCGGCGTGATCGTGCTGTTCTATCTGATCTCGTTCTATGCGCTGCGCGAATTCATCAGCCTGGCCTATACGCGGCGCGGCGACCATGCGCCGATCGCGCTGGCTTTCTACCTCGCGCTGCCAGGACAGTATTTCCTGATCTGGATCGACTGGTACGGGCTCTACGCGATCTACATCCCGGTCTATGCCTTCCTGCTGCTGCCCATCCTGGCGGCGGTCGGCGGCGACACGCGCCGCTTCCTGGAGCGCACCTCGAAGATCCAGTGGGGGCTGATGGTGTGCGTGTTCTGCATCAGCCACGTGCCGGCCCTGCTCACGCTGCAGATTCCTGGCTTCGAAGGCCGCAACCTGCTGCTGATCGCGTTCCTGGTGATCGTGGTGCAAGGCAGCGACGTGCTGCAGTACGTGTGGGGCAAGCTCTTCGGCAAGCGCAAGGTGGCGCCCGAGCTGTCGCCCTCCAAGACCTGGGAAGGCCTGATCGGCGGCGTGGCGAGCGCCACCGCGCTGGGCGCGGCGCTGTACTGGGCCACGCCGTTCAACCCGTGGCAGGCCGCACTGATGGCGCTCACGATCTGCCTGATGGGCTTCTTCGGCGGCCTCGTGATGTCGGCCATCAAGCGCGATCGCGGCGTGAAAGACTGGGGCTCGATGATCGAGGGCCACGGCGGCATGCTCGATCGGCTCGACTCGGTGATCTTTGCAGCACCCATCTACTTCCACGCGCTGCGCTACTGGTGGGTGCCATGACCACGAAGACGGCGGAGCGCATTCCGCACGACACGCCAGTCGAGTGCACCAACGCCGCATCGTGGACGCGCTGGCTCAAGCGCCACCACACGACCGCCGCCGGCGTATGGCTTCGCATCGCGAAGAAGGACAGCGGCATCGCCTCCATCGACCACCCCGCCGCACTCGAGGAAGCGCTGTGCTATGGCTGGATCGACGGCCAGCGCAAGAGCGATGACGCGCAGTATTTCCTGCAACGCTTCACGCCGCGCACCAAGCGCAGCATCTGGTCGCAGATCAACCGCACCAAGGTGCTCAAGCTCATCGACGAAGGCCGCATGCAGCCGGCCGGACTGGCCGAGATCGAGCGCGCGAAAGCCGACGGGCGCTGGGACGCGGCTTACGAAGCCGCGAGCGTGGCGACGGTGCCGCCCGATCTGCAGGCCGCGCTGGATGCGAACAAGAAAGCTGCGAAGTTCTTCGCGACGCTGGATGCGCGCAACCGCTTTGCGGTGCTGTTCCGTACGCAGGGGGCGAAGAAGCCTGAAACCCGGGCACGCCGCATCGAGAAGTTCGTCGAGATGCTGGCGAAGGGCGAAAAGATCTACCCCTGAGCGGCGAGAGTTTCGTTCCGGGGTGCGTGCGAATGACACCGGGCGGCGTGAGCGCGCCCCGGAGAACAGCGCTCACTTAGCCAACGACTTCAACGCCATCTTGATCCCCTCGCTCACCGTCGCATCCTTCGGCAGCGCCTTGAGCGCAAGCGCAGCCTCCTTGTCGCTGTACCCCAGCGCGACCAGCGCCTGAAGAATGTCAGCCTGCGCATCGGAAGCCGCATGCGCCGGCAGGCCGATGTCAGCACCCAGCTTGCCCTTGAGCTCCAGCAGCAGCCGCTCGGCGGTCTTCTTGCCGATGCCCGGAATCTTCACGAGCCGTCCGAGCTCCTGCGTCGTGATCGCCTGCGAAAGCTCGCCCACGCTCATGCCCGAGAGCAGGCCCAGCGCGGTGCGCGGCCCCACGCCGGTGATCTTGATGAGCTGGCGGAAAGCCGCCCTTTCCTCCGCCGTGCCGAAGCCGTAGAGAATCTGCGCGTCCTCGCGCACGACGAAGTGCGTGAGCAGGGAGACTTTCGCGCCGAGGTTCGGCAGGTTGTAGAACGTGCTCATCGGCACGTCGACCTCATAGCCGACTCCGTTGCAATCCACAACCACCTGCGGCGGATTGCGTTCGGCCAGCGTGCCGGTCAGTTTGCCTATCATGGGTGCCCTTTTTCCTTGAAATGTCCGGCGTGATTCTGCGACACACCTTTACCCCACTGAACAATTCGCGCCTCGGCCACCTGTGCGGACCTCTGGACGCCCACCTGCGCCGCATCGAAGAAGCGCTGGGCGTGAAGATCGCGCACCGCCACGAACAGTTCAAGGTCGACGGCCCCAAGGCCTCCGCGCAGCGCGCAATGGACGTACTGCAGGCGCTGTACGAAATTGCCCAGCGGCCCATCGACGCTGCCGTGGTGCAGCTCACGCTGGCCGGCGACGGCGGCATGCTCGATGGCGACGACGACATAGCGATGCTCGTCACCCGTCGCACCGACCTGCGCGCACGCACGCCCACGCAGGCGGTGTACCTCGACAACATCGCCAAGCACGACATCACCTTCGGCATCGGCCCGGCCGGCACCGGCAAGACCTATCTCGCTGTGGCCTGCGCGGTCGATGCGCTGGAGCGCGCCGCCGTGCAGCGCATCGTGCTGACGCGGCCCGCGGTGGAAGCAGGCGAGCGGCTGGGCTTTCTGCCGGGCGACCTGACGCAGAAGGTCGACCCGTACCTGCGCCCGCTGTACGACGCACTCTACGACCTGATGGGCTACGAAAAGGTGCAGAAGGCCTTCGAACGCAACGCGCTCGAAATCGCGCCGCTGGCCTTCATGCGCGGGCGCACGCTGAACAACGCTTTCGTGATCCTCGACGAGGCGCAGAACACCACGCCCGAGCAGATGAAGATGTTCCTCACGCGCATCGGCTTCGGCGCGCGCGCGGTGGTGACGGGCGACGTGAGCCAGATCGACCTGCCCAAGCAGCAGTTGAGCGGGCTGATCGACGCGGAGCGCGTGCTCAAGCGCGTGAACGGCATCGCCATGACGCACTTCACGAGCGTGGACGTGGTGCGCCACCCGCTGGTGGCGAAGATCGTCGATGCCTATGACGGGCAACGCAAGCGTGCGGGAGCTCGCTGAGATGGCCGCATCCGCACTTCCGGCACTTTCGCTCTCGCTGCAGTTCGGGCGCTTCAAGGGCGTGGAGCGCCATCGCGCCGCATTGCCGCGCCACAGCGTGACGCGATGGATTCGCCATGCGCTCGACATCGACGGCGAGATCACCGTGCGCATCGTCGACGCCGATGAAGGCCAGCGCCTGAACCGCGAGTTTCGCGGCAAGGACTACGCGACCAACGTGCTGACCTTCGACTACGCGCAAAGCCCGCTCGTGATGGCCGACCTGGTGCTGTGCGCGCCGGTGGTGGCGCGCGAGGCAAAGGAAAACCGCAAGACGCTGGCCGATCACTACGCGCACCTGCTGGTGCACGGCACGCTGCATGCCCAAGGCTGGGATCACGAGACCAGCGAGGCCGACGCCGACGAGATGGAAGCGTACGAAATCGAGATTCTTGCGGGCCTGGGCATTCGCAGCCCGTACGGCAAATAGATAAGCGGCCGCCGCCGCTACGCCGTCATCTGCAGCGGGATGGTGACGGGCCCGTCGTTCAGCAGATGCACCTGCATGTCGGCACCGAACTCGCCGGTGGCCACCACCGGGTGCGCGGCGCGCGCCTGCGCCACGAAGTATTCGTAGAGCCGACGCCCTTCGTCGGGCGGCGCGGCCTGGGTGAAGCTGGGTCGGTTGCCGCCGCTCGCGTCGGCCGCCAGCGTGAACTGGCTCACCACCAGCAGGCCGCCGCCGATGTCCTGCACGCTGCGGTTCATCTTGCCGGCCTCGTCCGAGAAGATGCGCAGCTTGAGGATCTTGGCGAGCATGCGGTCGGCGAGCGCGTCGATGTCGCCACGCTCCGCGCACAGCAGCACGAGCAGGCCCGCGTCGATGGCGCCGACGGTGCTGCCGGCAATGTCGACGCGTGCATTCGCCACGCGTTGGAGAACAGCTTTCATAGGGGGTGATGTTCGCCGGCCTGGGTGGCGCGGGCTTCCATGGTCAGGGGCAGGAGCTGGATCGTCACGCGCAGGCCGGGCACGGCGTCCATCAGGGCCTGCTCCAGTTGGTCGCGCATGCTGGCGGCGTGCTGCAGGGTCCAGTCGCCGGGCACGTGCATGTGCAGGTCGGCGAAGCGGCGCTGGCCGGCGCTGCGGGTCACCATGTCGTCGAAGCGCAGCCGCGTGCCTTCGGGCATGCGGGCGGCAAAGGCGTCGAGCGTGCCGCGCACGGTTGCGAGGGTTTCAGGGTCGAGGGCTTCGTCCATCAGGCCCTGCGATGAGCGCCACACCAGCTTGACGCCCTCCCGCACGATGTTCAGCGCCACGCCGATGGCCAGCAGCGGGTCGAGCCAGAGCCAGCCGCTGAGCTGCACGCCGACGATGCCGATCACCACGGCGGCGGAGGTCCAGACATCGGTCATCAGGTGGCGGCCGTCGGCCTCCAGCGCGATCGATCGGTGCGTGCGTGCCGCGCGGAAGAGCAGAAAAGCCAGCCCCGCGTTAAAGCCCGAGCTGAGCACCGACAGCGCCAGGCCCCAGCCCAGTTGCTCCAGCGGTTGCGGCGACAACAGGCGCTGGATGGACACCCAGAGGATCGCAATGGCCGCGCCAACGATCAGGATGCCTTCGAAGCCCGAGGAAAAGTACTCGGCCTTGTGGTGGCCGTAGGGGTGGTCGTCGTCGGCGGGCCGCTCGGCGATGGTCACCATGGCCAGCGCGAACATGGCGCTCGCCAGGTTCACGAAGGACTCCATGGCGTCCGAGATCAGGCCCATCGAATTCGTCATGTAGCCGGCCAGCCCCTTGAGCACGATCGTGATCAAAGCCACGGCAACGGACACGCGCAGCAGCGTCTTTGGGGTAAACGTCATGCAAGAACCATAGGGAATTGGGCAAGAAGGCAACGCAAAAAGCGGTAAAAGGCCGCAAGAACCGTCTGAATTATCGGCCCCGTGTCTACATGTAACGCCTTCGCCTTAATAATTCGCGACCAACGCGAAACAGTCCTTCGCAGAGAGCCCAGATGATGAAAAACCTCGTGATCGCCTTGGGCGGCCTCGCCATTGTGGCCTCGGCCGCACTGGCACAAGCCCAGACGCCGTCGGCCGCTCCCGTGGCGGCGCCACCTGCCTCAGCCGCGTCCGCACCGGCGCCTGCTACCGCCGCGCCAGCCGCCAAGGCGGATCCCCAGGCGGGCTTCGTGAAGTTCGTGCGCGGCAACGTGCAACTGCTCAACGGCGCCGGCGCCACCCGCGCCGCCAGCCCCGGTGATGCGCTGGGCGCGGTGGACCGCATCGTGACCGGCCCCGATTCCTCAGCCTCCGTGGTACTGCGCGACGATACGACGCTGGTGGTCGGCCCCTCGTCGCGGCTCGACCTGAAGGAATTCCACTTCGACGGCACGACGCACGAAGGCGGCATGCTGGTCTCGCTGCTGCGAGGCTCCATGCGCATGATCACCGGCCTGATCGGCAAGACCAACCCCGACGCAGTGCGGGTCGAGACGCAGACGGCCACCATCGGCATTCGCGGCACCGACTTCATCGTGCAAGCCGACGGCCAGCCATGATGATGAAGACCCCCAAGCCCCAACAGTCCCGCCTCGCATTCCTCTTTCCGGCCGCGCTGGCCGCCCTGCTGCTGGCCGCATGCTCGACGCCCGGCACGCGGGTGGTGCTGCTGCCGCAGGCGGACGGCAAGCCATCGGCAGTGGTGGTGCGAGCCAAGGACGGCGAAGAAGTGCTTTCCACACCTTACCAGCGCGCCACGGCCGCGGTGGGCGCAAAGGGCGCTCCGGTGGTCGACCAGGCCGATCCGGCCAAGGTGCAGGCGGACAACAAGCCGCTGTTCGACATGCGCCCGCCTCCGCCGCAGCGCTACACGGTGTATTTCGAGCTCGGCGGCACCACGTTGACGCCGGCTTCACAGCAGATCATGACCGAGGCGCTGGCTGCCGCCCTGGCACGCAGCGGCAGCGACATCGTGGTCACGGGCCACACCGACACCAAGGGCAGCGGCGAGCAGAACGACCAGTTGTCGCGTCGCCGGGCGCAGGAAGTGGTCCAGCTCTTCGTGGAACGCCAGTTCCCGGCCAACCGCATCGAGGCCGTGGGCCGCGGCGAGCGCGACCTGGCCGTTCCGACTGCTGACGAGGTGGACGAGCCGCGGAACCGGCGCGTCACCATCGAGGTTCGCTGAAAAACCCTCAGCTCAGGGTCACGCGGGCGAATTTGCGCTTGCCGACCTGCACCACGTAGCTGCCTGCGGGCAGCTTCAGCGCCTTGTCGCTGACCACGGCCGAATCGATCCGCACGCCGCCGCCGTCGATCAGGCGATTGCCCTCCCCGGCCGAAGACGCCAGGTTCGCCTGCTTGAGCAACTGGGCGATGCCCAGCGGAGCCCCCGACAGCGACACCTCCGGAATCTCGTCCGGCACGCCGCCCTTGCTGCGGTTGATGAAATCCTGTTCGGCCGCATCCGCCGCCGCCGCACTGTGGAAGCGCGTGGTGATTTCCTTGGCCAGCGCGACCTTGGCGTCCTTCGGGTTGCGGCCACCCTCGATCTCGGCCTTCAGCGCCGCGATCTGCTCCAGCGACAGGAAGCTCAGAAGCGTGTACCAGCGCCACATCAGGTCATCGGAAATCGACAGCACCTTGGCGAACATGGTGTTGGCGTCTTCGCTGATGCCGATGTAATTGTTCTTGCTCTTCGACATCTTTTCGACGCCGTCGAGCCCCTCCAGCAGCGGCATAGTGAGTATGCACTGCGGTTCCTGGCCGTATTCCTGCTGGAGATGACGACCGACGAGCAGGTTGAACTTCTGGTCGGTGCCGCCCAGTTCGAGGTCGCTCTTGAGCGCGACCGAGTCGTAGCCCTGCATCAGCGGGTAGAGGAATTCATGCACCGAGATCGACTGGCCGCCCTTGAAGCGCTTGTTGAAGTCGTCTCGCTCCATCATCCGGGCCACCGTGTACTTGGCGGCGAGCTGGATCATGCCGCGGGCACCCAGGGGGTCGCTCCACTCGGAGTTGTAGCGGACTTCGGCGATATCGACGTTCAGCACCAGGCGCAGCTGGTCGAAGTAGGTCGCCGCATTGGCCTCGATCTGCTCGCGGGTCAGCGGCGGCCGGGTGCTGTTGCGCCCGGACGGGTCGCCGATGGTGGTGGTGAAGTCGCCGATCAGCGGGATCACCGTGTGGCCCAGATCTTGCAGCTGGCGCATCTTGTTGAATACCACCGTGTGCCCGAGGTGGATATCAGGGGCAGTCGGGTCCAGGCCGAATTTGATGCGCAGGGGGGTTCCGGTGGCTTCGGAACGCTGCAGCTTGCGCACCCACTCGTCCTGAGGCAGCAGTTCTTCGGCGCCTCGGAGGGAAATTTCGAGCGCGCGTCCTACACTATTTGAGAGGCTCATGGATGTAACAGATTCGGCCTTTACGGGCTTTTTTAGCTGACTTTTGGGGTGCCGAAGCTATACTCAGCCCGACTTTTCAAGCGCCGAATTCTAAGCGGCGCTTTTTTCCGCACCGTCTGCTGCCGCCCTGAACGTACTGGGCCTTGCAGCACGGATTTGCAGAACCTGAGCTGGAATTCACAGTTTGATCAACGGCATTCTTGCCGCCGAGGAGCTACTTGCTTCT
The DNA here is from genome assembly GCF_051216835.1 of Variovorax multivorans. Classification (NCBI taxonomy): domain Bacteria; kingdom Pseudomonadati; phylum Pseudomonadota; class Betaproteobacteria; order Burkholderiales; family Comamonadaceae; genus Variovorax; species Variovorax multivorans. The sequence goes on from NZ_JBPJZL010000003.1 coordinate 669,073, forward strand.
CGCGTGGCCTATACATTCCGGACCTACCCCAAGCAGATCACCGCGGTCATTGCTGCCGCGCTGCTGAGCGCCGGCACCCTCGCGGTGGCCTCACTCGGCCCTGACGCATCCGACCTCCCGGTCCACCAGATCCTCGAAGCCACGGCGCCCGTCTCGTTCGCCGACCAGAGCGAATCGCTCGAGAACTTCAGCTTCACCCTGTTCCGCACCGACGTCACCCGTTCGAGCGACACGGCCGAGGCCCTGATGAAGCGCCTGGGCATCTCCGACCCGGCCGCCACCGCCTTCGTGCGCGGCAGCGTGGAAGCCCGCAACGCGCTGTTCTCGCGCGCCGGCCGCACCGTGACGGCCGAGGCCACGCAGGAAAACCAGCTCAAGAAGCTCAGCGCCCGCTGGATTCCCGACGGCGACGGCGGCTTCAAGCGCTTCGTCATCGAACGCACGCCCACCGGCTTTGCCGGCGTGACCGAGCGCGACATGCTCACGCCGGGCACGCGCCTGGCAAGCGGCACCATCCGCACCTCGCTGTTCGCCGCCACCGACGACTCGCGCATTCCCGACGCGGTGGCGAGCCAGCTGGCCGACATCTTCGCGGGCGACGTCGACGTGCGCGCGCTGCGCAAGGGCGACCGCTTCGCCGTGGTGTACGAAACCTTCGAAGCCGACGGGCAGGCGCTGCGCAGCGGCCGCGTGCTGTCGGCCGAGTTCGAGCACAACGGCAAGATCCACCAGGCCGTCTGGTTCCAGCCCCCGGGCGCGGGCCAGAAGGGCAGCTACTACCGCCCGAACGGCGACAGCCTGCGCAAGGCCTACCTGGCGACGCCGGTCGAGTTCTCGCGCGTGTCCAGCGGTTTCGCGATGCGCATGCACCCGATCCTGAACAGCTGGCGCCAGCACAACGGCATCGACTACGCAGCGCCCACGGGCACCTCGGTGCGTTCGGTCGGCGACGGCACGGTCGATTTCGCGGGCACGCAGAACGGCTACGGCAACATCGTCATCATCAATCACCGCAACAACCAGCAGACGGCGTATGCGCATTTGAGCCGCATCGACGTCAAGGCCGGCCAGGCAGTGAGCCAGGGCCAGACGGTCGGCGCGGTGGGCTCCACCGGCTGGGCTACTGGCCCGCACCTGCACTTCGAATTCCGCGTGGGCGGCGTCTATCAAGACCCGGCTTCCATCGCACAGGAAGGCGGCGCGCCAATCACCGCCGCCATGCGTCCGGCCTTCGAACGCGTCGCCGTGGGCGCGCGCACCGAGCTGGCAGCCGCTTTCTCGGTCATCCAGGCCAGCGCCGACTGATTCCGTCGCGCGGCCGGCTTCTCCAGCCCTGATCCAAAGATGGCCGCCGAACTTTTCATAGGCCTGATGTCGGGCACCTCGCTCGATGGCGTCGATGGCGTGCTCGCCGACTTTTCCGGCGGCCGCATCGCGGTGCAGGCCTACGCCACGGCGCAGTTTCCTGTGGGCCTGCGCGCCGAACTGCTCGCGCTGAACACTCCCGGCGACAACGAACTGCATCGTGCGGCACTGGCCGGCAACGGGCTGGCGCGTGCGTATGCCGGTGTCGTCGCCCAACTGCTGGCGGACAGCGGCACCAATGCCAAGGCAGTCACCACCATCGGCGCGCACGGCCAGACCGTGCGCCACCGGCCGCTCGAGTTCGACGAGGTCGGCTACACCCTGCAAATCAACAACCCCTCGCTGCTGACCGAGCTGACCGGCATCGACGTGGTCGGCGACTTCCGCAGCCGCGACCTCGCGGCCGGCGGACAGGGCGCGCCGCTGGTGCCAGCCTTTCACCGCGCGCTGTTCGCCCGGGCCGACGAGACGGTCGCTGTGCTGAACATCGGCGGCATTTCCAACCTGAGCCTGCTGCCGGCGACGAATACGGCGGGCGGCGCCACCGTGCTCGGTTTCGACTGCGGCCCTGGCAACGCGCTGATGGATCACTGGTGCCAGACCAACCAGGGCCAGCCCTTCGACCGTGGCGGCCAATGGGCGGCCAGCGGACAGGTGCTGCCCGCCCTGCTCTCGCAGTTGCTGGCCGACCCGTATTTCGCCAAGACGCCACCGAAAAGCACCGGACGCGACCTGTTCAACCCGACCTGGCTCGCCGCGCAACTCGGCACCACGACGATGGCGCCTGCCGATGTGCAGGCGACACTGGCCGAATTGACCGCGCACGTATGTGCGGCAGACGTGAAGAGCTATGGAAAAGATAGCAAGCTGCTGATCGTCTGCGGCGGTGGCGCGCTGAACGACCATCTGCTCGACCGCCTGCGCGTGCTGCTGCCTGGCATCCATGTGGCGGCCTCGACCGATCACGGCCTGCCGCCTCAGCAGGTCGAGGCGGCGGCGTTTGCATGGCTTGCCCGCGCCACCGTCAGGCGTGAAGCGGGCAATCTGGCCAGCGTGACTGGCGCGCGCGGGGCACGGGTGCTCGGCGCGATCTATCCCGCTTGATTCGCCCTCAGCCCTGGCCGGAAACCTCCGGCTGCGCGGGGTGCGGCGCCCGCACTTCCGAAGGCAGATACCAGAAGATCATCGCTGAAGCCACCGTGATCAGCCCCATACTCGCAAAGGTGGCCTGAAAGGCATCCAGCGTGTGCGCAGGCGTCTCGGTGCCGAAGATGCCGTTGTAACCCGCCAGCACGGCGCCGGCGGCCGCCACGCCGAGACTCATTGCCAGCATCTGCACCATCGACAGCAAGCTGTTGCCGCTGCTGGCCATGCTGCCGTCCAGGTCCTTCAGCGTGATCGTGTTCATTGCGGTGAACTGCAGCGAATTGACCGCGCCGAAAGCCAGCAGTTGCAGCACATGCAGCGCCATCGGCTGGCCCGGCGCCGTCAGCCCGAAGCTGGCCATGGTGCAGCCCACGAGGATGGTGTTGACCACCAGCACCTTGCGGTAGCCGTGGCGCGTGATCAGCGGCGTGGCGAAGCGCTTCATGGCCATGCCGGCCAGCGCGATCGGCAGCATCATCAGCCCGGCGCGCACCGGCGAATAGCCCATCGACACCTGAAGCAGCAACGGCACCAGGAAGGGCATGCAGCTGCTGCCCAGCCGCGAGAACAGGTTGCCGATCAGGCCGATGCTGAGTGTCGGCACATGAAACAGCGAGGGCGCAAACAGAGGCTCGGGCGTGCGCGAGGCGCGAAGCCAATAGGCGACGATGCTCGCAAAGCCGAAGATCAGCACGACCATTACGCCGCCCTGGCGCAGGCCCACGCCATCGAGCGAGAGCGAAATCGCCACCATGCCGAAGGCCAGCATCGCGTAGCCCACGCTGTCGAAGCGCTTCTGCACCACGCCGCGCAGGTCGGGCATGTACTTGAGCGTGGCGATGCAGCCCAGCAGCCCCACGGGCACGTTGATCAGGAAAATCCAGTGCCACGAGGCGTACTGCACCAGCCAGCCGCCCAGCGTGGGGCCCAGCAAGGGCCCTATGAGGCCCGGAATGGCGACAAAGCTCATCGCCTGCAGGAATTCCCCGCGCGGCACCGTGCGCAGCAGCGCCAGGCGCCCCACGGGCAGCAGCAACGCACCGCCCAGGCCCTGGACCACCCGGGCGGCCACCAACTGGCCCAGCCCATGCGAGAGCGCGCACAGCACCGATCCGGCGGCGAACAGCACGATCGCCGAGAAGAAGATGCGCCGCGTGCCGAAACGGTCGGCAATCCAGCCCGAGGCGGGGATCAGCATCGCCATGGTGAGCGCGTATGCCACCACCACCGACTGCATGCGCAGTGGGCTCTCGCCGAGGCTCGCGGCCATCGCCGGCAACGCGGTGTTGATGATGGTGGCGTCGAGCGTCTGCATGAAGAAGCCGACAGCGACGAGCCACAACAGGCTCTTGCGGACGGGATTGACGGCGGCGGCTTCAGCCTCGGAGGTCATAGGCAGGGAAAGAGAAACAGGAACGAAAAAGCCGCCCGGAGGCGGCTTATTGGGGAAGCTGGGTCAGCAGCATCCGGGCATCAGGCCGAGAAGCTCGATCCGCAGCCGCAGGTGCTGGTGGCGTTCGGGTTCTTGATCACGAACTGGGCGCCTTGCAGGTCTTCCTTGTAGTCGATCTCGGCGCCGACCAGGTACTGGTAGCTCATGGCATCGATCAACAGCGACACACCGTTCTTGGTCATGGTGGTGTCGTCTTCGTTGGTGATTTCATCGAAGGTGAAACCGTACTGGAAGCCGGAGCAACCGCCACCCTGCACGAACACGCGCAGCTTCAGGTCGGGATTGCCTTCCTCGGCGATCAGGTCGGCCACCTTGGCGGCCGCGCTGTCGGTGAAGACAATCGGCTCGGGCATCTGGGTCTGGATGTTTTCGGCAACGGCGCTCATGGGGTGATAACTCCTAGGGGGCCGGACATGCGGCCAATAGAACGAATGCTACTGCAATGCCGCATTCTCGGCAGGGTGGGTGTGGCGTGCACCCCAATGCAAGTGGGGTTGGAGGCCCTTGCGCCAAGAGGGCTTCCAATGAAAAAGCCGCCCGAAGGCGGCTTTTTGTTCGCAGTGAACAGGATCAGCGCTTGCTGAACTGCTTGCGACGGCGGGCGGAGTGCAGACCGACCTTCTTACGCTCGACTTCACGTGCATCGCGCGTCACGAAGCCGGCTTGGCTCAGGACGGGCTTGAGCGACGCGTCGTAGTCGATCAGCGCACGGGTGATGCCGTGGCGCGTTGCGCCGGCTTGACCCGATTCGCCGCCACCGTTCACGTTCACCATCACGTCGAAAGCTTCGAGGTTGTTGGTCAGCGCGAGGGGCTGCTTGGCAATCATGATCGAGGTTTCGCGGCCGAAGAACTCTTGGATGTCCTTGCCGTTGACCGTGATCTTGCCGGTGCCTTTTTTCAGAAACACGCGGGCGACGCTCGATTTGCGACGGCCGGTGCCATTGTTCCATTCACCAATCATTCTCAAGGCTCCTTACAGTTCCAGCACTTTGGGCTGTTGGGCGGTATGCGGGTGCTCAGCACCACCGTACACCTTGAGTTTCTTGATCATCGCGTAACCGAGCGGGCCCTTGGGCAGCATGCCCTTGACAGCCTTTTCCAGGGCGCGGCCCGGGTGCTTGGATTGCATGTCGCGGAAGTTCGTCGCCGTGATACCGCCCGGGTAGCCCGAGTGACGGTAGTACACCTTGTCGATCGACTTGGCGCCGGTGACGCGCAGTTGCGCGGCGTTGATGATGACGATGAAGTCACCGGTATCGACGTGAGGCGTGTAAATGGCCTTGTGTTTGCCGCGCAAACGGAGAGCAACTTCGCTGGCTACTCGTCCGAGGACCTTGTCGGTCGCGTCAATCACAAACCACTCGTGCGTCACGTCAGCGGGCTTGGCGCTGAACGTTTTGGTCATGAGTTTTTCTCTTGAAAAGAGGGTTTGTCGGGCCCTTTTCCACGGTCGGCGTTCCTCTGACGGGAATCTCTTAGGTGGGAAGGTAGTCTTCGCCGCGGGGCCACAAAAACGCTGCGAAGCCCGCGATTATATAAAGAATGGCCCTGTGCTGGCAAATTCGCATATGTGCGCCCCAACACCGTTACCATTCTCCCCCTATGTTCAGTTACCGCCACGCCTTCCATGCCGGCAACCACGCCGACGTGCTCAAGCACACGGTGCTGATTGCCACGCTCGACCATCTGCTTGAAAAAGAGGCAGCCCTCACGGTCGTCGACACCCACGCTGGCGCCGGCCTGTACCGGCTCGACGGCGACTATGCCGGCACGAGCGGCGAAGCGGCCGACGGCATCCTGCGCCTTCTTTCGGACAAGAAAGAGCCCACCACGCCCGCCCCCGCAGCGAAGTCCGCTAGCAAAAAGGTAGCACCCGAAGCCGAAGCCCCACTGGCCGACGCTATCGCCCGCTACCTGAGCGTGATCCACGACTTCAACCCCAAGGGCGGCGCCCGCGTCTACCCTGGCTCGCCGTTCATCGTGCAGCACCTGCTGCGCGATCACGACAAGCTCAAGCTGTTCGAGCTGCACCCGACCGACGCCCGCACGCTGGACGCCAACATCGCCCAACTCGAGGCCGGCCGCCAGATCGCCGTGCTGCGCGAAGACGGCTTCGGCAGCGCCACCAAGTTCCTGCCGCCGCCGTCGCGCCGCGCACTGGTGCTGATGGACCCCAGCTACGAGATGAAGACCGACTACGGCCGCGTGCTCGATTTCGCGGCCGAAGCGCTCAAGCGCTTTGCCACCGGCACCTACGCGATCTGGTATCCGATCATTCCGCGCCCCGAGGCGCACGACCTGCCGCGCCGGCTCAAGACGATGGCGACCAAGGCCGGCAAGTCGTGGCTGCATGCCACGCTGACGGTCAAGTCCAGCAAGATCACGACCGACGCATCGGGCGAAACGCACCGGCCGGGGCTGCCGGCCAGCGGCATGTTCCTGATCAATCCGCCGTACACGCTGAAGCCGCTGCTGGCGGACGCGTTGCCGCAGTTGGTGGAGCGCCTGGCGCAAGACCGGCACGCCGCCTTCTCGCTCGATTCGGGCGGCTGAGCCCCCGCCTTTTCGTTTCTTATTTACGGCGACGGGGCGGCACGACCACCTTGCGCCGCGCGGGCACCGGCGACTTGGCTCGCTGCTGTACGGCCGCAGCCGCCGCCGCCACTGGCGCCGACGCATCGCCGGCCTCCACCGGCAAGCCACCGCAACGCATCCCTTCACGGTCGACGATCGACAGCGCCACCTGCTTGATGCCCAGGCCCGTCAGGCCGATGCGGTCGGCCGCCGCGCGGCTCAGGTCGATCACGCGACCCGCTGCATAGGGCCCGCGGTCGTTGATGCGCACCAGCACCTCGCTGCCGTTGACGAGGCTGCGCACGCACACGCGCGTGTTGAAAGGCAGGGTCTTGTGGGCCGCCGTCAGGGCGGTCATGTCGAAGCGCTCGCCGCTGGCGGTCTTGCGCTGATGGAACTGGATGCCGTACCACGAGGCGCCGCCACGCTCGAAGATTTCGCGCGGCCCGTCGTCGCCGGGGACTCCGTCGTCCGACGTCTGTTCGCCCATTCCGGACACCGCCAGGTCATAGCGCACCGACGGCACGCTCGAACGCGGCGCCGCGCCCGGCGGCACCGCGATGGCACGGGGCAAGGGCAGCAGCTTCGCCGTTCCGCCTTCGGCGTCCGTGGCCGGCGGCATGGCGCAACCCGCGAGAACGCAGGTCGCAGCGACCAGGACTGCACGAAGCCCCGCGCGCCCTCTCAATCGAGGCGCTCCAGTACAGCCAGCGTGGCCGCCGACTGGTTCATCGTGTAGAAGTGCAGCGCCGGGGCACCACCGTCGCGCAGACGCGCGCACAGGTCGGTCACCACGTCGAGCCCGAAGGACTTGATCGATGCCGTGTCGTCGCCAAAGGACTGCAGCCGCAGGCGGATCCAGCGCGGAATCTCGGCGCCGCAGGCGTCCGAGAAGCGCATGAGCTGCGTCGAACTCGTGATCGGCATGATGCCCGGCACGACCGGCGTGTCGAGCCCCAGCTTGCGCACGTCGTCGACGAAGCGGAAGTAGGCCTCGGGGCTGAAGAAGTACTGCGTGATCGCCGAGTCGGCGCCCGCCTTCACCTTCGCGGCAAAGGCCTGCAGGTCAGCCTCGGGCGAACGGGCCTGCGGATGGATCTCGGGGTAGCAGGCCACCTCGATGTGAAAGTCGCGGCCGGTCTCTTCGCGGATAAAGGCGACGAGGTCGCTCGCATACAGGAACTCGCCGCCGATGCCGTAGCCGCTCGGCAGGTCGCCGCGCAGGGCCACCAGGCGCTTGACGCCCATGGCCTTCAGCTCGGCGAGCTGCTCGCGCACAGTGGCGCGCGTGGCGCCAATGCACGAGAAGTGGCTCGCGGCGTCCACGCCTTCGGACAGGATCTCCTGCACCGCACCAAAAGTGCCCTGGTGCGTGGAGCCGCCCGCGCCGTACGTGACCGAGCAGAACTGCGGCTTGCGCACATACAGCTGCTGGCGCACGGCGCGCAGCTTGACCGCGCCTTCGGGCGTCTTGGTCGGGAAGAATTCGAAACTCAGCGGAAGGCGCACCTGCGTCTCCTTAGGAACCGTCGTTCGCGTCCTGGGCGGCACGAACGGCGTGAATGAAAAACTCGCGGTTGCCGTCGCCTCCGGCGATGGGGCTGTCGAACCACTGCAGCACCCGCAGGCCCAGCGCCTCGCAGGCGTCGTGCAGGCGCTTCTCGACCACCGCATACATCGACTCGTCGCGCACGATGCCGCCCTTGCCGACCTGGCCCGGCTGCAGTTCGAACTGCGGCTTGACCAGCATCAGCAGGCGCCCGTCATCGGCCAGGAATTCGACCACCGCCGGCAGCACCAGCGTGAGCGAAATGAACGACAGGTCGCCAACGATCAGGTCGAAACGCGACTCGCCTTCTTCCTCCAGGTCGTCGGGCGACAACGCACGCGCATTGACGCCTTCGATGGCGACCACGCGTTCGTCTTCGCGCAAGCGCGCATGCAGCTGCCCATGGCCGACATCGACGCCAACCACCTTCGCGGCACCGCGCTGCAGCAGGCAATCGGTAAACCCGCCGGTCGACTGGCCCACGTCGAGGCACAGCTTGCCGGAGGGATCGATGCCGCTCGCGGCCAGCGCGCCTTCGAGCTTGAGCCCGCCGCGCGACACGTAGCGCGCCTCGGCCGCGTCGACCAGCTCGAGTTCGGCCGATTCGGGCACGTCGTCCTTGTTCTTGACGACCGAGCGCCATGCGTCGCTCGTGCCCGCGTCGCGCCAGCGCAAGCCGCCGGCAATGAGCCGCACCGCTTGCGAACGCGACGCGGCCAGGCCGCGCTCCACCAACAGTTGATCAGCGCGCATCCGTTGTCGATCAGTAGCGGTACGTGTCCGGCTTGTACGGGCCGTTCTTGCTCACGCCGATGTAGGCGGCCTGCGCGTCGGTCAGCTCGGTGAGCATGGCGCCGACCTTCTTCAGGTGCAGGCGCGCGACCTTCTCGTCCAGGTGCTTGGGCAGCACGTAGACCTTGCCGGCCTGGTAGGCGTCGGGCTTGGTGAACAGCTCGATCTGGGCGATGGTCTGGTTCGCGAACGACGACGACATCACGAAGCTCGGGTGGCCCGTACCGCAGCCCAGGTTCACGAGGCGGCCCTTGGCCAGCAGGATGATCTTCTTGCCGTCGGGAAACTTGATGTGGTCGACCTGCGGCTTGATCTCTTCCCACTCGTACTTCTCGATCGACGCGACGTCGATCTCGTTGTCGAAGTGGCCGATATTGCAGACGATGGCCTGGTCCTTCATCTTGGCCATCGTGTCGTGCGTGATGACGTCCTTGTTGCCGGTGGTCGTCACGAAGATGTCGGCCTTGTCGGCGGCATATTCCATCGTCACGACCTTGTAGCCTTCCATCGCGGCCTGCAGGGCGTTGATCGGGTCGATCTCGGTCACCCACACCTGCGCCGACAGCGCGCGCAGTGCCTGTGCCGAGCCCTTGCCCACGTCGCCGTAGCCGGCCACGCAAGCCACCTTGCCGGCGATCATCACGTCGGTGGCGCGCTTGATGCCGTCAACCAGCGATTCGCGGCAGCCGTACAGGTTGTCGAACTTGCTCTTGGTGACCGAGTCGTTCACGTTGATGGCGCGGAACAGCAGCGTGCCCTTGGCGCTCATCTCGTTCAGGCGGTGCACGCCGGTGGTCGTTTCCTCGGTCACGCCGATGATCTCGGCCGACTTGCGGGTGTACCAGGTCGAGTCGACGGCCAGCTTGGCCTTGATGGCGGCGAAGAGAATGCGCTCTTCCTCGCTGCCCGGGTTGGCGAGCACGCCCAGGTCTTTTTCAGCGCGCTGGCCCAGGTGCATCAGCAGCGTGGCGTCGCCGCCGTCGTCCAGGATCATGTTCGGGCCTTCGCCCTTCGAGTCCTTGGGGCCGAAATCGAAGATGGCGTGGGTGTAGTCCCAGTAGTCCTTCAGCGACTCGCCCTTGATGGCGAACACCGGCGTGCCGGCGGCGGCGATGGCGGCAGCGGCGTGGTCCTGCGTCGAGAAGATGTTGCACGAGGCCCAGCGCACGGTCGCGCCGAGGGCTTGCAGCGTCTCGATCAGCACGGCCGTTTGAATGGTCATGTGCAGCGAGCCCGTGATGCGCGCGCCCTTCAGCGGCTGCGCCTTCGAGAACTCTTCGCGAATGGCCATCAGGCCGGGCATTTCGGTTTCCGCGATCTTGATTTCCTTGCGGCCCCAGGCGGCGAGGGACAGGTCGGCAATCGCCTGGTCGGCGGTCGAAACGGGGGTGGGCTTGAGAACAGCGCTCATGGGAACTCCAACAAAACTGGTTTGAAAGATGCCGCTGCGTACGGGGAACGGACTCACCGCAAGAACAGCGGGTGAGCGTGGTTGCGATGTGTGGTCCGAGCCTCACGCCTGACGGCGCTGCAACGCTCCTCGGAACGGCAGATTGTAGACGGGGCAAGAGCCTGCGCCAATGCTCGGGGCTTGGCTGGCATTTGTCACCCTCGGCGTGACATTGACCTCTGGTTACGATTTCCCCGGGTTTGGTTCAGCAGCCAACCGGCCTGTTGTCGAGCCTATCTGAAAACAAAAGGGCACAAAAATGAGGATAACGAGGAATCTCGCGAGTTGGTGCATGGTCGCCTTGCTGGCGGCTTGCGGAGGAGGAGGAGGCGGCTCCGGCGGCCTTTCGCTGTCGTCGGGCGGCAGCGGCAAGCCAGAGGTCGCGGCCGGCAAGACACTGGGCGTGGACGCGCGCAACGGCAGCTATCGCGTCTACGCGGCCAATGGCACGCAACAGCAACTGGCGGTCGATTTCGACGCCGGCAACTACACGATGACGGACAACCTCGGCGTGGCCGAGTCCGGCACTTTCAGCGAAGACTTCACCGAACCGGGGACCTACGTCTTTGCCAGCAGCCGCATCACGACCGCGGCCAATACGTCGCGCTTTAGGGTGACGACCGACGCCATCGTCGGGGCCTTCCCGTTCCAGACCGCGTACTCGAGCCCCGCCACGTATGCCGCGCAGCCCTTCGTGGCCGCGCGCGACTTCGTGACCACCGCGGCGCTGCTGGACGGCACCTACAACCGCTTCAGCGTCACGCGCAGCCCCGGCGGCTCGCAGGACTCGTCGATGCTCTCGATGCGCCTGTCGGCCAGCGGCACCGTGCTGGAGATCTGCAACGACGCGATCATCTACAAAATCGACCTCTGTCCCACCGCGTCGAAGCGCACCTATTCGGTCACGGCCGGCACCGACGACGCCTGGGTCGCCACCAACGTGGCCAACAGCAGCGACATCGGCAACTTCCGCGTCGCGCGCATCGGCGGCCAGAACGTCTATCTGAACGGCGGCGTCAGCGTGACTCCGGCCCAGCAGTTCATGCGCATCGCCCTGCCCGAATCATCGAGCTGGCCCACCACCCGCGGCATCGGCTCGTCGACCACGGGCAGTTGGGGCACGAACCTGATCGACACCGCGAACTCGGTGCGCACCGCCACCGGCACGGACGACACCTATGGCGTTCTGACGATGCCCGTGGACAGCACCGCCTACCCGAACCAACCCCAGGGCATCCGTGGCGTCAACCTGAGCGGCGCGAGCAAGTACTTCGCGATGCAGAGCGGCGCGCTTTCGGTGCTGGTCGGCACTCGCAATCCCGGCACGCAGGGCTACATCCAGCTCAACCTGATCGACACCGGCACGGCGCCCGATGCACGCAACGGCCGCTACAAGGTCTACGCCACCAACGGCACGCGGCAGACGCTGGCGCTGAACCTGGACAGCAAGCGCTACGAGATGACCGATGAAACCGGCACCGTCGCCTCGGGCAGCTTCGCCGAAGACACGGCGGAGGCCGGCAGCTTCATCTTCGACAGCAGCCGCATCACAAGCCCGGTGAACACGGCGCGCTTTCGCCTCGCGACGGACACGGTGGTCGGATCGTTCCCGTTCGCGGTCGCGCAGGTCACGCCGGTGAGCTACGGCGTGCGGCCGTTCGTGGCATCGCGTGCGCTGGTGAAGACGCAGACAGCGCTCGACGGCACCTACAACCGGCTGGGCATCAACCTGACGGCCACCGCCGGCGATTCGTCGATCACGCAGATCCAGGTGGCCAGCGGTGGCACCGTGCTCTACCTGTGCAACGACAACGTGATCTATCGAATCGACACCTGCCCCGCGGCCTCCGTGCTGACCTACACCGTGTCGGCCGGTGCGACCGTGGACACCTGGCGCATCGTGAACGTGGCCAATCCGTCGGACAACGGCAGCTTCGCGATCGCGCGCATCGGCGGCGAGAACATCTACCTCTCGGCCGGCATCGTGCCATCCACGCCCACGAGGTCGGTGTTCCGCATCGGCCTGCCCGAGCGCGCGACCTGGCCCACCATCGCCGCGCGCGGCGGCGCCACCAGCGGCAGCTGGGGCAGCACGGCCATCGACGCCCTGAACTACACGCGCACGCAGGCGCTCCCCGACGGCTCCACAGCCACGCTCAATGCGAGCCTGGGCTCCATGGGCACGAACGGCCCCGTCAACATGCGCGCGGCAACGTTCGGCGGCACCGCGTTCCACTTCGCGAGCCAGAGCAGCAAGCTCTTCGCGATGGTCGGCTCGCGCAGCCCGGCCACGGCAGGCGCGCTTGAAATCGGCCTGATCGACTGACGCCCCCGGGCTCTTCGTAAAAAAGGCCGCACACCGCATCGCGCGGTGTGCGGCCTTTTCTATTGCTCATTCAGGGCTAAGTCGGCGCTCTGCACGATTCGCCGCCGCGACGTACATTGACCGGCCCTCCATCAGCCACCACATCCCATGCCAATTTTTCCGTCCAGAGCCTTGCTCGCCACCACAGCAATTTGCCTGACCGCCGCCGTGCTGCCAGTCGCAGCATCGGCGCAAAGCTCCGACACCGTACGCATCCGCGGCACCATCGTGCGCGTCGATGCCAACACCCTCGTCGTGCAGGACCGCGGCGGCGAGGTCGTCTCGCTCGCGCGCCCGGCCGACCTGGCCGTGTCCGAGGTCTATCGCATCAAGCTGTCCGACATCAAGCGTGGCAGCTTCATCGGTACCGCCGCCATGCCGCAGGCCGACGGCACGCAGAAGGCGCTCGAAGTGGTGGTGTTCCCCGAGGCCGCGCGCGGCACCGGCGAAGGCCACCGCCCATGGGACCTGCTGCCCCAGAGCACCATGACCAACGCCACGGTCGCTGACCTGGCCGCGGCGCCGAAGTCGGTGCGCGGCGGCCAGCAGCTGCGGCTGACCTACAAGGGCGGCGAGAAGACCGTCATCGTGCCGCCCGACGTGCCCGTGGTCACCTTCCGCCCCGGCACCGACGCGCTGCTGGTGCCCGGCGCCCACGTGCTGGTCAATGCGCAGGAGAAGAACGGCACGCCCACGGCATTGCGCGTCACGGCCGGCCGCAACGGCTTCGCGCCGCCGATGTAAGAAGAAGCCCGGCACCCAAGGGAAATCCCGCAGGCATTTTTGTCGCTGCGGCAACCTCCGGTGCATCTGTGCGGCGTATCGTGGCGAGGGACTTTTGCCGCCAGGCTGGTCCCTGCCATCCAACCGTTCACCGTCACAGGAGATTCCGCACCATGGCCACTGCCAAGAAAGCCGCCGCCAAGAAGACCACTGCCAGCAGCAGCACCGCCAGCGCGAAGACGGCGATGCCGACCGCCGCGGACATGCTCAATCCACTGAAGGGCATGGCCGACAAGCTGCAGAACCTCAACCTGACCGGCGGCGCCGGCAAGCTGCTGGAGAGCGGCCGCAAGGACCTGGCGGCGCTGATGCAGGCCAACGAGAAGTCCTACCAGGGCCTGCAGACCGTCGTGCAGCGGCAGACCGAGATGATCAAGAGCGCCATTACCGAATGGCAGACCGCCGCCAAGGCAATGCCGGGCAAGGACCCGAAGGAAAACCTGGCCAAGCTCGACGAACTCGGCCGCCAGTCGTTCCAGCGCGCCATCGACGACATCAAGGAGCTGGCCAACCTCGCCGCCAAGTCGCAGGCCGACGCCTTCGACGTGGTGCGCCAGCGCATTCAGGCCAACGTGGACGAAGTGACGAAGCTGCTGCAGCGCAAGTAAGCCGGGCCGCAGCCATGACCGCAGTCCCGCCCCGCGTCGAGCAGCGCACGCGCGCCAACGGCATCGAGTTCGCCTGGGACAGCTTCGGCGACGCCAATGCACCGCCGCTGCTGCTGGTCATGGGCCTCGGCGCGCAGATGGTGGCGTGGGACGACGCGTTCTGCGCCCGTCTCTCCGAAGCCGGCGGGCACCGCGTGATCCGCTTCGACAACCGCGACATCGGCCATTCGACGCACCTCTCGCACCTTGGCGTGCCCGACATCCAGGCGCTGATGGCGCAGGCAATGGCGGGCCAGCCGCTGCGAACGCCCTACAACCTGCGCGACATGGCCGCCGACTGCGTCGGGCTGCTCGACGCGCTCGGCATCGCGCGTGCCCACATCGTGGGCGCCTCGATGGGCGGTGCCATCGGGCAGGAGCTGTGCATTCACCATCCGCACCGCATGCTGTCGTTCACCAGCATCATGTCGACCACCGGCGCCCCGGGCCTGCCGCCGCCCACGCCCGAGGCGATGGCCGTGCTGTTCACGCCTTCGCCGACGACCTTCGAGGCCTACCTGCCGCACTACGCCAGGGTGTGGCGCGTGCTGCGCGGCCCGTCTGACTTTCCGCTCGACGAGGCGCACGACGCCGAAAAGGCCCAGCTCGTGTTCCTGCGCGGACTCAACCCGGCCGGCGTGGCGCGGCAGCTCGCGGCCATCCTGGCCTCGGGCAACCGCAAGCCCGCGCTGCGCGACGTGCGCGTGCCAACGCTGGTGATCCACGGCGACGCCGATCCGCTGGTGCCGGTGGCCTGCGGCGTCGACGTGGCCGATGCCATCCCGGGCGCGCAGCTGCTGCGCATTCCGCGCATGGGCCACGCGCTGCCCATTCCGATGTGGCCGCAGATCGTCGACGCCATTTCCGCGCACACGGCGCACACGGCGCACACGGCGCGGCACCCGAACACCTGAGACGACAACAACGACAAACAAGGGAGCACCAGCCATGAACAAGTTCTCCCCGCTCGACCCGATGGCGATGTGGCGCGAGCTCACCGCCCAGTGGGAAAAGAGCACCAACGAATTCGCCAACGAGGCCATGGCTTCGGACCCGTTCCGCCAGGGCATGCACGGCGGCATGAACGCCTCGCTCACCGCGCAGAAGGCGCTGGGCGACGTGATGGCGCGCTACCTG
This sequence comes from Variovorax multivorans, assembly GCF_051216835.1. NCBI lineage: Bacteria > Pseudomonadati > Pseudomonadota > Betaproteobacteria > Burkholderiales > Comamonadaceae > Variovorax > Variovorax multivorans. The sequence continues at coordinate 684,336 of NZ_JBPJZL010000003.1, forward strand.
ACGCTGCTGAACCTGCCCACGCGCGCCGACCTCCAGGTGCTGGGCGAGCAACTGCAGCGCATCGACGACCACCTTGCGCGCATCGCCCGTGCGGTGGAGGGCGGCGCCGGCCCCGCGCCAACCGCGCAAGCCGCTGCGCCGAAGCCGCGCCGCACGCGCCAGCCGCCGAACCCGCCGCCGGCCGCAACAGCGAAGCCGGCCCGCACGCGCAAGCCAGCAGGAAAGCGCCCCACATGACCACCGCCCCCGACGCCTTCGCCCTGCCCGACATCGGCGCAGAGATCGAGCGCGCGATCCAGCGCAACATCAAGGGCCTGGACTTCCTCACCTCGGCCACGCCCACCGTCGGCCAGACGCCGAAGGACGAGATCCACCGGCGCGGCACGCTGAGCCTGTACCACTACCGCCCGATGGTCGACGAGATCTACCGCGTGCCGGTGCTGATCGTCATGGCAACCACCAACCGCGGCTACATCCTCGACCTTGCGCCAGGCCAAAGCATGGTCGAGCACCTGCTGCTGCAGGGCTATGACGTCTACATGATGGACTGGAACGCGCCGCGCTCCGACGAGAAGCGCCTGCGCATCGAAGACTACGTGCTCGACTTCATCCCCGACTCGCTGCGGCGCGTGCAGGAACGCTCGGGCGAGGAAGACGTCACGCTCATCGGCTACTGCATGGGCGGCGTGCTCTCCACGCTCTACGCGGCGCTGCATCCCGGCGGCCCGATGAAGAACCTCGCGCTCTTCACCACGCCGATCGACTTCAGCCACATGAAGATGTTCCATGCATGGTCGGACAAGCGCTACTTCGACGTCGACCGGCTGGTCGACACCGTGGGCAACGTGCCGCCCGAGATGCTGTTCGCCTCCTTCGACATGCTGCGCCCGGCGGGCCGCAGCGCAGGCGTGGTGCAGCTGTGGGACAACATGGACAACGACGAGTTCGTCAAGTCGTACCGCATGTTCGACCGCTGGGGCACCGAGATGCTGCCGCTGGCCGGCGAGTATTTCCGCCAGACCGTGAAGGAGCTCATGTGGGGCAACAAGCTGCACAAGGGCGAACTGACGCTCGGCGGGCGCAAGGTGCTGCTGAAGAACATCAAGGTACCGGTGCTGCACGCGCTCGCGCAGCACGACCACATCGTTCCGTATGAAGCGGGGCAGCCGCTGATTGCCGGCATCGGCTCGGCCGACAAGGAAGAAGTCGTGCTCAAGGGCGGCCACGTCAGCCTTGCCGCCGGGCCGAATGCAGTGCGCAGGCTGTGGCCCAAACTCGACGAATGGCTTGGAGTGCGATCGACATGACCATCACCGCCGTTTCCGATTCTTTCTCGCGGACCTATCCGCGCACCGTGACGAGCAGCGAAGGCAACATCGTCCTGCGCCTGATGACCGCGGACGACGCGCCCGCCGTGCTGGCCTTCGCACAGGCGCTGCCCGCGCACGACCTGCTCTTTTTGCCGCGCGACATCACCCAGCCCAAGGTGATGAACGCCTGGGTCCGTGCCATCGAGCGCGGCGACATCGACAGCGTGCTCGCCGTGCGCGACGCCGCGGTGCTCGGTTGCGCGGCGGTGATCCGCGATCCGCACTCGTGGTCCAGCCACGTCGCCGAACTGCGCGTGCTGGCCGCGCCCGAGCAGCGCGGCAGCGGCCTGGGCCAGCGGCTCGCGCGCGAGGCCTGCTCGCTGGCCATCGAGCGCGGAGCGGAAAAACTCGTCGCCCGCATGACCGTCGACCAGCGCAGCGCCATCGCCGTCTTTCAGGCCCTGGGCTTCCGCCCTGAGGCGCTGCTGAGCAAGCACGTGAAGGACTGGCAGGGCGTGACGCACGACCTCGTGGTGCTGAGCCACGACGTGGCGCGGTTCGAGGCGCAGATGCGGGCGTATGGGATGACGGAGGCGTTCTAAGGGATTTCTGCGTTTTCCAGTCTCGTGCCAGCCAGATCCTTGAGCGAGAGCTGCGGGCTGACGCCGGTATCCGGCCACGCGATCGCCAGGCCTGGGTCGTTCCATGCGATGCAGCGCTCGTGTGCCGGCGCGTAGTAATCGGTGGTCTTGTAGAGAAACTCTGCCGTTTCGCTCAGCACCAGAAAAGCGTGTGCGAATCCCGCGGGCACCCACAGCTGCTTGTGATTGTCCGCCGTCAGTTCGACGCCTACCCATTGGCCGAACGTCGACGACGACTTTCGGATATCGACCGCCACATCAAACACCGCGCCTTGCGCGACCCGCACCAGCTTGCCCTGCGGCTGCCGGACCTGGTAGTGCAGCCCGCGCAGCACGCCCTTGACCGAGCGCGAGTGGTTGTCCTGAACGAAATCGATATGCCGGCCAACGGCCTCGTCGAAGGCCTTCTGGTTGAAGCTCTCGAAGAAGAAGCCTCGCGCGTCGCCGAACACTTTGGGCTCGATCACCAGTACGTCAGGAATGGCTGTCGGGATGGCCTTCATGAGCGAACCTCTTCGGCCAGCAGATGACTCAGGTACTTGCCATAACCGTTCTTCTGAAGCGGCGCAGCCAGCCTGGCGAGCACTTCGCTGTCGATGTATCCGTTGCGCCATGCGATCTCTTCCGGGCAGGCAATCTTCAACCCCTGCCGATGCTCCAGCGTTGCAATGAACTGCCCCGCTTCCAGCAGGCTGTCGTGCGTGCCCGTGTCCAACCATGCATAGCCACGCTGCATGATCTGCACGTTCAGCTGATCGCGGTCCAGGTAGGCCTGGTTCACCGCGGTGATCTCCAGCTCGCCACGCGCGCTTGGCTTCACAGCCTTGGCGATGTCGACAACCTGGTTGTCGTAGAAGTACAGCCCCGTCACTGCGTAATTGCTCTTGGGCTTGAGCGGCTTCTCTTCGATGCTGCTGGCCTTGCCCTTGGCGTCGAAGGCCACCACGCCGTAGCGCTCCGGGTCCTGCACGTGATAGGCGAACACCGTGGCTCCGGAAGTCTTCGTGTCTGCATCGGACAGCAGATGCACAAGATCGTGCCCGTAGAAGATGTTGTCCCCCAGCACGAGCGCGCTGGGATCATTACCCACGAACTTGTCCCCGATGATGAACGCCTGCGCGAGGCCATCGGGGCTGGGCTGCACCGCGTACTGCAGGTTGATCCCCCACTGGCTCCCGTCCCCCAGCAGTTGCTGGAACCGCGGCGTGTCCTGCGGCGTGCTGATGATCAGGATGTCGCGCATGCCGCCCAGCATCAAGGTGCTCAGCGGGTAATAGATCATCGGCTTGTCGTACACCGGCAGCAGCTGCTTGCTGAGTGCCAGCGTGGCGGGGTGCAGGCGAGTGCCCGAGCCCCCAGCGAGGATGATGCCTTTGCGTTGCGTCGTCTTGGTCATGTTCTTTTTCTCGTGAAAGTTCAAAGAATCTCGCGCAGCATGCGCGCGACGCCTTCCTGCCAGGGCGGCAGGCGCAGGCCGAACGTGGCCTGCAGCCTGGTGGTGTCCAGGCGCGAGTTGTGCGGGCGCTTGGCCGGGGTCGGGAAGGCGCTGGTCGGCACGGCCTCGACGGCCTCCGGCCCGGCTTTGAGTTCAACACCCGCCGCCTTGGCTTGCTCGAGCACGAAGCGCGCGTAGCCATGCCATGTCGTTTCACCGCCGGCAATCGCGTGATACAGCCCCGCCTTCCCAGGGTCCTGCAGCGTCGCCCGGATGGCATGCGCCGTCACGTCGGCCAGCAGTTCCGCACCCGTGGGGGCGCCGAACTGGTCGTCGATGACGGTCAGCTTGTCGCGCTCCTTCGCCAGCCGCAGCATCGTCTTGGCGAAGTTGCCTCCACGTGCCGCGTACACCCAGCTGGTGCGGAAGATCAGGTGCTTGGCGCAGTTCTGCGCCACCAGTTGCTCGCCTTCGAGCTTGGTGCGCCCGTACACGCTGAGCGGGCCGGTCGCATCGTCTTCCTTCCAGGGCTTCGTGCCGCTGCCGTCAAAGACGTAATCAGTCGAGTAGTGAACCATCAGCGCGCCGATCTGCTGGGCCGCCTCGGCCACGATTCCCGGCGAGGTCGCGTTGAGCTTGCGCGCAAAGTCCGGCTCGCTCTCGGCCTTGTCGACCGCCGTGTGCGCCGCCGCATTGACGATC
>NZ_JBPJZL010000040.1:0-3375 GCF_051216835.1 Variovorax multivorans
GGTCAGGCCAGCGCCGCGGGCCTGGCGATGTAGCGCTCGCGGATCGCCTTGGCCGACCAGTAGGTCAGCGCCGCCACCAGGCCGGTCGGGTTGTAGCCCAGCCCCTGCGGGAAGGCCGACGCGCCGGACACGAAGACGTTGTGCACGTCCCAGCTCTGCAAGTAGCGGTTGACCGCGCTGGTGCCCGGGTCGGTGCCCATGATCGCGCCGCCGTTGAGGTGGGTGGTCTGGTAGCTGGTCGTGTCGAAGTGCTCGCCGAAGTTCTTGACGAACACGCGCACGGCCTTCGGGCCCATCGCCTCAGCGATGCCGCGCATCTTCTCGGCCATGAAGCGGGTCATGCGGACGTCGTTGTCCTTCCAGTCGAAGGTCATGCGCAGCAGCGGCAGGCCCCAGGCATCCTTGTAGGTCGGGTCCAGGCTCAGGTAGTTGTCGTGGTAGCTCATGTGCGCGCCGTGCGCATCCATCGACATCGTGTGCGTGTAGTTGTCGGCAACGGCCTGCTTCCACGCACTGCCCCAGCCGGGTGCGCCCTCGGGCAGCGAGATGCCGCTGATCGGCTTCACGCCAGCCTGGTTGACCCACATCGGCGAGCCGCCGACAAAGCCGAACGGGCCGTGGTCGAAATTGTCGGCGTTGAAGTCGTCGATCGCCACGCCGTTGCCGCCCGCGCCGATGAAGGGGTTGGCGTGCACGTCCTTGTCGAAGAAGGCCTTGATCGTCGCCATGTTCTGGTAGGCGAAGTTGCGCCCGACGGTGCCCTTGCCGGTCGCCGGGTCGTAGGGCGTGCCGATGCCCGACAGCAGCATCAGCCGCACGTTGTGGAACTGGAACGCGCAGATGACGACGATGTCCGCCGGCTGCTCCACCTCGCGCCCTTGCGCATCGACATAAGTGACGCCGGTGGCGGTGCGGCGATCGGCCGCGAGGTTCACGCGCAGCACGTGCGCATGCGTGCGCAGCTCGAAGTTCGGCACCTGGCGCAGCGCCGGCAGCACGTTGACGTTGGGCGAGGCCTTCGAATAGTTGTAGCAGACATAGCCACTGCAGTAGCCGCAGAAATTGCACGGCCCCATCTGGCAGCCGTACGGATTGGTATACGGCCCCGAAGCGTTGGCCGATGGCAGGTCATAGGGGTGATAGCCCAGCTTCGCCGAGGCATCGCCGAAGCGTTGCGCCGACACCGTGCGCTTCTGCGCGGGCAACGGAAAGGCGTGCGAGCGGTCGGCCGCAAACGGGTTGCCGCCCTTGCCTTCGCCCACTTTCTGGCCGGCCACGGTCCATGCGGTACCCGATGTGCCAAACACCTTTTCAGCAAAGTCGAAGTGCGGCTCCAGCTCTTCGTAGCTGACGCCGAAGTCCTGGATCGTCATGCCCTCGGGAATGAACTTCTTGCCGTAGCGTTCTTCGTAATGGCTGCGCAGGCGCAGTTCGGCGGGGTCGACGCGAAAGTGCACGCCCGACCAGTGCAGCCCCGCGCCACCGACACCGGTGCCGGGCAGGAAAGCACCCAGCTGCCGATAGGGCAGCGCCGTGTCGTTCACACTGTGGCGGATCGTCACGGTCTCGCGCGAGATGTCCTGGAACAGCTTGCGGCGGATGTTGTAGGTGAGCTCGTCAAGCACCTTGGGGTAGACACCGTCGGTGGCCGTGTCCTGCATCGGGCCGCGCTCGAGCGCGACCACGTTCAGGCCGGCCTCGGTCAACTCCTTGGCCATGATCGCGCCGGTCCAGCCGAAGCCGACGATCACCACGTCGGCTTTCTTCATCGTGTTGCCGGCCATGCTCAGCCTCTCTGCCCGCTCAAGGCCACGGGTGGCAGCGGATACTTCACGTCGCGCTCGACCCAGTCCATGAAGTCGGCGCGCGCACCGGGAAACCCGATCAGCTTCCAGCCCGCGAGACCGCGATTGCCGCCATGCACCGGATCGGCGAAGAAGCCTTCGCGCACGTTCTGCAGCAGCATCGAGAAGAACAGCTGGGCCGGCACGGCTTCGAACACGGCCTTGCCCGATTCGATTTCATGCAGCGCCGCATCTTGCGCATCCGCCGCGAGTTGCACGAAGGATTTGCCTTGCGCCTTCTGCACGAAGCCGTTGGCGGCATCGATTCCCAGGCGATAGATCTGCTGCGGGGTGAGCTGCGATTGATAACCCATCGTGGCCGGTGCGTCGGCGTTGAACGGCCCCTGCATGTACCAGAGCTTGCCGGTGGCCCAGGGCGTGTCCATCTGCCGATCGATGTACTCGGGCACGCCGGTTTCCACCGCCCCTGGACCCGATGCGTCGTTCGGAATCAATCGCGCGCTGGCGGCGTTGACGAAGGCCCACTCGCCTGCGGTGAAGAAGCGCGGCGAATAGGTGCTCGGTACCGGGTTGCCCGTGGGCGCTTCACCCTGCGCGGCGGTTGCCTGCCGGGTGTCGCATCCGGGAAGCACCGCGACGGCGAGGGTCGCTGCGCCCAACCCCTTGAACAACTGGCGCCTCGATGACGGTGGTTGCGATGAGTCCGGTGCGGTCACGGGCATGCTCCTGTCTGGGTTCATGAGGCGATCGATCAACGCGCGGGTGCGGCCTGCGCGGACCGCTCCTTCTCGATGGCGCTGCGGATCGTGCCGACCTGCGCGGCCTGCACGGCCGAAGCCTTGTTGCCCCAGCTCTGGCGCGTGAAGCTCGCGAGCTGCGCCACTTCGTCGTCCGACAGGCGCCAGCCGAAGCCGGGCATTCCAAGCTCCGATGGCGCGACGCGCGTGGCGGGCAATTTGCTGCCTTCGAGGATCAGGCGGATCACCGAGCTCGGATCGCCTGCCAGCACGGTGGAGTTGCCGGCGATGCGCGGAAATACCTGCGCGTAGCCCAGGCCGTCGCTGCGATGGCAGGCCGCGCAGTTGTCGACGTACAGCTCGGCGCCGCGCGTCGAGTTGACGCCCTGCCACAGCGCCTTGGCGGTTGCAGGGTCGGCGTTGAACGACGATGGCGAGTGCGCCGAAGGCGGCAGCGTCTTGAGGAATGCGGCAATCGCTTTCAGATCGTCGTCGCTCAGGTGCTGCGTGCTGTGCACGATGGCATCGTTCATCGCACCGCCGACCACCGCATGCGATGCGTTGCGCGCGCTGCGCAAGGTCGCGACGATGTCGGCCGCCGACCAGGCGCCCAGTCCGTCTGCAGGATTGCCGCGCAGGTTCACCGCCACCCATCCGTCGATGAGCGGCCCGCCGGCCAGGTACTCGGGGCTGGACTCGTCCAGCGCCTTCTCCTGCATCGTCGGCGCGCGCGGCGTGTGGCAGCTGCCGCAATGCCCCAGGCCCTGCACCAGATACGCACCCCGCGCCACCGACATGTCGGCATAGCGGGCGGCGTCGAAGGCCACGGCATC
>NZ_JBPJZL010000041.1:0-3058 GCF_051216835.1 Variovorax multivorans
CGGGCTGCAGGATCTCGATGGCGCCGATGGGCTGGGCGGGGTCGGCAGCGATGGCTGCGAGCACGCGCTGCAGGCGAGCGACGATGGCCTGGACGCTGGCGCGATCGAACAGGTCCGGGCGATAGCCCACACGCAGTTGCAGCCGGGCTCCCGGGATGAACGCGATGCTCAGCGGGTAGTGCGTCGTGTCGCCGCCCGTGCCCCCGGCACGAGCCACCTGCACCCCGGCATACGAGGGCTGGCGTGCGTTGGGGTCGACATGGTAGTTCTCGAACACGCACAGCGTGTCGAACAGGGAGGCGAAGCCCGAGATGCGCTGGATCTCGCTCAAGCCCAGGTGCTGGTGGGCGATGAGCGAGGACTGCTGGTCCTGCAATCGGGCAAGCGCCTCGATGGCAGGCTCCTGGGCCTGGAACTGGAAGCGCAGCGGCAGGGTGTTGATGAACAATCCCACCATGGACTCGACGCCGGGCAACTCGGCCGGGCGACCGGAGACCGTGACGCCGAAGACGATGTCGTCGCGGGAGGTGAGCTTGCCCAGCAGGACGCCCCAGGCGCCCTGCACGAGCGTGTTGAGCGTCAGGCCGTGCCGGCGAGCCTGGGCGGACAGCGCGGAGGTCAATTCCTCAGACAAGTCGTTAATGAAGCGCTCTTGCCTGCCGGAAGTGGTGCTCGAGGCTGGCGCCAGGTGAGTGGGCTCCTGCAAGCCTGTCAAGGCGTGTCGCCATGCCTGCTCGGCCGCATGGCGGTCCTGGGCCTTGAACCATGCCAGGTAGTTGCGGTAGGGGGTCACGGGCGGCAGTGCGTGGGCATCGCCTCTGGAGGCATAGAGAGTGAACAGCTCCTTCAGGAGAATGGGCATGGACCAGCCATCCAGCAGGATGTGGTGGCTGGTGAAGACGAAGCGGTGGCGCTGAGGCGCCAGGCGGATGAGTGCAAAGCGCAGCAAAGGCCCCTGTGCGGGGTCGAAGGGGCGGCGGCTGTCGTCGTGCAGGAAGCGAGCGAGTTCGCTGTCGCGCGCGTGCGCGCTCAGCTCGGACAGGTCGATGTCATGCCATGGGATGGTGACTTGGCGCGGGATGAGCTGAACGGGTTCGGCCAGGTTGTGATGAAGGAAGCTGGCGCGCAGGTTGGCGTGGCGATCGAGCAGGGCGTGAACGGCAGCCTTCAGGGCTGCGGCATCCAGGGGGCCGGTGAACTCGTAGGCGAGCTGAACGACATAAGCATCGGCCTGGGCCTCGTCGTACAGCGCGTGGAACAGAAGCCCTTGCTGTAGCGACGACAGGGGGAGGGTCTGGTCGAGATCGGGCACCTGGGTTTGCAGGTACTCCACTTCGGGTAGACTCAAGGCGATGAGTGGGAAGTCCGATGGCGTGAATCCGCCAGCGTTGGGCTGCTGGGCATGCGAGACCATGGCCTGCAGCGCGTCGAACCAGCCCTGTGCCAACTCGCGGATGTCGGCCTCCTCGAACAGTTCGCCAGCCCATGCCCAGGTGGCAAGGAGTTCAGGCCCTCCGGGCAGGTCATGGGTGATGGCGTCCAGCATGACGGCGTGCGCCAGGGGCATCTGCGGGTCGCTGCCGCCGCCAAGTGCCCCGGCCTCCGGGGCTGCCTGCCAGTCCTGCACATCCCGGGCGTCCTGCATGGTGAAGCGGCCCAGGTAGTTGAAGCTGATCTGTGCCGAGTGCTTGCTCAACAGGCTGGAGGTCTCGGGGTTCAGGTAGCGCAGCAGCCCGAAGCCCAGGCCGTTATCTGGGAGCGCACGCAATTGCTCCTTGCTCTGCTTGAGGGCACGCCCCAGGTGCTCGCCACCGCGCAGGGCGTCGTCCAGGTCGATGTCTTGCAGTGCCAGGCGCACCGGGAACAAGCTGGTGAACCAGCCCACGGTGCGCGAGAGGTCCACGTCCTCGAAGATGTCCTCGCGGCCATGGCCTTCCAGGTTGAACAGGGTGCCCGTGTCGTCCTGGGCGATGCCGCGCTTGCGGCGCCAGTCGGCCAGTGCCAGCGCGAAGGCCGTGAGCAGCACATCGTTGATGCGACCGTGGAACAGTGTCGGCACCTGCGTGAGCAGGGGTGCTGTTACTGCAGTGGGCAGCGTCAGGCGCAGCCGCTTGGCTGTGCTGAGCGTATCTCTGGCGGGATCCAGGAGGCGCTTGGACAGCAGTGCGTCAGGCGCATCGACAATGGATTGCCATAGCGGCAGTTCGGCCACACGCGCCGGCTTGGATGCCTCGGCGAGAATTCGTTGCGACCAACTGCGCAACGATGTGCTGCGCGGGCCCAGTTGCGCCCGCGTGCCTGTACGTGCCGCGAGCCATGCAGCTTCCAGATCAGGCGGGAGGATGCGCCAGGACACGCCATCCACGACAAGATGGTGGACGGTCAGGAACAACCTGCCAGGCTCTTCGGTGCCGGCGTCGAACCACACCGCCTGCAGCAATCTTCCTGTCTCCAGGTCGAAGCGATCGATGGCATCCTGGGAGGCCTTGGCGATGCAAGCTCGCCGAGCGGCTTCATCCATCCCGGCGATGCTGACGCGCAGGAAGGACGCCCGTGCGTCGACAGCCCCGAGGGGAGGAATGTGCAGTGACCAGCCATCTGCATCTGAAGTGGGGGCCAGCCGTAGACGCAAAGCATCATGGTGGTCTACCAACGCCTGCAACGCCGTTGTCAGATGCTGTTCCTCCAGGCCCGCGGGTACTTGCAGAAGCGTCGATTGACTGAAGCGCTTGAAGGCGTTGCCGCGCTCGAACAGCCAACGGATGATGGGAGTGGCGATCACCGTACCGGCGGCAACGTCTTCCTGCGAGCTGGAGGCGTTCAGTGGCGCAGCTGCGGCTGCCAGAGCTGCAACGCTCTGATGCTGGAAGACATGGCGAGGGGTGATGACGATGCCGGCCTTGCGAGCGCGGCTGACCAGCAGGATGGAGGTGATGCTGTCGCCGCCCAGGTCGAAGAAGCTGTCATCGATGCCCACCTGTGGCAGTCGCAGGACCTCGGCGAAGAGGGAGGCGAGGATCTCTTCCTGCGGGGTGCGAGGAGCGCGGATGCTCAGGGG
>NZ_JBPJZL010000042.1:0-2456 GCF_051216835.1 Variovorax multivorans
TCTTTCCATCGCCCGCCAGAGCGTCGAGGCGGACTTCGGCACATTGACCGTGCGGGACGTGCCCGGCACCGGTTGCGTCTTCACGATCTCACTGCCGCGCCACTCGCTCCAGTGACCGGCACTGCGTCGTTCCCTGCCCCAGAAGGATTCGCCATGGACATTCAATTGCTGATGCGGATCGAACGCATGACGCAGCCTCGGTGGCTCACGTTGTCTGCGGATGTTGCTGCGGCAAAACGGCTGGTTGCCAGCGGCATGATTGAGGTGACTCTTGAGGTGCAATGCGGGCCGAGAGTATTCGCGACGGAAGCAGTGCATGTCCACGCGATCACCCGCGAAGGCGCCTTGGCCATCGCCAGCGAAAAGTCCTGCGCGCGGAAGAAAACGGTGCTCCCGACACCGTGATTCGCGCTGAACGGCCGGGTATTCGCGAGAAGCCGATGTGTGCGATAGCGCACAAAAAATGCCGCCGCTGCCTATACTGAAGAAGACTCTGCGCCTGAACCCGGATCCCGATTCATCTCCAGAGCCGTCTGGAGGACGCGATGCCCGTTGCGATCGATCCGAGAAGAAACCATCTGCTGGCATCACTGCCCGATGCCGAATGGCAACGCTGGCGGCCGCAACTCGAAGCGGTGGAAATGCCGTTGGGTCAGGTGTTGTATGAGTCGGGCATTGCACTGAGCCATGTCTACTTTCCAACCAGCGCCATCGTCTCGTTGCTGTACGTGATGGAGAACGGCGCCTCGGCTGAGATCGCCGTGGTTGGCAACGAGGGCATTGTCGGCATCTCGCTGTTCATGGGCGGCGAATCCACGCCCAGCCGCGCCGTCGTGCAAAGCGCTGGGCAGGGCTTCCGGCTGAGGGCACAGGCCATCAAGGACGAATTCACGCGCCCCCCCATCCTCCACCTGTTGCTGCGCTACACCCAGGCGCTGATCACCCAGATGGCGCAGACGGCGGTCTGCAACCGACACCATTCCCTGGATCAACAGCTTTGCCGTTGGCTGCTGCTGAGCCTGGACCGGCTGGAAGGAAGCGAACTCCTGATGACACAGGAACTGATCGCCAACATGCTCGGTGTACGCCGCGAGGGCGTGACCGAGGGGGCGCTCAAGCTGCAGGAGGCCGGTCTGATCCGCTACGCACGCGGTCACATTTCAGTGCTGAATCGACAAGGCTTGGAGCAACGCACCTGCGAATGCTATGCGGTGGTCAAGAAGGAATACGACCGGCTTCTGCCGGACAGGGTCGCGGCGTAGGCTGTCCGGGCGGCGGCGACCGGCATCTGCAGATGCCAGCACGTTGTGTTCGCTATCGAACAGTCGATTTTCGGCGCAGGTTGCAGACTTGTTCGGACTGCCAACGCACCGGAGGGCGAGATTGACCGCCGTCGAGAACCATCTGATCGAACTGCTTCCCGCGAAAGACCGGCGGCGCTTCCTCGCCATCTGCGAACCCACTCCATTGATCTTGGCCGACGTGCTCTGCTCGCCCGGCGAGTACACGCGCTACGCCTATTTCCCCACGGAAGGTTTCATTTCGCTGCTGACGCTGACCGGCGGCAGCCCCGAGCTCGAAGTCGGGATGGTCGGGCGCGAGGGCATGCTGGGCGCGCAAATCGTGCTGGGGGTGGGCACAACGCCCCTGCGTGCGGTTGTGCAAGGTGCGGGGACGGCATGGCGCGTCGACGCGGGTGCCTTCCGCAAGGAGCTCGAACGCAGCGCGGCCTTGCAGCGCGTGCTGAACCGCTACCTTTACGTGCTGATGGCCCAGCTGACAACCTCGGCCGCATGTCTTCGCTTCCACCAGATTGGCCCACGTCTGGCCCGGTGGCTGCTGATGAGCCAGGACCGCGCCCACCGCGACAGCTTTCGCGTGACGCATGAATTCCTGGCCTACATGCTCGGCGTGCGACGGGTAGGCATCACCGTGGCTGCCAACGCCTTGCAGCACAGCGGGCTGATTGCTTACCACCGTGGCGATCTCAAGGTGCTCGATCGCAGCGGCCTGGAAGCGGCAGCGTGCGGCTGCTACGCGGCCGATCGGAAGGCCTACGCCGACACGCTGGATTGACGCCAGCGGTCGGACAACCAGGCAATGCATTCCAGTTTGTTCGATAGCGAACAGACTGGAATGCGCCGCCTTGGTAACTTGATATCAAGCAAGCACCTAGGAGTGAATCATGAGCATTGGCACCATTCTTCTGATCATCCTGATCCTCGTTCTGATCGGGGCGTTTCCGTCATGGCCGCACAGCCGCAGCTGGGGTTACGGTCCGAGCGGCATTCTCGGCGTCGTCGTGCTCGTAGTGATCGTCTTGTTGTTGACGGGACGCCTCTAGGGAAGGTCTGATCAAGTCGTAAATTGGCTTGATGGCGAGCGCGTGTGCTTGTCGTTGCGCTCGCAAGCTCGTCTCACCGAGCATCCCCATGCGTTTGAGAGGCCCTTGCGGC
>NZ_JBPJZL010000043.1:0-2363 GCF_051216835.1 Variovorax multivorans
CCTGCGTATCTCGATGCCGCCATCGCAGCCGGCGTAGCCCCGTACATCGAGCGCATGCGCAAGAGCGGAGCCGACCTGCTGGCCGACTGCGTGGTGCCCTCCTTCACCAACCCGAACAACCTGTCCATCGTCACCGGCGCACCACCGGCCGTGCACGGCATCTGCGGCAACTACTTCTTCGACCGCGAACTCGGCCAGGAAGTCATGATGAACGACCCCAAGTACCTGCGCGCGGGCACCGTGCTCGCAGCCTTCGCCGATGCGGGCGCCTCGCTCGCGGTGGTCACCGCCAAGGACAAGCTGCGCAAGCTGCTGGGCCACCGCATGAAGGGCATCTGCTTCTCTTCGGAGAAGGCCGACCAGGCCACCGTCGAGGAGAACGGCATCGACGGCGTGGTCGAGATGGTCGGCATGCCCGTGCCCTCGGTGTACAGCGCGGAGCTCTCGGAGTTCGTCTTCGCCGCCGGCGTCAAGCTCATGGAATCGCGCCGCCCCGACCTGATGTACCTGTCGACCACCGACTACGTGCAGCACAAGGCCGCCCCCGGCAGCCCCGCGGCCAACGCCTTCTACGCCATGATGGACGGCTACCTCGCGCAACTCGACGCGCTGGGCGCCACCATCGTGCTCACGGCCGACCACGGCATGAACGACAAGCACGACGCGGACGGCGCGCCCAAGGTCATCTACCTGCAGGACGTGCTCGATGATTGGTACGGCAAGGATCAGGCACGCGTGATCCTGCCGATCACCGACCCGTACGTGGTGCACCACGGCGCGCTGGGCTCCTTTGCCACCGTGTACGCCCCCGACGAGGCCCGCGTGCCGGGCTGGATCGAGCGCATCCAGCGCCTGCCGGGCATGGAGCTGGTGCTCTCGCGCAAGGACGCGGCCGCGCGCTTCGAGCTGCCGCCGGACCGCATCGGCGACATCGTGGTGGTCAGCGAGCAGAGCACGGTCATCGGCACTTCGGCCAGCCGGCATGACCTGTCGGCACTGGAAGTGCCGCTGCGCTCGCACGGCGGGGTGTCGGAGCAGCGGGTGCCGCTGATCTGCAACCGGCCCGTCACTGGTATCGCCGCCAGCCGCCGGCTGCGCAACTTCGATGCGCTGGACCTTGCGCTGAACCACGCCCAGTAACAACAACGACTTCCGGAGCACTCCCCCATGAGCCAAGCCATCCTGAAGCCAGGCACCGTCCACCGCGAAGCCCTGCGCATTGCCGGCGAGCGGATTCACCGCGACCGCACGATCGACGTCACCTACCCCTATACCGGCGAAGTGATCGCCACCGTGCCCAAGGCCACGCTCGAAGATGTTCGGGTGGCCTACAAGATCGCACGCGACTACAAGCCCACCCTCACGCGCTACGAGCGCTACAAGATCCTGATGCGCGCGGGCGAGATCATCGCCTCGCGCCTGGACGAGATCTCGCGCGTGATCACGATGGAGTCGGGCCTGTGCCGCAAGGACTCGCTGTACGAGGTGGGCCGCGCCTCCGACGTGCTGCTGTTCGCGGCCAACCAGGCGCTGGTGGACGACGGCCAGGTGTTCTCCTGCGACCTCACGCACCACGGCAAGAGCCGCAAGGTCTATACGCTGCGCGAGCCGCTGCAGGGCGTGGTCACGGCGATCACGCCGTTCAACCACCCGCTGAACCAGGTGATCCACAAGGTGGCGCCGTCCATTGCCACCAACAACCGCATGGTGCTCAAGCCCAGCGAGAAGACGCCGCTCACCGCCTTCATCCTGGCCGACATCCTGTACGAGGCGGGCCTGCCGCCGCCGATGCTGTCGGTGATCACGGGAGACCCGAGGGAGATTGCCGACGAGATGCTCACCAGCGCCGATGTGGACCTGGTCACCTTCACGGGGGGCGTGGCCATCGGCAAGTACATCGCGGGCAAGGCGGTGTACAAGCGCCAGATCCTGGAGCTGGGGGGCAATGATCCGATCATCGTGATGGAGGATGCGGACGTCGAGGAGGCGGCCACGCTGGCGGCCAGCGGCTCGTACAAGAACTCGGGCCAGCGCTGCACGGCGATCAAGCGCATGCTGGTGCACGAGGCGGTGGCGGACCGGTTCGTGGAGCTGCTGCTGGCCAAGACAAAGGCGCTGAAGTACGGCGACCCGATGGACCCGGCCACGGACATGGGCACGGTGATCGACGAGGCGGCTGCGATCCAGTTCGAGGCGGTGGTCAACGAGGCGATCAAGGCGGGTGCGAAGCTGTTGTACGGCAATGAGCGCAGCGGCGCGCTGTATTCGCCGACGGTGCTCGACCATGTGGACCCCGGGATGACGGTGGCCAAGCACGAGACCTTCGGGCCGGTGTCGCCGGTGATCCGCTTCAAGACGATCGA
>NZ_JBPJZL010000044.1:0-2350 GCF_051216835.1 Variovorax multivorans
CATCCTGGAACCCGGGCATCTGGGCGCCATCCTCGAGGTGGCCGATGTGACGGAGGCAACCCTCGCCCAGCACATCGCCCAGGCGGCCGACCACGGCTTCGAGCTGTCGCGCGAGATTCCCTTCCGCGCCTGGCTGTTCCATCTCGATGCCGAGCATCACGTTCTGCTGCTGCTGTGCCACCACATCGTCAGCGACGGATGGTCCACCGCGCCTCTGGCGCGTGATCTGGCCACGGCCTACGGTGCGCGCTCACAAGGCAAGTCGCCAGCGTGGGCACCGCTGCCCGTGCAGTACGCCGACTACACGCTCTGGCAGCACGCGCTGCTGGGCCACGAGAGCGAGTCCGACAGCGTCATGGCAAGGCAACTGAGCTACTGGCAGAAGACCCTCGCCGGCCTGCCCGAGCAGTTGCAGCTGCCCACCGACCGGCCGCGCCCCGCGGTCTCCAGCTACCGCGGCGAGAGCATCGTGTTCCAGCTCGATGCAGCACTGCACCAGGGCCTTGCCGTGCTCGCACGCGAGGGCCAGGCCAGCCTGTTCATGGTGCTGCAGGCCGCGCTGTCGACGCTCTTCACCCGCTTGGGGGCAGGCACCGACATTCCGCTGGGCAGCCCGATCGCCGGGCGCACCGACGAGGCCCTCAACGATCTCGTGGGTTTCTTCACCAACACGCTCGTGCTGCGCACCGACACCTCAGGCAACCCCAGCTTCAAGGATCTGCTGGCGCGCGTGCGCGAGACCAACTTGGTCGCCTACGAGCACCAGGACCTGCCCTTCGAGCGTCTGGTGGAGGTGCTCAACCCCGTGCGCTCCATGGCGCGGCATCCGCTGTTCCAGGTGGCCCTCGTCCTGCAGAACAATGCAAAGTCCAGCTTCGAGCTGCCGGGCATCCAGGTCAAGGGTGAACTCATCGGTGCCAACAGCGCCAAGTTCGACCTGTCCTTCAGCCTGACGGAACGGCGTGGCGCGGACGGCACGGCCCAGGGCATCTTCGGCGAGATCGAGTTCGTCACCGACCTGTTCGAGCGCGACACAGTGCAGCGCCTGGCCGCACGCCTGCAGCGCGTGCTCGCAGCAATCGCTGCCGACCCCACCCAGCCCATCGGCGCCATCGAGATCCTGCAGCCCGCCGAGCGCCAGCAGATCCTGCTCGACTGGAACGACACTGCACACCCCGTGCCCCAGGCCACCCTGTCCGAACTCTTCGAGCTGCAAGTCGCCAGAACACCCCACGCCACCGCCCTCGTCTTCGAGGACACAACGCTCACCTACGCCCAGCTCAACGAACGCGCCAACCGCCTGGCTCACCACCTCATCGCAAAGGGCGTGGGGCCCGAGACCTTCGTCGCCCTTGCATTGCCCCGCTCCCTGGAGTTGGTCGTCAGCCTGCTGGCCATCCTCAAGGCCGGCGCCGCCTACCTCCCCCTGGATGTGGATTACCCGCCAGAGCGCATCGCATTCATGCTCCAGGACGCCGCGCCCCTGTGCATCGTTACCGACAGCGCCAGCGCTGCGCAGCTCCCATCGGGCCCGCCCCTGCTGTGCATGGACGAGCCCGCCCTCCTGCACGCCCTCGCAGCCGCCCCCCACACCAACCCCACCGACAGGCACCGCACCCGGCCGCTCACGCCGCTCAACCCCGCATACGTCATCTATACATCGGGGTCCACGGGCAAACCAAAAGGCGTCGTTGTTGCTCACGTCAATTTGAGCAACTTCATGCAGGCACTGCGAACCCATCTGCAGTTGGCCCCCGAAGACCGCATGCTCGCAACGACGACCATCGGATTCGATATTGCTGCGCTCGAGATCTTTCTGCCACTGCTCAGCGGAAGCCGTATCGTTATCGCTCCACGGTCCATCGTGCTGGACCCGCCTGCCCTGGCACGTGTCATGTCTGGATCGGGCATCACGATCATGCAGGCCACGCCAACGTTATGGCAAAACCTTCTTCCGGTCATTGGTGACCTGCCGGCCGTTCGCATCCTTGCAGGGGGCGAGGCGCTTTCACAGGAATTGGCCAATCCGCTGCAGGACGTCGGCCGCGGTCTGACGAATCTGTACGGGCCAACGGAGACGACCATCTGGTCGACCCTCAACGACCTTCAGGATTTCAGTAGCGCTGCTCCTTCGATCGGTCGCCCGATCTGGAACACGCAGACCTACGTGCTGGACGCCTCCTTGCAGCCGGTGCCCGCGGGCGTGGCCGGCGAGCTGTACATCGCGGGCGCAGGCCTGGCACGCGGCTACCTGCACCGCCCCGGCCTGAGCGCCGAGCGCTTCATCGCCAACCCCTTCGGCACCCCGGGCAGCCGCATGTACCGCTCCGGCGACCTGGCCCGATGGCGC
>NZ_JBPJZL010000045.1:0-2333 GCF_051216835.1 Variovorax multivorans
GGTACATGCGGCTGCCCGGGGTGCCGAAGGGGTTGGCGATGAAGCGCTCGGCGCTCAGGCCGGGGCGGTGCAGGTAGCCGCGTGCCAGGCCCGCGCCCGCGATGTACAGCTCGCCGGGCACGCCCGCGGGCACCGGCTGCAGCTGCGCGTCCAGGACGTAGACCTGCGCGTTCCACGTCGGCTTGCCGATGCAGTGGACCGCGGAGTGCACGGATACTGGGTCACTCCGATAAGTGGTGCCGAATATCGTGACTTCGGTTGGACCGTAGAGCTCAACCACTTTGGCATGGGGGAAGTGGGCTGCAATTCTTTGCAGCAGCTTGTCCGACACGGCGTCGCCGCCTACCAACAGAGTCCGCAGCGCTGGGTACAGAGTTCTGGCTCCTTCGACGCCCAGGAAGGTCAGCCAAGCCTCCATGAGACTTGGCACGGCATGGAAGAACGTGGCCGCGTTCGTCTTGGCAACAAGTTCCTCGGTGTCTAGTACTGCCTGTGCACGCAGCAGCAAGGCAGACCCTCCGCTGACCAGAGGCAGGAGGAGCTCAAGCAAGGAAATGTCGAAGGATCGAGACGCAAGGTTGGGGATCGTGTCGATCGCCGAGAACTCTAGTACGTGTCGTGTGCTCTCCAATTTTTCGGCCAGCTGCCGATGCTGGACCATCACGCCCTTGGGCGTTCCCGTGGAGCCCGAGGTGTAGATCAGGTAGGCGAGGGCGTCGGGTGAAACGGGTTCGGGATTGGTGCTGGCGCAATCATTCCAAGGGAGGTCGACGCCATCAAGTAACAGTGTTTCAAGGCCTTGCCCCTGGAGCTGCAGCATCGCGAGGAGGGCGTGAGTGACCAGCATCTTCGGTGCGCTGTCCTCGAGCAAGAGGCGCAACCGGTGGGGTGGATAGGCAGGATCCAGAGGAACGTAAACGCCCCCCGCCTTCAGGACTGCGAGCAGCCCAATCACGGTATCGAAGCCATGCTCGATACAGATGGCAACTCGGTCATTGCGTCGGATACCCTTTGCGATGAGGTGGTGAGCCAGGCGGTTGGTGCGTTCGTTGAGCTGGGCGTAGGTGAGCGTTGTGTCCTCGAAGACGAGGGCGGTGGCGTGGGGTGTTCTGGCGACTTGCAACTCGAAGAGTTCGGACAGGGTGGCCTGGGGCACGGGGTGTGCAGTGTCGTTCCAGTCGAGCAGGATCTGCTGGCGCTCGGCGGGCTGCAGGATCTCGATGGCGCCGATGGGCTGGGTGGGGTCGGCAGCGATGGCTGCGAGCACACGCTGCAGGCGAGCGGCGATGGACTGGACGCTGGCGCGATCGAACAGGTCGGTAGCGAACTCGATCTCGCCGAAGATGCCTTGGGCCGTGCCGTCCGCGCCACGCCGTTCCGTCAGGCTGAAGGACAGGTCGAACTTGGCGCTGTTGGCGTCGATGAGTTCACCCTTGACCTGGATGCCCGGCAGCTCAAAGCTGGACTTTGCATTGTTCTGCAGGACGAGGGCCACCTGGAACAGCGGATGCCGCGTCATGGAGCGCACCGGATTGAGCACCTCCACCAAGCGCTCGAAGGGCAGGTCCTGGTGCTCGTAGGCGGCCAGGTTGGTCTCGCGCACACGCGCCAGCAGCTCCTTGAAGCTGGGGTTGCCCGAGGTGTCGGTGCGCAGCACGAGCGTGTTGACGAAGAAGCCCACGAGATCGTTGAGGGCCTCGTCGGTGCGCCCGGCGATCGGGCTGCCCAACGGGATGTCGGTGCCCGCTCCCATGCGGGTGAAGAGCGTCGAGAGTGCGGCCTGCAACACCATGAACAGGCTGGCCTGGCCCTCGCGTGCGAGCGCGGCAAGGCTCCGATGCAGGGTCGCATCAATCTCGAATGACTGGTTCTCACCACGGAAGCTCGAAATGCTCGGGCGTGGTCGATCGGTGGGCAGGTTCAACTGCTCGGGCAGGCCGGCAAGGGTCTGCCGCCAATAGTTCAATTGCTTTGCAATGACGCTGTCGGACTCGCTCTCGTGGCCCAGCAGCGCGTGCTGCCAGAGCGTGTAGTCGGCGTACTGCACGGGCAGCGGCGCCCACGCCGGCGGCTCACCTTGTGAGCGGGCTTCATAGGCGGCGGCCAGATCGCGCGACAGGGGCGTCCATGACCACCCGTCGCTGACGATGTGGTGGCGTAGCAGCAGCAGGACGTGATGCTCGGCATCGAGATGGAACAGCCAGGCGCGGAAGGGGATCTCGCGCGACAGCTCGAAGCCGTGGTCGGCCGCCTGGGCGATGTGCTGGGCGAGGGTTGCCTCCGTCACATCGGCCACCTCGAGGATGGCGCCCAGATGCCCGGGTTCCAGGATG
>NZ_JBPJZL010000046.1:0-2307 GCF_051216835.1 Variovorax multivorans
TTGCGCCCGACTGCCACGCCGCGCAGCGCGCGCTCGGCCGCGTTGTTGTGCGCTTCGATCCGCCCGTCGTCGACGAAGCGCGTCAGCGCCGTCCAGTTGCTCAGCGAGTACCCGATCGCCAATGCCATCGGCGACTTCGCCGAGACCTGCGACAGCGCTGTGTCGAACCATTCCTTCAGGTCGCCCAGCATCGCACTCGTGCGTTCCCGGCGAACCCGCATTCGTTCGTGCGGCGGCTTGCCTCGGATCTCGGCCTCCACACCGAAGACCTTGCCGATGCGCTGTAGCGCTTGGTGTGCCAGCGTTCCGGCCAGCTTGTGCTGGCGCTCGTGAATGTCCCACAGCTTGCGTCGCGCATGGCTCCAACAGCCAGCTTCGATCACCCGGCCATCTTCGTATAACGGGTGGTACCCGGCGAAGGCATCGGCTTGCAGGACGCCTTTGAAGTGCCTCAGGTGGCGCACGGGGTGTTCGCCCTTGCGGTTCGCCGAGTACTGGAACCACACCGCCGGCGGCGCTGTGTCGCCGCTGGGCCGGTCATCCCTCACATACACCCACAGGCGGCCTGTTCGAGCCTTGGCGCCTGCGCCGCCGAGCACGCGGATCGGTGTGTCGTCGCCGTGGATCTTGTCGGCGGTCAACACGTAGCGGCCGATGGCGTCGGCCAGCGGGCTCAGCAGACGTGCCGCCTGCGCCACCCAGTCGGCCAGGGTCGAGCGCTGCAGTTCGACGCCTTCACGGCCGTAGATCTGGCACAACCGGTAAAGAGGCGTGTGGTCGCAATACTTGCTCACCAGCACATGTGCGAGCAGGCCGGTGCCGGCCATGCAGCGATCGATGGGACGACTCGGCGCTGACGCCTGCGTGATCGTGCTGCAGCTCGCGCAAGCGAGCTTGGGGCGAACGTGGCGCACGACATGGAAGCTGCCCGGCTCGTAGTCGAGTACCTCCGAGACGTCCTGGCCGATCTCGCGAAGGCCGCGGCCGCAAGCCTCGCAGCTGCAACCGCTGTGCGGCGTGTGCACCACGGTGCGCCGTGGCAGATGATCTGGCAAGTCGCGCACGCCAGTGCGATGTCGCGCCTGACGCTTCCTGCGGGCCTGCTCGATGGACGTGACGTTGGAATGGTGCTCGTCGTCTTCGGCGCCGGCGCCCTCGGCCCGGCTCGCCAGTGTCAATGTCGGTTGCGCGAGCTGGCCGCCCACGAGTTCAAGCTGGGCATGCTCGAGCTGCTCGCTGGAGCGGCCGTACTTCATGCGACGCAAGTACGCCACCTCGACCTTGAGCTTCTCGACAGTGAGCAGAGCGATCTTCAATGCCTCTTGCGAGCGCTGCACTTCGCCGCTGAGCGCGGCGTTGGCGGCAAGCAGTTCCTGCGAGGTCATGGGCACGACTGTGCCGGCCGGAGCCCACCCCTACAACGGGAGTTGTCCTGTCAACTTGGTCGATGCTCCACTACGCCGCTGCGCGCGGCTGCCAGGTGCGCTCGGGTCGGCGCCAGTCGATGCCTTCGAGCAGCATCGACAGCTGTGCACCGCTCAGCGAGATTGAGCCCGACTCGGCCTGCGGCCAGATGAAGCGGCCACGCTCCAGACGTTTGGCCAGCAAACACATGCCATCGCCGTCACTCCACAGCAGCTTGACGAGATCGCCTCGGCGGCCACGGAAGACAAAGACATGGCCGGAGTACGGATCCTCGGTGAGTGCGGTCTGCACCTTCGCCGCCAGCGTGTCCATGCCGCAGCGCATGTCCGTCACGCCAGCAGCCAACCAGACGCGGGTGCCCGCGCGCGGGCCGATCATGCACTCTGGCGCAGCGCGCGCAGGACGCTGCACAGGCTGTCTTCGTCGACAGCGCCACGCAATCGCAATTGCGCGCCGGCGAACTCCAGCTCGATGACGCCGTTGCGCGCCGCCGGTCTCGACTGTGGGGGCGTGGGCCCGATTGAAGTGGCCATCGTCATGACCTCGGCGGGCGACGCGACCTTCACCGGCAACAACACAGCTGATTGCGTGCTGTCCGCTGAAGTCTCAGCGCGCCGGAACTCACGTCGCCAGGTGAACAGCAAGTTGGCGTTGATGCCATGCTCCCGCGCGATTGCTGATGCCGACGCTCCTGGCTGCAAGCTCAGCTCAACGAGCCTGGCCTTCAACGCCCGATCGTGATGGCGCCGACCCGGTTCTCCCTCACTCTTCATGATGTACATGCACTCCTGATGATGGGCACCTAATGCGGTGCCATTTATTCAGGTCACATGCTGTCGACTTCGTCCGGCTTCATCAAGACGGCCTTCGTCGGACTATTAC
>NZ_JBPJZL010000047.1:0-2219 GCF_051216835.1 Variovorax multivorans
AAGCGGACGGGCTCGAGCAAGCTCGATCCCTATGCCGAGAAGCTCGCGACCTGGCTCGCGATCGAGGCCACCAAATCGCGGAAACAGCGGCGCAATCTGCGGCAGATCCACACAGACCTGGTCGCGCTGGGCTTCGACGGCTCGTACGGCCGCGTGGCGGCGTTCTACCGGAAATGGCAAGCCGATCGCCAGGAGACGCTGCGTGTTGCCGGCCGCGGCACGTTCGTGCCCTTGGTCTTTGGCCCCGGAGAGGCATTCCAGTTCGACTGGAGTGAGGACTGGGCTGTGATCGCCGGCGAGCGCACCAAGCTGCAGGTCGCGCATTTGAAGCTCAGCCATAGCCGAGCATTCAGCGTGCGCGCTTACCTCCTGCAGACCCACGAAATGCTGTTCGACGCGCACAACCATGCCTTCCGCATGCTGGGCGGCGTGCCCAAACGTGGGATCTACGACAACATGAAGACGGCCGTGGACAAGGTCCGCACCGGCAAGGATCGGGACGTCAACGTCCGATTCAGCGCGATGGTGAGCCACTACCTCTTCGAAGCCGAGTTCTGCAATCCGGCGTCAGGCTGGGAGAAGGGCCAGATCGAAAAGAACGTGCGTGATGCCCGGCATCGCCTCTGGCAGCCCGTTCCGGCGTTCTCGACGCTCGCCGAGCTCAACGATTGGCTTGAAGTCCGCTGCAAGGCGCTGTGGAAGGAGATTGCCCACGGGCAACTGCCAGGCACTGTCGCGGATGTCTGGGCTCAGGAAAAACCCTTCCTGATGCCTCCGCCGCCTGCGTTTGACGGCTTCGTGGAGCACACCAAGCGTGTCTCCCCGACTTGCTTGATCACCTTCGACCGGACGCGCTACAGCGTCCCCGCATCGTTTGCCAATCGGCCGGTCAGCTTGCGGGTGTACGCCGACCGATTGGTGGTGGCAGCCGAAGGCCAAGTGATATGCGAGCACAGCCGGGTCATCGACCGGCGACACGACGTGACTGGCCAGACCATCTACGACTGGCGCCACTACCTGGCTGTGCTGCAGAGGAAACCTGGGGCACTCAGGAATGGCGCACCGTTTGCAGAGCTGCCGACGCCGTTCAAACGGCTGCAGGCGACGCTGCTCAAGAAGCCTGGGGGTGATCGAGAGATGGTAGAAGTTCTGGCGCTGGTGCTGCATCACGAAGAGCACATGGTCCTGGCTGCGGTCGAGGCGGCGTTGGACGCTGGCGTTGCGACCAAGACGCACGTCCTGAACATCCTGCATCGCCTGGTCGACGGAAAGTCTGCAGTTCCAGAAGTGATTGCGCCACAGGCCCTCAAGCTCTCCACAGAGCCGAAGGCAAACGTCTCGCGCTACGACTCACTCCGGGACGCGCAGCCGCGCAAGGGGGTACGTCATGGCACATGATTCGACGACGATGGCGATCGTCACCCTGTTGAAGAGTCTCAAGATGCATGGCATGGCCCACGCGGTGTCGGAGCTGGGCGACCAGGGCGTCCCTGCCTTCGAAGCGGCCCAGCCGATCTTGTCGAAGCTGCTCAAGGCTGAAACGGCAGAGCGCGAAGTGCGCTCACTGGCCTATCAGATGAAGCTGGCCAAGTTCCCCGCTTACCGGGATCTGGTCGGATTCGACTTCGGGCACAGCGAGGTGAACGAAGCCACGGTGCGCCAACTGCACAGATGTGAATTCCTCGACCAAGCGCACAACGTTGTTCTCGTTGGTGGGCCCGGAACAGGAAAGACCCACCTTGCAACCGCAATCGGGGTGCAGGCCATCGAGCATCACCGTCTCCGTGTCCGGTTCCTCTCCACGATCGAACTGGTCAATGCTCTTGAAGTGGAGAAGTCCAACGGAAACACTGGCCAGATTGCCAACAAACTACTGCACGTGGACTTGGTGATCCTGGATGAGCTGGGCTACCTGCCCTTCAGCGAATCAGGAGGAGCACTTCTGTTCCACCTGCTGTCCAAGCTCTACGAGAGGACCAGTGTCGTGATCACCACGAACCTCAGCTTCGGGGAGTGGGCTAGCGTCTTTGGTGATGCGAAGATGACCACTGCGCTGTTGGACAGGCTGACGCATCGGTGCCACATCCTGGAGACCGGAAACGACAGCTTCAGGTTCAAAAACAGTTCTGCAAAGCCTCAACCTAAAAAGGAGAACACCAAGCACTTATCCACACCGTGAAGCCTTCAAGCTCACAAAGCGGGTGGGTCAGTATTCAATG
>NZ_JBPJZL010000048.1:0-1736 GCF_051216835.1 Variovorax multivorans
CGGGCTGCAGGATCTCGATGGCGCCGATGGGCTGGGCGGGGTCGGCAGCGATGGCTGCGAGCACGCGCTGCAGGCGAGCGACGATGGCCTGGACGCTGGCGCGATCGAACAGGTCCGTGGCGAACTCGACCTGGCCCACGATGCCTTGGGGCGAGCCGTCCGAGCCGCGCTGCTCGCGCAGCGCGAAGGACAGGTCGAACTTGGCCGTGTGCAGGCCCAGTGGCTCGGCGCTGACCTGCAGGCCTGGCAGCTGGAAGCTGGCGCGGTCGTTGTTCTGCAGCACCAGCATGATCTGGAACAGGGGATGACGCGCCATGGAGCGCACCGGGTTGAGCACCTCCACCAGACGCTCGAAGGGCAGGTCCTGGTGCGCGTAGGCGGCCAGGTTGGTCTCGCGCACGCGCGAGAGCAGCTCGCGGAAGCTGGGGTTGCCCGAGGTGTCGGTGCGCAGCACGAGCGTGTTCAGGAAGAAGCCCACCAGGTCGTCCAGGGCCTCGTCGGTGCGCCCGGCGATCGGGCTGCCCAGGGGGATGTCGGTGCCTGCTCCGAGGCGCGTGAGCAAGGCGGCCAGCGCAGCCTGCAGCACCATGAACATGCTCGCCTGGCCCTCGCGGGCCAGGGCCGTCAGCTTGTGGTGCAGGTCTGCATCCAGCTGGAAGGGGATGCTCTCGCCGCGATAGGAGGACACGGCAGGGCGAGGCCTGTCGGTGGGCAGCTGCAACTGCTCGGGCAGGCCGGCGAGCGTGCGCTGCCAGTAGGCCAGCTGTGCGGAGATGAGGCTGTGGGGGTCCGACTCGCTGCCCAGCAGCTCGTGCTGCCAGAGCGTGTAGTCGGCGTACTGCACGGGCAGTGGCGACCACTGGGGTGCGTGGCCCTGCGTGCGCGCGGCGTAGGCGCTGGACAGGTCGCGCGCCAGCGGCGCGAGCGACCACCCGTCGCTGGCGATGTGATGGCACAGCAGCAGCAGGACGTGATGCTCCTCGTCCAGGCGGAACAGGCTGGCGCGGATCGGGAGCTCAGAGCCCAGGTCGAAGCCGTATTCGATGGCCTCCGCGAGTTGCTGCGGATAAGTCGTTTCAGAGGACTCTTGTACCTGCAAGGTAAGAGGAGCCTCTTCGGGCATCAGAATGAATTGCTCCGATTCACTCTCACTCGCAGCCGGGAAAATGGTGCGCAGGCTCTCATGACGGCCCACTACGTCTCCTAACGCGCCCCGGAGAGCTTCTTCGTCCAAGCGTCCTTCCAGACGAAGCACCGTTGGGACGTTGTAAGTCGAACTTGGGCCATCGATTTGAAAAAGGAGCCACAGCCGACGCTGTGCAAAAGACAGAGGGATCATCGAGTCTCCGTGCTTGGCATGATGTTGAGATGCAACCAGTCTTGGCAGGCTTGATCGAGAATCAGCAATCTCGAATACCTGCTGTGCAGGGTGCGAGCGATGTGGCGACGAATAAACGACTCACGTGCTGACCTCCATCGGTCTTGCATCTGGACGGTGACCTTGCCGCATTGGGCGCAATGGCTTGCGCGCCGCAGGCGCTTCATCCAGCTTGCATGCCAATTGAGCGACGGTAGGGGTTTCGAAGAGGGTGCGGATGGCGATCTCGACGCCCAGGCTGGAGCGGATGCGGCTGATGAGCTTGGTGGCCAGCAGGGAGTGGCCGCCCAGGTCGAAGAAGCTGTCATCGATGCCCACCTGTGGCAGTCGCAGGACCTCGGCGAAGAGGGAGGCGAGG
>NZ_JBPJZL010000049.1:0-1736 GCF_051216835.1 Variovorax multivorans
AGATGTAGTCAAGCACCATTTGGCCAAAATGAACAAGGTAATGCGGGACGTCATGAAGATCTGTGTCAGGAAGGTTCTCCTGCCCCAGCGATCTCAGTGGATGCCTTGAGCCAGCATCAAGCCCATCCTCTCTACGCGAAGCGCAAAAGAGCTTGACCACGTCGGACTGGTTCGAAATGCACAACGACTGAAAGCGCGTCAGTTCCTAGGGAATCGCCTTTCGCGGAGTCGCCGGGAGCGACCTGCCGGTGTGCTCAGCGACGTGTTGCACAGCGCCCTCTCCTTACAACAGCAGCAGCGGTTTGATCTGCTTCAACAGCAACCAGCTGAATACGGCAACCCTCGGCGAACCTACAAGGGCAACACCAATGACACTGTACGTCAGCCAACGCTCACGATGCCGCAACGCGAGGCGACGCTCACTATCGTCCTTAAAGTCTTTGTACGGGTCGGGCTTGTGCATCCAGAGCATGTCGTTCTCCATGTCCGATTGGCCATAGATATACGGCGCTCCACGAATATGTCGTCACGACTCGACCCCTGGTAGGACTGTTTTCCAGTTTTGATGCGTGTTGCGCTTAGGCTGAGTGATGCTGTGGTCGACGTGCAGTGCTGCCGCCGTACAGGCGGGTCATTCCAAGCGCACGCGAAGGCAGCCTCAGGGCTGAAGTACCGTGACGTGGGCCCAAACCCACGTGCGTTCGACATTGGGGACCTGCTTCACGACCACCATGCGGATGTTGTCAACTTTGACGCGCATCCCGGGGTTCACAGCGAGCTGCTTTCCTCCGCGAACGATGATCGGCTCCATGCTGGGACGATCGCCATTCGGCAATTCGTTGGGAGGAGCCCTTCGTAGGAAGACACTTGCGGTGACGTCGTACTGGGAGCCGGGACTTGGGACTGCCTCGGTGTCGAGTGTCTTGGCTGGCTCCGCGTGATCCCGCCACCAAGACTGCCCCACCCGTGATCCGACATACATCCATCCCACCAAGGTTTCACTAGGGCGCGGACGCGGCACCACATCGTTAGGATCATCGACGGTGTCGTCTTTGCCCGAAGTCCCAGTCGTCTTTTTGTCGGAGGTGTCAGGTCCAGGAGGGTTCGGGGGTGGGTTCGGTTTTGGCGTGTAAAGGCCCCAGACAAGAACGATGGCGGCCAGCAATGTGGCAACTGCCTTGATAAGACCATCGGTCTTGCTGATGAGATCGGTTGCAATTTCCCACCACTTTTTCGGGGGAGCCGCAGGCTTTTCTGGTGTCTGAAGCGTCTTGTAGGGCTTTTTGGGCACGTTCCCCTCCGTTTCTCGCGGATTTTGAAGACGAAAGTCCGTTCTGTCGATGCAGTAAGCGTGGGCGCCTCCAGCCGCCCCTTCCTTCTCGGACGAGTATCAAGGCGTGTTCAGAGTGAGTGGCATGAGGATGGAGCGCACGTGACCTGCAAGGTCGCAGCCGCGGCGGGCATGCGCGGGATCGCCCCCGTTTACCCATGGCCTCGCCTGGGCTCCTTTCGGAGCCATGCGAACTTGGGGGTCGATCCCGCGTGGCTGGTCGGCGTACGAAATCGGTGCACGATGCGCACCGGTTCGGAAAAAAGCCTGAAGGCCCTTCCCTTGACGACAACTGCCGGTCGTCGCTGCCGGGCTCTGCGACCCCTACTACTGGTTTGCAGGACTTGGATTGCTCTAGGCAGCTAATCCGAATACGCGCTCGCTCTCGAACTGTCGAGCCTCAGTG